>PAPJ01000039.1 GCA_002709045.1 Planctomycetaceae bacterium | reverse complement strand
CCAACAACGCATCGACTTTTCCCCGCAATACCGCATCTTCTCCACATGCTTCCTGTAAATAGGATCGGCGTTGAACCAAACCTTCAATCTCTGATGCTTTCAGAAAAATCTCCTGTGGTGTCATCAAACTAGTCCCTCAATTACAAGATACATCTTTCACGTTAGTTTCAGTTATAGAAGGGCACAGTACAAAGACCTTCAACGCAGCAATCACTTTTTATCCAATCATATTGGGCCGTTGCCGGACAAATCCGAACAGTTCTCACTTTATTCGCCATAATCCCTGATTAGCCTCATCCAATGCATCTAGTACTGTACGGTTAATATCATAAAGAACCTGAACATCATGATCCAGTGATAGAAACGCGCGCTGCTTCACCGTATAGGCGGGCCAACGGGGACGCATTAGTTTATTAGGATTGCCGGTCTTGGCAAACTGAGTCCAGTAATCCGTACACAAATCTGCCAATTGCTGATCTTTAGGGCGGGACTCAGCATTCTGAAGTGAGTTAAACACGTAGCGAATTTCAATCGCGTGCGGAGCCCCCTTGGAAGGATCTTTATGATTCACCCGACGAAATTCAAACTGATACGCTGAAGAACTTACCTTTTCCATTCCCAACAACATCACCCTGGCCGGATGGACGAACCAGGCATCCGTGACAAACTGTATGGCAGCCGCCCTGGCTTCACCAGGAAAGGCTTTCCCCAGTTCGCTTCCCTGCTGTTCCCCATAAAACGCCGCTAATTTTCTAATGAATACCTGACGATCTTTGGGCCAAATACCACCCTGAAAGTAATTACCTTCATGCTGTGTAGTACCAACAATCATTGGAATGTCAAACTGTTCACCACGCTTAAACATCTCCAAAGGATGGTCCGGCAATAGGGCATTGCCCACCGTTAACTTGGCCGGGGAGTATCCCATAAACAACTCTTTGACATCTCTGGTTCGCAACTCGGAAATCGCTGCGACTCCCTTTTTATCTGTAAACTTTTCAACCCATCGCTGCCCAGACATTTCCCCACTTTCAACATTACCAATCCTTTTCGTTTGATGAACAATATTTCGTGCTGCCAGCGGATTGGTATAACCAAACATCCATGGACTTTGAGAAATCGCTTTATGAAACAATCCTTTTGCTTGCGGCACACAGCACAACGCAGAGACCGTTGCTCCACCGGCAGATTCACCAAAAATCGTAACATTATCGGGATCTCCTCCGAACGCCGAGATATTCTGTTTAATCCAATTTAAAGCGAGGAGATTATCCATCAATCCGTAGTTACCTGAGATTCCTTGACTATTTTCTTTTGCCAAGGCTTCATGAGCCAGGAAACCCATGGCACCCAAACGGTAATTAACGGTTACAAGAATAACACCACGTTCTGAAATTGCCTTTCCACTGTAATACCGACGGCCCCCACTTCCGCCGGTCCATCCACCTCCATGAATCCAAACCATGACTGGCAGTCCGGCATCCGGCCGTCCTGCCTGCGTTGTCCATACATTCAGGTACAGGCAATCCTCACTGCCATACACGTTGCCCTGCCGGATTTGTGCCGATTGACTCCCGAACTCCAGACACTCTCGCACTCCATCCCACGGCCCGGCCGGTCTCGGAGGACGCCAGCGAAGTTCACCGGTTGGAGGTTGCGCAAACGGAATTCCCCGGTAAATGTGCAGGTGACTAGATTCATCCAGTACTTCCCCCACCATTTTTCCAGCCGCAGTAACCAACACGTCGGTCTTTTGCTTTTGAACGTCAGCCTGCTGTGCCTCTAATCCCTCCCAGGTACCAAGCCACACAAGCATCAAAGCCGCTAAAAATAATTTCGTCACGAGATAATTTTCCAGATAAAAAAGGCCGTTCGTCATTTAATTCAGGGGAACAAATTATCAACTAGCAAAAAAATGCCCTGAATAATCTATAATGGCAAGAAGCCAGTAAACTGTAAATTGGCGAACACCCTAAGATACCAACGAGCAAATAGATCACTGTCATGCACGACAACTCTCTTCAAATTACATCTCAGGACATTCCAACCTTTAACTGTATCGTTCACGTCAGTTCAACGCCGGAAGGCGTAAGGGCTCGCGTTGCCAATTTAAATGGAATTGAATTTGTAGCCAGAGACGAGCGAACAGCGCTAAGCAAAATTGTACCGACATTCAAGGCCACTCTTGAGCAGTTGCTGAGTGACAATGCTGAGATTCCCTGGCAGGAACCACCGCACCCGGCCAACGACGATGAACAAACCCGCTACATCCCTGTTCACCTGTAAACCAATCGCATTCTCCCCCCCCTCCTGAATACTCACTATTTGTTTTATCCTCCAGACATGAAATATTCACTCGCCCTAATCTTGACTACATTTTTAAGCAGTTGCTGCCTGGCCGCTGACTATGGTGAGTTAATTACCGGCAAGAAACCGTTAATCTATCTCAGTCATGACACTGGATACCCAAACGGAACACTGGGGATCACTCCACAACATTCCAACACCCCTGCACCACTACGAGGTATCAGCGGACTTTCCGGAACGTATTCACGTTCAGCAGTGACAGGCAAAACCGTATTTCAGCTTAATCAGGACAGTAATACTGTACTTACTGAGGTTCTAAACAACTCGTTTACCATCGAGTTATGGTTTTTAGACGACGCCCCGGATGCGGACAACAAAATCAACTATTCGGTTCTATACAAAGCTGACACCGCTTCCTTTAATCAGAATTCTTTATGGATTTACCGCAAACGTCAGAACGGCCATTTTTTGTTCACCCTGCAGAACCCCGCAAAAGACATGATCCGCCTGGAGATAAAAAACCCCTCCTTAAACAAACCTCAAAGCGAACGCTCGTTTCACCACATGGCCATCACCGTAGAGCGGGATCTCGACGGTGGAACAGCGAAAGCCTACCTTGACGGAAAAGAGGTGGCTCGGGACACATTCAGCGGTATTATTCAATTCCGCAACGAAGGAAACCTGCTGATTGGAAACAACCACCAAAGCAACAGTCCATGGGAAGGTCGGATAGACGAATTGGCAATCTATGCGTCTGTCTTAAGTGGGGAAGTCATTCGTAGCCACCATCAGGCGGGACAAGCAACATTAATCCCCAAAACAACAAACAACGCCACCCAGCAGGAGAAGGAGTTATTCTTCGAGACCAGCATACGCCCCATACTTATCGAACGCTGTTCAGGTTGCCATTCCGGCAAATCCGATTCAGAAAGTCCACTCTCAGTATCTTCGCGACAGGCTCTTCTACAAGGCGGAGAATATGGGGCTTCTATCGTCCCCTTCCGTGCAGAAGACAGCTTACTGATTGCTGCCATCCAGAAGACCCATAAAGAACTACGAATGCCTCCGGATGATGGTGATCAATTAACACACGACGAAATACGCCGGTTTTACCGGTGGATTAATGAGGGTGCTGTCTGGCCGAATTCTCCCGCCACCACAGAAACCGCTCTCCACAAATCGGAATCCAATACGATCGAATTCGATCCTGAAATTGACTGGGCTTTCCGGCCTCGTCAAAGGACAACTCCTCCTCCAGCGAAAGACCCGCGTTGGAACAAAAATGCAATCGACCGATTCGTTCAGACTAAGCGGATCGCCCATCAGATCGCTGCCACGCCTGGGGTCGGTCGTCGCACACTTATTCGCCGTGCCACCCTCGATCTTACCGGCATTCCACCTACGATTGAACAGGTCCGAGCCTTCACTGACGACCCTGCCGACGACGACGACGCGTTTGCTAAAGTTGTCGATCGGTTACTGAATTCGCCCCGTTATGGTGAACGACAAGGACGACTTTGGCTGGACGTGGCCCGGTACGCCGATACACAAGGCGATGTAGGTGACATTCCCATCCATTCGGCTTACCTGTATCGCAACTGGGTAATCAACTCGATGAACAACGACATGCCTTACAACGTTTTTATTCAGGCACAACTGGCCGGTGACATCCTTGCGTCGCTCACGACAAACTCTGAAGAGGCCAAAGGATACAATGTTGCAACCGGATTCATCTCTCTCAGTCGCAGGTTTGGTAACCGCCGAGAAGACAGCTTGCACATGACTATTGAAGACACCTTAGACACTGTTGGCCGAGGCATTATGGGACTGACGTTACGTTGTGCCCGTTGCCACGACCATAAATTTGACCCGATCCCAACAGCCGACTACTACGGCATTTATGGGATCTTTCGCAGCACCAAGTATCCATGGATGGGGATGTCTGATCAAAAGACTCCATTCAACTTAAATCCACACGATCCGCTTAACAACTCTTCAGACACAGCACAACAATATTGGAAACTGATCGATCGCTACGAATACCAAATCAACAATCATTTCAGACCATGGCTCAAGCCCACCTTAGATGCCTTCAAGCAGGCCGACCAGAAGCTCAAGGAGCAGCAGGCCAAGCTAAAGGAATTAGCAGCGTCCGGTCAGCAGAATACAGACCGGGGCAAAGTAATCCAACAAACGATCGCTGAATTTGAAGCCAAGCGGGAAGAACACCTTTCGTTTCGATCTGGAAAATTTCGTGAATTAATGATTTATGGACTGCAATGGCTACGTGAAAGAAAAGACAAGATGGGTGCAGAGCCCCCTTATCAATTTGTCTTTAGTGTCAGAGAAGGCAATATCGCAGATTCCCGTATTCACCTGCGGGGCAATCCAGAGACACTGGGGAGCCTCGTCCCGCGTCACTTTTTGTCGACAATTACTCCCGCTGACGAGACTAATATTGAACATGGTTCAGGGAGGCTTCAACTTGCTAACTGGCTCATTCAGGAAAATCATCCACTGACAGCACGCGTATTAGTCAACCGCATCTGGGCTCAACACTTTGGCCGCGGAATCGTGGAATCTTTAGATAATTTTGGCCGTCAGGGTAAACGACCTACTCATCCTGAACTCTTAGACTGGCTGGCACAAACATTTATTGATGACGGCTGGTCGCTTAAGAAACTCCATCGTCGAATCATGCTTACAGAAACCTATCAACTTAGCAGCCTCGACAGTGATGAATCACAGCAGACTCAGGACCCGGACAATGTATGGCTTTGGAGATACTCGCGTCAAAGACTGGATGCAGAATCAATCCGGGACTCGATCCTGTTCATCAGTGGCCAACTGAATCTAACGCAGCCGGGAGCACATCCACTCGACCCGTGGTATAAAACCAGATACAACCTCAACAATCCATTTCACAAAGAGTACGACCACAACCATCGCAGTGTCTATCTGATTACGCAACGAATATTCAGACATTCACTGCTGGGGCTGTTTGATAGTCCGGACACTAACAGCAGTACAGCAGGACGGAACACGACAACCGTTCCGGCCCAGGCACTATTTTTGATGAATTCCGATTTTATCAATAACCAGTCACAGGCTCTGGCGATCCGTATGCAGAAGGCATTGCAAAATGAAGATCGGCGGATCAATTGGCTTTTTCAACAATTGTATAGCCGGGAAGTAAGTCCGGAGGAACTGAACGAGGTCAAACAGTTTTTACAGACATATCGCAAATCCCCTGAGACTACTAACATTGCCACCGATCTGGCTTCGCCAGAATACCAGGCATTATGCCGAGTCCTGCTAACAAGTAACGAGTTTTTTTTCATCGACTAG
The DNA here is from genome assembly GCA_002709045.1 of Planctomycetaceae bacterium. Taxonomy (GTDB): domain Bacteria; phylum Planctomycetota; class Planctomycetia; order Pirellulales; family Pirellulaceae; genus UBA721. The sequence continues at coordinate 32,171 of PAPJ01000039.1, read as the reverse complement.
TCACGTGACCCTATACACTTCCAATATCAATCGCAGAACTGCTCTCAAACGACTCGGCTCGACGGCCGCGGTCGCTGCAATGCCCGCAATTGTCCCGGGCAGCACTGCCGTGCTGAGCAAAGAACTTCCCCAGCCTCATTTTCCAGCGCGTGCTAAGCAGGTCATCGTATTGTATATGTCTGGTGGGTATTCCCATGTGGATACCTTCGATCCCAAACCTCGTTTGGCTCGTGAACACGACACCTCTATCGGTTACGATTTTGGACGAAAAGACTTTGACCGTTACCTTAAAGCATCTAACTGGAAATTCAGTCCTAACAAAAATTGCGGCACTCAAGTCAGCGATCTTTTTCCGTTTATTCGCGCACAAATGCATGAATGTGCGCTCATTCGTTCAATGAACTGCGATCACATAGACCATGGCGAAGCAACACTTCAACTTCATACCGGTAGTACCGGATTCGCCATGCCTTCGCTGGGATCCTGGCTCAGCCATGGTCTGGGTTCTGACAACCCGTCACTACCGGGACATGTTGTAATTTCTGAGCATCGCCCATATGCAGGACCGCAGATTTGGGATTCGATCTTCCTCCCCGGGGAAAATGCCGGTGTACAAATCACACCCGGAGAAACCCCCATCCCCAATCTGACAGCTACCACGAACAAAGCAAGTCAATCGCTTGAATTAAACCTTCTGTCTTCGCTGAATCAGCGTCACTTACGAACCCGCAAATCAGACAACACGCTGAAAGCCCGAATTAGTTCCTTTGAGACTGCCCGCGGTCTGCAGGCAGAAGCTCCGCAGATTATGGACTTATCCAGGGAAAGCAAAGAAACATTTGAGCTTTACGGAGCATCCCCTGATGATCCAACATCCTATGCCTCTCAGGTAATCATGGCTCGACGGATGATCGAAGCGGGTGTTCGTTTTGTAGAGGTAATCGATGCCATCGGAGCCTGTAGAGACAACTGGGATGCGGCTCACCGCGATATTGGATCGCACGCAAAATACGCCCAAAGAGTCGATCAGCCGGCAGCGGCTTTAATAACGGACCTTAAACAACGCGGGCTGTTCAATGATGTCCTGCTGATTTTCTGTACTGAATTTGGACGCACTCCCTGGGCACAGGACGGTAAAGGCACAAAAAGCCGAGCCCATCATCCTCACGCTTTTTCATGTTGGTTAGCCGGAGCAGGGGTCAAAGGTGGCGTGGTTCATGGTGAAACCGATGACATTGGTAACAAAGTTGTTCGTGACGCCGTCCACATTCATGACTATCATGCGACAATCCTGCACTTAATGGGTCTTGATCATGAACGACTTGTGTATCGACATGCGGGCAGAGATTTCCGCCTGACAGACGTCCACGGACGTGTTATTAAGCAGATCATGAGCTAAGCGTCCGGATTATTATTGCCGCAACTATTATTGGCGCAACTATTATTAACGCAACTATCGAATCATGTGGCATGCTATTAAAGTGCTATTGGCATCCGACCCCCGTTTCTTAGTACAATAAAAAGAGATTCGTAACCTACAAGGTCGCACGCTTTATTTATGAAACTTCCACGCAGAGAACTACTGAAGACATCAGCTGGTATGCTGTCCTGCTCGTTGCCAATATGGCTTCAGATGCAACAGCAGGCTCAGGCATCTGCGTTTAAACCACGTCCGGGAAGCGGCAGGGCAAAAAACTGCATTGTCGTTTATTGTTGGGGTGGTATGAGTCATCACGAAACATTTGATCCCAAGATGGATGCTCATGCTGAGATCCGTGGCCCCTTCGGGACTATTAATACAGCCACACCCGGTTACCGTGTTAGTGAACATATCCCGCTGATGGCTCAGCAAACTGAAAAACTTGCAATTATTCGTTCCATGCATCATTCGGATTCGGCACACGGGCGTGGTATGTACTGGAATATGACTGGGCATAAGCCACCACGTGCCGGCAACATTCCTCCCATGCGGGAAGACTGGCCGAGTCTGGCTGCGATGGTCAGTGCCTTTCGAAACGCTCCGCGGGGAGTTCCACGTGCTGTGCGACTGCCTTACCCGATGGTTGATAATGGAACACTACAGGCAGGTGAGTATGGAGGATTCCTGGGAATTAATTATGATCCTGTAGTCATACGTACTCCGGCAGGACGTGAATGGGGCGGTGTTTCAAGAACGCTGGGCAGTGAAGTTCTAGATCTGGGCGAAGAAAAAGATCTACCGCTGTTGCAACGCCGCAACGAATTATTACACCAACTCGAGTCCCCACTGTCTCAGGAAGACTCCTTCAGAAGTTTTGATCATTTTCGTGAACTTGCAACCGACATGCTTATCAACGGCAAAGTCCGCGATGCCTACAATCTGGACAAGGAACCAGCCAAACTTCGTGAAGCCTACGGCGACCATATAGGTGGTCAAAGCCTGCTACTGGCACGGCGGCTCATCGAAGCTGGTGTTCCTATCACTCAGGTAATCTGCAGTGCCGGCGATTTGAATGGTGGTGCGGGTGATATGTGGGATACTCACCGTGACAATTTTAATCGACTGAAACACAACCTGCTTCCAGTGTGGGATCAGGGATGCAATGCCCTACTGAACGATTTAGAGGATCGCGGCATGCTGGAAGAAACATTAGTTGTCTTCCTAACTGAGTTTGGAAGAACACCTAAGATTAACGGCGGAGCCGGTCGTGACCACTATCCCAACGTCTACTCCGTCGCTTTAGCGGGTGGCGGAATTAAGGGCGGCCACATTTATGGGAGCAGCGACACCAATGGTGCCTATCCTCGCAATAACCCGGCAACTCCCGGTGACCTGCACGCCACGATTTTTAATGCTTTAGGCATTCACCACAATTCTGAAATCTACGATCAACTGGGCCGTCCTCTTCCGATCTGTGAAGGGGAGCCACTGCCACTACTCTAAACCTTGTGTGCTCTCCGGATTGTCGACTCGCTTTATTGCAATCTTTGATAAAATCAGTCCTGTTCTAATCCACTTACCTGTTTTCGTTTGATGGAACTTACAACATGCACCGCTTCATTCTAACATTCGCTTTGGCGGCTCTAACTATTCATCCGGCATTGGGCCAGTCCAAGGTTAAGAATCTGGGAACCAAACAACGTCCTATTCGCGCGTTATTAGTCTGTGGAGGCTGCTGTCACGACTATACCCGCCAGAAACAAATCATTTCCAAAGGTGTTTCCGCGCGAGCTAATGTCGTCTGGACTTTAGTGCAACAGGGCGGAACAGCCACGGACTCATATATCCCGCTTTACCGTGACAAAAACTGGTCTGCTGGCTATGACATTGTGGTTCACAACGAGTGTTTCTCACATGCCAGTGAAAAAGAGTGGGTCGAAAACATTGTTCGACCTCATCGTGAAGGCCTGCCTGCAATGCTCATCCACTGTGCTATGCATAGCTACCGTACAGGGGATGACACCTGGTTTGAATTTGTTGGTATGCAATCTCCGGGCCATGGTCCCCACTACTCTTATACGGTTGACAACGTAAAGAGCGACCATCCGGCGATGCAGGGATTTGGAAAGACATTTATTGCTCCTAAGGGCGAACTCTATCATTCCATCAAGTTATTTGACACCGCGACTGTTCTTGGTCAGGCCAAGCGAATGAGCGATGGTGAACCACAGACCTGTATCTGGACTAATAAATACGGTAAGGGAAATGTCTTTGCAACCACCATTGGCCATTACAACGAAACGATGGCTGAACCAAAATGGCTGGACATGTTCACAAAAGGACTTCTTTGGTCAGTCGGTCTCGACACGGCCCAGCACTTTACTCCCAGCACTCCTGAAATCGATGCTCAAATCAAAACTCTGGTTTCTGCGCCGGCCGTTCCTAAAGGAGATCCCAATAAACTTCCGGTGGAATGCTGTGGCGGAGCCAATCTGGCATTCAAACGTCCGGCCAAGGCGCAATCGGAAGAAGCTAATAAACAGAATTTCGCAAAGAACGCCGTAGACGGTGATCTTTCAACACGCTGGTGTTCTCAAGGACAGGGAATTGGCCAAACCTGGCAGGTGGAACTTGAAAAGGTGTCTCACGTACGCTCGTTGCGTATCCATTGGGAAAAAAAAGACGCTGCATACAAATATAAAATCCATGCTTCTGCAGACGGAAAAAAGTGGGTCGAAATCGTTGATCAGTCGGGCAACAATAAAAAAGCCAAGGTTACACCTCACAGGGTTGATTCACCGGATACTAAATTTCTACAGGTAACTTTCCTTGGTGCCAGCGGCAACTACTGGGGAAGTTTCTGGGAATTTGAAGCCTATGCCACGCCGGATTTACCGGAACTTCCTAAAACTGTCACTAACAACTCGACAAGCAACGCGACTATTGCCGATGTTCAGGCTCCGGCAGGATTTAATGTTACTCTTTTCGGAAACCCACCAGAGGTCAATTATCCTGTCTGTATCGCATCTGCACCAACCGGTGAAGTCTTCATCGGTGTCGATCCCCAGGGTTCTCTGGGAAAAGAAGATGGGCAGGGGAAGGTTCTGCGCTGCATCGATGTTGACGGTGACGGGAAGGCTGACAGGATCAATGAATTTGCCCGCATGGATCATCCTCGCGGCCTTTTCTATGACAACGGTTCTTTATGGGTATTACACCCGCCAACCTTAAGCGTATTCCATGACACTGACGGAGACGGAACTGCGGATCAACACGAAGAACTCATTACCGGCATTAGCACCGACGAGGTCGAACGCCGCGGTGCCGATCACACAACCAATGGAATACGAATGGGTATCGACGGTTGGTTATATATCGCCGTGGGTGACTTTGGTTTTACCAACGCGACGGGTGCTGACGGACGAGTACTGGCCAAACGTGGCGGTGGAATCCTTCGCGTCCGACCGAATGGAAAAGAAATGGAAATTTACAACTGGGGTCAGCGAAATATCATGGATGTATGTATCGACCCACTGATGAATGTTTACACACGCGATAATACAAATGACGGCGGCGGCTGGGATATTCGCCTTAGTCACATCCATCAGTCAGGAAATTATGGTTATCCCTCCTTATATGTAAATTTCACCGAAGAAGGCCTGCCACCACTGGCGGATTATGGTGGGGGTTCGGGATGCGGAGCAATGTACTTGCACGACCTGCGTTGGCCGGCCCCTTTCGGCGATGCTCTCTATACTTGTGACTGGGGACGTAGTGAAGTTTATCGTCACAACCTTCCCTCAAACGGAGTGACCTTCGATGCTCATCAAGAAGTTTTTCTAAAGATTCCACGTCCCACAGACATGGATGTTGATGGGAGCGGTCGGATGGTTGTCGCTAGCTGGAAGAATGGGAAGTTTTCTTATAGTGGTGAAGATGTTGGGTTTGTGGCCATGCTTACACCAAATGGACACGTGCCCAAACCATTTCCTATTATGTCCGAACAAACGGACTCGCAACTTTTAAGTCACCTCAATGCATCAAGTCACATCTACCAAATTCATGCTCAACGTGAAATTCTACGTCGTGGGAGAAGCGAACAGTGGCTCACAACCCTGACCGCGGCGGCCGCCAATCAAGAGAGCCCACTGTATGGTCGCGTGGCGGCAATTTATACTCTCAAACAACTTGCAGGTAATGCTGCGAATCCAATCCTCCTCCGACTGCTCAAAAATGAGGCAATTCGCGAACATGCTTTGCGGGCGATAACGGATCGTGAAGACGGACTGCAGGATCTCGATATTAGACCATTTACCAACGCACTGGCTGACGCTAATCCACGAGTTCAGGCTCAGGCACTGATCTGCCTGGGGCGGATCGGTAACCCGGCGGCAGGTGAATCGATCATCGCCCATACGCTGCGAGATGTCAATTATCCTAAACCCGTTGGAGAACCGCTCTATAAACAGGCTGATCCGGGAAGAGTCTTATCACACCTCGCAATCCGAGCATTGGAACGCTGCAACGCCACTGAAGCCTGCCTCAACGAAGTTGAAGGGCCTTATGCCGAGGGGGCATTCTGGGCACTTAAATACATGCATAACCTCAGGGCTGTCGATGGATTGATCAAACTACTGAGCACAACTCAAAACGCGGCAACGCGTGAAGAAGCGATTACCACACTGATCCGACTTTATCATCACGAGGGCGAATATAGTGGTGGTTGGTGGGGTACACGTCCGGACCTAACAGGTCCTTACTTCGACCGTCAGACCTGGGAGCAAAGTGAAAAGATTGCTACAGTTCTAAGAACGATTATTCCTGAACTGAGTTCTGAAAGTCAGGCAAAGGCAGGCCGGCAACTTGCCCGACATAAAGTTGAGATCGATGGTTTACAACAACTCGTTACCGATGCTAACACACGCGCTGAAATGGCGCCTATTAAAATCGCCCGGGCAGATCCTAACAACCCGGATCTGATTGCCAATCTAAAGACCGACATCTCGGCTTACCGGGCGAACGATTTCAAAGGTAATCCCAAAAAGGGCGCACCTCTGTTCAGCCGGCAAAACTGTGTGGCCTGTCACACGACAGCCAATGGCCAGATACCCAAGGGCCCGCATCTTGTTGACATTGGAAAACGTTATAAGAAGCAGGAACTGATCGAGTCAATCCTTAACCCAAACGCAAAGATTGCTCAGGGGTTTAACACGTATGCCTTTATCACCGTGGAAGGCAAGGTCATCACCGGATTTATCACCAGCGAAAGCGCAACGGAAGTTAATCTCCGCCAAACCAACGGACTTCCAATCATACTAAAAAAGGATGAAATTGAAGTTCGTCGCAAATCCGAAGGATCCATGATGCCTAAAGGGCTGGTTGATAATCTGACCCCTGAATTACTGGCCGATCTTATCGCCTATCTGCAAACACTTAAATCTAACTAACCGGCGCCAGTTTTCAACTCAACGAAAGGGCTCTGGTTGAATCCCCTAATGATTCTGCCGACGAACCCATAATCCTGGTCAAAGCCAGCCAGAGATTTGCAACAGGTGTTCCCTGTTCCGATTGGACATGTCGGTTTGTCTTAATTGCTCCTGCTGCATTACCGGCGATTACCAGTGGTAAATCTGTATAGATATGATCCTGACCGCTGCTTAGCCCGGATCCAAAAACAAACATTGTATTATCCAGCAGATTTCGCTCTCCCTCCTGAACGCCCTGCATTTTCTCGGCAATATAAGCAAACTGCTCAACGTGATATCGATCAAGTCTGGCTAATTCTGTTCGCACCTGATCATTCCCCTGCTGATGCGTCCATGAATGATGCACAATCGGCTGTCGAAACACACCATGAACTGTTAGCGGAGTACTCCAGCGTTCCGGCGCGACCATCAGTGATGCCACTCGCGTTAGGTCCGTTTGCAATGCCAACACCATCAAATCACCCATGAGGCGGATATATTCATGCCTTTCCAGTTCCGGCCAGGGAACCGTAGGCGCCTCAAGTTGCAGTTGCTCAATGGTTCCTTTGCGATCTTCAATACGTTTGATCTGTTTTTCAACAGCCCGCACCGACTCCATATACTCGTCCAGTTTACGTAAATCCTGAGCACCTAAACTTTGCTCTAAACGCCGAGCATCTTCGAGTACCAGATCAAGAATACTGGCTGAGACGCGATCCTTTTCCACAACAAATAGCCGGCGAAACACTTTATCGGGATCTCTCATCGACTTGGCCACATGCCCATAACCGTACCAGGAAATATTATCAAAATAAACCGATTCCCGATTATCTGTATAAGGATTACAACTCAGCTCAAGCGAGCGAAAAGGAGTGTAGGGAGCAGTGTGATCTGCAATTAACTGATCGACTGTACGCTTAAGTGGGTAGCCGGCCGGTGACAATTCAGTGGGATGAGCGCTGGAAAGCCAGCAGGTGCTTGCCTGCGCATGTCCGTCTGTCCCGGCAACCTTCACTCGGTCCAAATTCGAGTAAATCGAGATTTCATTCTTCAGATTTTTTAGCGGTTCCAGTGTCGGGCTAAGTTCAAATTCATGGCCAACACCTGTAACCGGCCAGCGATCCTGAACAACTCCATTAGGAATGTAGAAAAAGGCTGCCCGGCGAGGCCCTGCCCGTTCTGACGCATCAGTACTTTCCAACATGACATCTAACAGAGGCAGACTGAGACTAGCTCCGCACCCTCTTATAAATGCACGTCGATCTATTGAAAATTTTCTCGTCATTTCCTACTCTCCTCTGCTGCCCCGACATTCACGTCAAGCGTCGCCGCTCGTTTATGTCTGAAGGGGTAGGAGGTTGCAATACCAACGACAACAGCGGAAAACCGCTGATCATTCGCCAGTACATTTCTAACAATTCTATCAATCGCCAGCTTATCTGACACTTCCAATTCCCTACCCAATGCATAGGACAGCATATGTTCACTAAACGCTCGTGTGAATACTTCCGGTCTCTGCAAGAGAGCTTCTTTAAAGGAAACGACGTCACTGAATTGTATTTCACCAAACAGGACACCGCTGGCATCTATCTGCAATCCACTTCGATAGGTTTCACGCCATCGTCCGACTGCATCATAGTTCTCTAATGCAAACCCTAAAGGATCAATTTTCGCATGACAGGATTTACATGACTGATTTGTCTGATGTTGCTTTAGAACCTGCCGCAGAGTGAGCCCTTGCGCTTCAATCACCGCATCATCTTCCTCGATCTCAGGAACCACATCCGGAGGAGGAGGAGGGGGACGATTGAAAATAACTCCTGCTACCCAGGCTCCCCGTGTAATCGGGTTGGTGCGCAAAGGCGAACTTGTCATGGTAAGTACAGCGGCTGTGGTGATAACACCGCCTTCGCGCTTATCATCAAGTTCAATACGATTAAACTGCTGATAACTTGGCAAAAAACGATTACGCTCACCTTTCCCCTTAAAGGGTACCTGCGCACGATACCAGTGATGCAACTCATCACTACGGTACGTATAATCCGAATGAATCATTTCCATGATCGAACGGTCTTCCAACATGATACTCTCGAATAAAAGTAGCGGTTCAAGCATAGACTGCAGGCCAAGTTTCCAATATTCACAGCCGATACGGGAATAATAGTTTTCGAAACGTTTTGAATCGGGTACAGCTGTAACCAATTGATCAAGTCTTAACCACTGTCTAGCAAAGTTTTGGCTCAAGGCCTTACTGCGTGGATCCCAGAGCATTTCACGAACCTGCTTTTCCAATATCGCTTGATCTGAAAGCTTTCCCCCCCGTGCCAGGCTGAGAAGTTGATCATCCGGGATGCTATTCCATAAAAAGAAGGAAAGTCGGGTTGCCATTTCGTAATCATTAAGCAATTGCTTTCCCTCTAATTCAGGTAAATCCTCAACAATATATAGAAAACGCGGGGAAGACATAACAGCAGCTATGGTATCCTTCATCGCGCGCTCAAAAGAATCGGACTGACGCCAGCGAGTCATAAAGAAATCGTGATACCGACCTAGTACTTCATCATCCACAGGTCTGCGAAATGCCTTTTCCAAGAGGACCGACAGGCGTTTTGAAGCGTCCTGACTAATGTCATCTTCTTCACTCTGGATAAACCACTTATCGAACTCGCGGCAATAATTATTAAATTCAGGCGCATTAACAACGGCCTGCGCAAGATTAACAAATGTTTCAAGTTGCAAGGCCGAAACACTCAACTGCTCGCCTCGATTATTAAAGCCGTACTCGGCAGGAAGATCTGCAGCAAAGGGAAAAACGCCGGTAAGAATAGGCTTTTCGATCACATTTTTACCAAGCGTCCGGTTTCCTAACTGCAGAACGTCGGGCATTAAACCGGCGATTGGCTGGAAATAGGGATAATCACTTCGAATCACCCGTTCCGGAAGCGGATAGATATCCCCCTTTAATCCAAGTAATTCAACGACAGCATTGTTATACTCCAAGCGGTTCATACGCCGCATCACGACTGGCTCTAAATCCCCCTTAGACGCCAGTAATTCATCGACATGATTCTGCAATCCTAAAGCAAGCAGTGATCTTTGCTCCAGTGAGGGTTGCTCGGCTCCTTCCGGAGGCATCTCACCGGCCTGAATAGCCTGAACGATTTTATTGGCAACGGTCAGGTTATCGAGAAATAGTTTCTTTGTGCTTAGCATTTCTAAATCTATTTTTCCTTCACGACGGTCTGCGTGGTGACAGTCTGAACAATAATTTTTTATGGTCTTATAGAGCGTAGGATAATCAACAAAGGAAACCTCAGCTTTGGGGCGATTCTGATCCGCCTGAGGGTCGAGATTGGTAAGTTTAAGGTAATCCACTCCGAGCAAATACCGATCCTGTTCCCGAAAGAATCCGGCTTTCTCATTAGCACCCACCAACTTCAATTTCAATTCATGAACCCCTTCGGACAGCGTATGCTCTCCTAAGTCCAATCCGGGGGGATGCTCAACACCTCTGGCATAGGAATCTCCGTCCTCCGATATCTTTTCACCATCCAAATAAATATGGCAGATCCCATAATCGGGTGCCTTGGTTAACTGCAGCAAAATTTTAAAGTCGCTTTTTTGACGAACTTTGAACCGCAGCTTTAAGCTTTCGCCAATCTTTCCGTCCCATAACAAATGAGCATCTCGACTCCACAACGGACCGTAATGTTTCATTCCCTGTACACGTGCTGGTTTTTCGAAACCGAAATGAAATTCCCCTTCATACACGCCGTTATAAGGAAGCGGTAAGCGAGGAGTCTTTACTGACTGGGCCAGCAAAGGGCTAGCTGCAAACATTAAGAACAAAACTAAGCGGATAGACATAGACGCATTATAACTTGGTTACCTGAAGAATTCTTTAATCGTAATTTTCTGTGTTGTCAGCAGTCCTTTTTCAGCAGCTTCTAACAGAAATTCACGGCCATCACCGCGTTGCGTAAAAATAATCCTTCCCGGACTGACCAGGCGATTCCAATGTTCCTGAAAAATATTGGCGGAATCCTTGTTCTTTGCCATCACTGAAGGAACGGCATGTAGCATCACCATCTCACGACTTACATCAACATGTTCATATTCTTGTTCGAAGTATTTTTTCAACAGTTTGGGAAGAATAGTTGCGAACCAGGGATGGCGAGTTCTGATAGAGAACTCTTTCATGTCCACAAAGCGCTCGATCACATAACGGGATTCAAACGGCGGTGAGAACACTTCCGTTAAAGCCTGTGTAAACAAGGCAATTTCATCTTCACTTGCCTCCTGTAAAAACACCCGTACATAACCGCCGGCCTGTTCACCGACAAACAGGTGTTCCAGTAATTCAGTACTGCTGTTCCATTTAATCAGTCCTGCATCCCGTAATGAACAGACAATCGCTTCAGATACCTTTTTGGTTAGTGATTCAGGAGTCCAGGCCGTCGTATCTCCAGTAAATGGCGGGAAACCTTTCCCCTTTCCACTTTCCCCCATCGGAATCTGAATTGACTGTGCGGCCTGTCCTTTGAACGGTTCTCCTACACCCCAGAGATTATAATTTTCATCCCGGTTCCCTGCCCGTTCAAGCATTTCTTCAGAGATTAGAGCAGCCACTCTCTCCACGCCGACCGGTTTAATTTCCGTGAAGGCGGGGTGCACATGACCAACTCCCTTTTCAATAACTCCATCATCGGTAACTCCGTAAATCCGTGTGTGCTTTTTGCAAAATCGATGATAATCCGATAGTCCCTTCAAAAATTCGGGAGCCAGGCAAACCACGTCCCAGTTATGCGCTAATTTTCTCGGCACATCTCCATCCAGACGAATGGATCGCCCTCGAAGTTGATTAACACTCATCGACGTAGTTACGGAGGTTAAGTCAACCAATACATTAATTTTATTAGCATCCCATCCCTCGCCCAACAATCCTCGGGTACCGACCAGACAATGGGTACCACCGGTCTGGAAAAACTCGGTTACCAACTCGATATAGACACGCGGTACCCAATCACTGCCCCGTGCCTTTAGCAGTTTATAGCCATCCTGCGAATCCCATCGTAATTCAACTTCATAACCTTCTTGCTGTAACCATTGTGATGCATATTCATGAAATATTCTTTGTAAATCATCATCCACCAACACCGTGGAACCGGTCACCAGCACAGGATTCAGTTCATCAGTTTCACTATCCTCCAGTAATGTTCTAAAGGCCGCAACGGCACCTCCGACCTCGCTATCGAGAATGTGACTAACTTCCGGATCAACTGCCGACGTCTTTTCATAATCACAAACAACCACAGCACGAATAGATTCACCCAACATCTCTTTTTCACGTTGCAGGATTGGAATCAGTGCCTTGGCCTTACTGTTGGAATACGCCAGAATCCGATTAACCGGTGAAGCACAACGCTGATTTCCCGTTTCAGTGATTTGTGAACCGAGCAATCGCAAATGTTTCTTAGTACGATCAGCCAGTTCCAGATTCTGAGCGTTATCAGTCCGCATCAAATACAGTCGCACATAGGGATCGATCACCGGAACACAATAAGCAAGCAAATCCTCGCACTCATCAATCTGCTCCTGTGATAACTCACGAGCATTAGCAGGCAGAGCGATATTATTTTTTGCCAGCAGCACCCGGGCAGCCCAGCTAAACGACGCGAATCGCTTTTCATATTCCCCCCAACTACGTGCCGGACGCAACGGCAACTCCATTTTCTCCAAAGTCTGGTAAGCCCACTGATTAAGGGAAAGTCGATCTTCCCCGGCAGGAACCTTCTGCAGAATATCGAGTATTTCCTGCATATGATCACTGGTATTGGATATATATCCCAGTTCCTCTTCGGTTGGGCGGACAAAATAACACAGGTCTTTATAGGGAGCTAAAAAACCATCTTTAATGACTGCAGGAACGGGAACTTCATAGTCAATTTTGTCTAACAATGTTTCATAAATACACCAGTCCGTATGATCCGCCTCTTCCGGATCTGGTGGCGTTGCCGTTAACCCCACGACCACTGGGTTATCTAAATATTCAGAAATACCGTTTAAGATCCTTCCCCAGTGACCTACTAAATGATGGCACTCATCAAGAATCACCAGTCCAACGCCGGCATCTTTCAGATGATTTAGGTTTTCCAGTGCACTGGAATGGAGTACCGACAACGCGTCATTACCACGCGTAATTTCCTCGCGAATTTTCTTGGTGTAATAGGCAACCCGTTCCTGAAAATAATCTGCATTCTGTTCATATAAATCACGAATCCAGGCTTCCGCTTCTTCTGCCGAGTATGCCTTCTCTTTTTCTAAAAGAGAATGCTTCCACAACTCCAATGCAGCATCGGTCAGATCATCATTGCCTCTGGCCGGCATCGTCAGAGACTGATAGGTAAGTGAGGTAAAGATCCCGGGAGCTTTAGGGTCCGACGACAAATAGCTATCAGAGATTGGATCACCATCCTCTTCAAAGAGATCCATCCTTGCAAGCCACTGTGACTGAATAGCTGAATTCGGGCTCAGAACAACTGCCGGACATTTAAACACTGATGCCCATAGATACAGTCCCGTGACTGTTTTTCCAGATCCCGGCGGCGCATTAACATACAGCTTCCTGTTATTGGTATTGAGATGTTCCAACGCAACATTTACAACCTCCAATTGACTGGGGCGTAATGAGCTTTTGAAGGATATGTCTGGAAAGGTCATAGAATAAACAGTCTTTTGTACTGACGCTTTATTCTACCCTCAACAAAGCCCGATCCGGCTCTTTTATTGCGGCAGGTTTAATCCGGGGGGCAGGTTGCTGCCACCTGGTAAGCCACCTGGTAAGCCACCTGGTAAGCCTTGAGGAGCCTCAGCTTCATCTGTCTTTTCACGAATCAATTGTGGGCGACTGAGACGTAACTTATCGTACTGATCACCCGGGATTACGTAATACCACAAAGCAAATCGACGGTTAAGATCTTCAGCTTTCTGCTGTCCATCGGTAAGTTTCTGTTCATAACTAGCCAATTCCGTCACATACCCCTGCCGTGCAGCCTTATACGCATTCAAATCACTCTCGTACTGCAAACGAACAGCTTCAATATCTGCAGCCGGTTCTTCTGCAGCCGGTTCTTCTGCAGCCGGTTCTTCTGCAGCCGGTTCTTCTGCAGCTGGTTTTTCTGCTGCTGGTTTTTCCGCAGCCGGTTCTTCTGCAGCTGGTTTTTCTGCTGCTGGTTCTTCAGCTGCTGGTTCTTCTGCTGCTGGTTCTTCTGCAGCTGGTTCTTCTGCGGCTGGTTCTTCCTGACAGGCTCCGTCGTCTACCGGCTCAGCTTCAGGTTTTTCTGCAGGTTGTTTATCCGGACTCTCTTGGGGTTCTTCTTTTCCCGTCTCCTTCGCGGGATTGAGAATTTCCGGTTTTTCCGGCTCTACAGGCTCTTCCGGACGGCCACCCAATAATGCTTCATCAAATGCAACACGAACAAATACATAGCGACCAGGCTTATCGTCAATATTAGGTTCCAGTTCCAACGGAGTATCAAGTGGCTCAGCATCTTCAGCAGGTTCCTCTGGCTCACCATCAGTTGGCTGCGCTGTTTCATTGGCAGTTTCATCTTCCGCATTCAGACCAACTTCCAACTCATCTTGTGAACCGGCGAATGCCCGGCCAAAGTACAGTCGATAGGAGAGTCCTTCATTCGTTCCTGCTTCCAGTTCACCCTGCAGTGCGAGTAATGAGATATCATCCGGCGCCCCTGACGGACCGGGCTGCAGTCGGAATCCACGACGCAACAAATCCTGATTAATATTATTCACCATACGCTGAGCAACTATATTTCGAGAGTCTGCTGGCGCCGCGAGGATCAGCTCCATATCCAGCGCCAAATCAGCGGTTAAACCTTCAGTTTTAGGACGGACGCCGGCTATTTTAAAATCATCAAGGGTCGAAATAATCTCAGTCAGTGCCTCAGCATCCACTTCAAGGGCTTCATCTTCGAGTCCCTCCAGTTGCCAGTCAGCGGTAGAGTTTTCCCGATTTAACTGGCTGACTTCGGTTTCAGACAATGTGCCTTGTGTTTCATCCACGGCATAGTCATAAACCGTTATCTGATTGATATTCACGCCCTGAACTTCCAACAGATCTGTATTAATCCAATCAGAAAACTTGGCGGACAGATCGATATTTGCGAGCGTGGTGATATAAACTTCGTCTTCACCCGGAGCACGCACGAAATAGTCCGAAGGCAGATCTTCTACCTGATTTCCTATAATCACATCGACAACGGCCTCGCCGTCATCTTCAAGCATAATTGTGACACGCGTTCCCACACCCTCCACATCTGCCACACTTAAAGAATCCTGCCGAGGATCAACCACTCCATACTTGGCATGGTCTTCGGGCCAGCGAGTCTCCAATGCACCTCGTTTCATACCCATTACAGACGCGGCCGTACGTCCAAGTCGATCCTGAGCATCGGCGGGATAATTGTGATGAGACGGAATCACCCATTGCTGTTGCGTGTTGCGTTCTACTTTAAATGTCAAAGGACGAGCGGAATCGGCATCAAACGCAGTCACCTCCAGAGATACAGCTTTGGTCGAATCGAACTCTTCAAAGTATGTCTGCCCCGTTTTACCAATCTCCTGAATCTCATCAGAGGCACCTCCCAATCCGCTGAAAATTGTAAGTCCCAGCGCCAATGTAGCCGCCCCGGCTAAAGCCAGAGTAACATTCCACCCGGATTGTCCAAGATTTGAATTACTCATGATTAGTGCTCCTCCCCTGCTTTCCTACCGTCGCCTCGAAGGCGCGATATATTTACTTTCGTTCATTAGACGGATTACCAAAACTACGATACCGGCCAGTACTGCCGGAATCGGGGGTAACCAAATAGCACGCCGCCTATGTTTTGACTCGATGGCAGCTACTTCTCGATTGGTTTCCATATCAATCTGCCGAATTGTATCGTTCTTTTTCTGCTCGATCTGAGCCTGAATCAGGGAGAACTTCTGTTGTTCATCCTCCTGAGCCTGTTGTAGAAGCTGCTGTTTTGCGATGGGATCGAGTGAATCGTCGTCCTGAATCTCTTTCGCACGGGCTGAGAGACGTTCCTGTGCTTTTTCAAGTTCTTCATCAGCCATTTCATCGGCCTCTGTGCGTTGGGAAGCTGATTCCTTCAGGAAAGTACTTTTTTCTTCTTCCACTTCTTCTAGGCTGCGATGGGCAGGACGACGAGATCTTAATTCCAGAAAACTATCTACTCCGGCCAAGGAGTCCACGGCATTGAGTACGAACGTCACGTTATCGAACTGAAATTCCAGATTACCAAAAGTACGTTCCTGAAAAAAGAAATCTGAAATCATATCGACATCCGTGACGAAAATTGCTTTCGCCTTGGAGTCACCTGTACGTTGGATTTTTGCCGCCACAACGTGATTAACGCCATCAACACGTCGATTGGGATCCGCAGCAGGACGTGCTGCCTGGCCGCCTCCCATCATCATAGCCATACTATTTGGTCTGTCGTCGACAAATTCATTCCATTCCAAAAGCCCCGAACTAGGTCCGGTACTGACCAATGCCATAACATCTCCGTCAGCAGTCCCGGGGGCAGCAACAATCGAACCAGCGTAGATAGCAACCAGTTCTTCCAGGCCGGAACTTACTCCATCGATCAGATTAAAGGCATCTTCATTACCTCCGCCGGCTGTAAGAAACAAATATTCTGCAGG
Source organism: Planctomycetaceae bacterium (assembly GCA_002709045.1). Classification (GTDB taxonomy): domain Bacteria; phylum Planctomycetota; class Planctomycetia; order Pirellulales; family Pirellulaceae; genus UBA721. The sequence continues at coordinate 15,557 of PAPJ01000039.1, read as the reverse complement.
CAGGGCAGCGAACTCCGGATGCGGATTACTCATATCAAAGGCCACACGGTCATACTGCCATACAATTCCTAATTCATCGAGCAAGGATGTTGCCTGACCGCCATCGGCTTTTGGTTGTGGTGGTGGGGCTCCGCCACCCATCATTCCCATCTGGCCGCCCTGAGAGGGTTTCGGCTGCCGGGGGGCACCAGTTACTCCGAACTGTGTTCCCATCGCCAAGGGAAACGGGTCATCAAAAATCAGAGCAGGATTTCCTTCAGACACATAAGATACAAGATTGGCCATTTGCGGATCTGTCAATGAAGAAGGCATCACTGCCAGCAGCACATTAAAGTCATCGGCAGTAATAGGAATGTCCGGCGAGACCTGCACCACTTTGTACTGTTTCTTAAGCTCGGTAACAATTTGCCATTCATTACCTCCACCCATTACGTTGGCATCTGTCGTTAAGACACCGACCGTCAGCCGTTCCTCTTGATCGACTGTCTGAATTGATCGGGTCAATTCGTATTCAACCGGAATCCCTTTGCCGAAGAATGGAACAACAACCTTGTCATAACTACTGATCATTACTGCTCCAAGGAACACTTCGGCTTCCTGTCGTCGACCATCAACCTCCGTGGTTAACTGAACCGGCGTGATACCGAAGTGTCTAGCTTCATCCGCTGCTTCACTAAACGGCTCCACATCAACGATTCGAACGCTGAGTTTCCCTCCGCTTAGTTCTTCAAACTGACGAAGCATACCGACAAGCTGCTTTCGAGTTTCAGTGTATTCACTTGGAACTTCTGGACTAATATATGCCTGGATTTCAATAGGACGTTCGGCTTCAACAGAATCCAGCATCACCTGACTTGTGGCAGAAAGGCTAAACAACTTTTCTTTAGTCCAATCAAATCGAACAGCGCCTGTGCCGGCCCAAACCGTTACACAGGTTGCCAAAACCCCAATCGAGATCGTGCGAATTCCGAACTGCAGTCCTGTTTCCAATTGCCTTCCACTGGGCCACAATCGCTTTGTCATCACAACCAAATTCAGATAAAGCAGCGTTACAGCCAGACTGACAAAATACAATACGCCGTCAAGCGGTACGATACCCATACCAAAATCCTGAAACTTACTTGACAGGCTAAGCGACTCGACAACTTCCCGAGCACCCAAAAATGCGGCGGCATAATCAAGAAAGACCGGAATCCCACAGATCGCAATCCCAAGAACAAAGGCGACGGTCATGCTTGTAGTTAACATCGAGGCCAGCATTCCCCCTGCCAGCAATGCCGACCCTGCCAGCCAGTAGCCGAAGTAGGTGGACATCAGTAATCCCCAGTCAGGGTCACCAAGATCACACAGAATATAAACATGGGTGGTAGAAAACAGTAATGAAAGTGAATACACAGCCACCACACTCAAATACTTACCCAATAATATTTCCAGATTTGTGGCTGGCAGTGTGTAGAGTAATTCATCGGTACCACTCTTGCGTTCTTCTGCCCAAACACCCATCGTCAATGCCGGTACAAACAGAAGCAGTAACAGCGGGAACCATTCAGTTAACTGGTCCAGGCTAGGTTCATTGGCTGTGAAAAACTCGGCGTCAAAGGCAAGCGCTCCGCCGGCCACGACAAACACGATAATAAACAGGTAGCCCAGCGCACCGGAAAAGTAACTGGCGAGGTTACGCAACATGATCGGCCAGATTACACCAATTCGAATCTTCATAATTTAGTCTCTATAACTTTGAAATCAGGGATGACTATAACTGTCACTTTCGGTCAATTCGCGGAATCGCGATTCCATTGCCACACCGTCGGCACCGAGCTCTTTGGTAGCACCATCAAAAACAACCGTTCCATCATTAACAAGAACAACACGATCGCAGACCGCATGAACTTCCTGAAGGATATGGGTCGAAAGCAAAACGGTTTTAGTTTCACCAAGTTTTCTGATCAACTGGCGTACGCCCTGCACCTGATTCGGATCAAGCCCACTCGTCGGTTCGTCCAGTATCAAAACATCCGGATCGTGCAATAGGGCCTGAGCCATACCTACACGCTGTCGGTAACCACGTGACAATTTACCAATCTGCTTTTCCCAAACATCTGCAAGCATGCAGGTCTCGCGGACATAATCCATACGCGATGCTAATAAATCAACTGGCAACTGACGGGTTTTGCCTACGTATTTCAAAAAAGTACGAGGAGTCATCTCAAAATACAACGGCCCGTTTTCCGGCAGATAACCCAATATTTCTGCCGCTTGCAATCGTTGTTCAGCAACATCAAAGCCACCGATTATTGCCCGGCCTTCACTGGGCGCAAGATATCCGGTAAGCATTTTCATCGTTGTCGATTTACCTGCCCCATTAGGACCGAGGAAGGCACAAACCTGACCACGCGGTACGCTAAATGAAACATCCCGAGTCGCTGCAAAACTACCGTAGAACTTACTTAGCCCAACAGATTCAATCATCGTTGATGACGCCGCAACCTGCTCGTCACTTACAGAATCATACTCCGCCATATCAAACACCTATAAGCGTTTTAATTGTTTAATGAATAACTGCTAAAGAAATGATTCTAGCCACGCCAAATTCACCTGTAAAGTTATCAAGCCTGCCATCAGCAGTACTGTTTTCCTAGTCTAACCTACCCCAGATTTTTTCCAGCACCGAAAAAGTGAATGGATCATAGATTTCCAACTCCGCAGCGACGAACGGATAGAAGTCATTTCGATAGAAATAAGCTTCTGTAGCTTCAGCAAAAAACTCCTTTTCATTCGTCGTACCGTAATGTTTCACGGTTCTTCCTGTATACAACAATACTTCCTGATATTTTCCGGCAGCCATCGCACGATCGTATGCCTGCTTAACTTCGGTATGTTCAAAACCCAAAACCTGGTCATGATAACTGTGAGCTAATTCGTGCAGGATTACTGCCGGGTGCTTCAGAATTTGTTGGCGTGACAGCAAAGAAGCGGCACGTGGTAAATGGACTTTATTCAACAAGCGGGGATCATGGCCGTTATCCCTGAGCCACCTTGCACCCGGATGATACTGCATTGCACCGAGTGTCGGATGATGTCGTTCCAACCAAATCTCAAGCGTTTGCATGGTCTTAAGCTGTGTCTCTGGTACGAAGATTTTGATTCGTTGCAAATGATTTGCTAACATCTTTATCGCCTCACGACCAAGATCAGAATATTCTCCTTCCAATAAGGTCGGATCCACAAATACGGTCCATCCTTCAATATCCTTTTTAACAGGATCAAATCTTACTCCGGCAGCCCTTTTCTTATGACTGTATAGCCACTGCCAAAGAGGGGCGTGGTAAAAAGCATCCACCCAACTATCATGTCCTCGGCCTTTGATCTCTGAATACCGAGGGCTCCCACCAGATCGTTTAAGCGCATCCACAATTGCTCGCGAGCGATCAACGCTAATAGCCTGATCTTTATCTCCATGCCAGGCCCACACCGGAACATGGGCAATAGACGCTGCCAGAGCCGAATCTGCTCCTCCGCAAATCGGCACTGCTGCCGCAAAAAAATTCGGTCGACGTTGAATGGCATCCCATGTTCCATACCCTCCCATCGACAATCCCATGACATAGATGCGATCTTTGTCAATCTGATTGGCTGGATCTGCAATGAAGGCATCCATAACTTCAAACATCAGTTTCATGGACGTACTGATCTCCGGCATTTTATGAGAATTGCTTCTCCAGTTAACATCAACCCAAAGCTTGTTCTTTGGTACCTGTCCGGCAAGAACGTAGGAATTAAATTCCCCTGACACGCCAGCCTTTTCTAATGCCTGAATGGTACCGGCGTCGGTCAATTCACCTCGATTATCGTCACCCCGCCCTCCGGCACCATGCAGAAACAGAAGTAATGGGTATTTCTGGCCGGTTTCTAACTTGGCTGGTGAACGATAACGGTAATTCAGGATTTCACCTGCAGGATTTTTCCAGACCGCAGGCGTGTACTTCGTCAATAAACCCTGTGCCTGCAGGTGAGGCGTGAATACGAGGATGATTGCGGCGAGCAAAAGCTGAAGGCGGTACGAGATATTCAATGCGCTAACATCCTATCATCTGAAAAAACAGGCTTATCTTTAATACTTCGAATGTAACGCTTCGAGTCTCACTTTGCGAGTAGGCAGTAAGCTCAGCTCACATTCCCTAAATCAGCGATTCTAACTATAATACATCTTAGAAAGTGAAAACTTTCCACAACCATCACTTCAAACATCCGGCTGGGAAACCTAAACTTAACCGCAATGTTTCGTATGAAATCACTTTTTCTGTTTCTGCCTCTCTCGCTTAGTCTCTCTTTAATCCTTATTGCATCGGTGGAAGCTCAAAATCCCCAGCAATTGTTTGAAAACGACATTAAACCGATTCTACGTACCTACTGCTACGACTGCCACAATGCAGATATACAGGAAGGTAAAGTGCGTCTGGATAATTTAAATCCTGATCTGATAGGTGGTCCGGACGCTCAACGCTGGCACCATGCACTGGACATGATCAATCAGGGAGATATGCCACCGGAAGATGTGGATCATCCGGATGAAGTGACGCTCGAAAAACTGACAAACTGGATCCAGACCGAACTCGTCAAATCTATCAAAGCTCATCGCAATACTAACCGAGTTGTTATGCGTCGTATGACACGCGAGCAGTACACCAATACTCTACAGGAACTACTGGGAATTGACGTCAACTTTGGGGATGCCTTACCTGAAGACGCCAAATCCAAATCGGGGTTCACCAACAATGGTAATGTCCAACAGATCAGCCCGCTGCATCTCGACTATTACCAGAAGGTGGCACGAGAAGCACTAGCTCAATCCATCTTCACAGAAAAACCTACGATCACCCGCTATCGAATGAAAATTGGTATGGATATCGGAAAGGAACTTGCCGGAGAGAAGAAGTCAGGTCAATTTGGTGGATTTGTTTCCCAACCGGTAAGCAATGCCCATATCATTCCCGATGTTCTTAATGAGCAGGACGAGGCAATCTTTATTGATCCGAACTCGCGTCCGGCGCCTTACAACAATATACTTCACAATCTGGGAATCGGTATGCGTGGTTCTGACCGTCTGCGTTACGAAGTGGTGGCCCGGGGAATGCATCTGGACTCAGCATTCCAACATGTTGAGAAAGCTCCTGGTTCCTGGCATGCACCTTCGCCAAATATGAAAATGCTAATTCGACGGGATTTCCCCGTCAAAGGAAACTTCGCATTCCGCATCACGGCAGCCCGCACATCGGGCCGCGACGTACAATTCAAAAAGGTCTATGGAAACAAAGAGCTGATCACGAAGGTCACAGACAGTACCACCCAAAAAGGTGTGGGGGCTTACTCCGTCAGCGGGGAAGATGCCTATCGACTGGAACGATCTGTTTTGGAAAACGGACTGCTGATCAATAACGAAGGCGAAAAGCCCGGCAATAACCGAACAGCTCGCTTCAAACTGACCCCTCCGAAAACCGATCTCTATCATGTTGAAATCATCCGCAGTGCACTGAAAGAGAATACGGAGACTGAGCTTTATATTGAATTCGGTGACCGGAACAACCGAATGAACCACAAATTCAAACTGGAACGTGAACCTCGAGATACGACTCGCATGTGTACACCTTTGGGAATTGTCGCTCTGAAAGAAGGTGAGAACGAGTGTTACTTCCGCTGGAACGGACTTGTGAATATTGAAGAAATTGTCTTCACACCGTTAGCAGAGGATCACAAAATCCGCAAAGAACAAGCCAGTGAAATCGCTCGCCTCGAAGCTGCTGCTATAGAAAACAAGAACCGCCAGGCCGTTCTTCAGGTATCACTAGGAAACAGAACAGATGATGGGCAGGATTCAAAAACCTTCGACCGAATTGAAAAAATCACCACTGCTGTTGATGAATTCAAACAATATCAATTTGTGGGTCGTTTGGAAAACCTACCCACACCACAACTCGATCTAAATGAAATGACCTCTCTTTCCAACATTCTGGTTTTAAGCGTTTGGAATGGCGATTTTATTAAAAACAAGTCTGAAACAGGTTCCTCAATTATTGTAAGCGAGGTCGAATTTGAAGCTCCCTATTTTGAAACATGGCCTCCCCAAAGTCATACCCGGGTCTTTTTTGAATCGCCCAATAAGGACAACGCTGAAGTCTATGCCCGGGAAGTCCTCACCTCATTCATCAGCCGGGCTTTCCGTCGGCCGGCAACCAGGGACGAAATAAGTCTGTATTACAATTTCTGGAGTGCCGTACGAGACGACTATTCAACTTTTGAAGGTGGGATTCGGGAGACGCTCGTAGCTGTGTTGTGCTCACCGAACTTCATCTACCTGCCGGAAGGTAATCCGGAGAAAAAATCTAAGCCGGAACGTGAATACGAACTCGCCGCACGCCTGTCTTACTTCCTGTGGAATGGCCCGCCTGATGAGCAACTGTATAAACTGGCATCCCGGGGACAACTTCAGAAGCAGCTTAGTGAGCAAGTCGCGCGGATGGTTCAGGATAAGCGTTCATGGCATTTCATAACTTCGTTTTCCAACCAATGGCTAAAAATCTACCGGCATAAAGAGCAGGCAGTAGATATCGGACGCTACCCTCAGTTCACACGTTATATCAAGTCTGACATGGAGCTGGAAACCTACCATTTCATGAATCACCTGCTTCAACAGGATCTCAGTATTTACAACATGATCGATAGTGATTTTGTGGTCATTAATCAGAATCTGGCGGAGTATTATAATATTCCGGATGTCACAGGGACGGACTTTCGGGCTGTACCCGTCTCAGCGAATCTTAATCGCGGCGGATTACTTACGCAGGGATCCTTCCTCAGCGGGCATTCCGATGGAAAACAGGCTCATCCGATCAAACGTGCTGTTTGGATGATGGAACGGATCCTTGGCGAATCACCGCCACCACCGCCACCAAATGTACCTGACCTGGACCCCAAAGATCCAAATACTAACCGACTTCCCATTGCTGAACAGTTGGCAATACATCGTGAGAATGTCTCCTGTAAAAATTGCCATAAAAGGCTGGATCCGTACGGCCTGGTGTTCGAAGACTATAACGGGGCAGGACTTTTAGGATCTCAGCCCGGCTCAAATCCAAATACCGTTGTAAAGCTTCCTTCCGGTTCCGAAGTAACTGGCGTTGCCGGCATGAAGAGTTACGTTTTAGAATTTGAACGTGAGAACTTCGCCACTTCGCTAGTCGAACACCTCATGACCTTTGCACTCGGCCGCGATATTTCCTATCTAGACGAAGAGGAAATTCATGAAATTGTTGCAAAATCGATAGCCAAAGGTGGCAGCTTCCAGACTACGTTGCAGGAAATCGTAATAAGTCCCATGTTTCTACGGAACTAGCAGGTAAGATATAGAAGCGCTGCAACCTTTGCAGTTTCACGCATTTATCAAGAAAGAACTACTATGAGTCGCAAATCCTGGCATTTAGATCGACGCTCATTCCTCACAGGAATCGGTGTGAGTCTAACTCTTCCATATCTGGAAGCAATGGCTGATTCTGTTGCACCATCGATAACAGACATTCCTAAACGTCTGTGCTATATGTACTTTCCAAATGGCTGTGGAATTCCAAACAAAGATAAAACTCCAGACGATCATATCAAATGGAGTTGGTTCCCGATGGGCACGGACAGGAATTACCGCTTTACAAACACACTGTCCTGCATGGAGCCACACCGTGATGAGATCACGATCATTGGTGGTTTGAGCCATCCCCGTTCCCGCCAGTTACTGGGACACCTTGCTGGTGACTCATGGCTGACCGGTGGTGACGTTGGTGCCAGTAACTACGCTAACAATATCTCCGTTGATCAGGTGGCCGCTCAGCAGATCGGTAAAAACACACGCTATAAGTCTTTTGTTCTTTCAGCCGACGGCGGTGTAGGTTATCAATCCCGGGTTTCCACGCTGTCTTTTGATGATGCCGGGAAACCCATCCCGTCGGAACACCGTCATCGTGAAATCTTCGAAAGATACTTTTCACCGGATGGCGGTTCTGCCACAGCGGAACGTCGCAAGGAGATAGCACGGGGTAAAAAGATTGTTGATCTCATTCTGGAAGACAGTAAGCGACTCAACCGAAAACTTGGCAGTCGTGATCAGGCCAAACTCGATGAATTCCTTACATCACTAAGCAGCGTCGAAGATCAAATCAACCGCAACGAATCCTGGCTGGATACGCCAATGAAAGCTTTTAGCTCGGATCATATCGATTTTGAAGTGGATGCCACAAAGAATCCAACGAACTATATCCGTAGCATGATCGATATTATGGTACTTGGATTCCAAACAGATGTGACACGTGTCATGACTTATATGTTGGCTCGTGAAGATGGGATTGGATTTGGCGATCACTTCCCACGACTTGCTTGTGATATCAATACCGGTCACCACGGCCTGAGTCATTCATCGCAATGGGAAAACTGGAGTAACTATGACGCCTGGCTTGCCAGTCACTACAGTTACATGATCGGGAAGCTGAAGAATATTCGTGACGAACATGGGCGTTTACTCGATAACACGCTGATGTTGTTCGGTAGTGCCTGTAGCACGACCCATAACGCCCGAAACTACCCGCTGATTCTCGCGGGTGGTAAGAACTTTGGCATCAACCACGGCACTTATGCCCAATACGATGACTCGGTTCCCATGAATAACCTGTTCGTTAGTATGCTAAACGCTGTTGATGTGAAGACGGAACGGTTTTCTGACAGCGACGGCCAACTGACCGGCGATATTTTCAGCACCTAGAAGCATCACCGTATTTTCTAATCACTCACAAACCTCTCATCTCCAGACAATCTGTTGATGGGAGGTTTTTTACATTTTATGTTTTGGAAATCTCATGAAGACACAAACAGAAGAGCTTTGGGTAGACATCCCCGAACGACGCGCGATCGTCTCCATCCATAATGATGTGGAACGGATCGTAAGTGAGAGCGGAGTGCAGGATGGTATGGTGCTAGTAAATGCTATGCATATTACGGCGAGTGTGTTCATCAATGATTACGAGTCAGGTCTACATGCTGATTACGAACGCTGGCTGGAAGAGCTTGTACCTTTTAATCCGGGAACTGATCCGACCAGCGGGGGCTATCTGCACAACCGCACCGGCGAAGATAACGCGGATGCTCACCACAAACGTCAGATCATGGGGCGTGAAGTCGTCGTGGCAATTACGGACGGACAACTGCATCTGGGCCCATGGGAGCATATTTTTTATTACGAATTTGATGGCCGGCGACGCAAACGCATTCTCGTTAAAGTCATCGGCCATTAGGTAAGTGCATCGTAGGACAGACTTGTTTAAAATATCGAGTAGCTCACTTCGACGTTTTTAATGAGGATTCGCAATATGCGTTATTGCTTACTTACGCTGACACTCCTGCTGGCTGGAAGCGTTCTTCAGCCAGTACATTGTCATGCCGCCGACCTTCAGGCTGGCGCTGCAAAGATCGATATCACACACCCTAACAAGAAAATTGTCGAGATCCCTCTGCTCTCTCGTGCACTGGTGCTCAAAAGTGATGATACCACGCTGGTTATCGTTACTATGGATGTAGTATCAATTGGCGAAATTGGCAGTATCCCGGATGACTTTCAGGACAAGGTACGAGCTAGAATCCAGAAATCCCTGGGCATTGCACCTCGTAACATCATGTTCAATGCGAGCCACTGCCACGGAACTCCCAGCCCCAAGTCTGAAGATCTGACAGTCAAAGTCATTGAACAGGCACACGGCAAGTTGGAACCCGTCACCCTGAAGAGTAGTCGGGCACACGAAGACCGCATTCAGGAAAACCGCCGAATGAAGCTAAAAGACGGAAGCGAAATAGATGTTCGTCATGCTTACTCACTTCCAGCCAACAAAGAAATCCTCTCCACAGGCCCTATCGATCCGGAAGTCGGTATCCTACGTGTCGATAAAACCAACGGCGAGACTTTAGCTGTTCTCTTCAACTTTGCCTGCCATCCGATCCAGGGCACGCCGGTCAGTTCCGGTAACACCTCCGACATGACAGGCTACGCTGCTCAGGTCATCGAAGACAATCTGGCCCCCGGAACGATCGCCCTGTTTGTCCAGGGGTGTGGTGGCGACATTAACCCCCTTGCGTATAAGGATGTTGACCACCCACGGCATGCCGAAGTCTATGGAAATATGCTGGGACTTAGCACGCTTAAAGGGATTCGTAAAGCAAAGCCTAATAACGATCAACGCCTGATTGTAATCAACGAAACGCTTTCTCTTCCTCGTTCCAATCTGGCACCACGCATCATGGAACTGGAACAATATCGCGAGTCGGTAGTCAACGGATTTGGCGGAACAACGCTTAACCTGCGACAGTTCATCCATTTGACTAACAAACACAATCTCGCCCCCGATGCACCGTCTTACCATATCAGTCGTTATCTGCACGACGAAGCATTAGGCCATAAAGAGTTAAGGATCATGGATGCGAACAACAAGGCGGCTATGAATTCCTACCTGCAAAACATTTACCGCATGGAAGAGCTAACCAGAGTTAACGCAAACCTGCGACTGTTAAAAATGCATCAACAGCAAAATGTAGACGCCGGCAAACGAACCGTCGACGTGGAAGTAATGGCTTTGCGACTCGGCAACTTTGTTATGGTCACCTTCCCGGGTGAACTAACCGTTCCTATCGGTCTGGGCATCAAAGAACGGTCGCCGCACCCGAATACCTATGTGGCCGGCTATACCAATGGCTATATCTACTACTGCCCTACGGCTGACCAGCTTAAAAATGTGGGGGGCGCTCAGGAGGACAGCGATTGTATCCTTGATCCTCAATGGCAGGCGATCTTTGAAGCAAAAGTGACCGCATTACTTAAACGACTGTAATCGACCATCTGCTACTAACGTTCCAATACCGCTGGCAACGGAACCTGCCTAACACCCGAAAGATAGAGAAATAAATCCCTAATCTGCTGATCATCAAATTCCCGTAACATTCCTTCCGGCATCATCGACTTGTTTGTCGGGATAATCTCATCAACTTCTTTCATCTGAAGCTGCACAGCTGCATTTTGTGTCCTTAGTTTGACAAACCGATCATCCTGATGAATGACAAACCCACTATAAAGTCTACCTGACGTGGTAATGACTGTTGTTAATTTATAGGCTGCGTCGATTTCAGCACTGGGATCCAGGAGATTACTTAGCAAATAATCAACCTGCTTACGTCCTGAACCTGTCAAATCAGGACCTACACGGCCTCCCTCCCCATATAATTGATGACACTTAAAACAGGTTTTATAGAACATCAACCTGCCCTGAGAAGCATCTCCCTGATCTAAGTAATCTCGTGTCAGAACCTTTCGCAAGCGACTTATCTCTTCTACTTTCAGGGCCTGTTTTGAATCCACCGGCCACAATTCATCTAAAGCAGCAATAATTTCTGAATCCCCGAATGCCCGAAGTTGTTCAATCGCAAACGCATTTACCGATTGCTTCGAAATCACACCCTGTTTAATTGCGGCAAGAAGTTGCAAAGATGAATTACGTTGAGTCACCATCACTGCAACTGCGTCTGTTTGCTGGCTTTGCTCCAGCTTTTCGAATAGTTCCAGAATCACGTTCGGTGTGTTTTCATCCGCCAATGTTACGAGTTTGCGAAGTGCCTCACTCCTTAGATCATTATTAGTGCTAACGATTTCGTGCAACAACCTGGTTGTTAATCCTCCCGGAATAGATGCCAACGCCTGCATTGCATTTTGCCGTTCTTCAACTTCTTTCAATGGATTACCAACAAGGCCACGCAAAGCGTTTAATGCACCTTCATCACCAAAAATCCCGGCCAATCTGACAACTCGTGACTTAAGTTCACCGTCGTTTGTCTTAGCCAGTTCACGGTATAGCGACTTCCAGGCAGCAGGTTCCATTTTCACTCCTCCGCCGTCCAAAGCTTCAAGCACACCTTCAAGCATAAAGAAACGGCTGCCCTGATAATCATGAATCGCCAATAGTACATCTTCCAATTCAGGATCAGCACCTTCACTTGCACGACGCATAATAAACTGTTGCAAAACCGGATTAGGAGTTTCCATTGCCAATTCAATGAATTGCTGTCTATCTTCAGTTATCAATGGCTCTATCGCATACCATGTCATCAGTGTTAGCATTTCGTCTTCAAGTAATGCCCGTTGTTTTGTTAGTGCATTTGCCAGCATCCAGCGATTCACAGGCTTTATTTGCTGCATTGAACTTACGATCGAAAGAAGCACTTTAGGAGAAGGATCTGTATTGGCAAGCTCGATCATTCGTTGCTGAATTCCCGGGTCCACATCAGCCTGGAGATTGTCTTCACCGAATTGTTCCGGTTCACCCTGGTCGAAGATAAGCGTAACTGCCCAACGTCTAACGTGTTCAGACTGATGGTAAGTATAACGAATCAGGTCTGTCGTACTTACTCCCCCCATACCGTAAAGGGCCCAGATATATCTCAATGTCTGAACCTCGCTCAATCCATCCTTACTGAGCCGATTGTGAATCAGATCAGCGGCATCTCCCTTTTTAGGTTGATTTGAGTTTCGTTCATGCAGTATTCTCCGGGCGTGACGTACAAACCATTCGTTTTTATGGGTGAGCAAATCCACAAGCTGATCTTCACTCAATGTCTGCAAGTCAAACGCGTTCGCAGCCGGCTTTCCCCAGGTCATTTTATAGATACGACCACTGGTACGATGTGAACCGTCATTATCATGACATTCACCGAAGTCATGCCAGTCGGTGATATAAACGCCGCCATCAGGACCGTATTTAATACTCAATCCACGAAACCATTGATCATTTGCCATAAAGAGGTCGTTATCATGTTTAGCAACATAAGTAGAATCGTGAGCTTCAAGGATTTCCTGATTAATACGGGCGCCGTGCAGATTAAGCGTAAAAAATCTCCCACGATATTGCTCAGGCCAATTGTCCCCCAGATAAATCATGGCTCCACAATGAGCATGTCCACCACCTGCAACGCTATGAGTCTCAGTTGTTTGCCGTGAACTTTGCCAGGTACCACCCCCCCAATGCAGGTGATCGGCATGGGACTGAATCCGTCGGTAAACATAGGGATTATCTCCTTCGTTCGCTCTACGCTGGCAATACATCCCCGGCACGATATGCCATAGATGCGCGATCACCGTATTGACGGTAAACAGATCGCCAACCTCATTAAAATCGGCTCCCCAGGGGTTCACCATACCATCTGCAATGCGCTCGAATTTATGACTGACCGGATGCATCCGCCACATGCCGCGTGAAATCTTCACCCGGTCTTCTTCCGGTGTTCCGGGTTTTCCAATCAGCGATGTAGGATTTAGCCCGATAGCTCCGTAAAGCCAGCCGTCCGGTCCCCAATGAAAGTTATTAACTACGTTATTACTGGAGACCGCAAATCCATCCAAAATCACCTCCGGATCTCCATCCGGAACGTCATCGCGATTACGGTCAGGGATAAAAGTAAGCTGCGGCGTATTACCTAACCAAACTCCACCATACCCACACGCAATGGCACTGAGGTATCTGCCCTCGTCCCAAAATATTTTCCGTTTATCAAAACGACCATCATGATTCGTATCTTCCAAAATGACGATGCGATCAGTTTTATTGTCGGGGTCATGGTTAGGGTGCGAGTAGTTTTCCACCACCCACAATCGCCCCCGATCATCGAAGTCAAATGCAATCGGTCGACGAATATCAGGTTCGCCGGCAAAAAGTGTCACTTCAAATCCGTCCGGCACAGTAATTCGCTGGAGCGATTCCTTTGGGGTAAGCGACACGTCCTCAGGATTTTGCGAGTTGGCAACGCCTTCAGGTAAATCATCCTCTGCCAATAGAGGAAGAGATATCCACAAAACGCAAAACAGACCGGTTAGGAAGCTATAAGTTCTCATATCTGAATTCTACCACGATGGAACAGGTAATTGAGAGCAGTCTGCCTGACCGCTAACATAAAGTAACTCCGTTTATCACGATTACGTCCGGAAGTAATATCCATGCTATCGAAAAAATTTCTTTTAACTGCTCTTCTACTTTTATTGTTTACATCACCCTGTTTTGGCAAGGGAAAATATCCGGTACAGCGTCTTTCGGATGAACTCGCAAAAGAATACGAACTGGATACAAATTTCTATAAAAAAACAACTTACATACAGGACATTCTGATTGCCACCTCAGATAAAGTCTCTGACTTTGCCCACAGGTAAGCGGCCTATCTCTACGATAAGATTATGACGTCGATCGACAAAGATGTGGCTCAGCGTATTCGCGACCGACGCGTCCTTTGCATCTTGGTGGGCCATGACGAACTGACTTCACAAATCCCTCAGTTTACGAGCGATAAAACAGGTAAGGAACTAGATTTCTATAACTGGCGAAGCCGTGGTTTTCTAACAAAGGTTGGTGATCGTAGCGTCGTCCTATTCGCAGAAGAAGATGTCATGGAATACGAAGGTGGCATGCGATTAGAAAGCATTCTGATTCATGAATTCGGCCATGTCGTGCAGTTTGCCGGGATGAGTGAGCAACAGGTAGAAAAACTGGAGAATGCTCACAACAGAGCTAAAGCTGCCGGACTATGGAACGATGGCCGCGCCGCACAGCGTTATCGCCGTATCAAAAGTGAGACTCCGGTAAGTCTTTACGAAGCCTTACTAGAATCATTCCCTGACCAGCCAACTGAGCTGATAAAGAAATGTCTGGATAGCGGAGACATTCTGGTCAATGGTAAAGCTACCAATTCAGGAATTAAAGTAACGGGGGAAGACAAGGTACTCATCATGTTCGGTGGGCCTAAGATTTGTTACGCACAGCGGAATAAAGCGGAGTACTGGGCCGAAGTTTTACAGTGCTGGTACAACACAAATCGTACAATGGATCACGACCATAACCACATTCACACGCGGCAACAGCTACGAACCTATGACCCGGCAGCTGCTGCATTATGTGAAGAAATCCTTGGTAATGGAAAATGGCGATTTATTTCCCCTCGTGATCGCGCCGGTCGCCACCACTTGCGGGGTTATGACCCAGCCACCGCTCCCAAAGTGTCTTTATTACCGCACATCGAAACAGCAGCTTACGACTACTATGACAACTACTGGAAAGACTTCTGGCAACGTCTTAGAGATAAGCATTCAATTAAATAATTACTTGTATTTAAAGACGGCAACCTGCTAAATAAAAATGCAAAAGAAGATAACGAGAACCTGCCCAAGTTACAGAAACATATCCAGACACAAAAGTTATAGCAAAACAAACCTGGGCATTTATTTGTAAAATCACGAGGCAAATGAGTTGAATCAGATCACAGGAAGCCGCATTGGAGTTGGCAAACTAGTACATAGTTTATTATCGTGTTGATAATAACGTGTGTACCCTTTTATAATTTCATTGCTATTCAACATGGCTTCCCTCACAATTCTTAATGGCACTGGAAAAGGACAAACCTGTGAGTTACCGCTTGATCAACCGGTAATTGTCGGTCGAGAT
>PAPJ01000038.1 GCA_002709045.1 Planctomycetaceae bacterium | reverse complement strand
GGGATACGGTTGGTAGCGATCGGCCTTATCATTACCTGGGTAGCGGTGCGTTTTTTATTCGGCTGGGGGATTCCTTTGCTAAGGCCATGGACGCCTGCATGAATCGTTAACGGTGAATCTCGTCTCGGACTCGTAGAGATAGAACGGGTAGAGATAGAACGGGTAGAGATAGAACGGGTAGAGATAGAACGGGTAGAGATAGAACGGGAGTTTTTAGCGCAATTTGAAAAGGAATATCCGAATGCAAAACACAGGAGTCGCTATTATTGGTACCGGATTTATGGGCTGGGTGCATGTGGAGGCGTTACGACGTTGCAACCGTCCAATTGTGGGTATCCTTGGATCGAGCCCTGGGAAGTCCCGGGAAGCGGCAGAAACTCTTCAAATCGAAAAGGCTTATGAAGATCTTCGCCAGTTGCTTGCAGACGAAGATGTAACGAGTGTCCATATTGCCACTCCTAATCGCCTCCATTTCCCGATGGTTAAAGCCTGTTTGGAAGCAGGAAAGCACGTGATGTGCGAAAAGCCGTTGGCTATGAATTCGAAAGAGTCTGCGGAGTTAGTGGAATTATCAGTGGCTTACCCGAAGTTGGCTGCGGGGGTGAACTATAACATTCGTTTTTATCCGTTATGCATGGAAACACGGGAAATGATCAGTACGGGTGCATTGGGAGAAGTGTTGCATATCACCGGAAGTTATACGCAGGATTGGTTGTCAAAACAAACTGATTACAACTGGCGAGTGTTGGCCGATGAAGGCGGTGAATTGCGGGCTGTTGCCGATATTGGAACACATTGGTTTGACTTGATCACGTCGCTTTCGGGCTTGGAAATCGAGGCTGTTTGTGCGGACTTAAAAACGGTTTATGATGTCCGCCGCAGGCCAGTGGGGGAAGTTGCAACGTTTAGCGGAAGTTCCGAGACAGAGAAGCAGTTGCAGGACGTCTTAATCAATACAGAAGATTACGGAGCGATCCTATTGAAGTTCAAAGGGGGAGCGCGGGGTTCTGTCTTCGTGTCACAGGTAATGCCGGGCAGAAAGAATTGTCTGCAGTTTGAAATTGCCGGTAGCAAGAGTACTCTTTCCTGGAATAGTGAACAGGGCAATGAGATCTGGATCGGTCACAGAGACAGGCCAAATGAACGCTTAATTCGGGATCCCGCTCTCTTATCTTCCGCTGCGGCAACGGTGGCGTCTTACCCCGGCGGCCATAACGAAGGCTATGCAGATTCCTTTAAGCAAAGTTTCCGGTCGTTTTATGGATATATCGGACAGAATGACTGGCAGGCAGTTCCGCCGTATGCCACGTTTGCTGATGGGCATCGCGAAGTGGCGTTATGTGAGGCGATATTGGCAAGCCATCAAAATCAAAGCTGGGTTACAGTAGGAGAGTGAACGATGCAATTAGGATTTGTTAGTGCAATTCTTCCGGAGTTATCTCTTGAAGAGGTATTCGGGACGGCTCAGCGAATTGGTTACGAATGTGTTGAGGTGATGTGTTGGCCGGTGGGCAAGGCGGATCGCCGGTACGCCGGTGTTACGCATATTGATGTGAATTCACTGGACGCTGCCGGCATCGAGACTATTCACTCGCTGGTCGAACGTACGGGTGTGGCCATTAGCGGCCTGGGATATTATCCCAACGCATTATCACCAAATGCAGTAGATGCCGAAAATGCAGTCCGACAGATTTATAATGTCATTGATGCCTGTGCAGTACTTGAGATCAATGTTATGAATACATTTATTGGGCGTGACTGGACACAATCGGTAGAAAATAACTGGCTGCGGTTTCTGGAGACATGGAAACCGATTGTCAGACACGCTGAAGAGAAAGGAATTCTGATTGCCATTGAGAACTGTCCGATGATATTCACAGAAGATGAATGGCCCGGAGGGAAAAATCTAGCGCATAGTCCGGCTATTTGGCGACGCATGTTTGAGGAACTCGGCTCCCCCTCGATCGGCTTAAACTATGATCCGTCCCATCCGGTTTGGCTGCAGATGGACCATCTGGCACCACTGGAGCAATTTACAGAGCGCATTTTTCATCTCCATGCGAAAGATCTTGCTATTGATCAGGACAAACTTAATCAAGTTGGAATTATGGCCCCTCCGCTGGAATATCATTCTCCGAAGTTGCCCGGATCAGGTGACATCGACTGGAAACAGTTTTTAGGCGTTGTCCGGGATGTTGGGTATGACGGAGCAATTTGTGTGGAAGGCGAAGATCGTGAATACGAGGACTCACTTGAGTCCCGGCTTGTTGCGTTAGAAAAAAGTTACGCACATCTAAGGCCATTGGTATCGCCTTAAACAATTAAGAAATGATGTCGTGTACCACGGTTCCGCTAACGTCGGTTAATCGCATGTCACGAGAGCGGTGGTGAAAGGTAAGTTGCTCGTGATCCATACCAAGTAAATGCAGGCAGGTGGCATGGAAATCATTGATTGAGACCGGGTCTTTTTCAGCGGCATATCCAAATTCATCTGTAGCTCCGTAAGTCATGCCTCCCTTCACTCCTCCGCCGGCCAGCATCATGGTGAAACCCCGCGGGTTATGATCCCGACCGATAGTCCCCTGATTGGTGGGCATTCTGCCAAATTCGCCGCCAAAAATAACAAGCGTGTTCTCAAGTAGCCCCCGTCGTTTCAGATCCTTTAATAAACCGGCAATTGGCTTGTCCACTTCCGGACAGTGTTGATCAAGATTGTTTCGCAGTCCGCTGTGAGCGTCCCAGCTTAGTTGCTGATCAGCTCCGCCGGAATAGATTTGGACAAAACGGACACCTTTTTCAACCATTCGACGTGCTAGTAAACATTGTTTACCGAAGTAAGCGCTAATGGGGCGGTTAAGTCCATAAAGATCTTGTGTCTCACCGGTTTCTTGAGATAAGTCGACCACATCTGGCGCGGCGAATTGCATTTTATAGGCTAGCTCATAAGATTCAATCCGGGCTGCGAGTTCCTGTTCTAGTGGATTTTTATCAACAAACTGCTGGTTAAGCCGTTGCAGCATTCGTAGTCGTAACTCCTGCTGCCCCTTTTTAAGATTTTTAGTCGGATGCAGATCGATAATGGGCTGCCCGACACTTCGTAGGGGGGTTCCCTGATAGGCAGCCGGGAGAAATCCTGATGTCCAGTTCTGTGCACCTCCGATGGGACCACCTCGATGGTCCCACATAACGACAAAGGATGGCAATGATGCGTTTTCGGAACCAAGACCGTAGCTGATCCATGACCCCATGCTCGGTCTGCCGGCGAGAATGAATCCGGTGTTCATCTGAAATAATGCCGGCGCATGATTGTTTGACTCGCAATGAAGGGAGTTCATCAGACAGATGTCGTCTGCGCAACTGGCAATTTCCGGAATCAGTTCGGAAAAGTGAAGCCCCGATTCGCCATGTCTGGAAAAGCTATAGGGGCTCATCATGGCCGTATCTTTTGTAGTTTTGTTAAAAGCGTCGCTCTTATCAAACACCGGGATCGACTTACCGTGCCACTTTGCCAAAGCCGGTTTATAATCAAACATGTCTACCTGACTTGGTCCGCCGTAGGCAAAGATGAAGATGACGGATTTGGCAGGGGCATTATGGTGCGGAGGCTTTGAGGTAAGCGGCCCGGGGGCCACTTCTTCTGCATGCAGGTGATCGTTGTTAAACAGGTGGCTTAATGCCCAACTGCCGATTCCACCGCCAGCTGTCTGCAGCAACTGCCGTCGGCTGAAGAATCCCTGCGATTGATTAATTGAATTGGTTTTCATGTGAAAATGTTACCGCCTATTGCATGAATACAAATTCATTAAGATTGATAAGAACATGACAGAGATCCTGCAGCGCATACAGAAGGTTGTCCTGTGCAGTGGTGTTATGCAGGGTTTCAGCATCCTGAAGGTATTCAATACTTAGCTGTAGTTCGTTTGTATCCGGCCTACGACCAAGGACACGTCCGTAGGCATGCCGAATCAGATCCTGGCGATTCTCTCCATGGGTCCTAATAAGCAGTTGCGCCATTTTCAAGGATTGTTGATTAGTGAACTGACTGTTGAGTAATTGCAGCGCCTGAGTCGGTACTGTGGTGGTTATTCGTCTGGAACAGCTACTTGTAGTAACCGGTGCATCGAACCCCTCGAGCAGTGGGAAGGGGACACTGCGGCGGACGAATATATAAACACTTCGACGCCAGTGTTCCGTGTTTTCGTGTTTTACGTGAGGCCATTTCCGCGTGGTACCGGTACCGATAATCTCTTCATCTATATAGGGGTGAATCCCGGGGCCTCCCATTTCCAGATTAATGGAACCGCTGGCTTGTAAAATGCGATCACGAATTACCTCGGCATCATGCCGACGCATAGGAAAGCGTGATATTAAGCTGGCGTCGGGATCGGTGGCATGGGCATCGGTCCGATGGGACGATTGGCGATAGGTAGCCGACTCTAGTATTAGCTTATGAATATGTTTGATGCTCCAGTCTGAGCGTATGAACTCCGTTGCTAACCAGTCCAGTAAATCGGGATGTGTAGGTTCGAATCCTAACAACCCAAAATTGCTGGAAGTTTCCACCAGCCCGCGACCAAAATGAAACTGCCAGATTCGATTGACCATTACTCTGGCAGTCAGTGGATTGTCCTTATCCGCGATCCAGTTGGCGAGTATTAATCTGCGGCCGGTGGTAGGAGCGTCCTTTGTCGCTGTTGGAAACTCTACGGCAATATTGGATACCGCAGCGGGAATTGCCGGTTCGACGGAATCTCCGGGGTTGTTGTATTCACCTCGGATGTGAATATTTGTTGGCTTTGCTAAGGAGGACGTATCGGTAATAGATTGAGCAAGAGGTAGTGTTGCTAATTGATTGTCGATTTGAGCAATCTGTTGTTTTATAGCTTCAATATCGAAACCATCCGCTTTGTTAGGGCGAGCTAATGTTTGCAGTGATGGAAACGAGTCCAGTAAGGATTTACCCTGTTTGTTTGTAACGCGGAGGTTTCTCCATTGCGTCGAAGTTGACCAGTTACCCAGAGTGATTCCGCCGGATTGATGACGTTTATCGTCAAATTCGAAAAGTAAACTATCGTTGAGCCATATCTTGTGATGGCCGTCACCGACCTCTACACGTAAGCGATACCATTGATCGTTAGTAAGTTTTCCAGAAACCCGGGGCCTGAGTGAATGCCGTGAGTTGTCGATTTCATAATGCAACGCGTGTTCACGGCCGTCTGACGCCCCCAGTTGTAAGGTGTAACCGTTGTTGTAGTCTTTGGCTAATACGGAAATATAGACGCCGGCATCGAAGCTGAATGGTTGTTGGGTGACTCTGGTACGAAGAAAATCGACCTCGAAGATATAGTCGGACCAGCTCGTGTCACCAAGCCAGACGCGGGTGTTATTGACCATGGATGATTGAGAGAGAATTCCCTGTTCAAGCGTCCACACGCCTGCTTGCGCTTCGGACGTAGCTGACCGCACCTTTTCTCCCAGATTCTTTTTTCGCTGTCTTAGGTCATTGTATAGTCGTCGCTGTTCGGGCGTTCCTATAAAATGTTCACGCTTATCGGTAGTGTGAAAGATAGCCAACATGGAATAGTAATCCTTCTGGCTTATCGGATCGAACTTATGATCGTGGCAGCGTGCACATCCGACGGTCAGCCCAAGAAATACCTCCGTCGTAGCGGTAATAACGTCGTGCAATTCTTCATAGCGATTCTTGTCCAGCGTCTGATTTCCAACGGTCGGTCCGTTTCTGCAGAAGCCGGTGGCAACCCAGGACTGCAGGCTTGAGCGATTTAGTTCGTCGCCGGCCAGTTGTTCCTTAATAAATCGATCGTAGGGCATGTCATTATTGAAGGCGGCAATTACATAATCGCGATATCTCCAGGCATAAGGACGCACAAAGTCAAATTCAAATCCGTTCGAGTCAGCGTAGCGTGCAAGGTCTAACCAATGTCGCCCCCAACGTTCACCGTAATATGGGGAGGCCAGGACCTGATCGATTTGTTGAGACCAGGCGACTGATGAATCGTCATTATTTAAGGCAAGCAGGGGGGAGGAACTGGGAAGGATCCCCAGCATATCCAGGTAGAGGCGGTTTGTTAACTGATGCGCCGTGGCAGGTTTAGCAGGTTGCAGTTGGGCATCGTTTAGTTTTTGCAGGATGAACGAGTCGATTGGGTTCTCAGGCCATTCCGATTCCAATTGAGGTACGATAACGTTGCGCAAAGGCTTGAATGACCAGTGAGTATCCGCCTGTTGTCCGCTGACCGTTGGGCTAAGGGAAGACAACACGCAACCAAGCAAAGCGAAGAATCGCCATAGCTGAGTATTCATTGTGACTACCTTTGTTAGCGGCATAGGGATAAAGGAATATTGGGTTTGTTAATGGATATTATATTTATTTCGACAAACTAATACGCTCTACATAGCGATATTGTGCGTGCCATATCTGGTCATCTGTTCCCGGCACAAAAGTAAAGCCTTCAGCATGACTGAATAATTCAGGAATGCGCCATACTTTGACTGGAGAAACAGGTGTCGTCGGTAATTGTTTGGGGATGTTGAATTCGAACAGACCGTCCATCGTACCGAACGTATGTATTGAGAACAGCCGATTGTCTTTAATACGAATACCCTGTGAAAAATGCATTTCCGCCGGGTAGCGGAGCGTTCCTGTGTGTACTAATTGCTCGCCTTTAAACATATAGCGATGAATTCCCAGGTCGCTCAAATCGCCTACCCACAAATACGTTCCGTCAAAGCAAACCGGATCAATCCAGTTAAGTTCGGTGGTCAGGTCCCAGGTCCCAACCACTTCGAGAGTTGCAGCGTCTATTTTGGCGACAAGGGCTTTGTTGTTAGCAGCATCGAATTCGCCATTTTCCGGTCCATTAAGGAATCCGGCCCAAAGGAATCCATGATGATAATCTATAGCACCGATGTGATTTACACCGGGAAGGCGTATCTTTTTCTCTTCAATAAACTTCCATTGTCTGGAATATCGTACGATAGAACCTGCATTGGAAGTGAAGAAATGCTCATCGGAGCTTGCCAGTCCCTGTGTGGCCATCCCTTTTTCTAGGGCCACTCGCTCGGACAGAACGGAGGTCGGAGTAAGTAACTGTGATGATGTACTACGGGCCTTGTAAATTGGAATTAATGGCGTAATGTCCTGTGATTGGGCGACTTTCATCATTCTTTCAAGGTCATCCACTAGAGGAAATTGTACTCCGGCTGCAAACAGGGTTTCGAGTATTTGCTTGTCGTTAGTGCAGCAGAAGTTTATTCGCAGACCGTTCTGCTTTGCCAGGACAGTGATAGCTGGGTCTACCGTGGTGCCACCAAATAATTGAAGGAAGTCGGCTTTGGCTTCAATCGATTCTTTTACGTATTGCAAGTTATTAGCCTGCCGTTCCATATTACATATTTTAATATGCGACTCCATTTCCAACGCAGCCACCGCCGCTTCCGTACCGCAGGCCAGAAAAGATTGGTGTAGCCGATTTTGCCGAACGATCTCTTTAGTGGCTGCAACCGCAAGTTTTGAACCACCTTTTAAATGAACATTGAGCCAAACATTTTCCGGCATTAGTCTCAGTACCTCATCAAATGTCGGAATGCGTTCACCCTTAAAAGTATTCCCTTTGAAACTGCCGGCATCGAGCTTCCTGAGATCTGCTAGCAGCCAATCCTTTACAGCACCCGAACCATCGGTCGTGCGATCAACTGTGGAGTCATGTAAGACCACGATTTGGTCGTCTTTGGTAAGGGCCAGATCAAGTTCGATCATGTGAGCGCCGAGCCTGATAGCTTCTTTGAAAGCTGTCAGCGTGTTTTCCGGATGAGAAACACTGGCCCCCCGATGAGCACAAAGGCCGCGATGCGGCATAGTCAGCGCGTCGAGCGGTTGAGCACTAGTGACATTGTTGAAAAATAATATTGCGAGCAAAGTGCTTATGATCGTAGTTGGTTTCACGATACGTATCCTTCTGGAAGCAATCGGAATGTCCGGAAATCTGTCTATTTAGGTGTCAGTTCCATCGATATTCTGCTGTTAGCTGAGAGGTCTATTGCGATAATAACCTCTGCTAATTTGCCATCATCGCTAATACTGATTGACTGGATGCTCCCATTATTAACTGAATATTCGTTCACCGGAACAAGTAAGGTTATTCGAGCGCGCGGAAATGATTGGTTGTATTCATTGATGACGATGGCTTTGAACGGGGTTTCCCTTTCAACACGTAGAGGACATTGTTGGTCACGCTCGAACGGAATGGGAGCAGTCGGGTGATGATTGTAGGTGGCAGAGCTGACTTGACCCTCATTAAATTCCACGATTCTAAAACTAACAGAATTCCCCTTCCCGACTCGTTGGGTCGGTGTAGATCCCATTTTCATTAGCTTGTCACCAGGTCCGTGCGCGTCGTGTATCATTGCGATTTTATAATCGTTTAACAGGAAGTTTGGTGCATTATGTTCAAAGGCATTGATGACTTTCAGGCGTTTTGATCGATGCTGCTCTAGCAATGCCACAACTGGTTTGATCGGTTCGTGCCATGGTAAACCGTAATTTAGGACAAACAGGTCCGGCCCAAAGACCACTCCACCCAGGTCGGGCCCGTACCATCGATGATGTCCGAAAACCTGATGATTACCAAAATTGATTAAATACGGCATTTGCAAATTACTTAAAGCCCCGGAAAGATAGGCAGCGTTAACACTATTGCTGGCGAGCACCATATCTGCACCAATGATGTTGGCCATTCTGGCAATCCGACGAACATACTCAGCTTGAAATTGTCCGGAAGTATCAAGATGCCCAAATGTAACGAATCGCGGATTTCCGGGGTATCTCTTAACGATAACAACGCTTGATGGCGAGCGGCAGGTACTTGTACGACGACCGCCGATGATATCTACTTCCAAATCATATACACCCGGTGGTGTGTCGTCGGGAAGACTGATCTCGATTTGACGATCATAGTAAAATGCCGCTTCTTTATCTTCTCTAAAAGGAAGAACGCGAGTGAAGACAGCGTTGCCGTTACGGCGGCGGAGTCGAACCTTATCGATTTTTGTATCAAACCCTAAAAAGCGAGCAGTCAGCGATTCACCGGATTTGCGAATCGCCTGATTGTTTAGACTGGGATAACGAAATCGATAGGACACGGTTTTTGGATCGCGCCGAAGATAGATTGGTGACGAGGTGTTTAACTCGTCGGGTTCAATTTTTGGCGTTTTGATAGTTTCGGATGACCAGCCCATGGCTTCAATCCGGACGTCAAAAGATGCACCAGTTGGCAGGATCATCGATGCATTCCCTGTCAGCCAGTTGCGGCCAATGGTTGACCTTATAGGCGAACCGTTATTGCTAATAACGAACCTGACATCGTTCATGTATTCCTGTAGTTCGGCCGTTACAGATAACGAGAACAGGCCGAGCGGAGAGTCAGAGGTTAAAAAACCTTCGACTCGAACTCCAGCTGCACCGGCTTCGATTGAATGGACAAGTGTTAATTCATGCGATTCACCTTCAAGATTATTCGCCACAATGAACTCACGTCCCTGTTGAGCCGGATAGATTACTTTGACTAATCTGCCATCAAGGTATACGGAAAGTTTGCCATGAGCAGGAAGTCCGGTTCCGGGATAGGATGATGTGTTTTGGCCGGCCAGACGAACCGCGACCGACGCTGCGCTAAAAGACCAATTTAGGGACGCTTTATCATCCGTGGTGTATTTGTGATCAGCATCGGCAAAACGAAAGCGATCCTGCGTCCAATTGCCTTCGGCGATTACAGCAGTGTCATTCACTGAGGTCCATTTGCATCCGTCCGGAAATACCTGATGGCTGAGTGGTGCTGCCGCCAGATCGCCGTAAAAAATACTAATATGAAGCAGGCATAACAATAGAAATCGCTGCATAGTTAAATGTCCTTAGGGATGAAATAAATCCTAACTTAATACAATTTTAAATATACCAAATGCAGCAATAGGCTTAGATAGAAATCAACGTTATGGTAAAGGCTTAACAGAGCAACTACGTACGACGTAATTAGATGCACTGTGATTAAAAGTGCGAAGGACAATCGGTCCACCGGAGTTAGAAGTGACGCAAGACGTTAATCCATATTCCTCACCCATTGTGACGGAAGTGAGATCTACTGAGGCACCAACGGACTTGGAGAAGGTACGTTTGGAACACCTTTCCCATGAGGCCGCGCTAAAGGCGGTGGGTTCGCTGTTCATTATTGCATCGATGAGCGTATCGTCACTAATGACGATCTTTACCCTGAAGTTTCTCAAAGAAGAGTTGGTTAGTAATGAGAAAACCTTCGTCCTTACTTATTGGGTGTTGGTGCCCATTCTTACCTATTTAGGAATAAAGATGAGGCGTTTAGACTATTCCGTCCGAAAAGTCGTGATTGTAGCCGGCGGTTTGATGATGTTTGCCTTTCCCATTGGTACGGTCGCTGGTCCGTTTGTGTTGTACGCGGTTTGTTGTCAGAAAGGCAAGTATATACTCAGTCATGGTTATACGAATGTTCTTTATTTGACGCCGCGGATTCGATATAAAACCAAACTCTCTACAAAGATTTTCACAGGACTTATCTCAATAAGTGTGATGTTGTTTATCCTCTACTATGTTTCACCCCAGTTCCGTGAAATATTAAAAAAGTCGATGTCGTTCAGTTAACCGGGCGTTTGAAAAGAACGATGTCGCTGTTGGGCCAGTTATAGAATGGACCGCCTTCTGTAAGCGTTGGTGAGATGGGATCGTGAGGCAAAAAAACGGCCTGGGCTCGTGAGATTAATATCGTCTTCCGATTGAGAAATTCAATTCGGTATTTGAAAAGACGGTTTTCAGTTAACAGCGGGTTAGATCCGGATGCCGCAAATCCTATTTCACGGCTATCCGATAATTTCCAGTTACCGACCTTATAGGCAAGCCCTAAACCGTTATTGTCCTGATAAGTCCCATTGCGATTAAAAACCAACGTTCCGGTATTGGTGTCCTTGATCGTGAAGGTGGAATAAACCCTTTTCCAATTACCGACAATTTGATCAATGGTTGGCGGGTCTGTTGATTCGGCGGACTCGTTACAACCCGAGCATGAGATCAGACCATAAAGAATCACAGTGAAAACAAGCCAACCGGGCGAAACTAAAAAATGGACAGATGCCGGATACTTTAATAGCATTTCATGATCATTATGGTCGAAGTTTGTGATTCGAAACCAATTGTATTAAACCGATTATCGCAAGCGAAAATGTTGGCTAGTCATTAACCGATTTGCTAGGCTTCATTAATGTAAATATTAGACATTCGAAAGGTTGTATCAATGGTGTTATTGCGATTTTATATCGGTATTACATTTTTAATAATGACGGTGTTATCGTCTGTTGTATGCGGGGCAGAAAATGTGGAACAAGGTGACACGATTCGGGCTGTGCTCGGCAAACGAACTACGCTAGAGGTGGTCTACATTCCACCCGGTAAATTTATGATGGGAAGTACAGATGAGGAAAAGGCCTGGGCAACAGGAATTGAAGGTGGCGCTCAGCCTGGTACAGATCGTGAAACATTTGAAGGTAATCCACGCCCGACGATTGTCTCTGAAGGGTTTTGGATGGGGCGAACTGAAGTTACCGTCGGTCAGTTTCGTCGGTTTGTGGAAGCAACTAATTACATAACAGATGCGGAGAAAATGGAGGGTTGGACGCAGGTATTCGATCATTCCTGGGATAGATATTATCGCCCGTCGGGAATGGTGTACCCTTGGAAGCGAAGTGAGATTCATAGTTGGCAGGACCCTAACTTCGGAATTCCCGTTAAAGCGGATTACCCTGTGGTGTGCGTGAGTTATCAGGATATGAAGGCCTTTTGTGTTTGGTTGACCCGGCACCAGCAGGAAAACAGGCGACTACCTAAGGGTCTTGAGTATCGATTGCCGACCGAAGCCGAATGGGCCTATGCCTGTCGGGGCGGCCGACAAGACAGTTCATATTTTTGGTGGGGCAATGACCTTGTGGAAGGTAAGGGCCGATTCAATATTTCTTCGGTAGACTTTTTGCCGGGACGGGATATGGTTTGGCCCTTGGCAAATTCACCTTGGAGTGATGGCTATGCCTTTATGTCGCCGGTGGATCATTATGGTAAGAAAGGGCGAAATGGATTTGGACTTGCCGATATGTGCGGTAATGTATGGGAGTTCACCTTAGATCATTTTGACCCGCAAGGAGGTCATCAGGAGCTATATTATCTCGATGCAAAAGCTCAGACCGTGACGCGACCTGTTTGTCGTGGAGGCAATTATTTTGACGTTCCGGGTAATGCCCGCTGTGCCGTCCGACTCGGTATATTTGGAGTCCAATATTCCGATTCACGAGACGGTTTTCGTGTCTGCCTTGGTGTACCTCGCAAGACGGTGCCTGTTAAAAGATAAGACAATATTCCCCTTTGGAAGTGGTTATCTGGAGCCGTTTTCATCTAAATATGTTGCCAAAACAGTCCGATTATCCGTAGGGGGAGCTTATTAAAGTCTTAGAGACCTTAGTGAATATTGCGGCAGATTGGCCTCTTGCCTAAGATATAGTTGACACTGGATTCGAAAATCGCACGACCCACTCTGAATACGGAAGACGATATATGTTAAACCGACGTAAAATTCTACATGGAATGGCAGCCGGAGCCGGTGCTGTGATGACAGCTGCTTTGGATCCCCGTAAAGCCATGGCTGCGCCGGAGACAGGACGAACCACCAAGCGTGTTATCTTTTTCATGCAAAACCAAGGGTTTGATCCTAAGACCTGCATTCCAAAGGGAATGACAAGTAGCGGTTCATTGGCGAATGTCACACTACCCGAGCCGATTAGTCCGCTTGAGTCTTACAAAGATCGACTGCATATCATTAATGGCATTCACGGGACACATACTACGCCCTCGCATAGTGCATTTTTTGGAGCCTTAGGAGGATATCGCGGTGGGGATGGTGTTCCCCCAAGTGGATCCACGATCGACTATGAATTGAGCAAGGTCTTGCCCGAGACCTTAATGCCGCATCTTTGTATCGGCATGGACTCGATTGAGAACATGACGACCAAGCCAACAGTTGCTAACCTCTCAGCCAGCGGTGCTGGTCAGCCTATTTTCATGCATTCCAATCCTAATCATCTTTACCAGATGTTATATGGCGGGATTGCCACGGGTGAAATTCGCAAACAGCATGAAGCGAAATCGAACTTACTTGCACAGGTGGAAAAACTTGCGAACGCGAAAGGTCAGTCTCTCCCGGATCATACTGCCCAGCGTTATAGTCAGTTCGTACAGGGGTTTCGTGATACAAATGGCCTGCAGGATCGTTTGAGTAAGGTTTCTGGTCATTTGCGGAAGTTTGCACCTGTTGTGGATGAACGTTATACACGCCCCCAATTTGAAACCGATTGGCATGATGCATTACTTGAACTTGGTATATCTGCTTTAACTTCCGGTATTACCAATACATTGACGATTGGTTCGGGACGAGGTGAAATCTTTGGTGCCTGGAAAGGTATTGGCGTTGAGAAACAAGGTCATGATCTTGGCCATATTAAACAGGCAGATAATCCTATTTGGATCAAGATCCGGCAGTATAACAGCCGGATGCTGGTAAAAATAATGGAAGCGCTTGATAGTATTCCCGAAGGTAGCGGTTCAATGATGGACCACACATTGATCGTTTATACAAGTAATAACGCGGACAGTCAGCATACAAGTGGAGCCAACTGGCCTGTTATGTTGCTGGGCAACTTCGATGGTGCATTTAAGACCGGATGCTTCACTCAATTAGATGGGAAACGACCTATCAATGCACTCTATACGGCGATTCTCCGTGCGGCCGGATCAAGTGTGGATCGGTTCAATAT
The DNA here is from genome assembly GCA_002709045.1 of Planctomycetaceae bacterium. Taxonomy (GTDB): domain Bacteria; phylum Planctomycetota; class Planctomycetia; order Pirellulales; family Pirellulaceae; genus UBA721. The sequence goes on along the minus strand of PAPJ01000038.1, from coordinate 135,231 downwards.
GGATGAGAAACTTGCTAAAAAGTTTGACAGGGACAGCGGCCCGATTAAGGAAATCCTTACATGATCCGGATGCCAGTTCGATGGTTCGCCCTGTTCTTTCTGGGTTGCGTACCACTTGTGAACGCGGATCAATATATTCCAGGCCAGCCGTTAAAAAAAGACTTTGCTAAATTTGCCGAGCCTTTTCTTACCAGACATTGCACTGCCTGTCATGGTTCGGATGATCCGGCCGGGGGTTTATCGTTACATGATATTGGCAAAGTACAGGATGTTAATGTCGGTATTTGGAAAAGTATCTGGGCTCAGGTTACTCTACGAGAGATGCCGCCGCAGGATGCCAACCAACCTCAGGTACTGGAAAGAATTCAGTTTTCTGACTGGGTTGTCGGTGAACTTGGTCGTGTGCTTGAAAGCAAAGGCGGTTTCCTCGAACCCGAGGACCCCAATAAGGCGAATTTCCTTGATCATGCGTTGCTTTTTGGTGACCTTCCTGCGGGTGTGAAACTTATCCCGACATCCTCGCCAACCCGGATCTGGCGTGTAACGCGTGAAGAACATATCACCCGTCTCAACGAATTAATCAATAAAGAGCCGGATTATGATCCTGCTAAACCCGGGCTTCGTACCCAGGGTGATGTAGTACCCACCAATCATGGCGGTGAATTGAAAATGTACTTTGGTACGGATCGCATTATCCAATGGCAGGGCGGAACGGTGGCGTATGCGACGGCAGTAAAAAGTGTACCCGCTATTCTGTCGTCGTCACGAAAGCACGGTCTGGAGAATTACCCCGCCTTCTATACAGTCAATAGCGCTGAAGCGACCCAGATTATCAGCGTTGCCAACGATGTTCTTCGGTATATGGCAGACGGACCCCTTAGTATCGCAAAACCCTATCAAATCACGGATGACCCAAATTCGATTAAAGACAAGATGGTTGGAGATTTGAGAGGTTTGCCAACGAGTCTCGTTTATAGCACGCAGATAAGACGTCCTATTACTCCTGTGTTTGACTTGTTGGAATTGGAAAATCCCACAGAACAGCACCAACGCCGCGCTGTTGAGTTTATGTTTGAGGCGTTGACTTTCCGGTCACCAAGACTGCACGAATCGGATGCCTATCTACAACTTGTGAAGGAGTCGGTTGAAAAACTGGGTAACAAGGATGGCACAATCCTAGGTTTATCAGCTATTTTTCTGGATCGCGATGCTGTATTTCGTCCCGAACTAGCCGAAGCAGGTGAAACGGATCGTTATGGTCGAGTTTTGCTGCAGGACTGGGAATTGGGTTTGGCAATTAATCATGCCTTTAGCTACATCAAACCGGATCCGGTACTTCGGGAAGCAATTGTAAGCGGAAATATGCGGAACAGAGAAGACGTCCGTCGTGAGGTGGAACGTATTCTTGGCGATGCAACGATCCGGAAGCCACGCATACTCCAGTTCTTTCGGGATTATTTTGATTACGACCTCGGAGGGTATATCTGTAAAGACTCGCGGGCATTAACAAGTGCGGGTGTTGCCGGAGGTAACGCCCACTATCGCGCAATGTTTGACGCAACCGCTAGTACAGAACGATTGATCGAGATCATCGTCGCAAAAGATCAGCAGGTGCTTCGCGAGTTGTTGACGACAGATCTGGCAGTGGCTACGAAGGCAGACTCCGTATATCTTGGTAAGGTCAATACGCCGAAAGAACGCCAAAAATCCATCGAAGCGGAGAAGCAATATCAGCAAACGCTTGCCGATAAAATTGCCGCTGAACTAGAAGCATGGAAAAAGGCTAATCCCGGCAAAGAACCGCCGAAACCAAAAAAGCAACCAAACCGCAATATTAACCATAACGTTACTCAGGTCGTAATTGACGGCGAAAAAGAATACGCTCGGGTTAGTCGTCGTAGTTTTGGGGCGGGGTCTATGAAGCCTGAACGTACGCTTACCAGAACAAGCAATGGCCAGCGATTAGGTCTGCTTACCCACCCCGCCTGGCTGGTCTCACATTCGGATGCAATGGATAACCACGCTATCTTGCGCGGGCGATGGATTCAGGAACGATTGATTGGCGGTGGAATTCCCGATGTGCCAATTACGGTTGACGCAATGCTACCGGATGAACCGCAAAATACTTTACGAGAAAGAATGCGAGTTACACGAGAAAGTTATTGCTGGAACTGTCACCGTAAAATGGATCCCCTTGGCCTGCCCTTCGAAATGTTTAATCATGCGGGATTGTATCGGGAATTAGAATTAGATCAGGTGGTTGATACTTCCGGAGAAATCATTGATTCGGGTGATCCGTCACTTGATGGCAACGTTGCTAATGCAATTGAATTAATCAATAAACTTGCTAATAGCGAACGGGTGGAACAAGTATTTATACGTCATGCATTTCGATTTTGGATGGGTCGCAATGAGACAATCCACGATGGGCCAGTTCTCCAGGACGCTTATAGCGCCTATAAGGAAAATGGCGGTAGCATGAAGGAAATGCTGATTTCGCTTCTTACTTCAGACGCGTTTATCTATCGTCAGCGATAGAAATCTCTTACGGCATGAGTCGCATGTAGACTTCGATTTCTCCGGAGTTGTCAGCGATAGATTCGAAGGGCTCTTTGCAGCGGAGAAAAAGTTGGCCATTCTGCGGGGCAGTAAACACTGCCCGTTCACCAAGCTCGAATTCGGCGCTGAGGGTAAAGTTGTGAAACAGGACTCCCGCCAGTACCCCATTACCACGCTCGTCTCCGCCAGCGGTGATTTCTTCCGATTCCTGCGAAACTGCCCATTTGCCGACCGCTGCGATATCATACGCTTTACCCTTCTCCAATATCAGCCGTGACGCCTGCCAGCCATACTTGGCCTGGATGGTTGTTTTACGAATCCTCTCCCCGACAAGTGGGGAGAATTTCTGATTCCACTGCCATGCACATAAGTCGCTACGATAGCCATTCTGAAGGTGTGCAAGAAAAAAGCGATATTCAAAAGAAATTTGGGGGGCAATGTCACCGTAGGTATTCGCAAACGATACCATTGAGTTTTGTTGCATAAGCGAAACGGCAAGTGGTCTGAACCGTGCCGCATAGTTAGGATTGTTGGCCAATAGATGACATAACGCCCAACGCCAGGCATAGTCCTGCCAATTCCCGGCGGGTACTCTTCCCGGAACGGCAATCTGCAGCAACGGCCGCTGCGGTGAGTTGCGAATGTAATCGATCACGTGCGATGGTAGGCTAACCTGCCTCTTACCAAGACGCCAATATTGGCCTAACTCTGCAACACCTTCGGCAAGCCACGTCGGACCGGTGGAACCAAATGCCAGTGAACAGAAACCGTGTGTACTCTCATGCTGTACGACTCCATGCTCGGCAAAGGAATAGACGACAGCGCGACGAGTATTGCCCAACGACGATGAAAAACAAATTCCAGCACGTTCCTTAATCTTGGCGATTCCGGCCGGTTCCTGAAGCAGACCGTCTGGCCATTTGGTAATATCCTGAACAATAAATCCCTCAATTACGGTATTTGGTTTGGCTCGGAAATATCCACTCAGCAAAGAATGCATCGTCTCCAGTTTTTCCAGTAGGATCTTAGCCTCCTGCTCTGATATGTCACTCATAAAGACGAAGTTTTGAGAACGAATGAGCCGAGGTTCCATTGGCGAGGTACTTAAATGTGAATATTTCTTTCGGAGAATATTATCAAACTCGTTCTCAAATTTTGGTTTTCGATTGGTTTGGAGGGAGATGGATTCGACAACAAAATCACCTGTGTTCAATTCAAGAATCGTGGCTCGGGTTACCTTCATTGATCCGCGGATCAATTTTGGATCAGTGCTCTCAAAAACAACGTTGCAGTTGGAATGTAACTGAAAAGAAAGAATGTTCTGTTTTGTGTATTTATTAGCAGGCACATTGATAAGCAGGCGATCGTTTAGTTGTTTGTTGTAATTTGCCGTTACAAGGTATGGTCGAAACTCGTTAGCTGTGGTTTGCGTTTCTGAGAGTGGGCGTATTTGAGTCGGTACCGATCCAAGCATTAATGTTATTGAATTTACGTTGCCCTCAGTTCGTCCCAGTCGATTAAAGCTGCCCTCGAATTGAAGAACGTCACCGCTGTCTATATCTGTGATGTCGAACTTGCCTTCGATTTTTGCGTCTAGAGGGGCATTGAGTCGTGTCCCATTTTTTAGCGTCACGACTTGTTGCGTTTGGTTAGTTGAGATTAAAGCGTTTACAACATCCCCATCAGCCGACTTTATCGAAATATTCTCTCCGGAATGATATATCACGGTACCAGTGACGATGGTTTGACCGGTCACCGTTATTTGTGCATTGAGACCTGTTAGTGGAAATGACAGGCAGAAAAGCCAAGCTAGTGAAGTACGTTGAATAATGCCTCTAGACACCTGCAAGGTTCCTTAGGATTTGTGAAAGGAAAGTTTAGTTAGAAGTACTTGCCTCGAAGAACGGGTATTTAAAAGGTGTAAAACAGCGAAATATGATTCGACGAATGGATTCGACAAATTCTCAAAAACGTGGGATTCGGTGCCCTAATATTGCTGAATAACCCACAAAAATATTAACAAAAACGATTCTAGGATGTCCATTTTTGGCGGTTAATAGTGGTTAATAATATCTTGGTACTAGTACTCCGAAACGCCGGTACCGAGTAGGTCGCTGTTAGGGTCGGTGCAAGCATGCTGCCGACTCGGCAGTGACCGGTTTATTATTTAATGAATTGTATACGACTCAGACAGTTGTGAAAATTCACTGAATTGATCGCAATATCATCGTCCACGGAAATAATGGAATCGAAGGTTGTTGAAAACTATGGCAAGGTTTCATTTCAACCGGGAATTATTGGATGTCCAAAACGAACGATAAACGAGACCGCGTTGTTAAAGATGCCATGGGTTTTCGCGTAGAGTTAGTTGCGTATGCACGCTCGCTGGTTGGCGAATATGCGCTGGCTGAAGATGTTGTTCAGCAGGCATTTTTGGTAATTTTCGACAAGTACGAACAGTTTCAGGAGGGTACCTCTATACTAGCATGGTGTCGGGCAATTGTACGAATTGAGGTGTTCAGATTAAAAGATCGACAGCATCGGGAACGGACGCTCGCTTCACGCCTACTGGATGATGCGATCACCGCAGCTTATGAAGAATTTCAGACTCAGCGGCGAAGTGACGAGATGGAATCATGGAGATTCGCATTGCGTAATTGCTTAAGTCGAATTTCCGAACGTGCTCGCGATGTAATGAGGGCCCGGTTTGTAGATGGTTTGGGTTACCAGCAAATTGCAGATCAACTTGGAATGACGATAGAAGCGGTAAGAAAATCATTGTATCGACATAAGCAAAAAATACGGTCATGTGTAGAGGCAAATCAAAGGCAGGGATCATGAGTGACGGTAGTAACCAGGAATATTTAATTGATCGTTTTTTAAGTGGTGATCTGGATGATCACGGTAAAGAAGCGCTTGCGTTGCTCTTGGACAACGATCCTGAAATGCGCCGGCAGTTTGTGGACATTTTGAGATGGGAATCCGAGATTTGGTCCGCATTGAACGATGAAACGGCCGTTGGAACTTTAACGGGCGACGAAATCGTCAGATTAGCATCTGCTCGCAAAACAACTACCAATTCAAAAATATTATCCACGGCGGTTGTGGTTGCCGTTACCGTTGGTTTTTTTATCGCAGTAGGGCTCTATCAAATACTTGATCGTACTGATGATATCGTTCCGTTGCAGAATGATTTGCAAAATCAACAAGTCCCCTCTTCTGTTGCAAGGGTAACGGGGCTCAAGGGTGACCTTATTTGGACCGGAGATCGCGGGCAGATTGTTAGAAATATTAAAGTAGGAACAGAATTGGCTGGCGGTACGATAGAGGGGTTGGCCCCGGATTCCTGGTTTGAGCTGCGGTTCAACGATGGTTCCACGATCATGATATCCGGATCCTCGCTTTTAACATTTGGTGATGATGGTCAGAAAGTTCTTCGCTTGAGAGAGGGGCATCTTTCCGCCAAGGTATCACCCCAGCCTAACGATAGGCCGATGGTGATTAGTACGCGTTCGGCGGTGCTAAATGTACTTGGTACTCAATTTAATATGGAAGCTGATTTGACTTCTACCGATCTTACTGTCAATGAAGGGGCGGTAAGGTTTAAGCGTTTTAGTGACGGTGAAGAGGTTGTCGTGGAAGCACAATATCAGGTAACGTCCGATCAGGATAAACGCTTGTTACCGGTTCGCGTACCAAGCTCAGTCTTCACATGGAAAAGCGAGTTAAATGGACAGGTTGGCAATTATGGGAAATGGAGCCCTGCAAGGATGGATAGCCCGGCAGCATTGAAAGCGATTCCTCTTGTTCCGGTAGAAAACCCAGAGGTGACACTCTATTTAGCTGGTATTTCCGCTAACCGCTCCGGCGGTCCCCCGGTTGTTGTGATGCCGGACTCGAGATTTGTAATTCGAGGAAGGCTAAAAGAAGAGGCTCGGGTTTATTTTGGTATACGTGTTAAACATCCCAATGGAGACCACGCCGGGATGTTTAGGGGTGATCTTAATATGTTGCAACCATTATCTAAAATAGATGAAACAGGTAGGTTTGAAGCGGTTTACAGTCTGAGCCAGTTTATAATAGATCCTGTAGTGCTTGAAAGACAGGTGGAGAATGCTTCTAGCCCAGATGGTCTGGTATTGGACGGTGTTTGGGCATTTACCCATACGATGTCTCCTTCAGGTCTGGAAATCTTCGAAGTGGAGTTGCTGCCGCCGGATAAGTTAGAAGAGGAGCATGGTGAAATAGCAAATTAGTTATCCGAACATGCTAGGACAGAAACAACTAAGTGAACCAACTTTGTAAGATATTCGCCGTTATAACGTTTGGTATGCTTCCGATGAAGCTGTGTACTGCCCAGACTGTTGTTAACCACAACAGCACGTTGGAAGATACAGGCCGCAAAACGCAGTCTACTCCTAATATCGTGTTGATGCTGGCTGATGATCTGGGTTCAGCAGATATTGGATGCTATGGTGGTCCCGTTAAAACACCGGTTTTGGATAAGTTGGCCGCTGATGGTGTAAAGTTTACCCACTTTTATTCAGCCGCCCCGGTCTGTTCTCCAGCTAGGGCATCTTTGCTTACCGGACGGCATCATTTAAGGACCGGAGTTTATACCGTAATTCAGGATCATATCCATAATATGCATCTTGAGTTGGATGAAGTCACCATCGCCGAGTTATTAAAAACCAAAGGGTATCATACAGCTCACGTCGGTAAGTGGCATTTGGGAACCCCGTTTCGCGGTATGAAAAAACCCTGGATCGACGAACAGGGGTTTGACTACTGGTTCGCAACCGATCTGAATGCCGCACCTTCTCACAAAAACCCAAGAAATTTCTGGCGTAACCGTAAGCAAGTCGGTGAAATTAACGGTTATGCTTGTCAAATCGTCGTCGACGAAGCGATTCGGTTTCTTGCCGACCACCGAGACGAGGAGAAACCATTTTTTATCAACATGTGGTTTCATGAACCTCACGCCCCACTGGCTGCGCCGGCGAAGATTGTTGAGCAGTATGGTGAACTTACAGATCAGGCTGCTATTTATTCTGCCACGATCGATAATACAGATCGAGCCATTGGTAGGTTGGTCGACTATCTGAAAGAGATTGGCGAATTAGAAAACACGCTACTTATTTACACGTCGGATCATGGAAGTTATCGTCACGAGCGTAATGGAAATCTAAGTGCCGGTAAGGGCTCGCTGCTGGAGGGTGGCATCCGTACTCCCGGTATCTTTTACTGGCCGGCCGGTATCAAAGGTGGTCATATTGAGACGACACCAGGGGCCGCAATAGATATCCTGCCAACGATTTGTTCAATTGTTGATGTTAAATATCCTGCAGAATTACATATTGATGGTTCTGACCTGAGTGTCCTGTTCAATAATTCTGATAAGGAATTTTTCCGTCACCAGCCTCTTACCTGGCATTCACCGTTAAGCCAGCCGGTCGCCGCCATCCGTGAAGGTAATTATTCGTTGGTTGGTTTTCGAAGCGAGGAATATCCTAAGGATAAAGAGGCGATTGCCGCCGTTATGGAGAAAATGCGTGTCCATCTTGAGAAGTATTTAAATAAAGGATTGGATGCTCAGCAGTTGTGGCACGAATGTTATAACAGTCCTCTTAAAAATCCCGAATACAATAAGTTGCGCGGCGAATTTGTTACTTTAAATACATTTCAGGAACGCTGGACTCCGATAATTAAGGCAGGGTTTGGGGGGATTTCCAGAGTTCAATTATTCGATATCTCTATAGATCCCAGACAGAAAAATGATTTGGCAAAGCAATTGCCGGAAGTTACGAAACGCCTGCGGACAACTATGGAATCAATGCATCAAGACGTACTGAAAGAGGCGCCTGTCTGGGGAGAAGATAACAGCAAATCCGGAATACACCGACTGGATTCAGACCGACGCACTACCTTTGATGCATTCGCCTATGTGAACCGAATTCCGATTGTTCCGAAAATGGGAGAGTCTCAGGATGATTTAGCTCAGCGTATTGCGAGCCGACTGGCAAATCAGGAAGGCAGGATTCTTGTTAAACTGCCACCGGACATGAATCATTACACTTATTATGGCTTTAAATTGGCGGTCCAGAGTAACGGTGCATCGACCGCGGGTCGTTGTATTCAATGTCATGCATTGCCGGGTTTCGGACGAAGTTCGGGTGGCAAAGAAATAGTCCCAACCTTACGTAATAAGAATTATTCGCTCAGTCGTCTAGAAACTCTATTGAAAAACGAAAACCATTCTCAAATAGAGTTAAACAAGCAACAGAAAATACAGTTGCTTGCATTTATATACTCCCTTAAAGATCTCCCTGAATATGAATTTAGGGAAGCGATTATAGAGGCGGCAGTATTGGATACCTCGGGAGATAACGGAAAATGACTAGTAAGTATAAAACCTTCTGTTTGTTGTTGGTGTTTTCGCTTCCGTCGTGGCTCAATGCGAATGAGTCCTCCATCGCCGGCAAAATCGTGGACTCCAGTGGCGTAGGTATTGAAGGTGTGATGGTTTCTGCAGTTGACGATGATCGCCGTAAATGGATTTCCGTCTTCAGCCAGAAAGATGGCAGCTTCAGTATCGATGGATTGCGTGGTGTGGAGCATAAAGTCCGTACTCGATTAATGGGCTTGTCGGATGAATGGCGCAGTGTCGTGAATGCTGGGACCACAGATCTGATCATTGAAACCGAACGGGCCTTTGGTGAGGAGCTTGAATTGCAGCGACCGGCCAGCAGTGCCTTTGGGATGCTTAAGTTTGATAACCCGCGGGACAAGATGAACTTTAAGATGTTTTGTACTTATTGCCATCAGGTCGGCACATTAGGGTTTCGTACTCCGGAGAAACCTGTGGACTGGCAAACGATGATTCGCCGCATGGATGGATTTGGAGGTCTCTATTCGCATACTCAGGATACGATTGTTGAACGTTTGCGAGACACGTATTCCGAACAGGGCGTCGCGAAATGGCCCAAGTTTGAAGCCCCGGCGGCGCCAGTTGGCGCGGCGACTGCGGCTAAGATTACGATGTGGGAACTGGATGAGCTGCATCAGGGATCCTTTCATGACTTGGAAATCGGGCCCGACGGTAAAGTATATGCCGTCAATATCAGCCAACATCGTATGATTATTCTTGATCCGCAAAGCGGCGAGACCGAAAGTATCCAGTATCCTGCGCGTACCTATGGACCGCATTCTATCGAAACGGCCAATGACGGAAGTCTGTGGACAACGATGTGCGCCACAGGACAAATGATTCGATTTGATATTCATACAAAACAATTTGAAACCTACAGCAGTGCCGAGTATCCGAAGCCTCGTGGTGGTTACCCTCATACATTACGCATTAATCCGAATGATAAGGAGGGTTTGATTTGGTACACCGATGCGGGGTCTAATTCCTGTTTCTCACTTCACCCGATTACTCACGTGGTAAAGGAATATAAATTGCTGAGTGCCGGCCAGGCTGTAGCCGCTGGCCGGGGGGAGGCACGAGGTATCACGCCCTATGGTATTGATTATTCACCGCAAGACGGAATGATTTGGTATTCCAAGCTAAATGGAAATCGAATAGGACGTATCGACCCGAACCAGCAAGATGGGGATGTGACTGAATGGAACCCGCCTTTTCGCGGACCGCGGAGATTACACGTTGCCCCGGATGGTATGGTCTGGGTTCCCGGTTTTGGTTCCGGCGTATTTGGTAAATTTGATCCCTATGAAGAGAGATGGGTTGTTTACAAATTACCAGATGCCGAAAACCAGACACCCTATGCCTTGAATGTAGATAGGGATGGCATTGTTTGGATCTGTGGAACCGCTAATGATACGATCAATCGATTTGATCCGGTGACCGAAACGCTGATTGAATACCGTCTCCCCATGCGTGTCTCCTATACACGGGAAATTGAATTTGATAATGAAGGGAATGTATGGACCAGTACATCAGGCCCGGCCCGCCATATGGAACGGGGCGTTGGAGCAGTCATTAAGATTTCACTACCATCAGAATTGCCAGCCGGTGGCGGGATTAAACTTGTCCCCCAATATTACGATGGCACGCATGATGTTGGAAATCTGGCTAGTGCACCGAAACCTGTATCTGACCGCAAAGAATTTTTTGCAAAGATCGATAAGGCAGCAATGCCTGAAGCCTATTTCAAACAGCCGCATCAGGTATATGTGGATGCCCGTATGGCGCAGATCCCCGGACAAAATGGTGGCAAGGTTGGTCAGTTATGGAATGAGTTTCGACGCCTTTATCCGGAACGAAACATGGATGGACAGATGTTCGTGCGGATTATGGAACATGTCGCAAGTTTGGATGTTGCCGCACCTCAGCGCAGGTTTGTCAAGAAATGGCAGCATCATTATTTTGGCGAAGCGCCAAATAATCTCGCAGCGAGATCCATCGAAAATGGTCGGTTGATTTTTGAACAGGCCACCTGTAGTCGCTGCCATAGCATCGAAGGTAAGGGAGCCAAACTTGGCCCAGATCTGACAGGAATTACCAAGAAATTCCAAGGCGCCAAATTACTTGAGCAGGTTGTTCGACCTTCCGCTCAGATTCATAAGCAATTTCAGCCTCAACTGATCGTGGTCGATACGGGCCAAGTGCTTACCGGGGTGATTATCAAAGAGATGGAAGATGAAATTACGCTGCTTCCCAATATGTTAAAACCGGATAAGACGTACGTATTGGACAAGGCATCGATAGATGAGCGTCAGGCATCAACAGTCTCTAGTATGCCGGTAGGTTTGCTTGATACGTTTAGTATCGACGAGATTATGGATTTGATCGCATTTATTCAATCCGTGCCACCCAAGATCGAGCCCCCAGGGTCTGAGTAATGAAACATCGTGTGGGGATAATTACGGGCCTGATAGCAGCGGCAGCCTTTATGGTGGGCGAGAAAATCTATGCGGATGATGTGATTAACGAATTCGTACGGAGTGCCTGTCTGGATTGCCATGATACTCAAACGGAGACAGGGCTAGATCTCAGCAAACTTTCGCTGGGCTTCGATAATGCGGGAGATTACCGCAGTTGGGTAAAAGTGTTCGATAAGGTTGCCCGCGGTGAAATGCCGCCGAAAGATGCTGCCCAGCCAGCCATACAACTCAGGCAACAAGCTTTGGCTCGGCTCAATCGTTCGTTGACCGATGTAAATCGTCAAAATCAGGAACTGTACGGGCGCGTCCCGTCGCGGCGTTTAACCAGGTATGAATACGAGCATGTGCTTCACGATCTGTTGGGTATAGGCGGCCAGATTGCTCGGTTTTTGCCTCCGGAAAATGAAGCAGCAAGTTTCGATGTCGTTGCCGAAAAACAAGAAATGTCAAGTGTCCATGTCAAAGGACTACTAGCAGCAGCGGACCTTGCTTTGGATGAAGCTATTGAATTATCTGCTAAGCCCAATTTGGAGCCAAGGGTGCTCGACTATTACAATTCCCCCTATATTCAAATGTGGGTTGACCGTGAAGTTCGACGTGGTGGCGGTACGGTCTTTAAGACGGAACAGGACGTGGTAACCTTTCGTGGTGCTAATTATGTATTACGCTCGGATACTAATGGTATACGGTTTGAGGTTCCTGGCCGGTATCGGATTACCGTAACGGCTGCCGCACACAATCCGCGTTCTTCAATTACCGTAAGTCTTAAGCGGCAAAATGATCAACAGGGTCAAAGTGAGTTGTTTGCTGCCTGGGATCTGTCCGGCGACGAGTACCGTACGGTTGCAACGACGAAATATCTCCGTCCAGATGACTATATATACGTTAGTGCTGACGAGTTGGATCCGGCGCCCGATGGTAAGGTGATTTATAACGCACAACCCGCTAGCAAGTATCAAGGGGAAGGCGTTCGTATACATAAAGTTGTTATTCAGGGGCCGTTGGAAACTGTCTGGCCTCCACAGCGAACCCGCGACCTGTTTCCCGGGATAGATTGGGAGTTTCGGCAGCCACGACATCGAGCGGCCCGAGCATTTTACCCGGTATTTTCCAAATCTCCGCGAGATCACATACGTGACAGCGTGATAGCTTTAGCACCTCGCGCCTTTGGGCGTGATGTCTCTGAGGAGGAGATTGAATCTTTGGTTTCGCTTGCCGACGCGGGCCTGGCAGCAGGTCAGGATTTTGTGGAAGCAGCACGGATACCATTGCGGGCTATACTAATTTCGCCGGAAGTTATATTTCAGACGGGTAAAAGCGGAAGACTTGATGATATTGATCTGGCAAGGAGAGTATCCGCATTTCTGTGGCGCAGTATTCCGGACTCCGAATTAATCGATTTGGCAGTTGCAGGAACACTATCGACTCCCGACGTCTTAAGGGACCAGGTTGATCGTATGTTGGCTGATCCCAGATCAGAAAGGTTTATCCACGGCTTTCTGGATCAGTGGCTCGAGTTGCGGCGTATTGATGAAACGACGCCAGATAATTTCCTGTATCCTGAATACGATGATGTGCTGCGAAGGGCCATGCTTGCGGAAACGCGCGGATTTGTTAAGTATTTGATCGAGCATGATTTGAGTGTGAGTAATTTGATAGATTCGGATTTTACTTTTATGAACCGCAAACTTGCAGAGCATTACGGGATTGAAGGCGTCTTAGGTGAACAGATACGTAAAGTCACATTGCCAGCCGATAGCGTGCGTGGAGGTATAATCACACAGGCATCGATTGCCAAGATTACGGCCAATGGCACGGTGACGACACCGGTTAAACGCGGTAATTTTGTATTAAGTAATCTGTTGGGTTTACCACCCAGTCCACCTCCGCCTAATATTGGGTCGATTGAACCGGACACCAGGGGCGCGACAACGATTCGGGATACACTGGAAAAACACCAGGAAAATGAAACGTGTGCGGTCTGTCATCGTAAAATTGATCCTCCGGGATTTGCTTTGGAGGCATTTGATCCGGTGGGTAATTTTCGAACGCAGTATCGTAACAGTCGTGGTGTCACACGTGAAGCTAACCCGGGTTTGCGATTCGCAACGGTGGATTACGATTTAGGACAGAAGGTGGACGCCTCCGGTGTAACCGCAGAGGGGGTGGCCTTCCGGAACGTGATAGAATACAAGCGTAATTTGCTTAGTTCGGCTGATCAAGTCGCCCGTAATGTCGTCTCCCAATTAATTGTTTTTTCCACGGGCGCGGAGATAGATTTCGCGGATCGTACTGAAGTGGAACGTATACTGAGGCAAACAAAAAATGATCAGTATAGAATGAAAACGTTAATCCATCAGGTTGTCCAGAGCCGGTTGTTTAAGGAACGATAATGCATACTCCCATCTCACGCCGGGAAGTCTTAAAAGCGTCAGGCGTCGCGGTGTCACTACCATTGCTGGAATCCATGAGTCCAGTGGTGTTAGGGCAGCAACAGATCCCGCCGAAACGGATGGTGATGATTTGCAGTACACTGGGCCTGCATTCACCCTCACTCTATCCGCAAACAACCGGTAAGGAATATGAAACGACCGAATACCTTTCAATACTGCAAAAACATCGAAAAGATTTCAGTTTGATTGCCGGACTGTCGCATCCGGAACAAACCGGAAAGGAGCCTCATGATACGGAGATGACATTTTTGTCAGCTGCCCGCAATCCGGGGTTGGGTGGATTTCGAAATTCAATTTCCGTTGATCAGGTTGCTGCGGCTCATATCGGTAATAAAACACGTTTCTCATCCGTAGCTCTTAGCACGGAAGGTGGTGAAAGTCAGTCTTACGATGCCAACGGTGTAATGATCCCAGCTGAAAACCGACCCTCACAGTTGTTCGCAAAGATGTTTTTGCAAGGGAGTCCCGGGGAAGTGCATAGACAACGTAGGCGATTGGCCGAAGGTCGCAGTATACTGGATTTAGTAGGTGAACAGACGAGGTCGCTGCAACGCAATACCAGCAGCAATGACCGTCGTCAGCTAGATGAGTTCTTTGCATCAATTAGGGAAGCGGAACAGGATCTCAAGGAATCAGAAGCGTGGCTTGATAAATCAAAACCTAAGTTAGAGATTGCACCGCCTCAGGATATTGCAGATAAATCGGATCTCGTTGGGCGAACCAGTAGCTGGTTTAAGATCATTCCATTAATCCTGCAAACCGACTCTTCGCGCGTTATCAGTATGGTCATACAGGACCATCTTGTTGTTCCGCAAATCAATGGCGTGACGGCGGAACATCATAACCTGTCCCACCACGGTCAGGATCCAAATAAGATTAGACAGTTGAAAATTATCGAAACAGCCCTGCTAGATACGTTCAATAGATTTTTAACTCAGATGACAGAAGTGCAGGAATCGGGCAAACGGCTGCTTGACCATACTTCGGTATTGCTGGGAAGCAATCTGGGCAACGCCAACGCTCATGACCCTAAAAACCTTCCGATTATCGTTGCCGGAGGGGGATATGAACATGGTAGGTTTGTTAAGGCAGGAAAATACAACAAGAATACTCCGCTTTGTAATCTCTACGTGAATCTCCTGCGGAGAATGGGAGTTGAAACGGATTCGTTTGGCACCAATCAGGGTGTATTGGATTTATAGGAGCTCGTACTAACTACTTTTTCAAAGGTACACTCTTATAATCCGGATTAGGAAGCATCTTCTCAGCTCCCACCGATAACTTCCAGGCTTCAAGTTCCTTCATCAACGCGGCGGTAATAGCGGGCCTGCTGGAAACCAGATTAGTGGATTCAGCTAGATCGTTATTGAGGTTATATAGCTCCAGGCCCTCGGGATCATAGCTTTGGATTAACTTCCAATAACCCTTTCGGATAACACTAGAAGGTACGCTTGAAGGATGGTTGTTGTAATGCGGATAATGCCAAAACAGTGAACGGTCGGCAATAGTACCCTGCCCGTCTAGCAATGGACTTAGATCGACACCATCCTGATGTTGATTAGGAAGTAAAGGTAAGCCTGCTGCTGTTAAGCATGTCGGATACAGATCGGAACTGGTCGAGGGTGTTCTTTCAACATGGCCGTCACGTGTTTCGCCTGGCCACCTGATAATCAACGGGACACGAATTCCTCCTTCGTAATAGGCACCTTTATTGGCTCGCAGGGGGGCATTTGACGTTGCTTTCCAAAATCCACCGTTATCACTCGTAAAAATTACCACGGTGTTATCTACCAAGCCCAGTTTTTCAAGGGTTTTTTGGATCTTCCCGACACTATCGTCGATACTTTCCACCATTGCCGCATAAGCCGGGATGCCCTGTTGCTCAATTTTCGGTATGGCTGCATATTTCGCCGTGACTTCTTCTTTGGCCTGAATCGGAGTATGTACGCCGTAATGAGGAAAGTATAAAAAAAATGGCTTCTCGTCGGCCTGGCTTTGCCGAATAAAATTAACAGCATCGTCTGTTAGTCGATCAGTAAGATATTCACCTGGATGCCCACCTTTGAGGACACTCCAGGTAGCTTTCTGATTGGTAGTTGGAATCTTCCAGGTCCCGTTATAGGGATAAAAGTAATTCCCGGGATTTCCATGAGGGTTGCCTCCTACATTTATATCGAAGCCATGATGCTCGGGCATTCCGAATGTTTCAGTTCCGAGATGCCATTTCCCAAAATGGCCGGTGCGATAGCCGGCAGCACGTAGTGCCTCTGCAAGTGTAAATTCCTCACGAGGTAAATCACGCAGAAAGCGTCCTTCCCGAAGTTTGGCTTTGGGGTTCCAACGTCCCGAT
Organism: Planctomycetaceae bacterium; assembly: GCA_002709045.1. GTDB lineage: Bacteria > Planctomycetota > Planctomycetia > Pirellulales > Pirellulaceae > UBA721. Next base: position 118,965 of record PAPJ01000038.1, on the reverse strand, counting down.
GGCAGCCATTCAGTCATTAGTATACGAGCGGGATATTTTCCGGTCATGATTGCTGCCCGTGTAGGTGTGCAAACTGCGCAGGCCGCGTATGCATCGGTGAACCTGACCCCCTGACTGGCCAGTCGGTCAATGTGTGGTGTTTGATAGTAGCTACTACCCTGACAGGCAAGGTCGCTCCAGCCCAGATCGTCAATAAGAAACAACACAATATTGTGTTGGGTTTGCGCGTTAGTGTTGTTGCTAAGACCTAACAGCAGTGTTGCAGAGAGAAGCAATAGCGGTAAGCGGGTGTTGTAATGCATAGTAGAATCATTGCCGGCACAAAAGGTAACGAGGATAGATTGCTTAACAGTTATTTGAGTTGCGGGATGGGAATATCCTCTTCGATGTTGTTGAAGAAATATATGGGGTACTGCCAATCGTGTTTGCGAGCAATCGTTCTATTTGTAACAGACTGCACCTCAGCCGTTAATTGTTTGAGCGAAAGGGGATCCAGCAGAGGATCCGAAGTGTCCTCGCGCCACTTTTCCAATTCCAAGAGTAGTGTTCGTTTGATAGATTGGTGTGCCAGTGAATCTGCCAGATCAATGAATTCGTATGGATCGTTTGTGAGATCGTAAAGCTGTATCTCGGGTGGTCGTCGCATTCGTTCGTAAGCCGATCGCACTCGGGATGTTGTCTGAGAGATTAGTGCGGGAATATTTAGTGTATGCTGAGAATCCCGTTGCAGGTGGTCACCATGTAACTTGCGAATTGTATCCTCGTAATCCGGATGAATTGTTCCTGGTAAAAGACTTAGTATTAGTTTGTATTGTTGGTTACGAATAGATCGTTGTGGGAAATAGTTGGATGCCGCAGCATGTGTATGATATTCGGCACAATAGTATTCGCGATGCATCAGCGTTCTATTGTTATTAAATAATGGCTGTAGCGATTTACCGGGGAGATTGTCTGGCCTGGTTAGTCCTGCGGCTTCGAGGATTGTGGGAAATAAATCAATCGTGGAAATAAGGTCTTTCGGTCGTCCCGGGGTAATATGGCCGGGCCAGCGGACGATCAGAGGGATTTTTAACCCGCTCTCATAGCAAGTGCGTTTTCCGCGAAGCATATCGGCACCGTGGTCTCCAAGGTAAATGACCATCGTATTACGGGCTTTGCCGGATTGCGCAAGGGCTGATAGCAGCTCGCCAATATAAGTATCCAGCCGGCTGATGCAGTTGTAATAATCTGCAACAAGTTCACGTAAGGCTGGACCGTCTAGACCCATATAAGGCATTGGTGTAACTGCGTCGGCGTTTAGCGGGCTTGCCGGTATGCCATCGACCTGTCGGATCCACGGATCATGAGCGTCGGGATAATTGATGCTGAGGAAAAATGGAGAATCGGCAGCGTTGATAAAGGTCTTTGCATGTTCCACATATTTATGCATCTCTTGTCGTTGGAAATTGGCATTGGGTATTTCCTTGTAATCGAAAGGGAATGCCGAGGCAGGATTGATATGCAACTTACCAATAATACCGGTTCGATAACCGGCTTGTTTTAACAAAACAGGTAGATTAGGAATATCCTCCCGATAGAGCCGGAAACCCCATGTTGCCAAACCGAACTGACCATGTTGATGTGGGTAAAGCCCTGTAAAATAACTCGCCCTTGATTGGCTGCAACCGGATTGGGGAACGTAAGCATTTAGAAAACAGAGTCCCTGCGTGGCCAGTCTGTTAAGATGTGGCGTCTTTGCATATAGATCGCCATAGCAACCCAATTCCGGGCCATTATCTTCAGAAACGATTAAAAGAATATTGGGTTGCTTAGCGAAACAACTGTCGATACACAGAAAGAGGACTAAAGGTTCTATAAGTCTCCAAGAAAAGCGTGTTTCATGTCCCGGTATTTTCATCGAATCTTAGTAATCTAATCCTCAAATACTACATTCAATTCCAGAATACCGACGGCCGAATCCTGTTGCGGGCTCATGTTAATGCGGATTGCGTTGCATTGGAGCGGGGACGCGGGATGCACCACGTTGTATTGATTGGCACGCGTGTCGTAGCGATCTGTCGTGTATAGTTTAAATGGTTTCCACTGTCCGTCCTGTTCGACTTCCAAAGTCCATTGTTTGGGAAATTTTACGTCAAATTGATCCTGCATCCAAAAGATGCCTACACTGCGGATATCTTTAGTTGTATTAAACCTGGCAATAATCCATTGATCATTGCCATTCTGGCCGCGGCTTGTCCAACGCGGGACTTTGTTACCACTTGACCATTCGGGTTCTTTGCCATCGCCGATTGCATTCACGGTATCCAATTCGCATGTATAAGAAGCCATAAGTTCGTTGAAGACACTTTCCTTTGGCAGAGCGTGGGGATCGAAGACAGACATGTCCTTTTGGCGTGGAAACCAAACGGTCATCGAACCGGTTCCACGATTATTCCATGCGTAATAGGGGGTAAGTGTTACTCGAGCTCTGGTCGAACGACCATGACGGGTAACGGCCCGGCCCTGCACATCAGCCTGAATGAAGGAGCCGTGTTGGGTGCTGGTTATGTAAGTCTGGCTATTCTGCGTCTTTGGAAAACGTTCAAAAAAGAAACGTTGAGTGGCACCCCCATTATCCAGTTCTTCTGCACACAGTACGAAGGGCCCTCGGGTAAAACAAACCCGATCATGATTGGCCTCAACCGAGGGGTGACAGATTGTTGTTTTCAGGGGCATCGGTAATTCGAGTGTTACTTCATCCCCCTTTTTCCATTCTCGCTCGATCATGGCGAATCCCTTATCAATATTGATACTAAGCGGTTCGCCGTTTACGTTGAGCGTACTGGGTGGCGACTGCGGGTCTGTGTAACGATAAAGATCGCCCGGAACAAATTGCTCCTGAGTCCAGGTTGGTATTCGCAGGTTTAAACGAAACGTGGTGGGCCTGGCCGGATTGAGAATGACATTAATCGAACCATCATTTGGATAAGCTGTTTTTTGCTGGACGTTGATCTCGACTCCCTTGAGTTCAATCTTGGTAGTGCTTTCTGCAAAGAACGTGATGAATAGTTCTTCGTTGTCGTGCGCATAGGTCATTCCGGGCACCTGAGGTAAAAGGCGTGCCATGTTGGACGGACAACAGGCAGTACCAAACCATGGAGCGCGGCCTGCCGTCCCGTGATTGAAAGGATATTTTCCGTCAGCGTCCAGAGGATTGACATAGAAAAAACGATTGCCTTCCAGATTGACGGCCGCGAGCACGTTATTTAATAAAGCGACTTCAGCAACATCTAAATATTTGGCATCCTTGGTTAGCAGGAACATGCGATAGTTAAAAAGCACGTTGCCGACAGCAGCGCAGGTTTCATTAAAAGCGTCTGCATTTGGCAGTTCATATTTTGGACCAAAACCCTCTATCCCGTGTACTGCGCCGAGCCCTCCGGTAATATGCATCCGCGTGTCTGTTATGTTGCCCCAAATGCGACTAAGTGCTTTGCCATAGGCAGGTTCGCCAGTCAAAGTCCCCACATCTGCCATAGCCGAATATTGATAGGTTGCTCGTACTGCGTGTCCGACGGCTTCTTTCTGGTCGATAACCGGCGCATGTTGCTGTGCGTAGGTGGGTGCCATAACACCCTCCCCATTGGGTACGTAGGTATTCCCTCTAATTTCCAGAAACTTGCGGGCCATATCAAGATAAAGTTCCTTGCCTGTCACACGATATAAACGCACCAGGGCCAACTCCATCTCCTGATGTCCGGGAGCCTGTAAAACCGGCCTTCCGTTATTGTATTGTGGGTCACCCTCGAAAATAACTTTATTAATGTGCTGGGCACTCTTTTCAGCAACATCTAGCAATTTGCGTTTTCCCGTCGCCCGATAGTACGCGATTGCGGCTTCGTACATATGGCCAACGTTATAAAGCTCATGGCTATGCACGATGAAAGTGTAAGGATTATCACCCATCATATCGCGTTCTTTACCGATGCCGGTGGTATGAGACGGATATAGATACCCGTTGTCATGCTGAGCCTCAGAAATGAGGGTGGCAAGTGTGTCCAGAGTCTGTTCGAGACCCGGGTCTTTTTGCAACTGCAGCAGATAGGCGGCACCTTCCATTACCTTGTACAAATCGGAATCGATAAAGCGATGTGGCCGGTGATCCTCCTGAGGAATACCCTTCAGGTAATCTCTTGCAGCCGCTAGATGGCGCACCCCCGCTTGTGTGCGTTCGAACGCAAAAGGTACAAGTGTCTTCCGTTGGGTTACAAGACGTGGCCGCCAAAAACTACTTGTGATTACCACCTTGTTAAAAGGGACAGGCTTAAGAGGATAGTCGGCTGCTGAAGAAAGGACTGATGATGATAGACAGCCGATCATTGAAAGGAGAATGAATTTTCGCATGTGGCGCACGGGGGCGGACTCCGCTCGTATGAAAGTATGACTAAAAGTGTTGAGCTGATATTTTACTGAATCCAAGAGCTTTGTTGTAGCGATGGACGAAGGTCATATGCTGTCGAGCAATTGGATGGCGAGTTCCAAATCGAGTGGTTTATCGACATCCATTCCCAAACGGGCGTGAGGGGAGACACACAATTGGACATTAATCCCTAGCTGTCTGCTAAGACTAGACTGAATTCCAGCAAGGTCCAATCCGGAGCAGCCAATTGTTTCGAGTAATTGTTCGGGTGACTTCCGGACTTTGCGGAGCTTCGCAAGCTTTGGCGTGATTGCCAATAGATCCTTAAATCGTCTTACATAATAGATTGTTGAACCGGTATATAGTTTTCCATCTATTGGTATATACGTGCGTGTGGTTGGAAGCTGTTCCAGTTTAAAGGAATGCTTTTCAACGTAATGCAACACTATATCAGCCTGTGAGTTCTTAATTCCGTTTAAGGTATCGGAGATGATTTGCGGAGTAAGAAAAACAGCATCGCAAAATGATATCACGTAACCGTTGTGTTTGCTGGCAGATTTATATAGACGATGTTTAACATAAGCTATCGCATGCAGAATATTCTGGATTAAAGTGAAGCCTGTAGAAATTCGCTTATGAACGTGTTTCATAGAGTCTAAGTGGTCAAGGTCGGCAGACCCGACAACCACGATATTTTCTACATCTTCGCATTTGTGAAACGCATCTATTACACGAGATACCATAGGCGTCCCGTGAATTGGTATCAGAGCCTTCTGAACATGACCGGTCGATTCGTAGAGAGGGCCCTTTTCACCACCGGCGAGTATAATTACGTTAAATCCAGACATTTGAACCTGATTGTATTGATTATGGTCGGCAGAAATTAGTGTTAAAAACGCTACAACATTCGACTCTTGTCGTAGTCGGTTATTACAAAGAGCGTTTCACGAAAGGATCGACTACAATAATGCTCTCACATACTCGAACAGAATGAAGGTGCTGTATGTATAAGGTAATACCGCTCGTATTCCTAACAGCCTGTTTAATACCGATCAATTCTCAATCGAACGATAAGACAGATGATTGGGGAAAACTGAGTCGTAAGAAGGCGGAGTTTTATGCAGCAAGTGATGTACCTAAGTCACATGTCGAGCTAACGAAAAGATGGTACGAAGTTGCATCTCGTGAATGGGGTAATTATGGGCCACTAGAGTTTTGGATTGTTGGAAGTGATGTGGAAGCAGCAAAACAGTTGGACGACCAATACTGCAGGATTCGTAAACAAAAGGACCCAAGTATAGATGCCAAAGGGTGCAAAAACCGCAGTCATAACTTTGAGAGATATGCTAAAGAAGGAAATGCGGGGTTAAATACTCAAAGAAACGAACATAGCGGCTGGTCTGGTTTTATCGTTACGATGGCATCCAAGAATCCCGGGCCTCATGAGGAGGATTATAAGTCGGTAACGCTTCATGAGTATTTCCATGTTTATCAGCATGCGCATATCTTCAGTAAGAACCGAGAAGAACGTGATAGTCGTACTGGTAAAAATCCCTGGTGGATTGAAGGGGGCGCCGAATACATGGCTCAGTTACTCTATTCCCGACAACCGGGCGTACCTGCAGATTATCTGGAAGTAAAGATGGCTCAGAAGCTACGTTCCCTCGAGCAATTACAAGAGGGAGAATCGATACGTGACATCCAGTATGGAAGACGAGGATCAATCGCATATGACTTAGGTGCCTGGTTTGTTGCGTTTGTAATTGATAAGAGCAGCGAAGATGCTTTTAGAATCGGTTTCTTTCAGGAACTAGATCGCCTGGGCTTTGAAGCCTCCTTCGAGAGGAATTTTGGATCGACGTCAGAGCAGATGCTGAAGGAATTTCATGAAAACTTCCTTCAGCAACCTAAAGCCGAAATGCTAAAAATCCTAGCTAAGTGAAAGCTGGATAGGACGACTGGTGATTATTTGTAAATCCTTGACCATTACTCCACCAGATGGAACAGCAGCAACAGGGTAAGCGTATGTAATACAGTAAATACTTACTATTTAAGCGTTTAGTAATTTGCTGCTGTGCCCGATTGTAATTATAGAGCTCTATCCACTCCAGGGATTCATTACGTAGGTAAAATGCACCAGCGTTAGGTAAAATAAACCTGGTCAAATAAAATGACGTTGTTTGTTAAGTCTTAAGCTATGAAACGTGACAAAAGCGAGTTTAGTAAAATTCTTAATATGTATTTGCTTCGAATGCAGGTAAAAACTATTGGCTTAGTTCTGATTATGTCGCTGACAGGCATCTTATCGGCGCAGAGCGAGTTTGATCAGTTCGAAAAGAACATTCGTCCCATCTTCCTTAAGCATTGTGTGCAATGCCATGGTGAAGACAAAGCCGAGTCGGATTTACGACTTGATGCGCCGGAGTTTTGGGAAATCGGTGGAATTAGTGGTCCACCGATAGTGGCAGGTCAGCCCGAAAAAAGCCTGCTTTTACTTGCTATTAAAAAAACTAAACCTGACTTCGCCATGCCGCCGGGCGAGAAAAGTCTTACGCCAAGTGAGATTGAGAATATTTCAAATTGGATTAGAACCGGCGCGAAGGCTCCGCGAACCAACTTAGCGGCAACAGATAAACGGTTGGACCTGGATGAGGCGTCAGCGTTCTGGTCCTTTAAGTTGCTTAAACGACCGGGTGTACCGGTAAACAAACAGGATCGATGGAGTAGGACGCCAATTGATCAGTTCATATTCAATACATTACGTGCGTCGAACTTAACTCCGGTTTCCGATACCGACAAATGCACGTTAATTAGAAGAGCCACTTTCGACCTAACTGGTCTTCCTCCCACACCAGAAGAAATTAACGATTTCCTTGAAGATAACGACCCACTTGCCTTCCAAACTCTGGTAAACCGTCTTTTATCGACCTCAAGTTATGGTGAGCGATGGGGTCGTCATTGGCTGGATGTAGCCCGGTATGCTGACACGGCAGGTGATGGCTCGGATTATCCGGTTCGGGAAGCATATAAATATCGTGACTGGGTGATCAATGCATTTCATAAGGATAAACCTTACGACGAATTTATCAGAGAACAGATTGCCGGTGATATTTTAGCTGCCGATACGACGCAGGCCGTGTACCGTGATTTGGTGACAGCAACTGGTTTTCTCGCCATAGGTAAACGCTATGGTTATAAGCAGTCGCCCGACTATCAGCATCTGGATTTTGCCGATGTAATCGATTCGGTAGGCCGCTCTATACTGGGGTTATCACTTGGCTGTGCCCGTTGTCATGATCATAAATATGATCCGATCTCGGCAGAGGATTATTATGCGCTTTACGGAATTTTCGAAAGTACAGTTTGGGCATTTCCCGGCGGTGAAGAACAAAAACGGCCGGCGGATTTCCCGGCTCTGGTACCGCCGGAGGAAATAGAACGGCTGGAGGTAGCACGTGAGGACCGTCTTAGTAATCTCCGGCGCCAGATTCAGCAATTAGGCCTCCAACGTTCCCAATTAGATGGTCAGCGGGATACCGGAGGTCTCGATTTGGGTATGGAAAGACAGGATCTTGGTCGATCCTTAAAACAGCCATGGGTGTCTTCCGGAGCCGTGGAAATCCGCCAAGATGCACAAAGTCCGTTTGCGAACGTGCATTCCAAGGGTACGAGAGGTGTACGCATAGGAACGGGGCCTAAAACTGACGGTATTCGTTACGTGTTTGAGCCGGGGTTAACAGCTAAAAATGATAAGAAGATGTACTTCAATATCGATTTCCGTACTGGTGCGGGCACCGAGGATGGTGTTTATCGCATTTATCTTGGTCAGGGAGTTGTGCAGTCAATTGCCGTTGAATTTAGTATAAGTCGTGACTCGTTTATGTTGAAACATGGTACTGAATGGGAGCTATTGCAGAAAATCAAAACGAATCAATGGTACTCACTTCAGGTGGAAATTGACTCCGTATCACGAACCTATTCAGGAACACTAGCTACGCTAACAGCACAGACGAGATTTAAAGCGAAGAATACAGTACCAGGCTGGAATGGGATTGCCAACTGTTTTATCTGTGATGGATTTGGCCACAAAGAGGGGCCGGTCCTAGTAAGAGATATAGATAATATTGCTTTAACGACCACCCCCTTAAACGCTATAGAACAAGTTATAGAGCCACCGACAAAGACAGCCGGTTCCGAGGAGCAACTAGCGATACTTAGACAGTCCATCGACGCATTAAAGGAAGAACAACAGAACATTGAGAGTACCGCTGTTAGCGAAGTTGCATACGGGGTCAGTGAAGGAAAGCCCGTTAATTCTCACATTCAGTTACGAGGGGAACCGGAAAAGTTGGGTGATCAGATCCCTCGGCGTTTCCTTGAAGTATTAGGTGGGAAACAAGTGCCAGCGGCATACACAGGCAGTGGTCGACTGCAGTTAGCCCAATGGTTAACTGATCCATCGAATCCCTTGACGGCGCGGGTAATTGCTAATCGGGTGTGGCAGTGGCATTTTGGGTCGGGACTTGTAACAACGCCCAGTGATTTTGGATATAGGGGTGAGCAACCGACACACCCTGCCCTACTTGATTGGTTGGCCATGGAGTTGATTGAGAACAATTGGTCGATAAAACATTTGCACCGGGTGATTATGAAATCACGAGTCTATCAGTTATCCAGCGAAGACAGTCCGGAGGCAATGGTATTAGATCCTGAAAATAAGCTTTTATGGCGGTATTCGCGTCGTCCCCTGGATGCCGAATCCATGCGTGATGCAATGCTGGCCGTTAGCGGTAATCTCGATCGATCAGTTCCTGGGGCTCACCCGTTTCCGGACGTTAATACATGGAATTTCTCGATTCACCAACCGTTTCATGCGGTTTACGGTTCCAATCATCGGAGTGTATACCTTATGCAGCAGCGGAATCGCCGTCATCCCTATTTGGAATTATTCGATTCGGCCGATCCGAATGTTAGTATCGGAAAACGTCAACAAACGGTTACCCCTACTCAGGCGTTATTCCTGATGAATTCGGAGTTTGTCCACGCTCAGGCGCACATGCTTGCTCACCGCATAGCAATCACCGTAGCGGATCGTACGGAAAGGATTAAATATGCATTTGCCGTCGTTCATGGATCAATTCCCAGTACGGCGGAACTTCAGTCAGCTAATAGGTTTCTGGAAGAGTACAGTTCCGAGGCTGTAAAAGCTGGTGCTGGGGATGGTCTCAAAGAGGCCTGGCAGGCCTTTGCCCGCGTACTGCTTACGAGTAATAGTTTTCTATTTGTGGATTGATTAGCTAAATGTTTACACAGCATGAAATCAACAGACGTCAATTGTTACGGTCGGTATCCGGAGGTTTCGGGATGACGGCTTTCGCAGAAATGTGTAATCAGGTCAGCGGCCAAGATGATCCCTTATCAGCCAGAAGAAGCCATTTCTCAGCAAAGGCTGATCGTGTTATTTTTATCTATGCTACTGGAGGTGTCTCACACGTAGATACGTTTGATTACAAACCATCTCTCATTAAAGATCATGGTAAATCAATCCTGGCGTCTCGCTGGTTAAACAAATCCGGAGAATTCGAACGGTTTCTGATTAAACCACACTGGGGTTTTCAGCAATACGGCGAGAACGGTATCTGGGTTAGCGACCTTTTCCCCCATCTTTCCGACGTTATAGACGACGTATGTGTATTGAATGCGATGCATTGTGACAGTGATGGTCACGATAAGGGTACGTTGGCAGCTCATACGGGTTCGGCACAATTTGCCCGCCCCAGTGTTGGATCGTGGGTTAGCTATGGGTTAGGAACGGTTAATCAGAATTTACCTTCGTTTATGGTCCTTGCCCCACATGCTCCTTACGCAGGTGCACAAACATGGGGCAGTGATTTCCTGCCCGGTTGCCATCAGGGTACGCATGTGGTACCCGGCGCCGACCCCATCAAGAATATCCAACCGCGCGTGGCGTCGAAAAGATTACAGACTATGGAGCTTGGTTTACTGCGGACCTTAAATGAAACAAAACAAAGTGAACGCCTAAATGATGCAGCAGTGAATGCCAGAATACGCTCTTTTGAAACTGCGTTTGGTATGCAGAGCGCTGCCCCTGAAGCGTTCGATATAACTCAGGAAGACCAGCGGACATTAGAGATGTATGGGATTACAGCAGGTGACCGATCGGGTTTTGGATGGCAGTGTTTAATGGCCCGCAGGTTGGTGGAAAGAGGAGTGCGATTCGTTGAGCTTATTGATGTTGGTTCCAATAGTAACTGGGATTCGCATGGCAATATGGCCGATCACGAACGCTTAGCGAAAAATGTAGATAAACCAATGGCAGGCCTGATAAGTGATTTAAAACGAAGAGGAATGTTGGAACGGACGTTGGTTGTTTGGACAACAGAATTCGGCAGAACTCCTTTTAATATGAGTCCCACTCATGCCGGTCGGGAACACCACAATTTTTGCTTTACATCGTGGATGGCGGGTGGTGGTGTTAAAGGCGGATTGTCTTATGGCGTTTCGGACGAGTATGGAATTATGGCCACGGAAGATTCCGCTCATACCCACGACTTACATGCCACTATCCTCCATCAGCTCGGATTGGATCATGAGAGATTAACTTTCCGACACGCTGGTCGTGATTTCCGCTTAACAGATGTTCATGGAAATGTCCTGCATGATGTATTGCAATAACAAAATGAAGTGATTTAGTTGGAAAGGTGCCACCTGAAATGGCGTGTGGCTTCATTGATCGTTTCTTCGAACCACGGCTGTCGGGCTAAGATAGCGTGAGGTGCTTCTTTAATCACTGTTAGTCCGGTCCTAATCCCAAGCCTTGTCATTTCATCGCGAAAACGTACTGCTCGAGTGCTTGGATCATCATTCTGCCCGGTGATAAACCAAATTGGTGGGTCATTGCTGTTGAGGTGTTCGATAGGAGATGCCAGTTTATAAACGCTTCTCCGATGCTCTTGTGTACCACCCAAAAACTGACGCCAGATCTCCCCGCGTTCCTGCTGAGCCGCGACGACACGTACTTGCTCGGATAATAGATCTGTCTGAGCACCCATAGCAATCGCTGCCTGAATCGTACTGCTAAACCCGGAATGCCCACCTCCACCCTCTAATGATTCAACGCCGCCTGAAGTTGCCAGCAATGCGGTTAAATGGCCTCCGGCAGAGAGGCCGATTGCTCCGATCTTTTTTGGGTTTATTCCAAGTTCGGTTGACTGAGCACGTAGAAAACGGACGGCAGCCTTACAATCATGGATTTGTGCGGGAAAGGGTGCCTCGCCGCTGAGGCGATAGGAAATGGTAGCGGCCACGAAACCGCGTGATGCCAACGCCATCGCGATCTTTGTATGATTCAGTCGAGTTCCTTTGGCCCAACCGCCTCCATGAATACATACGATGGCGGGCAGTGGTCCCCAGGAATCCTTTGGACGGTATATGTCCATTTCAAGCGTTCGATTTCCATAGTTGGCGTATTTTACATTTGTCTTGGAATTTAGAAATAGCTTACTGGACGCTGCCGGCGTTTGCGGGGTATTACTATCTTGTTGTATACCCGCTGCGCGCGCATCCTGACGCATCTCTTCTTGGAAAAGAACTACCATTCCGCGTAATTTACGAATGATATCGCGATTACGTACAGGGATCTTCTCACTGGGATCTAACGAAAGGTCGTAAAGAGTGAGATTGGGATTGATCGTCAATTTCCAGTTTTTCCAGCGTACTGCGGAAAGTGTTCCCTCGCTGCCGTGATAAAAGAATGCATCGTTGTATTCCTGTCGTTTAATAAGCTGTGCCCATTCAGCAGCCGGCTCCCACCGTCGTCGCAGGGGAACCGCTGCATTGAGAGACTTGTTTAGACCAGGGGCAGGAACCTCAGTCGCTTGTCCCTGTAATAGCGGAGTGATGTCCCGTCCATCGATTACCGGGCCTTTTGGAATACTAATGTCCGCAAGGGTCGCTAATGTGGGAAACCAGTCCATTGCACGTACCGGTTCTGAAGTCAATAGTCCCTGTTTAATACCCGATCCAGGTCCCCAGGCGATTGCAGGTACACGAATGCCGGCTTCCCATGTTGTTAATTTGTTTCCCCGCAATGGTTGACTGGCGTCTCGACCAGGTCCCCGCCCATTGTCCGATGTGTAAACGATAATCGTGTTTTGGCTCAGATTCAGTTCTGTCAATGTAGTGAACAGTCGCCCGACATGATGGTCCAACTCCTGTATCGCGTCGCCATACTGACCCCAGTCGGAGGATCCCTGAAAATCCCTACTAACGCCGAGCGGGACGTGTAGCATAGTGTGCGGTAGGTAAAGAAAAAAGGGATCTGATTGATTTGAGCGAATAAAGTCAATCGCCTCATCCGTATAAAGACGGGTCAGTTCAGCAGGATCAACGGGGCGTTTAACCTGTTTACCATTGCGAATTAAGGGAACACCGCCCTCCTTTTCAAAGTAAATGACTTCTACCGGATCGAGATTATGAAGTAGACCAAAGTAGTGATCGAAACCCTGATTGCGAGGTAGGAAGGCGTCATGGAATCCCAGGTGCCATTTGCCAATACAAGCCGTGGAATAACCAGACTGTTTGAACAATTCTGCAATGGTTAACTCATCGGGATGAATGCCATAATTAGAATCTGCTCGATGAACCCAGATGTGGTTACCTATCCTGCGCGGATAACAGCCGGTCAGTAACCCGGCGCGAGAGGCGCTACAAATCGGAGCAGCCGCATAATAATCAGTAAACAAAGTCCCTTCTTTAGCCATCCGGTCAATATTGGGTGTGTCTATCTCGCGGGCTCCATAACATCCAAGATCGTAGTAGCCTTGATCATCAACCAGAATGAAGATCACGTTTGGTTGTTTGTTTTCAGATGCGGCCTGTTCAGCAGAAGCTATGATAGGTGTAAAGAGAAAAAGAAAGATCAATATCTGGATGACAACGCGCGACATGAAACGAAACCTGAAACTACTAACTACAAACGGCTACAGCTTTCATTATAGGACAACCTTTAATGAATAGTATTCTGAACCCTAACGGTCGATGCAGACATTCGTTCTTGATTCTCTTCGTTGTTGTCTGGTGTGTATTTGATAATGTAATTGCAGAATCGGAGCTCATCGATGCAGACCCGCAATCATGGATGACTCAATTATCGGATGATCGACGTCTTAGTGAACTTAGTATTCCGGGAACTCACAATAGTGGCGCACTGTTTGAACCACTAAAGGGGACAGCCGCCTGTCAGAACATGACAATTGCTCAACAACTTAACGCGGGTGTAAGATTTTTCGATATTCGATGCAGGCACGAGAACGATAAATTTACGATTTACCACGGTCCTGTCTTTCAGAAGCAAACGTACGACGGAATTCAAAAAACCGCGTCGGAATACCTCGATAAATATCCAAGAGAAATTATACTTTTCAGCGTAAAACAGGAACATTCACCTCGTAATATAAGCAGGCAGTTTGCTGATACTATGCGGACATATATCGATAACAAAAAGACCCTGTATCACACAGAAAACAATATTCCTCGTCTTAAGGAAGTTCGGGGTAAGATCGTTTTACTGAGGCGATTTCCAGCAACGGAATCCTTTGGAATTGACGCCACAAACTGGGGCCACGGCGGTGCTCATCAAAGTCGAGATCTTTTTATTCAGGATCGTTTTGAACCGGCAAGTGCCGAAAACAAATGGGGACTGATTAAAAAAACATTTCAGTATTCCAGTCATCCGGATAAAGATAATTTGCTCTTTTTAAATTTTACAAGTGGTTATGTAAAAAATGTTCTAGGGATTCCGAATATCCACAAAATTAGCGCGCCCATTAATAACGAATTAATAAAATATTTAGATGAGTCTAGGCAGACGCAGTTAGGATGCGTGATAACCGACTTTATGACTCCCGAATTAAGCCAGGCGATTTATCAACACAACTTTATTAAGGAAAATAAGTAATGAGAATGTTCCCCGTTAGTTCTCTGATAGTATCGTTAATCATTGTCGTGCAGATAATTTCACCGCTGCACGCCGCCGATAAGTTCCGGGAAATAAGTCGCCTTGATTCGCCTCAGGCAGTACAGGCGGCAGTGACGTTTGGAGGATTTGTATTTGCCGTAAACAACCGCGAAATTGCTAAATACAATCGTAAGACTGGCGAGTTTATGGGACTTAGTAGCGGCGATGCAATTCATTTAAATAGTGGATTCGTCTGGAAGAAACAGATCCTTTGTGCTCATTCGAATTATCCGAAAATACCTGAAAGAAGTCAGGTAATGGCGCTGAATCCTGTGTCGATGAAACTGAAATCATGGCATGACTTTTATGATTATGGGGGAAGTTTAACTTGGATTGTAAGACGAGGTAACCGATGGTTGTGTAATTTTGCGAGATACGGGGACGCCAACGAAGATACATTTTTGGTTGAATTTGACAACGACTTTCAGGAGCGATTTCGCTGGAAATATCCTCCTGATTTGATTGCCAGACTTGGTAATTATAGTTTGTCCGGCGGAGTGTGGTATCAGGATCGTCTGCTAGTGACAGGTCATGACGAGCAGGAAATATATGTGTTAAAGATTCCACGGAAGGGCAATACGCTGGAGTTTCACCAGACGATCGATGTCCCGTTTACTGGTCAGGGTATTTCCGTTGATAGCACGGGCAAAGGTCTGGTGGGAATTAACCGCGCGAAACGCCAGGTGATCTTTATTAGATGATTTGTTGATAGTTACTGGAAAAACCGGAACGAATATAAGTCAGCGTCCTTCAGCGCGAAACGTATTCTAATTGGTGTTCCAGAATGGCGCCCGAGGTCTTCACCACTCCAGCTAACTGTCTGGCTGATTTTGTTTCCGGTTAATTCGGTACAATCTTCCAGTGAATATCCTGATAAAATATTCCCGTTGTTGTCTTGAAGTTCCACCCTTACTGAGCCTGCCGCTGAAGTTGCGTAGTTCAATTCGAGTTTCGTACCAGCAAATAGTAATTGTTTGGTGATAACCTCACCCCCCGAATACTTCGCGTTTAGCGACACAAATCCGTCTGGACGTATCGAGTAACGTTGAATATAGGATTTGTATTCCTGCCAGTATCCATGGCTCACCAAAAAAGATGTTTCCTCCAGCCCATTTTCATCGATCGTAGGGAATAATCCGTATCCCTGATAGTTGTCCCCGTACATCCAATGAGAGGGAGCGTTGGATGTTTCCCGGTGGGGACGGATAAATGCCTCGTCCCAGCGATCAAACACCACACCATTTCGCGTTGACATAAACAACCCGTCAGATAAGTCCGAGGCTACACGTGCGTAAGCATCGCCTAATTCCTTTCGAAGATTTACGGGTGGTAGTGATGACAGTCTTGAGGTTAGCGATCGCGCGGTATACCGCGTAGGAAAACCAAGCATGATGTGTGGAGCTCGATAGTAAGGTGCAATGCCATTCGTGTACATCTGTTGTGGTGGAGAGTTCCCATAGGTTAATGGCTTGGGATTAGACCAGGTCTTTAAATTTTTCGAGTGAACCATATCAATACTACGGAGACTATTACGAACAGTACGAAAGTAGAGTGTATAACGTTCACGAGACGCATCCCAAAAAAGTGTGTTCATAGAGTCGAGAGCCCCCTCATGGAAAATAGCATGGTCGCTTTTAGTCCAATGGATGGCATCACTTGAAGTGAAAAGGTGAAGCCCAACTTTATGGTTGCCACCTACTGCCTTGAAACGCTGTTGTGCTTGGCAAGCCGGGTTTTTATCCTCAAAAGGTACAAACGTGCCGGAATAGGGACTGCCCCCCCAGACGATGTTATTGGAAGTAGGAGTACTTAGTTTATCTCGGTCTTTACCCTGCCATTTCACTATATTTAAGTTTGGACGGACCCAGTTAATTCCATCCTGGCTTTCCGCGTAGCATACTACCGGGCTATTGGCCATCAACAATTTACCTGATTCCCAGATCATTCGGTGGCCGCGATAGATCATTCTGTAGACCTGTCCGTCAAACATGACGGTTGGATATCCGGATGTATTACCTTCCCAGGGGCGATCGAAGTTTAGAGCAACCTCCCGGGCCTGTGGGTGATGTAATTTAAGAGCTATTTCGCCTGTCTTCGAATGAATGAGATGGTCATCAACAAAGAGTTCCCTACGATTTCCGATATTAATTATCGAATCATCTGCAGGCGTTGGTAAGGTTTGTAAAATGACGACTAGGATAACGGCAGTTAAATGGCATTTACGGTGCATTGATATTGATTCCGGAAATATCGGATGAATCTAATTACTGCTTTGAATTATAATACTATGCAGGCACATAAACATTTAATAATGTTTTGCGATAGCTAGTATTGTTAAGTAGTTAGTAAAATACGAGTATGTCTAAGAACATCGTAGATCGTCGAGGGTTTATGCAGATCGGAGCATTAGCTCTGGGCGGTATCACCTTACCTGACGTCATGAAATTACGAGCCTCTGCGGGTAATTTACAGCAAGACACATCTGTAATCATGCTTTATCAGCACGGGGGTGCCTCGCAGTTCGAAACCTGGGATATGAAGCCCGACGCGCCGTCTGAGATACGTAGTCAGTTTGGCAGCATTAAAACCGTTGTCCCCGGGATGGATATATGTGAGCACTTCCCGTTACAGGCGAAAATCGCCGATAAAATAACTCTAATTCGTTCGCTGAATCATGATGTTAGTATTCATAGTGATGGCGGTATTGTTGCGCTTACTGGGAAACGTCCGGGTAAACTGGATCCCAGTTCTCAATCAAAAAGTGAACATCCTGATTTCGGTCATGTTACCAGCAAAATGTTAGGTTTCTCTAGAGGTCTGCCCCCATATGTTGCACTACCGCGGCATCCGTATATGACGCAACCAACCTATCTCGGACTACATCATGATTCATTTGTCGTTGGAGATCCCTCAAAAACGAACTTTAATGTAGGTCAGTTGCGACTTAATGTTGGAAGAGACGCGAAGCAACTGGTTAATCGCAGGAATTTGCTCGCTCAGGTGGATAAACTGCGAAAAGAACTGGATGTTAATGGTGAGTTGGAAGGTGTCGATGAATTTAGACGTTTAGCCTATCAGATGCTGAGTAGTTCTGCGGCGGCAACCGCCTTTGATATAACGCAGGAACCGGAGGACTTACGCCGGAAATACGGATTAAATACCTGGGGACAGAGTTGCCTGTTGGCCCGGCGCCTGGCAGAGGCCGGTGTTCCTGTTATCAATATATATTGCAATACTCCAAAGACAGGGGACGAGTATACGAATTGGGATGATCATCCCGGGAATGCGCAGCGACCGGGGCACTTTGCAAAATATATGAGACTGCGATTGCCGTACTTGGATCAGTGCCTGTCAGCCCTCATCGGAGATCTGTATGATCGCGGCCTTGATGAAAAAGTATTGGTTGTTGTTGTCGGTGAATTTGGGCGAACTCCAAAAATGCGTTATGGCCCCCCGAATAATTCTTATGGACGTGATCACTGGCCTCAGGCTTACAGCGCATTGGTATCAGGTGGAGGGTATCGTATGGGTCAGGTGATTGGCGCGACCAATCGTCATGGTGAACATCCCGTCGAACGACCGCTGACACCTCAGGATTTACTGGCAACAGTATATCACCATTTAGGAATCAATCACGAAAAGACGATCCCCGATTATTTTGGAAGACCGATCCATATTCTCCCGTCGGGTAAAGTGATCAGGGAGTTGCTTTAGAAGACGGCAGACGACCTGGTACGACGGATTGCCAGATTAATCCCAGTCCCAACACGCCCGCCCCGAATCCGAAGACAGTCCACTCTATCCAGAATGAAAGAAAAAGGCAGCCCGCTAGACCAAGATAGGAGATCCAGATCGGATACATCCTTTCATCGGACTTAAGACGTATCGCACATAGGTTCGTCAGTGCGTAGTAAATAAGAACAGTGAAGGCACTGAATGACCAGGTTAGCTTTACATCACCCATAAGTGCCAACAAGCTGATCAGCAAAGCGACAACAATGGTTGCTGAACGAGGAACGGCGGACTCTTGATGGACCACGGCCAGTTTTGCGGGAACATCCCGCCGTCGCCCCATTGCCATTAGAACCCGTGATAAACCAAGGATAAGGTTTAACAACACACCCACCATGGCCGTTATCGCACCGACACCAATGAGAACACTAATTAAACCGTTCTCAAACTGTAGGGAGATTGCGTGTAAAGGTGCGACCTCCTGATTTGCCAGCCTTCCAAATTCCCCTGCCCCAACCGTTTTGAGAGCCGTCGCGCAGACCAAAATATATAGTGTCATCGATAACACGAGAGTCATAATAATTGCTTTAGGAATGGTTTGTCGCGGTGATTTGACCTCCTCGCCTAATGTGGCAATACGGCCATAACCAGTGTAAGCCACGAACATTAATGCGATTGCTTCGAAGAGGTTCGTTGTGTCAGCGAAAACAGCGGTCAGACTACCGGAAACGGAATGATTTTGGTGAGTAACCTCTGATAAGAATCCGGTAATTGCGAAAAGTAGCAGCGTTAGAATTGTCAGCGTGACTATTACAGTATTAACCATACTGCTGCGACGGATACCAGTTAGTGTAATTAGCGATAGTACTGCGATCGCAATGATGGCCAAAAGAGTTACCGGGATTTGCTTAGTGTCAAAAAGGTGGAGCACGTATCCGCTAACACCAAGCGCCGCCGTTGCTGCTGAAGATGATTTCGCAAACATAAACATCCAGCCGGCAGCAAATCCAAGTCTGGGATTTAACCAGCGATAACCGTATTCATAGGTACCCCCGCTGACGGGATGATTTGCGGCAAGTTGTGCGCTGCTGATCCCGTTACACATAGCCAGCATCGCGGCACTTAGGATTGCTAAGATAATAGCGTTACCAGCGATCTCGGCTCCGAGCCCAATACTTACGAATACGCCGGTACCCATAATACTACCCAGTCCAAGCATCATAGCCTGAAATACGCCGAGTTCGCGTTTTAGTTCGTCGCGTTGATCGGGTTCCTTAAATTTCGTCATGAAGAGTATTACCTTATAGAAAAACTACGCCCAGTGAATAACCAGACGTAGTTTTCGTGAGTAAATTAATGCGAGACGAATATTACATATTAATTTCGTATCCTTTGCGGTTGTCACGCGACAAGAATGAGTTCGCCAACTTATCACCGATCACTACTCGCTTGACGGGATCCCATTCAAGTGCTCGATCAAGCCGCATAGCAATGTTGGAGAGGTGGCATATCTCAAGCATGCGATTATGAGTCCAGACGTCCGAGATCGGCTGTCTAGCGGCGTTGATTGCCTCAATGAAATTTAGCGTGTGGTTTTCCGGAACAGGACCACCGTAAACTTCGTCGATTGCTCCGCCAGGCAGTGGGTTGTTGGCCAGATCTTCGACAGGCGCTCCTACGATTTTTCCGCGATTTACAAAGAAACGACCCTTTGTTCCTTCAAACAGAATACCGTTATCCCCTTCATTCGTAATGAGTAATTCTATATCTCCGGGCATGTCAGCCTTAATGTTATAGTTAATGGCGATATCATATTTATCAGCAACAGTGGGGTTGCCCTTTTTGTCATAATCAACATCGAAAGTGTAATTAAGTGGAGTTATCTTACTTGGCCCGGTTTCGCTGGCGCCGATTGCCCAACAGGCAATATCAACATGATGTGCGCCCCAGTCTGTAAGTTTACCACCGGAATACGCGTGCCAGTTACGGAAGGCATAATGACAATTGCTATAAAGAGGCACACCGCCACCGTATCCCTTACGGATTTCCGGTAATGCACGATATGGGACTTTGGGTGCAGGACCAAGCCATGTATCCCAATCAAGTTCCGCTGGTACAGGTGCTTCGGGGATTACGGGAGAGGGCCCAAACCCGCCAATTCCACAGGTTACCTTTTTTACATCCCCGATTCGTCCGGCGCGAACTAATGCGATCGCCTGCAGGAATCGCTTCCCTGATTCAGTACGCTGCATAGTACCAACCTGGAATGTGCGGCCCGTTTTCTTGACAATTTTCTCTATCAACTTTCCTTCGGCGATAGTCAGAGTAAGAGGCTTCTCGCAGTAAACATCCTTTCCAGCAAGCATAGCTTCGACGGCAATCTTGGTATGCCAATGATCTGGTGTGGCGATCATGACGGCATCGATGTCTTTACGATCCAGAACATGCCGGTAATCAGCATAGGAATCTGGTTTTTTACCCTGTCGCTCTGTTAGTTTCTCAACATTGGTTCCCAATACCTTGGAATCTACATCAGCCAAAGCGGCAAAATCTGCAAACTTAGTCGATTTATTAGTGATCGATACGCCCTGGTTTCGCAGACCGATAGTTGCAAAGACGGGGCGGTCATTTGCTGAGGTGAATCCTTCTGCCCGTGTTCCTTGCCCGAGCATGAGAGCAGCAGAACCTGCTGCCATACCGCTTACGAACTGACGGCGCGATGATTTTTGGTGGCTTGTCATGGAATATGTCCTATTAATTGAAAAGACCGACGCCTGTAGTAATTCAAAGTGCACTTACCGCTGAGGTGTCAGATTGCGTACAGCTATTATAGTTTGTCAATAAGATCCTGAAAACCGAGTTACTAAGGTGCACTGTGAAGCCGGGAATTCACTCTACAGAATCTTTATCCAGCGGCTGGCAGCTATTTCCTCCGCTGTTTAAATAGCCATACCAGGAATTCAATCTCGCGATCGCATCGGTGGCTGGTGTAGAGGGTTTTCCCGTTTTCGGCTCCTGTGATGAATTTACCTGCAACACCATGGTTGTCGCCGACCCAAATAGTTAGTTTGAGATTTCCATTAATACTACGGAGTTGTTCAAAAACTCGTTGTTGTTTTTCGAATGGACAGACTTTGTCTTTGTCCCCGTGGAATGCCCAAATAGGATAGTCCCTAATCTTCTGAGGGTCAATGAATTGTTCGGTGGATCGCAATCCTGTTCCGGCTGAAGGCGCGGCAGCAGCAAAATAATCCTTTTCAAATTGCAGAAATATATAGGTCCCGTGTCCCCCCATCGAATGACCTAGCAGGTAGATGCGACTTTTATCAAAATGCGGTAAGTTATTAATGATTTGCTTTATAGCCTGATAGTGGTTCTCATTCCAAAGGACTTCTGTTTGAGGGGCAACCACATAGCAGGGAAAGCGATTACGAACATTGTCATCAGTCAGTTGCATGTTCCATGTCTTCAATTGTTTTTTATTATCGATTCCCTTGCCGCCAGCTCCATGAAGCGAAACGATGACTGGGTATTTAACATCCGGCTTGAGTTCTATTGGTGGCATGATACGGCAGGGTATCGGCGAATGTTCTAATGGTTGGTAAAGTTGTTGCCACCTTTGCGCTTGTAGTGTGTTATCAACGAGTAGTAGTGATATCGCCGCAGTTAGTGCGATACCTGTTAGTAGTCGGCGCAGCTTCATGTGTCGTTATCTCCGGACGGAAAGTTTAGCATGCTTAATCATAAAAGATGTCAAGCTACGGTCGTTAAACCAGCCAGGCCAGAGATTATGCCCTTGTCCTTTAATGATCTTTATTGTCGCGTCCCCACCCATTGAATGAATGCGTTTAGCTAGTAGGGCGGAATTCGATTCCAAAGGCACTACAGTATCCATATCCCCATGGATATGAAATATGGGAATTTCTGCGTTTGCCAGTGGTTCCAGCATTTCGATTGGATTGAGGGAGTTTAACTCGAGTTGTAGCTTCTCAGCGGTAAGATCGAATGCTGGTGCAGCGGCAGTTACACCTGGGTAACTGACCAAATTACATACTGGGTATATGCCGGCTATGGCAGCAACGTTCTGCGGATTCCTCACAGCCCAGCTATATAGCATCAGACCCCCTCGACTGCGGCCAAGTAGTACGGGAGCTTGAGCGAATTGTCGATTTGTGGTGAGTTCAGCATATAAATCATCAAAAGCCGCCGCACCGGCTGGGCTGCCATAGGACTCACCTACATCTATTCCGGCGATAGCTATACCACGGGAGTGTAACATATTAAACATCCATCTTTCGTGTTGGCCTGGAAGTCCCTCCCCCAAAGTTGGTGCATACCATACCCAGGGAATGGAGTGTTTCCTGTTGGAAATTGACGGAACCATGGTGAATGCCCAATGATTGCCAACCTGAAAGGTTGTTTTCGTGTCGAAAGCGTCGCGACTTTGTGAAAATGTAGCCGTAGTGACCAAGAGGGTTAATAAAACAGTTATCGTGGCTTTGGTATTAGACATTCGGGATAGCCTGCGGAGAAGAACGAACAAGGAACTAGAGCGATTAATCGAGGAGCCAATACTAATGGAAGTGCGCAAAGATCGAAGTATTAAAGCAATGATTGATCGACTACAAGTAAAATAGTCTAGCAACTACTTTCCGCTGGGCTTTAGCGGAGTCACAACCTGCTTGTTGTTCTTTGGATTAAAGGCTTTGAACGAAACCACGCCCTTTCGGGAAAACTCAACCAGGGTGGTAATGGTTTTATCAGAACGCTGAAAACCAATCCTTGTGCTCAAGGCCATCAATTCAAGTTGTCCGTCGTTTATACGCGCGAGAAATCGATGCCGATTCGGATCGGCAGCGTCACGTACATGTAGGACGAGAAATGACGAATTAAAATTAATCTTCGGTCGGTCCCCGCCTTTAAGTTTATCCCAGCTTTCTATTAGTTGTTTTTCTGACGTGATTATCATCGCGGGCATGATAAACGCTGAGTCCTTACGAGACTGCTCGACAGGATATTGCCCGAGGATTTCAACGGATTGGGAATCCTGAGAATAAACTGACGCCCAATTGCTCAGCAACAGGATTAAGAGTGAGAAGGAATAGGTTACACTTGGCATGAATCGCACCGGACCGAATATTGGTTTATTCAGGCAAGCAGTTGATCGACGGAGCCATTGCTTCCACCGAATTTGTCAACTTGCACGCCTAACTGCTGAAGCATCGTAACAAAGACATTACCTAACGGCCTGTCTTCCTTTTGAATATCCTTTTGCCAGGGTTCCTGTCCGCCGTCCCACGGCCCGCCCTGAGGATTCGCACCCGCATTGTTAATATATTGCCCATGCTTAAATCCCATATTTTTTCCGCCCATAAGAATCAGAGGGTAGTTACGAGAAAGATGGAATGCGCTGGAGGCGGAACCGAAAAACAGAAGGGTATTGTCCAGCATATTTCCCGAACCCGTTGGTTCAGGTGTATCTTTTAATTTCTTGGCAAATCTACCCAGTTCTTCATGGAGAAAAGCACAATATATACCGAATCGCTCCCAGCCTCCGGGATTTTTGGTTTCGTGTGATAGAGCATGTGACAGGTTGTACCCTACAGCCCTTGCTAACAGGTCACTTTTGCCGACGCCGTTTTCACGACCGATTTGATAGGTTGCTACCCGAGTGGAATCGGTACGGAACGCTAAATAGATCAATTCATACATGGTTTGCAGATATTCGCGCGGGTCATCCGGAGTGACATCCAGATTTAAATGATCAACGTTAACGGTAGGCAATGGCAGATCGATCCATTTCTTCGCCTTCTCTACTTTTATTTCGGTCTCGCGGACAGATTCCAGGTATTCATCAAATCGTTGCTGGTCGTTGGAGGAAAGAGTCTTACGCAGTGATTTCGCGTCTGCAAGCAGATCATCTAAAGCACTCTGACTTAACGCCAGACGTCGCGCGGCGTCACCATCGCTTTTGACGAATAACATATCGAAGATTCGCTTCGGTCGATGTTCCGCCGGGATAGCGCGTCCGTTTTGGTTATACGAAATCGTGTGTGCACCTCGTGCAGTTCCTGCACCACCGTCAGTTGACATGACTAAGGAGGAAAAGCGTGTTTCGTCACCGATTTGTTTGGAATACAGTTGATCAATTGAAATACTGTTCTCGTAGTCCATGTCCCCACCGCCGGTCGCTGCACCAGTAAGAAACTGATCGGCGTTATTATGGCCGTGCACGATTCGGCCCGGTGGATGCGAGAATCCCGAGAGGACCGTAAAATCGCCCTTCAGTGAAACAAGCGGCTCAAATGGTTTAGTAAACTTAAATTCGTTACCATTGCCGTGAGGGAACCACAGCCAGTCTTGATAGGCAGGGTCAGCAGGTAATGGCATCGGTACGCCATCGGGGAAATAAAAACAGGCCAGTCGTCTGGGATTGTTGTCAGTCTTATCAGCCTTAGCGGCGAGTCGCGCTGATTCCATCATGGGTAAAGCGAGTGCTACACCGGTACCACGAAGGAAACGTCGCCGATCCAGAGAATGAATGTTGATAGTCATAGTATTATTATACCTATCTGCGGATTTAATTATTTACCGGTCTTTCTATTATTCTACTTCGAACGGAATAAGTCACTAGCAACAATCAGAGTGATCATGGTAGCCAACCCATCGCCCTTTTTTCTTACTTCGGCGGTGATGCGATCGATACTTGAATGATCGCCGAAGGTTAACGGTCGTCCTAAAGCAAATGTAGTTAATTTGTAGACCATTGCCCGTGTAAACTGATCCTGTCTGTTTTGTAGCAGGAATCGTTTTAGCCCGTCCATTCCATTGAGTTGTTGTTTATTGAAGAGTTCACTGGAAGCATCGATTGGCTTGCCACCGACCTCGGTCCTCCAACGGCCGAGGGCATCATAATTTTCAAAGGCGATTCCCCAGGGATCAATCTTGGAGTGGCACGATTTACATGCGGCATGATTGCGGTGATCTTCGATTCGTTCCTTGAGGGTCATTTTCGCGATTTCCGGGTCTGCCAGATCAATTTCGGGTACTGCCGGCGGAGGTGGAGGAGGCGGATCATTAAGGATGGATTCGAGTAGCCAAATACCACGTTTTAGTGGATGGGAATCGTTGCCCGACGTATTCATGGTCAAGAGACCGGCCTGCGTAAGAACGCCACCCCGATCTGAATTGGCTGCCAGGTTAACTCGGCGAAATTCATTTCCGTAGATATTCGGCAAGCCATAATGGGTAGCCAGCCTTTCGTTGACCATCGTGTAATCGGCGTGTATGAAATTGAGCACGCTCTCATTATTTACCAGTGTTTCGTGAAAGAAAGCGATGGGTTCGTTAAGCATAGCCTGTTTCAACACCGCATCTAATTGGGGCCGTGTTTTGCGGTCAATCGTTAGAAATTCAAGTATCTTTAGATCCAGCCACTGATGCACAAAATGTTTGGACAG
Organism: Planctomycetaceae bacterium; assembly: GCA_002709045.1. Classification (GTDB taxonomy): domain Bacteria; phylum Planctomycetota; class Planctomycetia; order Pirellulales; family Pirellulaceae; genus UBA721. The sequence goes on along the minus strand of PAPJ01000038.1, from coordinate 93,335 downwards.
TCGTTGAGCCCGAGGATCCTGAAGCATGCGAATCATTTGTTCATGAAGTATTTCCGGTTTTCGTAGTTCGCGTTTTGAAGCCAGTTCCAATAAAAGCGGGTCTGGAGTACTACACCAAACGAACATTGCCAATCTTGTGGCTAGTTCGTAGTCTGTCAGACTGTTTTGCGCGAACGTATTCCCTGAGGAAGCACTACGAGTGATATAAAGCATATTCGGTGAAGAAAGAATGGTTGCCAGCACCTCAATCACGGCCTCTTCGAGAGTCTCACATTCCGGACGAATTAGCGTAAATAATCTAACTTTGCGGTCGAGTTCTTCTTTAGTGATAGAACGCCGCCATGCCTTTGGCATGAAGTTCGCCAGGATCTCACGAGCGTAGGCCGGATCGTCATGACGTTGCTCACTTTGCAGGAAAATCCGCTCGTGCGAAGCGGTAGGCCAAGTCGAGTATACCGGCGTAGACACCTGTACAAAGTCTACTACTATGTTGCTTTGTGAAACCGAGCTATTTACCAGACGTATATATTCAGATGGGTTTGGAGTCTGCCCCATTTGATTAATACCGCGAACCGAATTCCGCGGATAGATTTCGCCGAGTGGAAAAGTAAACTCATAGATTTGCGGGTTGTCGGACGTTGCTGTAACACGCTGGTCTTTGTCACTTACACGCAGTACTGCGCGCCCCTCGTTGCTCGCCCGCCAACCAAACTCAAGCTGAAGACTGGGAGGTCCGGATTCGTTAATCGCTGTTGTATAGGCACGAACCCGTACTCGCATGGTGCCCTCGTCCGGAATTCTATCTCCTAGTTCGACGTATACGTTTTGCCCGCGCGGAATCACGACAACGTCTTCATAGGTTGCTGGAAATGGCGGGAGTCCGTTCTGCGGAGGATTGGCATGACGACCGCCGTAATAAACCCAACTCGCACGCGCTGCGCGTCCGGTCCGGAGGTTTTTGTAATGTACCCCCGAGGGTATATTCTGGAACGACTGTAATAGTTGTTCGAGTTCTATCTTCTGGCGTGCCGGCTCGGCCTTGAATTCTTCTCGCTTCTTGTCAATTTGATCCTGTTGTTTTTTAAGGTCTAGCTGGGCGTTTTCTTTCATTGAAACACCCCAGTGGAGCATCTTAGGTTGTTCACCCAGTGAAGTTGATCTTAATAGCGCTGCACGTGCAATCTCCCGATATGTTTGAAACTGGTTGCTGGTCATATGCAGGAGATCAGAACTGTTTTGAAAACCATCATCTGAAAATGCTTCAGGAGGGAGGTCCTTCGCAAAGTCCCAGGGTAGTCCGAGGATATCCTGTAAAGCATAGTTATATTCATACCTCGTCATTCTTCTAAACGAAGAATGGCCTCCTTCTGCTCGGCGTACTGCCGACGCAGTTTGGATCTCACTGGAAAGCCAGTCGATGATTTTGGCGCGGTCTTTATCGGCAAGCTCGCCTTCTTCCGGCGGTGGCATTTCCCCGTTACTTAATACGGCCATAACTTCGATCCACCAACTCACGTCGGCCCCCTTTTGGAGATTGGGATCGAGTGTGTCGATACGGATATTGCCTTCGGTAAGTTCCTCACCGTGACAGCCAATACACGAGTGTTTTAGAATTGGTAGGATGGTGTTCCTAAATTCGGTTAGTCTGGGCTTGGGTGTTGTTGATTGTGGTATCTGATAATCGCGTGTAAGAAAATCGGACTCCCTGGCTCCGATTAGTTTTAACTCTTCCAGTGAGATTTCAGCCTCGGCCGTATTGGCAACGGCCGATGTTGCAGTTGTTTGCCCGAATAAGTGAGTCACTGTTCCGAGCGTTAGCAGAATTATTAGGATGAAGGATTTAACCATCGTAATTCCCATAGGCGAATGAACTGTCTCTTTATAGGATACCAACGAGAGTATGGTCAATGGAAGACGGAATGAACCGTTTACAGGATCGCAAACGATTCTAATCGGATTAGAAATTGAGTTTGGTTCGGTTATGTACTTACAATAGGGTAAGTGAAATCAGGGAAGGCCATATCTAAAGAAGATACGAATGAAGATAAATCGACGAGAGGCGTTACGTAAAACCGCGGCGGTGGTCACAGTGGGATCTGCGGTCGGGAACCCTGTTAATGTGCAGGCGCGCGGCATGGTACCAAAGGAAAAGTTATGCCCACATGATGTGCTCACCGAAGCGAGTAGTTTCTATGACGTATCGCGGGGAAATCCCAAACCTTACTCACTGAAAGGCCAACAATTGATTGCTGCCGGTTTGACACAGGATAGCTGGCGTCTTGAAATTAAAAGCGATCCCTTTATCGAGGAAGGGATTGTCAAGGAACCCGCGTCAATCGCACAGCAGTTTACCAAGGCAGATCATTCCGCGTTTAAATTTGAGAATCTAATCGAACTGGGCAGCAAGCACGGCGTAAAATTTATTAAGGCTATGCAGTGTCTTAATATTCCTCAGCCGTTGGGTCAGGGATTGTGGGAAGGCGTTCCGCTGTCCGTCGTACTGCGTGAATGCGGCGTGATGAAAAATATCCGCCGCGTCTACTTTCGCGGATTTCACAACAACGACCCTAAGCAAATCTTCCAATCTTCCGTTAGTTATACGCAGGCTATGGAAACGCCCCCCGGTGAGTTGCCTGTATTTGTGGCCTATCGGCTAAACGGGATGCCAATCTCCTTAACTCGCGGAGGACCGGTAAGAATGATTGTGCCTTGGGCACATGGATTCAAATCGATTAAATGGTTGCAGGAGATTTTTCTCACGAATGATTATCGTATTAATGATACTTACGCGTTGAATAATAATGACCCGGAATCACATTTGAAAACATCGGCGTATCTAGATAAAGGCGCGACGGAGTTTAAGACCGGAAATCCCATTGTTATCACTGGCCAGGCTATTAATGGATATTCGGGGCTTGATCGGGTTGAATATTGGCTTAGGAAACTAATGCCTGGTGCGAAGCGTCTTGAAGATAACTCACCCGAAGTGAAAAATGCGCCCTGGAGGAAATGCGAACTGGCAGACGAGCCGAAATGGCCGGATGTTTTGCCAGAAGCAACGGATACCCGAACGATCTTAGGCTTCGATAAAGACACCGGCCAAGCAAACTCCTGGCCGTTACGCTATGGGATGATTTCGTTCTATACGATCCTAGAAGATTTGAAGCCGGGCAGATATGAAATAAGAGCACGCACAGTAGATGAAAACGGTTTTCCGCAACCTGAACCGCGAAATATACAAAAGAGCGGTAAAAATGAAATATCGACCAGACGATTTACTGTGATCTAGGTTGGAAGAATTAGTCAAAAGTTAAGGGCGTGAATTCAAGCCCCTTTTGAAAAAAACTACGATTCATAGGTAGTTGGCCGGAATGACTGCTTAATAGAACACAGTTGTCTTTACTTTTGCCGACGAACATCTTCGTGTGGCCTGTCACCATGCTCGTTTGAGCGACGAAATAGCAGGTTGGATGTTTTTGATGGAACACAATCTTGGCATATTCGGTATACAGGCCAAAGACATCGTTGGAAATACCCTGATTGGTTGCTGTGTATCGTTTTGCTGGCAGGTCAAATTCGTAACCCACGTTAACCATCTCAAAAACCTGACCGTGGAAGATATTACCGGTACCCTGACAGCGAACGGCGATATCAACACTATTGATGTGTCCACCAAAGACCTGATTTGCATTAGGCGCCAGATCGTCATCATCATGGGCACCCCAGTCGAAACCCACACATCCGTTTTCATCGCCGCCGGGACCTGATGCATGGCAGTTGGTATACACGTTGTAATAGGGTGATTCTCCATTGGAAGGACCGTAATAGGCAGACGTATTCTTCTCTCTTAGATGGACGAAAAGCAAATCAAAACGGCTGTAGCTCATACCGGTAAGACGGAATGCGTACGTGTTTTCATGATAAACCAGAGTATTTAGTGACCGAAAAGATAAGGAGATAGCGGGTGAACGTTGAGCGGCATTCCAACAGGCGGTTCCCTCCTGTCCGTAGTAATGGATCTCGGTAAAAAGACCATCACCTATGATCGATGTACTCTGGTGGACCATAAGCGGATCACTGACAGTGTAATGACCTGCAGGAATATAGACGCTACCCCCTTTTCGGCAGGCGTCCAGAGCTCTCTGTAATTGGTTGGTAACGTCACCCGAAGCAGAAAAAACTCCAAATTCGCGTACATCATAATAACCGGAGCCAATACGGTGCCAGCGACCGGGAGCGTCAGTTGCCGAGCGAAATACTAAACCGTTGTCCGCAGTTGATTTATCCCCTGCAACCCAATGGAATTCTCCGCCACCGCCGTCGCCAGGTTTATGGTAGCCGGCAACGCGTAGTTGCGTGGAGTCCAAAGGGTTGAACTTTTGCATTTCTTTTATTGTTGAAACTGCGTAAATGTGTTGCATGAGTCTACATATTAAAAACGAGGAATCGGATAGGCTATTAAGACTAATATAGGGGATGTCTAAAACACAAAGGTGTTTATTTATTTGAGATGACAAATAGGCGCGTACCATCGACAGTTATCCCCATATGTAGATAAAGAAACTGTTTTGCCATAATTCATTGCACGATCGCGTGTAGCCATCACTGTGATTGGATCGTACTTATTTCATTTCAACGGGTTAACAATAAATGCGATACAAGTAAAATGACGCCGCTGAGTCATCAAAGAAAGAGTATTCAAGATTAAACCGAATTCCATTGATTGAGCACTTGTCCCGTCCCTGGCAACAGAGAATAATTAGCTGCCGGTAGACACATGTGAATTTCGGTGCGTTATTAGCTGAGTTCGACCAGCGGTTTATATTCGTCCTGGAGGTATCTGGGACGCCCGGTTAAATCATCAACCGTGGTGAGACTGGGATTTATACCCAGATTAAAATACAACTGCGAAAATACTTCATTGAAATGGACCGGGCGATCGATAGCTTCTTCCGCATATTTATTAGTCGCGCCTATTACCTGCCCTGCTGGCATACCTCCGCCGGCCAGCATGGCGCAACAGACGTTAGTCCAGTGATCCCGTCCGCCGTTAGCGTTAATTTTTGGTGTTCGACCAAACTCGCCCCACACGACGACGGTCACATCGTCCTGCAAACCCCGAGTATGTAGGTCACTTACCAATGCAGTAAGCGCTTTGTCTAAAAGAGGAATCACTTTGCGTGCGTGTATAAAATTGCCACTGTGCCAATCGAAATCTGCATAGGATACTGTCACCATCCGGGCGCCGGCCTCGACCAAACGGCGAGCGGTAAGGAATTTTGATACGATCGCCTGATAACCCTTATTTGAATAGGGCAGGACATTAGGATCATCCTTGCCATAGCTTTCGCGCACCCGCGGATCCTCGCGGTTGAGATCGAGGGCTTCGGCAAGCTTGCTGGAAGTAAGAAGATTAAGCGCCTGATGTGTGAAAGTATCGGCATCGGCCGGATAACCGTCACTATCAATACGCCGTCTAAGCGAGTCGAATCGTTGCAGGAGCTGACGGCGGTTATCGAATCGATCAATATTGATGTCATCAAGAGACATGTCAGCCAGAGCTTCCCCGGTCGGTTTAAACGGTGAATGTGCCTGTCCTAAAAAGCCGGGCCCCGGCAGATTATAAGGCAAATGTTCCATATGCATCGACAGATCGATCGATGGGGGAACCGCACCGTTGACTGTGCCTTTCAATTTGGAAAGCACAGAGCCAAGTTCCGGCCAACCACCTTGAGGTTGATTTGCGAAACGGTGACCGGTGGCGCATTGAAAAGATGAATGACGTCCGTCGGAACCGACCAGAGAACGAATGGTCACAAATTTATCCATCATGGCAGCTGTATGCGGCATCAATTCAGAGATCTGGACACCGGGAATCGTGGTCGAGATGGGACTGAATTCTCCGCGTATTTCGCTAGGTGCGTCCGGCTTAAGATCGATCATGTCCTGATGCGGTGGACCACCAGTAAGATAGATCATAATGACGGATTTGTGAGAACTCACTCCGTTTGCCGCTTCGGCACGGAGTAGTTGGGGTAACGTAAGGCCGGCAATACCAAGTGTACCCACCGATAGAAAATCGCGCCTTTGAACACGATCACATAATCTGTGTTGCCTGCCGGTAAAATTTATCAATTTTAATGATCCTTATGAAGCTATTGATATATTAACAGACAATCACATTGAAAAGACAGTGATCATTGAGAAGAACGTTGTAAAAGCTGGTTAACCTTTCCAATGATGCGTTGCTCAATATCTGAAGCAAAGGGCCCGTGTTGCAGGACGGTTGTAAAATATTTCATCGCCCCGCCGCCTTCATAGCCGCCTTCGAGTAGGACTCGGCGACTCGGAAGATAGGCAAATACATCGTTACTGTATCCTGAAACCCAAAGGCGCCCGAGATCTTTATGGTTCTCAAGTTCCGCTTTGAGACGTAGCGAATAATCGACACATGTTTCCCCGGGTAATGCAATCCAGGTAAGTTGTTTACCGAAGCGAATCACCTGGACAGGTGCGTTGTATTCAGTTAAAAGATGACCTTGCTGATCTAGTTGTTTAAGAAGCCTCTCGGCGTGCAGAGATTCATAACTATTTGATGAGCGGCTACGAGTTATGAGTTCTTCTTTAGAAGGTGCTGGTGAGTATTTCAGTTTGACCTTCTCATAAGACAGGTCTAAAGGTTCATTGAGGATGGTGGGGGTTGTTTGCAGGGCGGCCTGAACGGAGGTGGCGAGCGTTGTTCCGTGGATTTCGGCTAACGCAACAGTGCCACGAGGATAAGGGTTGATATCAGCTCCGCATCCCAGAACGAACAAAGCTATAGCATCGGCATAGGTGTTTTCCAGTTGCTTTTGAGCGACACCGGCATAGTCACCGCTGAATTTATAAATTCCCAGCGTCGTGTTATGACATGCATAACCAAAGATGATTCCTTTGATTGTTCCGTCAGCAGCTGTAAATTTTAAGACTGGTACGTCATGATCGACCGGTCCTTCCGGATTTGGAAAATTAATAAAACCACTACCCCGTGGCGTACGGCGATTCATTGCAAAACCGCATCTACTGTGACAAAAAACAAGACTCACAGGTTCTAATCTGCCGGTCGCGGAATCTATGACCGCGGCGAGGCTGGTTTTGAGTATCGCCACGTACTTCCGTGCTAGCGTTAGACGGTCAGAATGATTAGCGTCCTCCGACCATCGAGTCGTTCGGATCTCTGGGCCGCAGTGTGTATGTGAACAATTGATCAACAGAGAAGCTGGGGGAAGATCGAACTGGTCATGGACGTAGTTTTCAAGATAGTCGCGTAGTGTGTGGGGAACACTGATTAAATCTAATGTGACTAGAACGAAACGTTGTTTGTTAACATCTTCAAGCACCATGGCCTTGGCGTAGAGTTCACCGATCTTTCCTTCTGCCGGCCTGTTACGACTTGCATAGCCTGCCATCCAGGTTGGTTCGGCCGGCGTGATTACATGTTTTGCAAACCCGGCCCGCCAGGTGGCCCCATAAAGTGTCGAGTCGGCCAATAAAAAGAGAAATAAAAACAGAAGATATAGTAACCTGCAGTCAATTGTGCACGTAAGCGTTACACGCTTAAAGGCAGTACTCGGAGAAACACTGTTAAACATATCGAACTGATGATACTCGGTTAACCGAAGAGCTCCATAATTGGTTTTCCGGTCGTGATGGGTCTGGAAATGCCGGTATTGTTTTGTGGTTCGTTAAGCGGGATATCTAAGGCATGATAGATTGAAGCAGAGAATTCCTCCGGGCGTACCGGATTATGAGCGACATAACCTGCTAAACGATCAGTCTTACCGTAGACCTGTCCGCCGGCTATCCCACATCCCGCCATGATCGAAGAAAAGCATTTAGGCCAATGTTGCCGACCTGGTGGCTGTTGAGTCAGAATCTTCGGTGTGCGGCCAAATTCACCTGTTACGACGACCAATGTATTATCGAGCATGCCTCGGTCATCTAAATCTTCTAATAACGCGGACAAGGCCTGATCGAGTCGTGGAAGACAGAAATTCATACCATACGAGCCTGACCCGAATGCATTACCCATTCCCATATTTCCGCCGTGCATATCCCAGCTACTACTGGGTGGGCCCTGAGTATCGTGGGGCGCCTGTCCGGTCCAACCGTTGACCGTTACAAAACGCACTCCAGCTTCGACCATTCGGCGTGCGAGAAGCAAGTTTTGTCCTAGGGGATGGCGACCATACCGATCACGGGTATTATCAGCCTCGCGTTGCATTTGAAAGGCTTCCCGACCTTCGGAGCGTGTCATGGCTTCATACCCCATCTCACGCAGATTATCCCAGTCTGCACCCAACGGATCACTATTAAGCATATCGCTTTCAAGGTTGCCCAGTAGTGAACGACGCTTGGCAAGTCGTTGGGGATCACCGAGATCATATATTTGTGGTGGCTCGAAGTCATCCATTGCCGGATGGTTTTTTTCAGAACCGACAAAAACCGGTGCGTAGGCGGACCCTAGATAGCCACCCACTCCAATATTCGGTGCACAAAAAACTGGAGCACCAACACATTTGATCAGCCAGGCATTAGATACGATATTCCGAGTACTGGGACTGTGTTTTGCTACAAACGATCCGATGTAGGGCTGGTCATCAGGTACACCCTGTTGGACGCGTTTAACAGACTGCCCACTTAGGAGGTTATGCATAGCATCAAAATGATTGCTGATCGCACCGGGATGCTGCATCGAATTAATTAGTGTAAATTTATCCGTGTGTTTCGCTAATTCCGTATGCATTTCGTTGATTTGCATGCCGGGAACCTTCGTGGATATCGGGCGATAGGGTCCGCGTATAGTGTCTGGCGCCTCGGGTTTCATATCCCAGGTATCAACATGACTGGGACCACCACACAGAAGGACGAAAATGCAGGACTTGTCTGATCTTACGGGAGTGCCGCTTTTATCGCGTTGATCTGTGCCCATGACCACACCGGGCATTGCTAAAGACGCAGTTCCGATTCCTGCCGCCAATAGGGCCTGACGACGGTTCAATTGGTAATTATGCATAATCTCTCCATCCAATATGTACCCTCTCTATTATCACATCGTCCTTTGATAATTGCACGTTTAATCATTTCTACAATTCGGCAAAAGCAGGTGGTTTCCTCAAAACTGCATGATTAGTTTAGATTTGGCCAGCCTTCAGGTACGACAAACAAACGCTCCTGTTCGATGTAATAACCGTCCTCCTTCTTTAGTCGACTCAACATTAACGGCCGGCATTGCCTGCGAAACCGCTCTATTACAATTTGGCGGATCTGAGTGTGTGATTGATAACGTGATTCGTCTAAAGGGAATGCAAGCCAATGTGGTTTTTCGCAGATCGCGAAAACATCATTTGGGAACATGTCATAATAGGCGAGATTGTTAGCAAATATCCACGTACCGCGCGAGTGCGCGGGATTCAAATTCCTGGGCAGTCGTTTTTTCGCTTTTGCGTTGGGAGGGTAAAATATCGAACCCTTCATGAATGCTTGTCTATCGTTAACCGCCGGATAGGCCTTCTGGCTTAAGGGTAATTGGTGTTGCAAAAGCCGCTGTATTTTATTCTCGAATGTATCAGTAGGATTTGGGCCTATGAAATAACACTGTTTATCAATTTTATTTTCATAGTATAAATAGAACTTAACGGCCACTTCTAAATGGGTGATTAAACCGGATGGTCGCCGGTAGATAAAATCCAATTCCCCGATGGTTCGGTCGTTATCAAATATTTGGAGTGAATGTTCCAGAATCTCCACCCCGTTCTCTGAATGAAGCAAGCCGTTGACAATGCATTCAAAATAACGGCCCACCGTCGGAGAAAACTCAGGGCACATATCCAGCGTGGGTATTAGTTCAGCATCCCTGCATAACTTCAACGAACATAGCGGCGATGTTAACAGGCTGGGACTATCAACCGTCCAGCGTATGTCGCTTCTGAGTTGTTTTGAATTCATCAGGTTATTTTAGCGTGGAAGACGAAGGTGCATGGTCCTAATACTTGCATTAAACTGGAGGAGGACCGAAATAACCGAGAAGGACCTATGGATGTATTCATTAAAAACATGGCTTCTATATAGTCTGTTGTTTTCTGTCGCCATGATAAAGGTGTCGGCACTCAACGCCGCCGAGCATGACCAGTACGACGTGTTAATTAAGAATGCACGTGTTATTGATGGTTCGGGTAGACCCTGGGCCTGGCTGGATGTGGCAACCGTCGGAGACCGTATCGTTGCTATTAGCCGTAATATTGATAAACCTGCGCGGAAGACGATCGATGCAACTGGATTGGTCCTAACGCCCGGTTTTATCGATATCCACTCGCATTCCGACAGCTTACTTCTTCGTGATGGCCGGGCTTTAGGAAAGATACATCAGGGTGTGACAACCGAGGTACTAGGAGAAGGTTTTTCGGCCGGTCCGGCACTGGGAATGCGCCCCGGAGGGGCGGTGATGACGCCTCAGGGAATAGCCAGATGGAATACATTGGCGGAATATTTTTCCGTTTTGGAAAAGCAACGAACGAGCGTGAATGTCGTTAGTTACGTAGGACTTGCGGCGGTATGGGAATGCGTGATGGGGAAGTCCTTTGACCGACCAACGGAACAACAGTTCCTGCAAATGGAACAGTTAGTACGCCAAGCTATGCTCGATGGCGCAGGCGGTTTGTCGTCTCAGGTAATGACTCCTCCAGGCTCCTTGGCAGAAACCCGCGATGTGGTACGCCTGGCACGTCAAATTTCTCCCTTCGATGGCCTGTTTTCAATCCATATTCGAAACGAAGGATTAGGAGTGTTCGACGCAGTTGAAGAAGCAATTGACGTGGCACGTCAGGCGGAGGTGCGGTTAGATATTATTCATCTAAAGATTGCGGATCAGAAATACTGGGGGAAAATGAACCGACTCATTGAGATTATTGACAACGCCCGAGATGAGGGCATTGATGTGCAAGCTAATGTTTATCCGTATACGAGGGGTAACAATAACCTCAAGAGTATAGTACCACCCTGGGCCCACGAGGGGGGGGATAAGAAGATGCTTGAGCGACTCGCGTCAACAGAAACGCGTGAACGAATTATTGCTGATGCCGAAAATGGGATTGAGGGCTGGTATAACCATTACACCGCGGTCGGAAAAGATTGGGGCCGCATGCTGATCAGCGGAGAACATCAGTATAAGGGTCTAACGATGGATCGGGTTTTTGCCTTGCGGGGAACCAGGAACAACAAACTGGCAGATATGCTCGACCTCCTGATTGAAAACGGTGGCGGTATTAGTACGGTATTTGCACATCATGATGAACCGGACATGTTACTGGCGTTGAGACAACCCTGGTGCAGCGTAGGTTCGGATGGCTCGGCGTATGCGGTCGAGGGACCATTACGCCAAGGCAATCCACATCCGCGAAATTTCGGCACTTTTCCACGTCTGCTGGGCTATTATTCGCGTGATCGACAAATACTCTCGCTGGAGAGCGCAGTACAGAAAATTACATCACTTAATGCGGCAAAACTTAACCTTGATGATCGCGGACTGGTGGCGGTGGGAAAGAAAGCCGACCTTGTGTTGTTTGACGCAAAAGTCATTATTGATAAGTCTGAATACACCGCGCCTTTCCAGTATCCCAAAGGTATAGCCTATGTGATTGTCAATGGGGAGCTGACATTGACTAGGGGTAAGCATAACGGGACAAAAGCGGGCCGTGTCCTCAGATTAAGCGAAAGACCACGGGATGAATTGCGATGAGTCTCGAAATTGAAGGCGGCGATAATAGCCTACAGGGAGCGAACTGGCAACAGGCCATTTCTTTATTAAGAAACGGCCGCGGTGAAGGTCGTCGACCTATCGGTGAATTACCACCGGATGTAACACCTCGGGATATTGCGGATGCGATGCAATTGCAGGAGGCAGTGCATCAACGCCTGATTTCCGATGGCCATGGAGCTATCGTCGGCACAAAAATCGGCTGTACAACCAGCGTCATGCAGGAATATCTTGGAATGGACCACCCCTGCTCTGGTGCTATCTTCGATTCGACGGTCTTTTTCCAAAATGGACAGTATGCGTTCGACTCGTTTTTGCATGTGGGAGTCGAATGTGAAATTGCTGTTACACTCGGCGACACGATCCCAGTTCAATCAACTCCGCATACGATGCAATCTATCAAGACCGCCGTGGCGTCCGTCCATGCGGCGATCGAGATTGTCGACGATCGTTATGTGGATTTTGAAAACAGGATTCCAGACTGGCGAACCTGGGTCGCAGACGATTTCTTTGGGGCCGGCGCGGTGCTTGGTGAACCTGTCTATGATTGGGAGCAGATTGACCTGCCGGCCATACGCGGCAAAATGCATATTAATAACAAAGAGGTCGGTGCGGGTTTTGGACGTGATATTATCAATGGGCATCCACTTGAGGCACTGGTCTGGCTGGCCAATGAACAATCGGCGTTGGGTTACGAACTTTCGGCCGGTTGGATTGTAATGCTGGGGAGCGTCGTTCAGACACAGTGGCTGAAGAAAGGGGATGTTGTTAAAGTTCAGCTTGAACAATTGGGTACGGCGGCTGCCACGTTTTAAAATGCCGTATGGATACCGGAGAATCGGAGATATAATGCCATTACATATTTGTTCATGGAACTACGTTCGAGTGTCTATCGATGAATAAAATCCTCTTGATTGCCAGTCTGTGTTTCACAACAACAGTCTCGGCCGTTGACAAACCTAATGTCGTCTTTATTTTCGTGGATGATCTTGGTTGGAAAGATCTTGGTTGTTACGGCAATGAATTTGTGGAGACTCCGACCATTGACGGTCTTGCACGATCAGGTACAAGATTTACTGATTTCTATGCTGCCGGGGCCGTTTGTTCTCCGACCAGATGTGCTGTTCAGTCGGGTCAAAATCAGGCCCGTATTGGTATTACGGCTCATATACCAGGTCATTGGCGGCCTTTTGAAAGGGTTAGAACCCCTCAAACTACGATGGCGCTGCCCTTGGATGTAGTAACGATCGCAGAGTCGATGCAAAAGGCGGGGTATAGTACCGGGTACATTGGAAAATGGCATTTGGGGAAGGGCACGCAATTCGCGCCGGATAAACAAGGATACGAGTTTGCGATGGAAATTGGCGGTCCTCAGCGTCCAGGTTCGTTTCGTGTTGTGAATAAATCTGATGTCAAACCAAGGGACGACCAGTTCCGTACAGAGTTTGAAGCGGAATTATGCCGCAAATTCATTAGAAGTAATAAGAAGAACCCCTTCTTTCTAATGCTCTCGCCATTCCATGTTCATATTCCTTTGTCGAGTCGCTCAGAACTAGTTGCAAAATATAAAGCGAAAGCAGAGCAACTCGGTATTCATTTACCGAACCCAATATATGCGGCAATGATCGAAGAGGTAGATGTCCTTGTTGGCGAAGTACTTCAGGAACTTGATGCCCAGGGGCTAACGGAAAATACGATGGTTGTATTTACTTCGGATAATGGAGGTCTTTATCGTCGATATGATTTTCGTGAACAAGCCGATGACGATGTAGCGACTCAACGACCATTACGAGGAGAAAAAGGAACTCTTTATGAGGGTGGGATCCGGGTACCACTGATAATTAAATATCCGGGTGTTGTGCCTGCAGGTCGAGAGTCTTCCCAACTATCGATATCCTATGATTTTTATCCCACATTCGTCGCGTTAGCAGGGGGGCAATTGCCGGTTAATCAAACGATTGACGGAATCGATCTTATGCCGCTCTTAACAGACACGGTAAAGAATATTCAACGGCGTTGCTTATTCTGGCATTTTCCACATTACCATCATGACAGACCTGCTAGCGCGATCCGGGATGGAAGTTGGAAAATGATTAAGTATTTAGATAATACAGGGGACGTGGAATTGTATAACCTGTCCGAGGATATTTCTGAATCAAATAATTTGATAGAGACGCGACCCAGTCGGAAGGCCGATATGTTGGTGAAAATACAAGACTGGCAACGAGATACGACCGCCAGAATGCCGATCCCGAATCCTTCATATGATCCTGCACGCGCTGGCCAATGGTGGAGTCGTGGTAGTGGTAAACCTGTAAACAGCGATGCACGAAAACGATTTCCAGCGACCGAATTGGAACCAAAGTAAAGCGATGTTGAAATACTATACGGAAATATCGGAAGTTCCCGCGATGAATGTTGCAACGTGTTTGATCGTCGTCTTTGTGTCAATTTTGGCTACGGCTGCAGAACCCTCCGAAAAAAAGGTGAATGAATTAGCTAAGCAAAAATTTTTTGAATCGAAGGTATTACCACTTTTAAAATCAAAGTGCTATTCATGCCATAGTCATGATGCAAAGCAAGCTAAGGGCGGACTGGTATTGGATTCCAGCGAGGGCTGGAAGAAAGGAGGCGGTCTGGGGCCTGCTATCGTAGCTGGTGATCCTGACAATAGTGCAGTCATACAGGCTGTTCGTTACAACGGTTTGGAAATGCCCCCGGGGGAACAGTTGGAAGACTCGGAAATTCAGATTCTGGTCCAATGGATCGCGTCCGGTGCATTTGATAATCGTGAGACCCTTTCAACTCAGCCTGCGGAGGGTGCGCTTTGGGCATTAAAACCGATTAGCAATCCGCAACCGCCTAAGGTGAACATGGAAAAATGGTTATTCGATTCGGTGGATAGCTTTATTCTGGCAAAACTCGAACAAAACGATCTAGTGCCGGCTATTCCAGCCGATAAATATGCATGGTTACGCAGGGTAACTTTCGATTTGACAGGATTAGCGCCAACCCCGACAGAAATCAGTGATTTCGTTGCTGACAGCTCCGAATCAGCATTTATTAGCGTTGTGGATCGTTTGCTAGATTCGCCCGGCTTTGGTGACCACTGGGCGCGGCATTGGTTTGACTTATCGTGTTATGCCGACGTCCAAAATAATACGTTGATCGGAGACACGTGGCGTTATAGGGATTATGTTATTAAGGCATTCAATGACGACAAACCGTTTAACCGATTCATACATGAACAGATAGCCGGCGATCTGATGCCCTTTGATTCAGTTGAGCAGAAACGTGAGTTGATGATTGCGACCGGATATCTTTCCATCGGCCCATGGGTGATCGAAAATTACATCAAACCCCAGTTGGCCGCGGATATTGTCGATCATCAGATTGATCGGATTGGCCGCACATTTCTTGGCCAAACCATTTCATGTGCACGATGTCATGACCATAAATTCGATCCAATTCCTACCCGTGATTACTACGCGTTGGCCGGAATTTTTCATAGTTCACTTACGACAAAGCATACTGGACCGGGTGTTTGGAGCAGTATTATCGAACACGAACTTCCGGCCTTACCGATTGACGATGAGAAGCAATCTGCACGGCAACGTCGGCAAAAGGATCTGGAACTAGAACTTGAGCAATTAAGAGCTGAAATGCATAAGTGGTATCGCACTTTTCCGGACTCAACCGATGCGAACGTATTGATATCCAGTCAGGGCATGGCCCCCAATAGTGAAAATGTGAAATATGAGCTTAGCTTTGATGTGGGACCCACCGTATGGGCGGCTGCCGAACAGGCAACCCGAAAAGGTGATTCGATACTAATTGAACTTATTGATGCCGCCGGTGAGGTTGCCAAGCGAATTGAGACATTCCCACATCAGTGGGCCGCTGAAAAAGAGAATCCGTCTTTAACGAAAAACGTAAGTAGCTATGTCGGTAACGGTAAGGGAATGCTGACAATGCGGATAACCAGTGGTAATCCAGGAAATAAACGCTTTGCCGGATCGATCGATAATATAGAGATTCGTTCGGGCGACGAAGTGTATGTGCAGGAAGACTTCGATGAGCCAGTTGATGCACCATTACGCGGTAAGCAGGCTCATACCGGCCTCTTAGTTCTGGCGCAGGTGAATTACGACAATTGGAAAGGTCTGGGGATAAATCATTCCCATGCTGTGGAAATTAGCCCAGGTAATTTGGCGATTCAGATTTTTAGCGGTAGTAGAACAATATTCAAAGAATTAGAAGGTGATACAGAAGAAGCAACAGCACGTCTGGCTAAAGCCATTACGACTGCAACCCGCATCAAGCAACTCAAGATTGAATTGAATAATCTTGCTGCGGACAAGCAACCCGAATATGCCATGTCGATGACGGATATTCCGCAGCCGCTAGATGTTAATATTTATCGGCGTGGTGATTTCAACCTGTTAGGAGAACAGGTGCCACGTGGCGTATTGGGATTAACAAACAGGGAGCAACGTCTTGTCGTGCCGACGAATCAGAGCGGCCGTTTACAGTTGGCACAGTGGCTTACGGCCGATGCCAATACGTTAACCTCCCGTGTGCTTGTAAATCGTATTTGGCATCATTTGTTCGGGCGTGGTCTCGTATCGACAGTAGATTATTTTGGTGTGCATGGTCAACGGCCTTCACATCCAGATTTGCTGGATTTTATCTCAACGCGATTTCGTGTTGATAATCAATGGTCGGTGAAACAGACAATCCGGCAACTCGTGTTAAGTAATACCTATCGTATGTCTTCCATGGGAAATGAAGAAAACACCAGACGTGACCCTGACAATATTCTACTATGGCGTATGAATCGCAGACGCCTGTCGGCAGAGTCGATCCGTGACGCGATGTTGCAGATCAGCGGAACCCTGGATACTGCTCGCGGAGGCAGTTCCCTAGGACTCGAATTGGAAGGGAATATTCGAGGCGCAGGGGGCGACGTGAATCCGCCCACATGGGGAGGGAAGATAGCTCAGTATGTTAAAAACCGTCGTACAGTTTATCAGCCGCTCAGGAGGCACCCCCCTTCAGGTGATCTTGAGATCCTACCCGTATTTAATTTCCCCCACCCGAATGATATTACCGGTGCGAGACCGCAAACGACCGTTGCTACACAAGCGCTGTTTCTAATGAACGCGCCATTTGTAAAGGCGCAAGCAACAAATCTAAATCTTCGAATTCATCAAAAATCTGGAAATGACGAATCTGCCAGATTGCAGTTGTTATATTTACTCGTTACAGGTCGACCCCCGTCGGAAAGCGAAGCCGAACTCTCACTGCGATTTCTTGATAGTCTCGCAATGCGGGATAATAATGGCATTGTAAATCCGGTATTCAGGAGGAATGCCTGGGAACAATTGTGTCACGGTCTTTTGGTCTCCAATAACTTCCTTTTTAAAGAATAGTGAGTCGCTAAGTAGTGCCAAGCAATTTCGTACATCGCCGGTCGTTCTTACAGCGTAGCGCATGCGGTTTTGGATCGCTGGCATTAACTGACCTGTTATTGAGGCGCCCGCTTTTTGCTCGCGAACCAACCGAGGAAAAACCACTTCAACCGAAGCCTACACATATTAAACCCAAGGCAAAACGGATCATATTTCTATATATGAAGGGCGGTCCTAGTCAAATGGATCTGTTTGACTACAAACCGGCTTTGGTTCAAGGGCATGATAAGCCACTGCCATACAAACTCCCCTCTCTGGAAGAAACGGTCGGGCTTGACGATACCAAGCTGATGGGGCCGATTCACGGGTTTTCTCACCGCGGTGATAGTGGGTTATACATGTCAAAATTGTTGCCGGAACTTGGTAAACATGCTGATGAGATGTGTGTTTTAAGGGCGGTTCAGTGTGATAGTCCAAATCATGGCGTCGCTGAACGTCAATTGCATACGGGTAATCTATTCGATGTTACACCGTCAATGGGATCGTGGATTTCGTATGGTTTGGGGACCGAAAATCAACAACTTCCCTCCTACATCACTATTTTGCCGGGTGAAGGAGAACGAAATTATAGTAGCTGTTTTTTGCCGGCAATACATCAGGGAACTGCTATTCAGGAAGTTGGCATGACACCCGGGCGCGCACCTATTCGACACCTTAAGGACACGGCCGTAGCAGAAGATGTACAACGTAAACGAGTCGATCTGATTAAGGCATTAAATCGTGAGCAACTAGTCCGGCTAGAATCTGATCAGCAAATGGAAGGTGTGATCGAGTCGTTTGAACTTGCTTTTCGAATGCAAACCGAAACACCAAAATTGGTAAATCTATCCAATGAGACCCAGGCAACGAAAAATCTCTATGGGATTGACCAAACCGACACGAATCAATTCGGTAGGCAGTGTTTATTGGCTAGGAGATTTGCCGAAGCGGGTGTCAGGTTTATACAGGTCACGTTAAACGGTTGGGATCATCATAATAAGATCAGAGAGGGGCTTCCTAAAATGTCACGACAGTGTGACAAACCTGTGGCTGGCCTGCTGACCGATCTCAAACAGCGCGGGCTGTTGGATGATACTCTAGTACTGTGGGGCGGAGAATTTGGCCGAACTCCTCATGCGCAATTCGGTGATGGACGGGAACACAATCCCCATGGATTTACTATGTGGATGGCCGGCGGTGGAGTTAAAGGTGGAATAGCACACGGTCAAACGGATGACTTTGGCTATCATGCTGTATCCGGCGATGTCCATATCAATGATTTACATGCCACCCTGCTTCACTTACTGGGAGTGGATCATGAACGATTAACCTTTGAACATCACGGTCGTCCATTTCGCCTGACCGACGTTGCCGGTAACGTCGTGTCTGATATTCTGATATAGCGAAATCACGATAGTCTGGAAAATACAAGAGACACTGATGTATAAAATTAGGCTAACAGCCGACTTTTATGACCCCCAGGGAAATCCGCGTTATCATGATTTCGGACTCTCTGTCTTGCGCGGGACGAACTCGTTAGAGATAGCAGCGTTCGAATCACATTTACCGGAAGTAAGTTCTGAACAGTTACAGGGAGTGCATGGGGTTCTGGTATTGTCACCAAAGATATCGGCAAAATCATTGGCTCGTGCAGATGATTTGCTGGTCGTTAGTCGTTTTGGTGTTGGCTACGATTCTGTGGATATTGAAGCGTGTTCGGAAAACGATGTATTAGTTACTATTACCAAAGGCGCGGTGAACCGATCGGTGGCAGAAGCAACCATAGCCTGGATGCTCGCTCTTAACCATAACGTGTTTCAGAAAGATCAATTAGTGCGCCGCGGGCAATGGGACGAGCGGAGTTCTCTGATGGGTGCTGAACTTCGTAAAAAGACATTAGGTGTGGTAGGTCTGGGCGGCATAGGACTCGAATTGGTGGAACTATTAAAGGCGTTCGGGATGAATCAGCCAATGGCTTTCGATCCCTATGCCCCTGATAGTTCATTTGGGGCCGCCGGTGCTCGTAATGTTAGTCTTGATCAATTGTTAAGTGAATCTGATTTCGTGTCATTACATTGCCCACTCACACAGCAAACTAATAATCTGATCGGACGAGCTGAACTTGGGCTTATGAAACCCACAGCCTATCTGCTAAATCTGGCGCGGGGCGGCGTTGTTGATGAAGATGCGTTGTATACAGCATTAACAGAAAGATCGATCGCTGGGGCAGCGATCGATTGCTTTGAAAATGAACCAGTAAATACTCCACATCGTTTTGGCGGACTTGAGAACGTAATATTAGCTCCACATAGTATTGCTTGGACTAACGAATTGTTCGGGGATATTGGCCGAGTGGCCTGTACCAGCATTCTTGATGTGCTGGCCGGTAAGATACCTCATGGAGTAGTTAACCATCAGATAACGGAAAAAAAATCTTTTCAGGATAAGTGGCATCGCGTTATTGGGTGAAAGATTTCGTTTGTCGTGTAAATAGCACATGTCCGTATTCTTGTGGCGCTTATGAGGACAGCCTAAATGGTAGTTTCCGTGTCTAATAACCAAGTTAGAACGTCTAAGAGTTAAGGTTGTTGTAAAAACGTTCATGGATACATATCAAAATATAATCGGCGAATCCACATCGTTGTCGATCGACCAGATGAGACTCACACGAGGTATCGTAGACGTCTGGTACGCTAACGACGTTATTGATAGGGACCAATATTGTAGTTTGATTCGCAAGGTATATCCCAGCGAGGTCCGTAATCGATTTCTTTTGAGAGCATGGCAGGGGTTAATCATCCTGTTTTTCCTGGCGGGTATTTCCGCGGTTGTGGCCGCGAATTGGCAGAATTTTGGTGAACTAGCCAGAATTGGTGGAGTCGCACTTCTTTATATCGGCCTCATCATCGCAACATTGCGACAAGGGCTAGAAAAACTTTCAGGTAAGCTTCTAGCAACTTCCGCCAGTTTTGTCTCAGGCATGTTAATTGTTGTTGTAACTCAGGAATATCAATTAAACGTCGATGAACTAAGTTTTTACGGTATCTGGTGTTGTTTTGTTTTCCCGATTGCGGTGGTTTCCGAGTTTTTGCCTTTATGGTTAGGCTGGGTGGCCCTGTTACACATAACTGTGGTGACAATGTTGGTTGAGTTGTTAGAAGATCAGCTCAATATGGCGCGCGTTATGGAGGCGGTTTATTTTACGTTGATCGGGCTCGCATGGTTTTGTCTCGGTATCAGAAAGTTCTTTATTCACCACTATCAAGACCGTGTCGTCTGGCTGAAGCCGCGATGGCCAAGATTTGCCTTGTACCTCTCGATGCATTGGTTCATGTCGATCTTATACATGGCCTATTTTTGGGAACTCGTATCGAGGCGTTTGTCGCTGTTTTCTTCTGCGTTACTAATCGCAATCATTGTTGGATTTTTAGGAACCCATTTACATTTCAGACGTGGCGGCAGTCGAGAGATTTGGCTCATATCTCTATCGGTATTGACTGGTGCCATTCTGGCTGTGGTCTCAACAGGAATGTTTTTCTTTGAATACGCAATTCCTTCGGCTGAAATTATTTTCTTGTGGGGAGTAATCGCGTTTGGGATTTTTTTAGCCGCGATTATTTACGTTCGCAATTTAAGAACAATTGGGGATAAGTCGTCTGTCGAAAGTGAGGGTGTTTATGGATGACGTTCAAAAATCCCGGTTTATTACAATTGCTGACGCCCTTGAGAACACAGGAATCGAAGATGGTGATGCTGCTAAAGCATTAGACTTGGCGTCGCGTGAGAATAGTTACTCCACATTTCCAATTTACTTGCGCATCCTAATCGGCATTGGTGCTCTGATTGTTGCGGGGTTATTGCTATTAGCCCTGATGATGGCGGAAGTGCTCGAAATTGAATTTACGCGACTGCTTCTTGGTGGTGTACTCATTGCAAGCGGAGTGTTGTTGTATCAAGGGTCCGAAAATCGGCCTGTTGATAGCTATCAATATTCGGTGTTGCTGCAGTTGTCATTTGTCGGCGCGTTAATGGGGAAGATATTATTTATATCCGGGGCTTACGAAATTCTTCCTTGGGATGAGACCGTTAATTCGTTCATGGCATCTCTAGTCGTAACTTTAGTCACCTATTGGATCTATGATCTTTACTTGGATCGTATTCTTTCATCCTCAACAACGATCTGGACGTTCATCTACATGTTGCCGGATGTATTACCTGCTGGATACGAAGATATGTTAACCCGGGTCGCTGTTTATTTAATGGTTCCAGCCGGTACCTATTTATTTCTTAATCCGACGAGCCATCCGCGTTATAAACCACTAGCAATGGCGTTTCTCATTGCAGCTAGTTGGCATTGCCTGCAGTTCATGATTGATAGTGGTTTTGGATCTTCTAATTGGCCGGAGTTAAGAGATCTATGGATTGGCATCGCGTGGAATTTGACCGATTTGTGGGCCTCCATCATTTGTACAAGTATCAATGCGTTGACGCTTGCCTATTTAATTATTTGGGGAGGCGGTGGCTGGGATACGATTGTCAATAAAAAGGTTAAATTAGCAATTGGTATTATTATTGCTTTATCAATGTTTGGACTCGCGTCATGCCTTGTTGCATTGGTAATAGTCGCTATTGGATTTCTGGCAAACGATCGGTTAATACTTGGTGCCGGCGTAGGTTATCTTTCCATCACCCTTTTTATAGCGACGCATAGCCTTGAGGCCGGTTTAATGGCTACGGGCCTTATTCTAATTGTTATGGCGAGTGTGTTATTGGGGTGTTATTTAAAGACCGCGGAATGGTTTCGTTGCGTTGAAAGCGAGATATCTGTATGAAATTGAAAAGCATCGTTCTTGTGATAACGGCATTGAGTACCATTTTTTACACTGGGATATTAGTGGTGCAAAATCGGATGCTGCGGGAAAGTCCGGATACTATGTTTCTTGAACTTGCACCGGTTGATCCCTTATCCCTATTCCAGGGACAGTATATGACGATCGAATTTGACATTGAACGTGAGCAACATGAATTGGTGCTGGATGTCACGAGACCAGAATCAATGTCTCGGTTTGCGGTGTTTGTACTGGATGGAGATAGAGTGGGAAAGGTTAGTGCGTTTTTAAAAGAGAATCCTTCGTCGGCCGAGCGCAGCACGCTGGCGGGTAATCATCAGGGCCAGAAAATTATCATTCTTAACGTTGACCTAAAGCGTGTAACAGGGAATAAATATGCGATTGTTATGAAACAAAAGCAATTTCTCTTTCGGGAAAATCAGCAAGAAAGTTACGCGAAGGCACGTTATGGATATTTTAGAGTATCTTATGATGGTCGATGCAGTCTTGAGGACTTAGCGGGCGAATCGTTCGAACTGCTGTCACCGCAGTGATATTAGATGCTCGCGATTCGATCAATCGTCGTCAGCATCGGGATTGGTATTGTGTTGGTTAATTACGGAGCGGCAGCTTAAGCGTCGGAATAAATGCGTCTTTTCCGTCGATGCCCGGGCGGGGAGTCAAGGTTCGTGAGTTCTCGAAAATACCTACAGGACGGGAATTGATCTGAATGTCTTTTGCAAAATCAATGAAGAGTTGTTCCAACCGTTTAACGATGTCGGCATTTTCCTCTGCAACATTATTCGTTTCTCCTAGATCACGTCGCAAATTATAGAGTTCACCATTTTTAAATAACTTCCAGTCTTCCGCTCGGACTGCAGCGACCTTACCACCTTGTTGATAGAAAAAACATTTGTAAGGAGTTCGGGCATTAGCATGGCCGAGGATAATGTCTGTATTTATGTGGCCGTCGATTATACGATCAATAGGTGGCGCGGTGCCGGCTAACGCGGCAAAAGTGGGATGGATATCCAGCGCGGTTATTATTTCATCAGACGTCGAAGCCGGGGGTATTGTTCCCGGCCACCAGACAATGGTAGGTTCACGGTGGCCTCCTTCATAAGCGGAGCCTTTGCGACCTCGCAATGGTCCGGCTGATAATCCGCCGGCCGGTCCGTTATCGGAAGTGAAAAGTACGAGGGTGTTTTCCGCTAATCCTTCCTCTCGCACGGTATCTAGTATCCTGCCAACACTCCAATCAACCTCCTCGATCTGTGCTTCCTCGACGGTTTTTGCCTCGGCCATAAAGGCGGAACTGGCTAAACGAGGACTATGGACAAATGTATGAGGTAAATAGAGAAAAAAAGGTTGCTCCTTATGTTCCTTAATGAAAGTGGTGGCTGCTTCTGTGAATCGTCTACAGAGCATTGCCTGGTCCTTCATGTCTCTCACGATATCAACGACTTTGTTGTTTTGGAGCAATGGTAACTGCGGACATTGAAATCGTCGTAGCTGGGGCCACATATCGTTGGAATATGGAATACCGAAATACTCATCGAATCCCTGCGCCGTTGGCAAAAAAGGAGGTTGGTCACCGAGGTGCCATTTGCCAAAACAAGCAGTAGTATAGCCAGCTTTGCTAAGTGTTTCAGCCACCGTAACTTCATTGGGATGGAGACCATGGTGATCTCCCGGGAAGAGTACAATATGACCGGAGCCTGACTGCAGTCCGATCCGTTGTGGATAACAACCAGTCATAAGAGCTGCTCGCGAAGGGGTACAGACAGGCGAGGCAACATAAAAGGATGTTAACCGATGCCCTTGTAGGGCCATCATATCAAGATGTGGGGTGGAGTTTCTGGTCGAACCGAACGGCCCAATATCGCCATAACCCATATCGTCGATGAAAATAATGATGAAATTGGGTTTGTCATTGGCGGGGCGAGATGGTTTGGCGGCGAGCGGTGAATCACCTGCAAATCCCCATAAAGCGTAGGACAATGCTAGGCAAAAGCGCCACTTATTAGGGGTTGGCACGGTCATCGGTTTCATGTCCTGGTGTTTGGAACGCTCGGATTGTTAAGATGTCATAGTCGCCGGTGGATTGATGTGGTGTCATCTTCCAGGTGTCAGTTCTAAACGGATAGGCCGGGAGTTCTTTTCCATTGAGTAACGTTCCATGGGGCAAATTACTGAACCCATACCTAACTGCCTTAGGTTCCGCAATTTCATCATGCCAGACAACGAGTTTGTTTTCACTACCGAGTATACGCGCAGCTGCCTGACGGAAGACCTGATCGTCACCGGCGATATAGAATCCGGCGGCCAAGTCCTTATCGAGCCGCAATCCGTTTGCTGTTCCATCCATAAAACCAATAATGATCTTCCCATCCTCCACCGTCGAATCCTTAAAGACGGGCCCCATCCATTGAATGGGATTTGCGAGCTGTTTCTGATAGACTTCGTTTAGAGCCCAGCGTGCGAGTCGTTCGCCGACGGGGCGTTTATGTGCTGGATGGATATTCCCGTTGGAATTAGTGTCGTATGTGGTTATCAAACCGGTATGTGGTATTTGTCGCCAGGTAATATGCTGTATTTCGCGAATAACATTAGTGTGATGGTTCATGTCATAAGTCATACTACGCCGATTACTCCAGCCAGCGATCTGGACTAGTCCAAAGGGCAGAGTCGGAGTGTTAAATAAGCGTCGCCAATCGTGAATGACGGCCGGATAGGTTGCATAGAATGGTTTCCAGCTTGTACCAAATGAATTATTTTCCCCTTGATAGAAGAGAACGCCGCGTATTGATAGTTTAGAAATTGGATAAATCATGCCATTAATCATTCCGGCCGGATGACGCTTATGACCAGGGTTTATGAAGTCGTTTTGATTAGGACGACGCGGTTCCCTGTCGCCTTTTCTCTTGGCAATTTGCGCCTCTCGTTCCCATTCTGTTAGCGCTACCGCATATCGCTTGCTTGCTCCGGATTCCTCACCTCCATCGGTCCAGACCTTCAACGCGTTCTCATAAGCCTTCTGATAGGGCTGCATCTCAGGGATATTGGCGAGCGTTTCTTTGGTGACCCAATGTTGAGCCATCGTGCCGCCCCAGGATGTGTCGACTAAACCGACTGGTGATTTTAATAGCCGGCTAATACGCTGAGCAAAATAGTATCCCACTGCGGTACAATTATCTACCTGGTCGGGCATTGCCTTTCGCCAGTTACCTTCGTCAGCCGTCGGTGATGTTACTTCAAAATCAGTCTGAGGTTGACCGCGGGAAATCAGTGGAACGCGTATAAATCGGATTTGTGGTGTGTCCGCCGATGCAATTTCGAGTTCACCATCGCGTGATCCCTTAAGAGTCCACGCCATATTGCTTTGTCCACCACAAACCCAGACTTCCCCAATAAGAATGTCGCGAAAGACGATACTCGCGCTACCGCTAGTTATCCTTAATTCGCGAGGTTGGAACGTTTTGGCAAGTTTCGGAAAACGAACGGACCAAATCCCCGTTTCATTGGCATGGGCCTGGACAGAAATCGCACCGATCGATACTTCCACCGGCGCGCCTTTCGCTGCCCAACCCCAAACGGTGATCGGCGTACCCGCCTGAAGCACCATCGAATGTCCAAAGATATTAGGGACACGTAGTTCATCATTACCCTGCAGAGATGCGGTAAGTGTCAGTAATCCAGTTAAGAGTAGCGAATGTACAATGCGAATTTTCATAGATGGAATTATTAAAAGGATGCGGAGAGTTGCTTAAGAGGTATGCGCGGATCTGAATTTAAGTCAGGAAATGGAGCATGAGGATAGTCCACGGGTTTGTATTGGATGGCAAGTTCCGGAGTGTATAATCGCTTACCGTTGGATTTCCATGAAGAAATAGCCCGATCCAGAATACCGCTTGTTAGATAAGTTCGCTCCACCGGATAACTTGGACGCCCGGTATGAATCATCCGCTCTATTGCTTTGGTAAGATATGCAAAGTGCGGATGACGTGGTTCAGGTCGCTCTTCAAACTGCATAGCGAGCGGCTTGGGATTTCCTTTTAGCCTTACTGCCACTGAAGTGCGTATCACTGACTGCAACATGAATTGAGCGCCAATGAATCCATCTTCGCATTTAAAAAGAATAAGTGATTTAGGAGGTGCCAATCGCGGATCCAGATTACGGCTGACACGGGGAACGGCGGCCAGAGCGGCCGCATAAAGGTCCTGGTCAACGATCCCTGATTGTAGAACGCGTTCCACATCGTCTCCCTCATAAAATTGAACCCACTTAACTCCGGTTCTTGCCCCTTTCCTTCTTTCAATTATTGATTGAAGTGAGTCGAGGGCATGGCTCGCATAAATATCGAGACCGTCATAACCGATTCCGACGGCGGATTCGATTTGTGAATCCATAGGGATTGCAATATTGGGTTTGCGAAAACTGACCGGCAAGGAAGAGCCCGCCATAAATGGCAGCCGCAATTGGACTGCGCGTTCATACATCCATCTCGCGTCCTCCCATACCGGGCCCAGGTGTTTATCGCTAAATACCGGGATGCGTATGTTGTGATGTTCGAGCGCATCGGTGAGTTCTTCGAAAAATCGTCGTCGCGGATAGAGGTGTTGCCCGCGGTCGTTCCAGGGATAATCGCCATGTTCACCGATGCTAATAATCCCGTCCACTGGCACGCCATCAGTACCGCATGTCACGGTGTCGTAGATATTGTCGAACATCGGTACATTGTGCCGGTCGCAGATTTCAATAGATCTGTCATCTTTGCCGATTTGTTCAACGTAAACAGAAGCCAGTTCTAAAGCAGGCCCCGGACCGCCGTCCTGACGCCAGCCGTCCATAATTTTTCCCAAGATAACGTCAGCATGCGACCCTTTGAAGTAAATGGACGCGATTGCGGCAACGCGTTTAGGCCTGAGCGGCGTCCGTTCATTTGCCTTTAGCCGAACTGCGGAGGTAGCGATTGCCGCGGACGTTCCGCCAATTAACAATTCGCGTCGTTTTATTAGTCGTGGATTAAACATGGTCATCTCGTGGTTTCGATTTTAACACGTCGGCCTCAGGCATTGAATCATAGGGTAAGATAGAGAATAGGCGCTCGCCGTGAGTCGTTCTAAGGAAATACGGATGTTAAAAAACTACTTCTTGATGTTAATAATGCTAATCCTCTCCGCGGTACCTGCGGTTTCCTCGGCAAAGAACCGTCCCAATATCCTGTTCTGTATTTCGGACGATCAATCGTATGCTCACACCTCGGCGAATGGAGACCCTGTTGTAAAGACTCCTGCGTTTGATCGGATCGCTCGCGAAGGATTGCGTTTTACTCATGCTTTCTGCGATGCTCCGACCTGTGGACCGTCAAGAAGTGCCATCCTTACCGGTCAGGCAATTTGGCGATTAGAAGAGGCCGGGAATATTCATAGTACGTTACCTGCTAAATTCCCGACCTATACTGAAATACTGCAAGAAGCAGGTTATGCCGTGGGATTTACCGGCAAAGGTTGGAGTCCCGGTAGATTGGCACCTGGCGGTCGTACCGAAAACCCTGCCGGAAGAGAATACAATCTGAAAACTCTAAATCCGCCGTTCCGTTTTATTACCAATCGTCACTATCAGGCAAACTTTGCAGACTTTCTAGGGGAATTAAAACCCAATCAACCCTTTTGTTTTTGGCTGGGAACCTTTGAACCACACCGACCATTTGAGAATGGAAGCGGAATAAAAACAGGAAAAGATCCATCCGAAGTAATAGTTCCGGACATCCTCCCGGATAACGATATCGTGCGAAACGATATATTAGATTACCTTGTTGAAATTGAACACTTTGATTCTATGATTGCCAGTGCCATTGCGTTATTGGAGTCGAAGGGAATACTTGAAAACACAATTGTCGTTGCGACTAGCGACCATGGAATGCCTTTTCCCAGAGCCAAAGCCTCCTTGTACGACGACGGCTCACGAGTACCATTGGCAATTCGCTGGCCAGCGGGAATCCAGGACACTGGCCGCGTGATTGACCATCCCGTAAATCTCAGTGACCTGGCGCCAACATTTCTCGATTCGGTTGGGCTCGATGTGCCACCGCAAATGACCGCGAAAAGCCTATTCTCATTTTTCGAACGCCATAAACCTGGACGACCTGAGGCAGCCTTTATTGCAATGGAGCGTCATGATGGATGCCGCGCTGGTGGGAAAGGATATCCCTGTCGCGCGATACGCACTAAGGAGTTTCTGTATATCTATAATTTTGAGCCGTCTAGATGGCCTTCGGGATCGCCGGATAAAAGAATGTGTGCACGCAGCATCCCGTATGGCGAAATCGACCAATCCCCCACTAAAACCTATATGATGGAAAACAGATCGCTAATGGAAATTGGCCGACTGGCTGAATTTGCCTTTGGAAAAAGACCTCAGGAGGAATTGTATGCTGTTAATAAAGATGCTCATCAGATGAGAAATCTGGCTGGTCGGGCGGGATATATAAAAAAACAGGCTATGCTGCGCGAAAAATTGTTTACACATCTACGCGATACCAAGGATCCTCGCGTGGTGGGTGGACCGGTTCTCTGGGATTACTATCCATATTACGGCAAAATTACGACGGAAGGATGGAAGGTTGACTCCCGTCCTTAAGATTAAATTCATCCTCGAAACTGAAAAATCATCGTTAACTTGAGAAGCCCCAATGATCCCCAAAACTACCGACCTGAAAGAACTGCGAGAATCGAACGATATTCTCGGCAACTCCCAAGCGTTGCAGGAGAGAATAGCAGACGATGGTTATCTCTTCTTCCGTAAGTTGCAAGACGTCAATATGCTACTCGAACTTCGTCGTCAGATGTTAACAACGATGCAGGACGGGCGCTGGATTCAGCAGGGTACGGATCCTCTGGACGGAATCGCGGAACCCGGCGTGCAGTGTACAGAAGGTGATGTTGAATACACCGCAGTGTACCATCAGGTTTATCGCAACCAGTTATTCCATGAATCGGCTCATGCCGACGTAATGCTAAAAACAGTCGCAGATATTACGGGACGCGAAATGATCCCCCAACCGCAAAAAGTAGCCCGGCTCTGGTTTCCAAACTATACGGCTCATACAACACCAATTCATCAGGATTATGTACATTTTCAGGGGACCTACGATAATTTAACTTGCTGGGCACCTGTTGGAGACTGTCCTGTTGAATTAGGCGGGCTTGCTGTTCTCAAAGGCTCCCATAAAGTGGGCGAGGTACTGGACCATCATTTCTCGTTAGGGGCGGGTGGTCTGATGATCCATGGGGAGGAGTTCGAGGCGCTGGGACTTTCGTGGCATACGACTAATTACGAAATTGGTGACACGCTGATCTTTCCGGCCCTCACGATTCATATGGCCTTGCCAAATATCACAGAAGACCGCCTTCGCGTCTCGTTAGACAATCGTTATCAGGCGGTTGACGATCCGATTGCAGAACATATGACGGAGCCGCATCTGGCGAGTATGAGCCCGTTTACATGGCAACAGACCTATGCGTCGTGGGATTCACAGGAATTCCAATATTACTGGGAGAATATCGGTATGCAAGTGATTCCCAAAGACTGGTCATTTTCAAATAAGGGATTCGACGAGGCTTGCTTGCTTGCCCGCTCAGGAAATACAGAAGCATTGCATCACCTGGCCCGCCTAGCGAAACGTGGAGGCGATACGAAACAGGTTAAAATTGCGAAAGCTTTGTTAGAGGAAGTATCTGACTAAGTCAAAAAAGGACTCTAGTTATCGAATGATCTTTAGCAGAATCTCCTTAAATTCAACGATCATTCCCGGGTCATGAAGTTGTAACTGTATCATTCCACTGTCAAGCCGACTGGTTTTTGGCAAAAACTCCTTGAACTCGCTCGATAGCTTTCCGTTGATAATGAGTTGAAAATGATTATTCCGGGCAATGATATGCACCTCATTCCACTGATTCGCTTTAATATCTGCGTTAGTCAGTGAATTTTCGATTTCCGTAATAGATGGGCTGTCATCTTTATTTATTATCAAGCTGTCGCCGCGGAAACAGCGATGCTCGCGTCGACCGGGCGTATGGAAGTCCCACGCTCCCATTACGTTCTTACCGATACCTTTGTGTCCAAGATCAGCGTGATAGCTTTTAAAATCACGTGTCCCCGTCTCGTCTTTGACGGCACGTATGCTGACACCGCTATTGCCCTTGTCGGGAAAGCGATAGCTGAATTTCATCTCTAGGTCAGCAATATCTAGATTCCCGGTATAGGTAAGATAACCTCTGCCCTTATCTCCTGTGCCTATTAATATCCCGTCTTCTACTCGCCAGGCGTTCTCGGCGCCGGCAGTGGGTTTCCAGCCATCGAGTGTTTTGCCATCGAATACTTTATGGAAACCGCGTTCCTCTGAGTGAACAGACTGACCGTAAAGACAGCAACCTAGAATAGAGACTATGACAAAGAGATATTTCATATTCACTGATACTTCAAAAAGTTAGTTAAAGGGGAATTCGGAAATCAGACTTCGTCTACTTCCCAGCCTTTAGCGAAATGAGAGTGTATAAATTTTGCAACCTTGCTATTGCCACTTGCCTTGAAAGCGGTTGCGTCCCAATTAAAACCAGCACCCGCGCGGAATGCTGAATTCGCCAATAATACTGCTTCTGACAATGCGCCCGAATAGTTAACAAAATCACAGGTGGATCGCGGTCCGCCTTTGCATGCGTTGATCCATTCTTTGTGAAAACCGGGGGATTTTGGAATGGATGCTACGGGTGGTTTGGGTTCGCTGCCATCCTTTAACTTAGCTTTATAACCGTCAAAACCAGCAGAGATAGTGCCATGTTCGCCGATGAACAGAGTGTTACCATATTTAGTAGCCTGATGTTCTGTAAAAACACTGTCTAGGGAACCATGCCACCAGTGCAGTGTTACATCATCATGACCATTTTCGGCGCGATAACTGAGCCGTGTTTTCATGGACTTGGGTGTACGTTGATCATCAATTTCGTCGGAGCCGGGAATAACATCTAAATCTACCCGCGTTGGGTATTTAAGACCCAGAGCCCAGTATGGTATATCGAGGATATGGCAACCCCAGTTACCCGTTTCTCCGGTACCATAATCCCACCAAAAACGCCATTTGTAGGGAACGTAATCAGGGGCGTATTTACGATGGGGTACGGGACCCTGCCATAGCTCCCAGTCCAGATGACTTGGCACTGATGGATGATCCTTTGGGCGTGGCGGCATTCCCCTCGATCCGCCAATGGCACAGAACACTTCGCTTATTTTTCCAATCATCCCTGACTGAACGGCTTCTACCGCGCGGGCCATACCGGCGTTGGCGTGACGTTGGTTACCTAGTTGAGTGGCAACGTCCATTTTGTTTGCTAGACGTGTGAGTTGCCGGATTTCCCAAGCAGAATGCGCTAATGGCTTTTCGCAGTAAACGTGCTTACGTTCAAGCATTGCGTGGCGGGCGGGATGGAAATGTGTGTGGTCGGGCGTACTAATAACGACCGCATCAATTTGTTTGCCAAGCTTATCAAACATGACCCGATAGTCTTTGAACTTACCTGCTTTGTTAAATTCCTGAAAGCGTTTTCCTGCTTTGCTTTCATCCACATCGCACATGGCGATAATATTTTCCGAAGAAACACCGCCAACGTTCGCAGAGCCACGGCCACCTACGCCGATACAAGCTATATTGAGCCTCTCATTGGCTGAACGAGCACTGAGGTCGTCTATGGATCCTCCAAGCCAGACGCCGCCTGTGGCTATGGCCGATGATTTGATAAATGAACGGCGCGATTGAAAATTCTGTGACATTTATAGACTCTACTTGAATATTAGACCTAAAGGATTAAATACTTAGATTGCGTGTATCCATTATAGATGGAGCGATTACTTTCTGCGAATTCTCTGTTACAGCTAATTGGAAACCCGTTTCTGATAATATTGTCGGTCACCCGGGCTACTGCTAGGGTTAGAATGAAAAGCATGACGAAAGCCAGCGAAATAATGCGATTTCTTATTTTTGTTAACGCTACTCTGATGACAATCGCTGTGCCGGCAAGTGGTACTGAGAAGAGCCTGTCGATGTATCGTCAGTATTGCTGGAATTGCCACTCAGAATCGACGGAAACAGCGTTGAACTTCGAAGAGCTGGGTACTGACCTTAATAATCCTGCAAATTTTGAAAGCTGGGTCAAGATCTTCGACAAATTAAAAAGGGGGGAAATGCCACCGGCCAATGCTGACCAACCAAGTGACTCAGTTCTTTCCGGAACAATGAAGAATCTAGGCAGGAATCTGCTTTCCGTAAATTTAAAAAGGTATCAGTCGTCTGGCCGTGTGCCAGCTAGGCGTTTAACGAAGACGGAGTATCGTTACACGATCCAGGATCTGATGTACATCGATATTGATGTCACAGCTAATATCCCTGATGAAACGGATTCCGGCGGATTTGATACGAATGGAAAATCACAACGACTCAGCGCGGTGCATATGCAGGGCCTTATGAGCAGCGCTGATGAAGCTCTGGAAGAAGCATTGTTTCGAGGTTTGGAAGAATCGCCATATCAAAAATTCAAGTACGACATTCTGAATAGTCCACGTCTTGCGTATCACGATGGCAAAACATTTATTGATGGTGGCGGAATTTACCGCAGAATCGATGACGGTTTAGTAATTTTTACCGATGCAGACTTCCTTCTACCGTCGCATGCTCATCACTTTGATGTGAAGCGGGCCGGCAGGTACAAAATCACCATTGAGGCCAGTACATTTCAATCGGATGTTCCTTTAATCCTTAAAGTGATTAATAAAGGACCAAATGGTGGCGGGCGAATGTTGGGAGTCGGCGATATCGGTGTGGACCGAAAGGAACCATTTACCATTACGGCGTTTCTGGAGCCTGGCGATTCTTTTTACCCAACCTACGCAATGGAGGATAATCAGCAGGGAGGCGGCATCGACTTCTTAATGAAATATGGTGACCTGGATTATCAGGGAAAAGGTATTCATATCCGCTCGATTCATGTGGAAGGGCCGCTGGATCTGAATTGGCCGCCCCCTAGTACGACACGTCTGCTGGCCGATGTTGAGCTAAAGCCACAGAAAGATGATCGAGGTGCTGTTCGATATACAATCCAGCCAAATGGCCCTGTCAAAGAACAATTGGCGAGTATACTGCGTTCGTTTTGTGAAAGAGCATTTAGACGACCGATTCAAGAAGAGGAGGTGCAGGCGTTTGTGGCCTTAGCAAGTCCGATGATTGAACAGGGAGCATCCTTACGCGATGCGATGAGAGTGCCTATTAGGGCTATCCTTAGTTCCCCGCAGTTTTTAATGTTTGATGAAAACCCCGGTAAGTTGGATAACTATGCTTTAGCCAACAGACTTTCCTTCTTCCTTTGGCGTAGTATGCCCGACCAGGAACTGTTTGACTTAGCGGATACAGGGCGTTTGGATCGGGACGGTATCTTGCGCGGACAAGTCGATAGAATGCTTGCAGATCCCAAGGCTATGAGGTTCGTCAAAGACTTTCTCGGACAATGGTTGATGTTGAATAAGATCAATGCCAACACCCCTGACCAACGTTTGTACTGGGAATACGACGAAGTTCTGGCGGACACATTACTACGCGAAAGTCAACTGTTTTATCAGCACATCATGAGCGAGAATCTTAGCGCATCTAATTTTATAGAATCTGAATTTACTTTCGTGAACCGTCGGTTAGCGCAGCATTATCAGTTGCCACCAGTCCAAGGGCAGTATATGCGCAAAGTGCAATTACCAGGAGATTCCCCGCGTGGCGGTTTCCTCACTCAGGCAGCTATACTCAAAACTACTGCTAATGGGACATCAACGTCGCCTGTGGTTCGCGGTAATTTTGTCCTGACTAATTTCTATGGTACTCCGGCACCCTCTCCTCCTCCGTCGGTCGGTTCAGTTGAACCGGATATTCGGGGGAAGTCTACGATCAGAGAGATACTCGCTGCCCACCGGGATGTCCTCACGTGTAATACCTGTCATAAGAAAATTGACCCACCCGGGTTTGCTTTGGAAAGCTTCGACCCGATTGGGCAGTTTCGTGAAAGATACCGTATCAAAATAGGCAATGAGATACGGCAGGAATTAGTTGTAGACGCTTCTGGAGAAACACCTCGAGGTATAAGCTTTAGCGGAATTAAGGAATTTAAACAGCTGATGATGGACGATAAGGATATCATTCTGGGTAATTATATCCGTAAACTAATCGAGTTTGGCACAGGTTCGGAAATCCAGTTTGCGGATCGTGAAGAATTAGCCCAGATCGTTGCTCGAGCTAAATTCAATGACTATCGCGTCCGTGACATAATGCATGATATTGTGATGAGTAAGATTTTCCGGGAAAAATAAAACAGATGTTCTTGTACGCAAGGCACTATACATGGAATTGAATCGCAGAACTATATTGCAGGCAACCGGCGTCTCGCTAGCGCTTCCATTGATGGAGGCCATGAACCCGCTGTATGCTTGCTCTGAAGAGGCCCCGCAAAGGTCGGTATTTATTTGCACGGCGTTGGGCCTGCATCCGCCTTCGTTTTGGCCAGAGACTGCGGGCAGGGATTATGAATCGACGTTCTATTTAGACCTGCTACAGGAACACCGGGACGAATACACTCTATTTTCCGGTCTATCGCATAGCAATCAGGTTGGACGTCAGGCTCATGATAGTGAAATGACATGGTTGACTTCTACCCCCAAGCCAGGGAACGCGGGTTTTCGGAATGGAATTTCGGTCGATCAGGTAGTAGCTAATCACTTTGGATATACGACACGGTTTCCGTCGATTAATTTGGGTTCGGACAGAACCCAAAGCCAGGCCTATACTTCGGGCGGCGTGATGCTGCCAGCAAAATATGACCCGCGCGAAATATTTAGCGAATTATTCTTGGATGGTCGACCAGAAGAAATCAGGCGACAAAAAAGAAGATTGGCGGAGGGGCGTAGTATCTTAGATGAGCTAAAAGGTCAGACAGGGCGATTGCGTCGTAGAATCAGTGGCGACGATAATCATTTGCTAGATGACTATTTCGATTCGGTGCGCGCCACAGAGTTGAATATCTCTGAATTAGAAGGTTGGATCGATCGGCCCAAACCGAAAGTTTCTCAAGGGATTCCTTTAGAAATCGATCCACGTCAGATTTTAAATAGACTCGATTCACTAATGGGACTTGTTCCGTTAATGTTACAAACAGATTCGACACGAACGGTGACATTTCTTATTCAGGACCCACATGTTGATATTCAAATTGATGGTGTAGACGAACGTCATCACATTCTCTCACATCACGGTCAGGATCTGGATAAAATTCGTCAGTTGCGAATTATCGAATCCGGAATTGTTTCCGCGTTTGCAGGGTTATTGGCGAAATTGAAAACGACTGATGAAAATGGACAAAGATTGATCGACAATACATCGCTTATATTCGGATCGAATTTGGGGAATGCAAATTCACATGATGCGAGAAATTTACCGGTAATTATGGCAGGCGGTGGTTTTACGCATGGTCAGTATGTCGCCTACGATAAGGAAGATAATACGGAACTAAGCAATCTCTATCTGACTATTCTTCAGCGTCAGGGACTCGAAGTTGAAGCGTTTGGGCAAAGTACTGGAACGTTAGAGTGGTAGCCGAACAAATGGTTACAAGATATCCGGAATTCACTGTAACGGGTACTCCGCGAGAAATGGGTATCCAGCTTGGCGAACAGGCCGGGGTGCTTATCCGAAGATTTTGCGAACTTGCTCTGGATAGTGCAAACCGAATGAACTCAGTATCTGTTGAACAGGCAGAGGATGTTTCCCGGGCATCGATGAAATATGCACAATCTTATGCCCCTCATCTGATGGAGGAATTTGAAGCTATAGGCGAGAGTGCGGGGGTGCCGTTGCTCGAGCTAATGATTGCTCAGGTTAGAAATCAATTTGGCGATGAAACGGAGAACGCCTGCACTTCTCTATCTTTGTCATCTGGAATAACGCAAAATGGAACGCATTTACTTGCTCAAACCTGGGACGCGGATCCGGTCTTGGACGAGGTGACTATAGTATTGACTCGCCGTCCTCACAATAAACCTGCCTATATCAGTGTGGGTCAGGCAGGCCTGATTGGATATATGGGAGTCAATGCTGCCGGTATTGGGTGTTGTTTAAACACATTACCTGCACCATCGAGAGGGATAGGCGTACCACACTACTTCTCATTGCGGTGTATGTTTGAACAAACCAGTCTTCCGACGGCCGTTAGTGTATTGGAAGATGCCTATCGAGCTATACCTGTCAATATAATGATGACGTCGCCGGATGGGCCTGCCAATATTGAGGCAACTATTGATAGGGTCTATGTGCAGAAAAATTCGGAGTATTTGATCCATACCAACCATTGCTTGCACCAACAACTGAAGGGAATCAATGAAGACTTTAATGAGTTATGCGATTCCTATTCAAGATTGCCGCGTATGCATACGTTGTTGGAGAATCATCGGCAAGAGATAACAACGAAAACCATCGCCCGATTATTTAGCGATCATGACAACTTTCCTGGATCAATATGCAGACATCAGAATTTACAAGATCCGAAACATGGATTTATTGAAACAGTATTTGCGATGATTGTTGAGCCAGAGCATAACGCGTTATATGTGTCTCGCGGAAAGCCCTGCGAAGCACCATTTGAACACTATACTATGCATTAGCATAAAACAGAATTGATGTAAGTTGGGATTCAGACTATTAGTCGCACGGATTATAATAATCTAAGCCGTTTCTAGAGGGAAAATTGTTAGGGAGCCGTCAGATGTTAACTAAAACAGTCTTTTCCGTACTCGCCTTATATCAGACTATATGTTTTATGTACCTCGCGGAAATCCAAGCTGCGGAGGTGCGACACACGTCTCATATGAGCCCGCATGCTCGGCCGGTGTTGGTTATGGGCGATCACGTATTTGTAACAAATACGCCTGCGGACACTGTCGATGTTATAAATCTACGATCGCGAAAGGTGATAAAACGTATTCCCGTTGGAATAGATCCGGTCGGACTTGCCAGTCGGCCAGATGGGCAACAAGTGTGGGTCGCAAATCACATTTCTGACTCGGTCAGCGTTATTGATACAAATTCAAAAAACCCCACTTATTTGCAGGTAGTCGGTACAGTTCAGGATATTGATCCCGTTACCAAGTCTACGCGTTTTGACGAACCGGTGGGCATAGCGTTCGCATCGAATCAAAAAGCCTATATTGCATTGTCATCAGAAAATCAGATTGCCGTGATTGATGTTGCGAGATTACGCGTTGGTAAGAGAATTACAATCAATGCTCAGGATCCCCGTGCGATCGTCGTACGTAACGATAAGCTATATGTAATACCGTTTGAATCGAATAATCAAACGCAGCTATCCGGTGGAACACCGCCATTGGACGGGAAATTGAAAACATTCGATGCTTGGGAGCACTCCATTCGGCATAATAACGTGTTATCAATTGGGCATGTGATTGATGTGATCCGGCATCCCTCCGTGCCAGACAGGGATCTTTATGTCTTTGATACAGAGAATGAACGACTTCTTGAGGTTGTTAATAATCTTGGTACTTTACTCTACGGTCTCACGGTAGATTCAAAAGGCAACGTGTTTGTCGCTCAGGCCGATGCTCGTAACGATGCGAATGGTAAAAGTGGTACGGCAAAACACGGCCTTAAAGAACTAGAGAACCGCGCATTCCTAAATCAAATTACGCATGTCCAGATGGATTCCCAGCAGATTAAATCCGAACGTTTTCAACTTGAACCACTGCCACCGAACCAACCTAAAAAGAATATGGGACTGGCAACTCCCTTCGCTCTGCAGATTAGCGAGGATGACTCGGTATTGATTGCCAGTGCTGCGAGCTCTGATATGGTGTTTACTCTGGATGCACGTACAGGTGCAATTCTGGGCCGTGTCGAAGTCGGGTCTGTACCCAGAGGAATCGCCTTAGAATCCGAAACAAACGGTCGGGCCAAACGGGCATGGGTACTCAATGCTGTTAGCAACACGGTTTCGTTGCTGGACCTGGATGATCTAAATAACCCAATGGTGCTCGACGACATCACATTGGAGGATCCAACAGATCCAACGATCAAACGTGGAAGGATGATGTTCAATACGGCCTCTGCCTCAACGACCGGTACGTTTTCATGTGCTAGTTGCCATCCGGACGGGCATACCGATCAATTACTATGGGTGCTCAATACGCCAGTCGTGACTGGTGGTAATCAGATTATGCCGCGATCTACTATGCCAATTCGCGGTTTGCGCGATACTGAGCCCTATCACTGGGATGGCATCCCTGGTGATCCCTATGGTGGTAATAATAGTTTCAGTATTCATAAATCGGTCGAACCAAATAGTGATGTGAAGGATCCGGTCACCAGCACGCGGCATTTGATCGATGGCGGATTAGCCAATACGATGATGACCGTTGGTGACGAAACAATAAATGATTCGGGCCAACCCGGCGAGTTGTCCGGCGCAGATCGCGAGGCCATGGCAAAGTTTATTCTTAGTATTGCCTATCCACCGGCCCAACGGCGTCCCTACACAAATGAAGTGACACAACGGGCACGCGATGGATTCGAATTGTTTCACGTGCATGGAGATTTACAACCACAGCAAAATGTCTGTGGAGATTGCCACCGGATGCCGTTTTTGGTAAGTACCAACACGCCCGGTACGGGAATGGACG
The DNA here is from genome assembly GCA_002709045.1 of Planctomycetaceae bacterium. Classification (GTDB taxonomy): domain Bacteria; phylum Planctomycetota; class Planctomycetia; order Pirellulales; family Pirellulaceae; genus UBA721. The sequence goes on along the minus strand of PAPJ01000038.1, from coordinate 54,488 downwards.
CGCCGACATGGCGAGGAGCATACGATCGTTGGTTGATTCTGCCTCAGGGAAGACTCAATATTATTGACTTCCCGTTCTATAGGAATCTTGCGGAGCGTGGCGCTCCGGAGCGTGGTGTCTGGCGTCTGTCTTGGGGCGGGCGCCCCAGATTCGATCCCGTTTGGGATATGGTACTGCAACAAAGCAATGGCTATCCAGGTGGGTATGGAAGACAGGTGACATTTAATCGCAACACCTATAGTAACGACTTGACGAGGGACCTGATTGAGGCTCTGGAGACGTCGGCCACAGAAGGGGCTCTGATTCTTGAGGGAGTAGGAAGCTGGATTAATAATAAACGAACTGAAAATGTTACCTTGCAGTTTGTTGACGGAAAGTATCGTCAAAATCAGGATCAATCCTACGAATTCAGCCGGGATGAACTACTTAAAGCAACTTTCGAGGGGCGGTTTATAGGTACGTTTACCGGACATATGGGATCACAATTTGATGTTTATAGTCCTCAACCTGCGATTTGGACATTGGGCCCGATACAAACTCAGCGTGGTCGACAACGGTTTCCCGTACTTAATCCGAATAAGGCTCAAATGGCTGTTAGCGTTCGCCATGTTAAAGAATCAGCCAATCTTTATGTCGACGGGCGAAAGGTTCCCGGTGAGCTATCTATAAAAGGGGGGGCAGCGATAATCAATCTTGCATCCGTTCCGGACCCGGGGATGCATTTACTACAAATGCAAAATCCGGACGGACTTTTTAGTAATGATTTTATCTTCTACGTCGCCGCCGATAAAAGAGAAAACGTTGGAGCTGAGGAATAAAAGTCAATCACTTAACGCGCGTCATTAACAATACTAGAGATATCCATGATCTCCAGAACTCCACGCGATCCGCAGATAATTACTTGGCTATTCGTTGAGCCAGCGCTAATGGCATAACACCAACCGGTTTTAAGCTGCTTAGATACGAGAATTTCAACATTCAAAGTATCAATGATATAAATCTGACCGTCACTACAGACGGCTGCTAAACGTTCGTCCGTCAGCCATTTAATGTCCTGAGGCTTCGATGGTAGTTTAACAAAGCGAACCATCCGACCGATAGTGGGTTGCCAGAATCGAATAGTCCGGTCGTCGCTTGCAGATGCAACAAGTGGTAGTCCGCCTGTTGCCCGATTAAAGGCCAGAGATTGCACGGGTTGGATATGCTGGTTTAGACTTCGTGTTAATGAATAATCCTCTAAGTTCCAAACTCGTAAACTGTTATCCAACCCCGCGCTAATCAGTATTTTCTCTTCAGAGAATGTTGCCAATGATGTTATACCGTCTGAATGCCCCGCTAATTCCTTGTCTATTGTAAGGTTGTTTGTATTCCATATTCGGATCATGTTATCAAGTCCGGCGGTAGCAATTCGTTCGCGGTCCAACCAGATTCCGGTTAGTATCGAATCCCCTTCCAAATCGTGTGTTTTTAATTCAGTTAACTCGGGCCAACTGTAAATACCAATAAAGGAGGAGACTGCGGGTGTGCCGCCGCATATAAGGATACGTGTGCCGGTGGGGGAAAACCTGATGGAGTGTAAATTAGGTGCCGGGATAGGTAAGGTACGAGATTTTAACTCGTTGGAAATCACCTTGTCACCGGCGGCATTTTCGCTAAGCAGGCTAATGGTTAGACCACGTTGGCTGATATATAGTATCGATTTACGATCGCTACTGACAGCGACGTCTGTAATCGGCGGTTGGCCCAGGGTATGTACGGGCGCAATAAGATAAGCAAAAACCTGAACGAGTAAGATTAATAGTTTTGGGGGGGGATTAGGCATAGCCATAGGCGAGTGCTTATCCGATAAGCGTGTTTATTACTTTCGCGGTGTCGGGCGTAATTCGCACAGGCCGCCCGTCATTGGTGTGCAGTTCATGAGTAGGATCGATGCCGAGTAATGTGTAAACAGTTGCAGCGATATCCGATGGTGTAACAGGATTGTCATGGGGGAATTCTCCTAACAAATTACTGCTCCCATAAACTTGCCCGCCGGGTACACTTCCGCCGGCCATGGCGATACTGAAGACCCGTGGCCAGTGATCGCGTCCCGCATTGGCATTAATTTTAGGAGTGCGTCCAAATTCTCCCATCACTACGACCAGAGTGTCGTCCAGCATGCCCCTTTCTTTGAGGTCGGTAATAAGTGCACTGAAAGCGCGATCAAAGGAGGGAAGCTTAGCGTTTCTGTCTGTAGCGTAACGTCGTTTAAGTGCATTTATATTGCTATGAGTATCCCAGCCATCACTGTTGACTGTAACGAAGGGAACGCCTCGTTGGATAAGTCGTCTTGCCAATAAGCAACTCTGGCCAATAGAATCGCCCATTCCATATCGATTACGCAAATCCTCTGATTCTTCACTCAGATTAAAAGCTGATTTAGCATCGTCGGATGTTAACAGATTAAAGGCACGCTCGAGGTCCGGATCGAGGCCGTCAACACCAGCATCTCTGGTAGCTGTAAACTGGTCGAAGGCATTGACTAACGTTTTGCGTCTATCGACACGAGTTAGGTTCAGGCCGCGATAATAGTTAAGATCTCTAACCTTGAAATCTAGACGTTGGGGATTGCCACCTACTGCAAAGGGTTGTGTCGCTGGCGGCAGAAAACCGTTTCCGGAAATCGTATTTGAGAAACGGGGGATTGCAATATTTGGCGGCAGAACCCCAGTCTGCCCCGTGAGTTGAGCAACGGTTGAACAGATGGCGGGATATTCAAGTGCCGGTGTGGGTTTATGTCCAGTAAGTAAATAATGTGTGCCAAAATTATGTTCACCCAGCGGTGATGTGACCGAGCGGATCAAAGCTATCTCATTCATTATTCCGGCAGTTCCCGTCAAACATTCATTGACACGAATTCCGGGAATACTCGTAGCGATCGATTCTAGAGGACCGCGAACCTCGATCGGTGCGTTCGGTTTGGGGTCGAACATTTCAAGATGACTTGGTCCCCCATCAAGCCAGATTAAAATACAATGTTTGGCGGTGTTGGTGTCTCCGGAGCGTCGGGCCGCAAACAAATCGGACATACCGAGCCCAAAGGCAGAAAGGCCGCCAAGGACGATTGAGTCACGTCGAGGTAGACGATACTGAGTTTTATTGTTTGTAAAGAGACTCATGAAATAACTCGCCTACTTGTCTTTCGATGGAGGCGACGGCCTGGAGGCAGCGCCCTCATGTAACTTTGCCCATTTGAATAGGTGATACTGGGAACGTTTTGTTCCATAGTTCGATAAATTTCCTGATTCAACAAGGCGTTTTGCGGTCGTACCAATCTGTTGGGCAGCAGTTTTGTTACTCTCAAAGACTGCGTCCACGCGTTTTGCAGCAGCATCAATTTCTTCGTCTGACGCTTCTTTGTTTAGTACCGGAGCTAATAGAGCTCGAATATCAATTCCGCCGGTATTGGCTCGGGTACGTGTAGCGTTGCTGCGCTGTGGGCTCGAAGCAGCTAGCCATTCCGTCATCTTATCATGTTCAGCATCCAGTACCTCGCTGATACCGCCAAGGACATGTGGATCGGGTGTTAACATCCCCTCCGGGAAGGGGAAGTTATAAAGCACCCTGCCGTCTTTGGCTATTATAATCGTCATACTAACATTGCGGTTCAGGCCGTAACTTCCGGGCCCGTCGCGGCCATCATTGGAAAGTCCAATGACGGGTTTGCCAGCTAAATATTGGTGATATCGCCCGGCATGTTCGGATAGTTGATTACGATCCTCACCTAGATAAACGATGACAGCATTAAGTTTATCGTTCGACTTTTGATTAATCGTAGCAACCAGACGAGACAGGCCGATTAAACCGCGGATGGACGATCGGTTATGATCAGACAGAATAATCAGTTGGGCGCCCTTATTGGCTCCTAATGCGTTAAATGTCTTTCCGACTGATTGGCCGTCGAATTCCAAAACGTTTAACTTTGGAAGCCGTTCGCCGCTCTGTGGCCCGGAAAAGATTGCCTTTCCACCTTCGACTTTAAAACCCTTAGGATCAATAACGGCAATTCGTGCTTTATATTCCCTCGGCTTTTCTGCATCTGCTGGTTTGGCCGCTTCGCGTGCCCCTAAGGCGCGCCGCGCTTCGGCTCCTTCCTCAGCCGAGAGTTTTCCGTCACCATCTTTATCAAACCGCTTGATGATATCGGCTTTGGTAGGCACAGCTTTCGCTTCACCGTCCTGACGTGTCTGGGCAAATGCAAAGCTGGTGGTGATCGTAAGAAAGGTGAGTATTAAGCTATTCATTGTGTTATCCCTGAAGTGCGATTTTTAACGCCGTGCTCTAATGGTTGGTCGTGAAGTCTTTGGAGGTTAGCAGTCCCCAGATAAAATCTTCTAAGAACTCCTGCCGTTGATTGGCATCCGGTTGTTCTTTAAGTTGAGTTGTCCAAAATCTGACCTCTTCCGTCGTTGGAAATCGTGAATAAGCGGCCAGATAGTACTCTATGATTATATCGAGAGATGGAATGTCTTTCTGCATTAATTCCAACAATCTCCCTTGCGTATGGCTGATTCGACTATTAAGAAACCCCCCATTAAAGAAATGGAGCGTTTTTGTAAGGCCGCTGGAAGCATTGTTACCGGTTTCACACGAGTCTTCGCGACCACAGCGCCCTAGTATGTCTAGTGTGCGGGATTGTGTGACGGGGTTAAGCAACTCGATGGCCCGAGTACCAAGTGGTTGCTCACCATATTGTTCGGCAACTTGCAGAACATCGGATGTGGCATCGGCATGAACAGCTGGCTGAAGCGGTGTACGTAACGTGTGCGAGTAAAATTTGTTGTCGTATTTATTAGATTCATTGGCGGCGGAACTACGCTGGTACGCGGAACTAAGTGCTATAGTCTTCAACAAACCTTTAATATTGTAATTGGTTGTTACGAATTCCTGTGCCAACGCGTCCATCAATAGAGGATGTGTCGCAGGATTAGTGGATCTAAAATCATCAACAGGCTCAACAAGACCGCGACCCATCATCTGTTTCCATAACCGGTTGACAATTGCTTTTGCGAAATAGGGATTGTTGTCAGCGGTTAACCATTGGGCGAATTCCTTCCGCGGATCCGTCGCGCCTGTTTGGATGGCCTTTCCGGCCGGGATTTTGGCGATTGCAGGCTCGAGTGTCACCGGGTGAATTGTGGTTCCGTCTAAATTAATCTTTACAGATTGGCTGATATCGAGCTGAGCAAAAATTGCAGCCAGTCCGTGGTAGTCATTTTGGGTCCAGTGATCGAGCGGATGGTTATGGCAATTGGCACACCTTAGCCGTGTGCCCATTAACAGCTCGCTGGTGAATTCAGCTTGTCGTCGGGGATCAGTGATAGTCCTATAGTAATTTGCCGGCCCGTGCTCAAATGCATCGCCGGTGGATAAAAGCAATTCGGTAACAATTTGCTTATAGTTTGCGTTGGCTCGTATCCGGTCTGATAGCCAGTCAAAATATGAGCTTGCACCTTCGGGTCCTAGGGCCTGTGGTCGTATTCTGAGAAGTTCAGAAAAAACATGACTCCAGTAAATATTGAATTCCTCAGAGCCTAAAAGAGTATCTATCGCTTTAGAACGCTTTTCCTCGTCAGAGGAAGAAATAAACTCCTTTGCGTACTTGGCCGATGGCAGGCGCCCGGTCAGATGTAATGAGATCCGGCGAATGAATTCTCCGTCAGTTGCCTGTGCTGAGTGCTTAATTCTCAGCGTTTGCAGGGTTTTATTAATTTCAGTGTCGATATAGTTATAGACAGGAGGGACTTCTGTATTCGATTCAGAATTAAGGGGTACCATAATCTCAATTGGCCTGACGATCGTCAGATATCGTACGGTAACGATATGTCGTCCGCGACGGAGCACGGTTAAACTCCCCGTTGTATTATTGGATTCGACTGCGGAATTGTCCTCCGGTTCCAAAACTGCCCAGTCACTTACGTTTCTGGTGGAACCGTCGGAGTAGTTTGCGTTTACGGAGATCTGATGGGTAGTCCCGAGTTGTTCTGTATAGATTCGTGCCGGCCGCACGACGATGGATACTAACTTGCGTTGTGTAACTCGTTTGGCGCCCTGCGAGATCCATTGTTTAATCCGTCTGGCACTCTCGGAGTTCATATCAAAGATAGCACCACCTTCATGCGAAACATATTCGGTTGGTTTCAACAGTAGTAGGCTTTGTTCGGGTTTTGATAAATTGATTCGCCGTCCCTGAAGTTTGTTCACAATGGCTTCGAAATCTGCTGCTGGATTACCACCGTAAAGGCTAAGCTTAAATCCACCCCGTCCAATAGCGGCTCCATGACATTCGCCGGCGTTACATCCGGCCTTGGTGAATATGGCGACAATGTCGTTTTCAAAATCAAGCGAGGAGTCTTTGGCCACTACCGTATTAGCCAGGAGTGGAATCGACGCGCAATAAAGGATGCAACGTAGACAGGTTATTATAAAAACACGATTCTGAGTTAAAAGCATTTAGTTATTGTAGACGTTGGGATTGGGTTGATTAATATCGAATCTGCCCAAAACGGGTCTAACATCGTCGAAATATAAAAAACGTCTGGAAACGCTGATGTATTTTTACTTAAAATACGGGTAGGAGTTTATGCTTCATCCAATTTTGGAAAACTAGATGTCTATAAATAACCGCAGACGCTTTCTTGAAACCGCTGTTATGGCAGGGGGGCTCGGTATAAGCTTGGAAAAGCTTGTAAAGGCAAAGGAAGATACGGGCAACAGTAACAAAGATACTGCCGTCATTCAGGTATGGCTTGGTGGTGGGCCCTCTCAATTTGAGACGTTTGACCCGAAACCGGATGCTCCGATTGAGATCCGAGGACCGTACGGAACGATTCCTACATTACACAGCGGTATTAGATTTTGTGAGACGATGCCAAGAACATCCCAGGTGGTGGATCGCGCGGCGATCATCCGAAGTATCGCGCATGGCGAAAATGGCCATTTTGTAGCCGCCCATTGGTTATCAACCGGATACCGTGGCATGAACAATCAGGCATCACATCCTTCGGCCGGATCGCTGACATCAAGGTTTTTGGGTCCGCGACAACCCGGAATGCCGCCCTATGTTCTTTTGTCAGAGCAACAGACTCGTAATCCTAATATTGGTGAGGTAATGGGTGCCGGGCATTTAGGTACAGGACATGGCGGCTTTACGGTGTTTCAGGATCCTTTTGAAACCCGGTATCGTCAGGACCTGCTAACTCAGGCTACCTCCAATTTAAAGTTAGCGGATGACGTTACAATTGATCGCGTGGGTGATCGTCGCTCGCTGCTAAGCGCGTTAGACACGCTCTCCCGGTCGGTCGATAATTCGCGATCGATGGCCGGAGTCGATCGATTTAGTCATGTTGCTCTGGATATGGTTAGCAGCGGAAAAGCGCGGGAAGCATTTGACCTTACACGCGAACCACAACATATACGCGATCTATATGGCGAACACCGCTGGGGGCAGTCTGGTTTGCTGGCACGTCGACTTGTCGAGGCCGGAGTGTCCTTCGTAACGATTAACACGGCACCAGACTCTCTGTGCTGGGACTGGCATCTAAATATCGTGAACGATAACCGTCCAGACGACGGGTCTATGGGGCCTAGTCGTGGAATGGATTTATCCGGACCGCCACTCGATCAGATGATATCGGCTTTGGTTATGGATATTTACAACAGAGGGCTTGATAAAAAAGTCCTATTACTGGTGTGGGGGGAATTTGGACGGACGCCGCGAATTAATAAAACGGGGGGCCGCGACCACTGGGGGCCTTTGATGAGCATACTTCTGGCCGGTGGTGGGCTCAAAGTAGGACAGGTACTAGGGACTTCAAACTCGCGCGGTGAAACACCGGTTGATAGACCTATACATCCAAATGATGTTCTCGCGACGGTTTACCGGCATCTCGGGATTGAAGCACAATGGCATACGACGACGCGCGAAGGGCGACCTATCGCCGTTTTGCCGGGTGGTGAAGCCATTCGCGAATTGTTGTAAATCTAACGAACACCTTGCAGGTTACGCATTGCCCGGGAAAAATGCGTAACTAAACCAAGATATTCGCGAGTGTCGTAATGATCGACGTTGGAATATCCGTAAGCGTCGGTACTCGTCACGAGTCTGGCATTCGAACCGTGTTTTCAATAAGACTCATCCTGCTTTCTAACGATCCCACCACAGGGCCATAAATTTTTTCCACTGCGCATAGAGTCGGAACTCCTATTGAACGAAACGGTTAAATCGTCGCTGCTCCGACTCGCCCTGACCAAACCATTAAAGGCCTTTTGGGATATCGCGAGGAAATGCTAAAAAATTGATACCATTGAAAGACTCAGGGGGGCGCTGAGCTTACCCTATCCATCCGTATTGGAATAGCTGCTGGAATAGTAGAGGTGATAGCCTTTGCCATTAGAAGTAGACACAAGAAATAACAGAAATATGGCAACTAATACTATTTTCAAATTCATATGGTGACCACGGTTTAGAGGGCGGTGAGTTACAATAAAAAACCTAATCGGTATTTTCATAACCTATGTAATTTATGTCAGATGGATTCGTTAAAAAGCATTGCTCAGTCATTTTATAAGTTCTTCAAGACGGGAAGATTTGAATCGGCGATCGACGATATTAGTATGTTGACGATGGAGCAGTCTTATGAATGTCAGCGCATTTATCATTCACTCCGTGAGGCCGACGGGGATAAGCCATTTGGCTATAAAGTGGGTTGTACTAGTGCTGCTATTCGTAAACAGTTCGGCTTTGCCGAACCAATTTACGGGCGCTTATTGACGCCGGGACTTATTAACGAAAGAACGCCATTGAAGGCGGACCAGTTTTACTCACTGGCGATTGAACCGGAATTCGTGATTGTACTTAAGCGAGAATTGACAACCAAAAATCCGTCTGATGACGAATTGCGTGATGCAATTGCTGAAGTGCGTCCGGGGATCGAACTGCACAATTATGTTTATCATTATCCTCAGCCCACGCGGCAGGAACTGATTTGTTCGAACGGCATACATGCTGGCCAAATAATTGGAACCAATGTGTCAACTGCTCGCGATGTCCATTGGGAAATGGAAGGTGTGGCAGTATTTAGAAATGGCAAATTGGTGGCATCGGGTGTTGCTGCTGATATTATGGAAGGCCCGCTGAACTCGTTGCGTTTTCTGATCAGTCATCTTAACGCTCAGGGGGAAACACTGAAGGCGGGAGAGATGGTTATACCCGGGTCCGCCACAGCTCTCATACCGGTGGGTCGTGGTGACGAGATAACCTGTCGTTTTACCCATATCGGTGAAGTCACTGCGAAATTCGAATAGTACAGACGCAAGTGAGAGCGGCCTGAATATCAACTAATCCAATCAGCAAGGCAATGTCGTTAAACACTTCTATGATAAACATAGCTGTTTATCTCGGTTTAATTCTTTGGCAGATATCCTTTGTCGATAATTGTATCAACGTCGATGGCATTCCTAATTGCGCGACGGATTTGCATGATGCTTCTCGCTAGTTTGCTGAGAAAAAAGAATGTTAACAAAAACGCCGCAGCAACCGAGAGTAAGAAGAGAAAGCCGGATCGAGGGGGCCACTGCGTGGCCTCTAATCCTGTCAACCACAGCACTAAGATGAGACACGGAAAAAGAAACGTCGAATGGTTCAGTTGACGCGAGGTAGATTTTAATCCAAGTGAATGGCTTAAGCCGGCCCATCCGGCTAAATGAAATACGATAGAAATGCAACACAGGCAATTAACTAAGGCTAGCGACATCGATACATCAAGCTGGCTTAATGTTATAAAACCTAAGATGACCGGACCTAAACAGCAGGTGCAGATCAGTCCCGAGCTAATATAAAATACCATCCTGCCACCCCTCGTTGATTTACTTACAAGTAAGAATCCATTTCCAATGATCAATACAAAGGCCGCTGCAACCATCGCCAAATTGAGAAGGTCTGTTAAAGAGGGATGCAACATGCGGATATTGTATGCTTCGTTTAGCGCGACCGCGCCCACGCAGAGAAGAAGAATACATAAACAATCGATGAGAATAATAGTGGCACCCTTAACGTAAAACGCTAATTCTTCCAGTTCACGGGTGGTGTAAGTGTTGAGGTTATCCACGCCCGGGGTTGCTGAAGCATCTCTATGCATCGAATGTTCGTATGGAGAATAATTGTTATTAGGCATTGAACGTCTATCCTTTCAGGATAACGAATTCACCATGCAGTCCAACCGCCATCAACGACGATATTCTGTCCGGTAATATAGCTGCCAGCATCACTGGCCAATAACAGTAGTGCACCCTTAAGTTCATCGGGATTCCCCATCCGGTTCATGGGACTTTTGTGACAAAGTCGCTGCACCATTTCTTCGGGTGCTTTGGGTCCTGGGAATGGCCCGGGGCTTAAACAATTAACCCGAATCCTATCCATGGCCCAATAAACAGCAAGATGACGAGTCATATGAATAATCCCACCCTTGAGTGCATGATAGGAGGCCGGACTGTAATCGCAGATATCTTCATAGGCGTCCGGGTAGGAAGCCACCATCCCGTACATAGAGCCGATATTTACGATGGTTCCGTCTTTATTCCGGCTCACAACATGATCGCGGAAAAGTCGCCCCAATAAAAAATATGCGGTTGCGTTTGTAAGTTGGTCGTTGAATTGTTCCCGATTCACAGTCCTCCAGTCATTCGCAGCACCATGGGTACCATTATTGATCAGAATATCGAGTTTCCCATATTCCGAAATCGCATTCGTCATGAGTTGGTGAATACTGTTTTCGTCTTTATGATCTAAAGTAAGCCCGAGATGATTTTCACCAGGTAAATTTCTGGCTGCTGCAACTGCACGTTCGGCTGTCCGGCTGGTTACGATAACGTTTGCGCCTGCTTCTGCCAGTACCTGAGAGAAGGCGGTACCTAAGTGGCCTGCACCGCCGGTAACTAACGCAACCCGTCCTTCTAGATTGAAAAGGGTGTCCTTTGTGTTAGACATAATAGCTTTCTCGAAATTGTTAAGAGATGTTCAACCATTGTTTTGTTTTGGATGATGTGAGCATCGCGAGGTTTGTATTTAATGTATGGGCAGCTTCCTGCAAATTGCAACTAGGTGTTGTTCGCGTTTCTAAGCAATCTAGAAACTTGTTAGCCTGTGCGATAAACAGATCATCTCTTTGTAAATCATATTTTCTGCCTGTTTGCCACGCGGTGTCAGGTTTATCGCAGTAAAGCCAGAGATTCGAGTGAAAAAATGCGCGGATGCTCCCCTTTTGAAAATGGATATCCAATGTAGCTTCGTTTGGTGATTGGAATTGATTTAGTGCCAGGCTGCCCATAATGTCACCATGACGTGTGAGCACATGTACTGTATCCTCCACGGTGACTCCTTCAAGAGCCAGATGTCCGGCATCGCAAACAAGCGATGTGGTGGGGCCTAATAACCACTGACAGGTATTCATCATATGTGTGATGGCGTCCTGAATGGCGCCCCCTCCTGTTCGATGTTCAGTGTAGTAAATATCACGGTATGCCGGCCGGTAGTATGGAAAATGTTGCCCGGCAGTTAACGTGTATTGAAGAGGACGTCCAAATTGTTGGGAATTGACGATTTCATGGAGATCCTGAACTACCGGATGTTGTCGCATTACGTAGGCGACACCGCAAATTAAATTGTTGCGTGTTATTAATTCATCCAGCCGATCCAGTCCGTCCCGTACTGTGCCGAGGGGTTTTTCGATCAACACGTCGATTTCTTGTTCGGCGATCTGGATTGCCATGGGTACATGCAGATGCGCTGGCGTGCAGATCACGGCCAGATTAGGAGAACTTGCCAAGGCCGAGTCCAGATGATTAAAGGTGTGAGCAATATTATATTGATCTGCAATTGCTCGGCAGAGAGAGTGATCGGCCTCACAAATAGAAACACGAGCTCTTCCCGTGTTAAGAAAACAGCGGACGTGTCGGTGTCCAATCGAACCCACTCCGATAATTAGAACGTCTATTGGCACCGTCGCACTCCTGTTCTAACGAACCAATCGCCGAAAGCCATCTGTCTGCGGGATTGTTTCGACTAAATCATGTAGCTGACCATTATCAAGTGCTTTTCTGAGGATCGTAAATACAGCCTCGACCGCGCCCAGTGTCTCGGAGAGTTCAGACTCGCCATGGCTTTCATTAATGTAGAACGACATTCCTGTATGCACTGATCTCTTTGCCATTTCCTGTATGTATAGTGTGTTGATTAATTGTATGTTGTCCTCAGTATGGAAACGTAAATAGGGGTGCCAGTCAACACCGTCGCAGACAGCAGGTAGAGAATATTTCTGCAACAGCTGTGAAATTTCAGTTTTCAATATTTGCCCTGTGTTATGAATTGTGCTTACGGAATTACGGATGCTGAGTTCTTCTAAAGTAGTAATTGCGGCACGAATACCAATAGTATCGCTCCAATAGGTACTGGAGATGAACATTTGAGCAGCAGGCTGCATCGCTTTACGCGTTCCCACAACAGCGCCCATTGGGTACCCGTTAGACAGAGATTTGGCGAAAACGGCCATATCAGGAGTAACGCCGACCAACGGTTGAACGCCCGAGTCTGTAGGTCGAAATCCCGTCGACACCTCGTCAAAAATAAGTAACACATCAAATTTATCAGCAAGCTGACGAACACCGCTAAGATAACCTTCACTCGGGAATTCACTACGAAGAGGCTCCATGATGATTGCCGCCGTATCTTCCCTATTGTCTTCCAGCAACGTTTCTAAGAAATCCAGATCATCATAGGGGAATGGTAGCACCGTTCCACTTAATTCCACCGGAACGCCAATCGGATCGATCCCCGGGAACAAATGACTATCAAGCTCCCCTGATTTATGATTAGCAGCGAGATACCAGTCGTGCCAGCCATGATAGCCGCTGAATAATATCTTGTTTCTACCGGTTGTACCACGGGCTATACGTATTGCAACAGCGCATGCGTCTCCGCCTCCCTTGGCAAATCTGACCATCTCCGCACAAGGTATCCGTTTGATCAATAATTCCGCCAACTCGATTTCGATCGGATGGCTAACCGAATACATGGTACCAAGGTCAATTTGCCGTTTTACTGATTCGTCAACGACAGAATCACAGTATCCAAGTATGACCGCACCAATTCCACTAACCCAGTCGATAAACCGATTACCATCAACATCGGTAAACCGAGCGCCTCTTGCGGAACTAGCATAGGCAGGTGTAATCCCATAGGCATATCTGGTGGGGCGGCGGCTGATTAATTGAGTAGCACCAGGAATGAGTTTGCTCGCCTGATTGTATAACTCCATTGATTTGGAGACCGAAGTAACTAAAGGGTCGTCCTTATGCATGTTTACTTCGTACACCCTTCAACCTGGAAATCTGCTTGCGCGACCACATCAACCCCCGTCAGGTTCTTCCAGCCCGACAAAATTGCTTTAGAGATGGGGCCTACGTTACCGTCACCAACTGCGAGCCCGTTAAATTTGGTTGCTGGCATAAGGCAATAGGGAGTGCTGGTAAAGAATACTTCGTCGGCCGTATAAAGGTCATATGGTAGTAGCCGTGTTTCCTCTGTTTCGATCCCCAGTGTATCGCAAATCTGCAGCGTTGTTTCACGAGTTAAACCGGCGAGGGCATTCACTGTCGTGGAGGTACGTACTACTCCGTCCTTGACGGCAAATATATTCCCGCCTTTGTTTTCTGCGATAAATCCGTCTGTATCTAAGATGACGCTTTGTGCATCCTTATCGACAAGTTTAACTTCCTGTTCTGCCAGAGTATAAAACATGCGGCTCCGATTTTTGATTCGTGAGTCCAGAGATTGGGATGGTATCTGGCGGCTAAAGGGCGTCACGGCGTGACATCCCTGATGATAATATTTCTGCCAGCCGGTTAATATCAACGGTTGATTTGCGATCATAATTGTGGCATTTGATGTTTGAACGGGGCTGGGGCCCATTGGCGACATACCCGAGGAGACGTTATGTACAATCCAACAATCCTGGTTCGGATCGTAAAGTGGCAAATTGCGCTCGAGCAATTCGTAAGTAACCTTTAGCATCGTTGATTCGCTAATACCGGGATCGATGCGAGCCACCTTAAGAGAGGCGTAAAGTCGCGATACATGTTCTTCAAGTTTAAATGGTGTGTGACCAAAAGTTCGCGCCGAGTCCGTGACGCAGTGACCGAGGTTCACGGCAGCATCAAAAATTGAGATCTTAGCTTCGTTTTCCGATACGAATTCTCCCGATAGATAAACAAGACGCTCTTTCATTAGATTAGCCCTTCTGCGATGGAAAACGAGTTAATTACCTACGCAGATAAGTTTGGAGCGGGTGCGAATAATGAGATTACCGTTGGCAACAGCAGGTGTCGCCAGTATCGCGTCGCCCATATCATTCTTGGCAAGTAGGGTGTAATCCTTGGAGTCCTCTAAGACAACTACGACACCGTTTTCACCCGCGATGTATATCTTACCGTCGCCGACTACTGGTGATGCGAAATACTCGCTAGTATTCTGAATGCGCGCCTGACGCCCGAGCGATTTACCCTTCTTGGTGTCAAAGACAGTCCTAATGCCTCCACCCTTGATGAGTAGCATACGGCCGTTAGATACCAGTGGAGATACGATGTGATCGGTGTATTTTGTTGGAGTCTTCCATAATAGGTGTGTCTCAGTGACATCCCCCGCCCCGCCCGAGCGTACAGCTAAGACATATTCATCAGCAGCCTCCCTGTCATCGTACCGTGCTCCGGCGAAGTTATCCGGGTGCAAAAAGGCGATGTCGAGTTCTTTGCCCTCAAGAAATCCGTCCTTGTTGAGATCACCGCGGTCGAATGTCTTTTTGAAGAAGGCTTCGGGTACTCGACCGGTAGGTACAATCGCGTGCATTTCATCTTTGCTTAATTTTCCATTATTATCTCCGGTTTCTGCGCGGTCGGCCGAGGCCAGCCACTGATTAGCAATGCCTCCACTTTGAACGGAGATATAGATAACGCCGGCCTCTACAACGGGTGTCGTCTTGATATTGCGTAGAAGTACCCGGGCGTGCCACTTGCGTTCGCCATTGTCTGGATTGTAACCAATAAGCATTCCCGTTCCAGCTACTACGATCTCATCGCCTGTATCTGTCCTGCAAATTACCGGATGTGAGTAATTTACTGCCTGATCACTGCGGTCATCCCGCCACTCAACCTTACCTGTTGATTTGTTTAGTGCGACGATCGCTGGATTCAGATCGTCATCCTGCAAAAATATTACCTTGTCTTTGTAAAGTGTAGGAGACATTGCAGGGCCCCAGCGAAACACAAAGAACGGAGATGGAATATCGTGAGTCCAGTCTGTTTCACCGGTTTTAGCATCTAAGGCAATTAGACCGAGGGTACTAAAATAGAAGTAAACGCGGTCCGAGTCCGCAGCTGGGGTCGTGGCACACTGGCTATTTGTTTTGTGGACCGGAATGAGGTTGGGGGTATGCCATTTGGTTGTCCAAAGACGCTTCCCCGAATCGGCGTCGAACGCGTGTAATCCAACATGTTGTTGATCAATCATCGAAGCAACAA
The DNA here is from genome assembly GCA_002709045.1 of Planctomycetaceae bacterium. GTDB lineage: Bacteria > Planctomycetota > Planctomycetia > Pirellulales > Pirellulaceae > UBA721. The sequence goes on along the minus strand of PAPJ01000038.1, from coordinate 38,879 downwards.
ACACTCTGCCATCGGCCACGATGGGTGAGCCGATTCCGTCGCCCAGATTAGCGGACCACTTAACATTTTCAGTATCCGAAAACCTTGTAGGTAAATCCATATCGGAATCATAAACACCTGTCGAATTTGGCCCCCGGAACTGTGGCCAATCTTCTGCATAAACCGAAATGACGGAGAGGGAAAATACAATCAGTGTATAGAGATGCAGTCGCTTCATCGATTAAACCAATTACTAAGTGATTACGAGTAGATATTAAGCCTTTATTATGCAACACTCATTTATCAATTGCGAGTTTTGGCAGTTTTAATTGAAGCCGTATTCAGCACGCAATCGAAGTATGTGATTATGTATACTTAGCCCATTGTAGATAGATAATTCGATTAGGATCCCGCTGTTAGTGATAGAACCCCTCGTTCACACGGCACTCGGTTAACGGATAATAACAATGAATAGCGTAAAATCATCTGCCGCAACCCTTACCGTATTGCTCATAGTTGCGTTATGCCTTAAAGCAAATGAACCGGAACCCATACGAATCTCTCCGCAGGAAGCGCGCGCTCGAATTAAACTTCTTGAAACTGCTTATATGTCGACTCTGCAACATATGCATCGAAGATATTTTGATGGAAATGCGCGGGCCCCTGTTCCGTCGAATGTATTAGAGGATGTGTTTCGACGGGTCGATTATGAAAATGGTACTACAAGTCGTTGGATCTCGGTAAATACGCCGGCAATGGACCCGAAACATGAACCCAGCGATGACCTCACGAAAGCCATTGCAAGATATTTAAAAACGAATAACGATCGCTTTGAAAAAACAGTGGGTGAAAAATTAATAAGTGGCCGCGCGATTACTCTCTTTGCAAATTGTCAAAAATGTCATGTTAGTGCCTTATCACAACAAAACGGCGGTCGGAAAGTTGCTGGGCTTGTAATAGAGATGCCATTGGTTTACGAGGCGGAGGATAATAAATAGAAACATGCTTAGCGAAACAGTTGGCCAAGTGACGGATGGGTGCCTTTGAGTATCTCGCGAATCGAGGATTTTTGTTCTAATGTCAGATGTTTATATTGTTCCGCATCGATATTGGACGGCTCGTCTAATAGGATCTCTTTGACTCGTTGTTGCAGTAAATTCGAGGTTTTAGGCCCGAGCGCTCTAAAAGTCCTTGAGTAAATCATATAACTCAGAGGATATTTAAACATCCGCTCAGTGAGGTCCAGTTGAAAAAGGCTTGCGCCTTCCGGCGTTTTTGGTTGCCTACGCGTAAAGTCACGAGTAAAAGAACTGGTGCCTGTAACTACTGATGCCAGAGGAAATTCGTCAACAAAGAACATGTATTTCAGCAGATTATCTACACTCCGAGTAATTCGGCGTTGGGTAAATTCGCTGCCCTGTTGATCATCCAAATTAAAAGTCGTATCGTAATGTTTGCCACGTCGTTCCTCATAGATTGCCCTCGTGAGGAGGTTTTGCATTTGAGTCTGATGTTCCAATACCATTAATGCAACTATATCGCTGCTGTCGGTGGGGTAGTTATCGCTATTTACATTTTTAGATAATACCAACCGGTTCGCTCCTCGTGAATAATCGATCGAGTCGAGGTCAGCATCGCGGCTAATAAACAGGTTACCCATGTGAATCATTTTGCCGTGAGACCCGGTTACATAATATCCGCCCCATCGTTGCTCCAATGGTGAAGTATGATCGGATAGGAAATTCCCGAAATTATATACGGGTTGGCCGCTGGCACTTGTGTACAGACTACGAACTAGCGGACCGGGAACCTCTTTAGTTCTGCGATTGGCATGACATTGAAGGCATTCACCCCGATCGCGTACGAACTGTACTGATTCTGTAGATGTTTGTTGAAGTGTATAAAATACCGAGCCTAGTTTCGGGTCGGCGGCAATTAATTCAAGGGTACTACTTCCGGGTACCCAACCTATATAGACCTCGTCATTGTAATATAATGCCCGCGGGTTGCTGGGTGATATTGGTCGCAATTGAAGACTGGTTTTTGAATAAACCAAAGCCTGTGTGTTTGCCTTAATATCTAATATATCCAAAAGTGAATCGAGATAGCCTCGTTTGGGATCAAACGTAAGACTCTGTTCACCCGAGTCTAGTTGCTGCTGTAATCGCGAGATTGGATTGTCGGGCAAAGACGTTTGATAAAGGATGGGTTTCTGATAAAACTCAAATCCACTTTGAGCACTTGCCGGTCTGGAGACAATTAGAACTAAAGGGACTAGTAGGACGGAATAAATACTCGTCTTATACATAACAGCAGCCGTTATTTCAGCGGATTTTGGTACCACACGACATTTTGGGAACCGCGACCGGCATTTAACAGATCAAGATCACCATCCCCGTCCATGTCTATATGCCGCAGATCGTAGCTTTCCTCATTACCATCTATGGTAACGTGCTCAAATTGTCCGTTACCATTGTTGAGATAAAGCATCAGGCGTTTGCTTTCATAGCCACAACTTGCGGCATCGGTATCGCCGTCTTGATCAAAGTCGGCGACCGTCAGGCTGTGGGGTTGACGCAGGGTGGTATCGATGTCGTGAATCTTCCAGGTCGGGTTTTCGAACCAGATAACTCCCACGCCGTGACCGCGTGTCGCTAGCCAGTCCATTTTTCCGTCGCCGTTAACGTCTGCCGGTCTGATATTTGTTGCTGCGATCTGATTCACGGCTAACGATACTTTTTCCCATGGTAGACCAACGCGACCTTTACCTGGGTTTTTCCAATATGCGAACCAATTTCCATCAGAGAATGGCTTACCTTTAGCACCTACCGCGATTTCCTTCCAACCATCACCATCGATATCACCGGCGCCCATATAATGACTGCCGCCGCGGGCATCACCAGCGGCAAAGATGTGTCGATCCCATTGCTTCGCACGAAGTGGATGTTTAGGGATGCTAAACCAGGCGATTGAATCGCCGAGTCCCTTTTCCGGGTCGAAGTTATTGATTATGAGATCAGGCTTACCGTCATTGTCGATATCTGATCGAAGAATGCAGTGAATTCCGGTAATGTCAGGATCTATGATCCGCGGTGTCCACGCACCCTGCTGGGCTTTATCTACCCCTGGATTTTCGAGCCAAAAGGGATGAGCATTAGCGAGCGTGCCGGCCCAGTCAAGATCTCCATCGCCGTCGACGTCGATGGTTTCACTGTGAATGCAGTTTCCATTACCACCGGGAAACCTGAATATGACAACTTCCGTTTCCCAGCTTGGCGCGATAAAGAGACTCACTTTTCCGTTGAAACTTGCAATTACGTCGAGTAATTTATCGCCGTTTGAATCAAGCGCGACCGCAGTATTGCAGTGTCCTTGTTCCATGATCGTATGTCGTTGCCATGATTCGGCGTTGACCGCTGCATCTATTAATACAACGCTCAAGAAACAGCAGGATAGTAGATGCGTGTTCAACATGGGTTGAGTCCTCTGTCTAAGAAAGAATACCTTTCACGACCGATCCTTCGACGTCGGTAAGACGATAATCCCTGCCGGCATGCCGGTAAGTGAGTTTTTCGTGATCGAACCCGAGCAGATGCAGGATTGTGGCATGGAAGTCGTGGACATGTACTTTATCAACCATCGAACGTAATCCATGTTCATCGGTTTCCCCATAAGTAATACCCTTTTTAACACCGGCGCCGGCAAGCCATGATGTAAATGCCCATGGATGGTGTTCGCGACCTTTTGCATCGGCGGTATTATTGAAGGGGGTGCGTCCGAATTCCGTGGTCCAGACTACCAGCGTATCTTCCAGCATTCCGCGCTGCTTGAGATCCTTAATTAGTGCTCCTATTGGCTGATCTACATTTTTGGCTAAGGCAACATGCGTCATCATATCACCATGAGCATCCCAGTTGCCCGACGAACCGGTATCGATCAATTCAACGAAGCGTACACCCCGTTCTACGAGTCGGCGCGCGGCCAGGCACTGCCAGCCAAATCCGGTTGTAGAATTAATATCTACAGCATAACTTTCGAGTGTCTCTTTGGATTCTTTGCTAAAGTCAAAGGCATCGGGTACGGCCTGTTGCATGCCGTAGGCAGTCTCGAAGCTTTTCATTCGCGCATTCAACGCGGCGGTATTCCTGCGAGAGTTAGCATGCAGTGCGTTGATAGCCTGTAATGCGTCTAATTCCAGTCGTTGCTTATCTTTAGGAAGACGTGGGCTTACGTTTGCTACCGGCTCAGTACCGGGTACTACCAGCGTTCCCTGATTTACAGCGGGCAAAAAATCATTTGAATATACCTGTGTACCAGCATAGGTCTGACGTGGAGCGATTACCACAAACCCTGGAAGGTTCTGGTTTACAGTACCCATGCCATGGGTTATCCAGGATCCAATACTAGGCCGGGAAACCGAAAACGAACCGGTATGCATCCCCAATGTTGCGTTGTAGTGGTTTGAATGGGACGTGTGCATCGATCGAATAATAGCTAAATCGTCTACGCAGTTGGCAACATGCGGGAACAATGTACTAACCTCAATGCCGGATTCTCCATGTGGCGAGAACTCCCATTGAGGTTGTTTTAGATAAATTCGTTCGTACCCCGGTCGTTCCTTGATCTCAGGATGATCGGCCACGATTTCCTTGCCGTGATCTCTGTGTAAGGCCGGTTTTGGGTCGAATGTATCGATATGAGAGACGCCGCCGGTCATAAACAGAAAAATAACGTTCTTTGCCTGAGCCGGGAAATGCGTTGTTTTGGGAGATAGTGGTCCCGAGTCGTCAAGAGCCAGACATTCCGTGATACCGGATAATAACAACGAGCCTGCCACCGAGGACCGTAACATTGATCTTCGGTTCATACCTTCAATATGTATTCCATTTGTTTTTGTCATAAACTAATTCGACTTAATGAAAAGTTCCTAGTCCACATATAAAAATTCATTGCTGGATAGTAAAACCCGGGTAATCGCCTGCCACTTCTGTTTATTAGTACCGTCATAGCTGTTGACGAAATTAAGCGTTATATCGGTTTCTGCAGCTGTTGGCATACGTTGAAATAGTAGTTGATAAATTTCCTCGATCGTGGTCGCCGATCGTTCGCTCGCTAGAATAATTGTAGCCGTGAGATTGGCCGAGCTATGGAAAAATTCATCGTTAAGAAAATAAAGTGCCTGCGTGGGTACGGTTGTTTGCCCGCGAACAGGAGTACTTGCATTTGGATCGGGACCGTCGAATAACGCCAAAAAGGGATGTCGTCGCTGGCGTTGGACCATCATATAAACGCTTCGTTTGTTAGTTGCATAGACGGCGTTGAAGGGCGCATGTTGACTAAAATTCCAGCTAGTCTCCGGTGGGAATGGATGATGTTGTCCCGGTTGCGTGTCAAGTTCCTTACTAACCAATAGAAGTGAATCGCGAATTTCCTCTGCCGAAAGGCGGCGTGGCGTAAAGTGACTCAGCAACTGGTTGGATGGGTCCTCCGTATTTGCAAGTTCAGAACCATGAGAGCTTCGCTGATAGGCATCACTTTGCATAATCAGACGGTGTAACGGCTTAAGTTGGTAGCCATTAGCGATTACCTGCCCCGCTAAAAACTCCAGCAGCTGAGGATGCGTCGGAGCTGCCCCCCGTGAACCGAAGTCGTTCGATGTTGATACAATACCGCTGCCAAAATGCCATTGCCAGATCCGATTTGCGAGTACGCGGGCAAATAACGGATGGGCGGTAACCCAGTGCGCCAATTCTAAACGTCCGCTATCTTGCGGATTGGTTAAAGGTGTACCGCCAAACACTTCCAACCATCGTCTTTGAACATTATCACCGGGTTGTTCCGGATCACCCCGAATTTGTAACGGTGCATCTGCTACCGTACCCTCGGTAACGGCATATGCGACTGGTGGTATCAAAGGCGTAGGTGGTGTTAGATTGCCGTTGGCGTTGCCGAGTTTAGCCAGCCCATTACCAAACACGGCGGATTGAATATGTTCGATGTAAAAAGTCACTCCGTCGCCCGCTCCGCGATGACCATCTAGTACGTGTCCTGATATTTCATATTCCCCGTCTTCGGGACAGATCCAGGCGATGGCAGCGTCTTCGTTGGGGCCGGGATGAGTAAAAAGTGTTTGCGGTGGTAAAGTTGTCCAGGCCGAAACAGTGGTATTGCTAGTATTTGCGTAAAAGGAAGGATTGTCTCCAAACGCCCAACCCTTTAGAGCCGCGTGACCTCCGATCTCGAGTCGTTTTGTTACAAGATATTTAGGACCGTTGGTGGGATCCAAAAAAGCCCATCTGGCTCCACGCACCTCTATGAACGGTGAATCGGAATCGATCAGCGCGATCAGTTCTTGTGAAGACCAATTTTTTTCCGGATCCTGTTTGTTTTGAATATTTAACCGGATCCCGGTCGTATCCGCACCGTAGTTGCCGTTGCGGTTGATTCGTAATTGTAGAACTTCATCCTTTTTAATCCTGTGGATACGATTGTCACCAAGATGCACTTCTAATTTTTCGTTGCCATTTTGTCCAACATTTGCCGTCGCCAATAAAGTTAATGATGGTGCCGCCAGGTCTTTAAGGTTTTGAATGGTTTCCGGATTGTTTGGCCTGTTGGCATCGTATCGGGCCTTAGCAGCGAGATATGTCTCGTATTCGCGCGCTTGCTCCCCGACATATGTCAGGGGTATAAGATCACTTGGTTGCGGTATTGGTTCGCAACCTGGAAATGAGAAATTGGTGCTGCTAAAAATACCATATATCGCATAATAATCATTCGCCGTTATTGGATCATATTTATGATCGTGACAGCGGGCACAACCTATAGTCATGCCGAGAAATGCCTTGCCGACATTGTCTATCACATCTTCATGCATTAGATGAATATCTTTGTTAATGTCATGACCATAACGCCGGGATACAGCGAGATATCCGGTTGCTATGATGCCGTCATTCTTGTGATCGGTTGACTCGCCAAGTGGCCGGAGGTCACCGGCAAGTTGTTGTTGTACAAAATCTGTGAATGCAATATCCTGATTGATCGATTGAATGACCCAATTTCTGTAACGCCAGGCGTGTGGTAAAGGTCGATCTGAATTTTCGCCAGCGGTATCCGCGTAACGAATCACATCAAGCCAGTGCCGCCCCCAGTGCTCCCCGTATTCGTCTGATGCAAGCAAACGATCGACAACCTTACGAAAAGCATGCGGTGAGGGATCCTGTTGGAATGTCACTACCTCTTCATAAGTTGGTGGTAAGCCAGTTAGATCGTATGTGGCTCGACGAATCAACTCGCGACGAGTGGAAAGATCCTGCGCTTCTAATCCATGCTGTTGAAGCCTTCTATTGATATATATGTCTATTAATTCCGGAGAATCTGCCTGATCAATGGGAGAAACTGGTTGATAAGCCCACCAAGACTTAGCTTCTGCTCGGGACATGCCCCCAATATGCTGTCCTGTGATTCTGGGGTCGACAGCTCCGTTTTTTACCCAAAAGGTGAGAATGGCAATCTCATCAGAGGTAAGCTTGCCACCCTCATCGGCCGGAGGCATCTCCAAACCCTTATAATTAATAGCATCGATCAGTAGACTTGCTTCAATATCGCCCGGTACTATTGCCGCACCGGATTCTCCACCCTTAGCCCAGCCCTCTTTAGTATCAAGAGCCAGGCCTCCGGATGTTTTTGTACCGGCGTGACACTGATAACACTTAGCAACTAACAGGGGTCGAACCTTTTTTTCAAAGAATTCATCTGCATGTAACGACGTACAGGTAAGCATGTAAGGTACTAAAAAATAGAATAAATACCGGATGCCCACGTGTGGTCTCCAGTGTTTATCATTAGCGACGAATTTTGGCAGATAAAAAATCATTATTGAGCGTGTGCCCCTCTTATTTTCATCTGTAATGAATATAAGGAGGTTCGTGCTGTAATAAACAGCGTCTTATAATCGTTGCCACCAAAAGTAACATTTGCTGGGCTTTCAGGGCAATCAAGTCGTCCAATTAATCGGCCGCGGGCATCGAAGATGTTAATCTTCCCGGCATGAGTGGTGTACAAATTTCCGGATATATCCATTGCCATCCCATCACTACCTTCATTGATCGTAAATAAGAGTCGACCGAGAACGCCTTTATTTGTGATTTTATAGCATCGTATTAGATCCGGTGCGTTCCGCAGTGTTTGGTCGGGATGGCGTGGATGTCCACCGGTGTCTGCGACATAGAGAAAGGAGAAATCTGGAGAAAATATAATACCATTGGGCATAGCTAAATCTGTAATAATCGCTTCAGCCTTGCCTGTATTGGGATCAACACGATAAACCCAGTGGCCGTCGAGTTCGGCCGTATTATTGGCACCCCAAAGGCCCCATGGTGGATCGGTAAACCAAAAACTACCATCCAGATGTACAGCAACATCATTAGGCGAGTTTAATTTTTTACCTTGATAATTGTCGATGATCACATCCGTTTTCCCGTCGGCGGAAATTCGAATAAGATTACGACCGGTGTGCTGACAAGATATCAAATTTCCCTGTAGATCCAAAATATTACCGTTAGCATTTTTGCTTTCCCGAAAAACTGTGAGTCCTTGCGACGGATTCCATGCCATGAGTTTGCTATTTGGAATGTCGGAAAAGATTAATCTTTGCGTCTTCGGTTCCCACACGGGGCCTTCGGTAAACTTCATATCACCGGCGATTTTCTTCATTGTCGTTTGAGGATCAACCAGATCCGTTAAATCGGCTGCCTGGAGATTAACGGTAAGTAGAGTAATCAGTATTGGTAGGAAAAGAGAACGAATCATGGAGTATTACCCGTATAGTGCCTTAACTGGAGTGCCTTGTACGATTGGATGTGGCCGTCCAAATCTATCGTGGACGAGTGTACTACTGTCGTATCCAAGAACCTTATAAATTGTGGCTATAAAATCGCTTACATACACCGGGTGGTCTTTAGGTTCACCGCCGATATTGTCGGTGCTGCCATAAACCTGTCCTCCGCGTATTCCCGCCCCGGCTAATAATGTGCTATAAACCTTGCCCCAGTGATCTCTACCGGCATTTCGGTTTATTGTGGGCGTTCTTCCAAATTCCCCGGTCCATGCGACCAAAGTAGTGTCTAATAATCCGCGCTGTTGAAGGTCTTCAAATAGCGCGCTCATAGCCTGATCCATCGGTGGAAGCAACAAGTCCTTCATTACTTTGAAATGGTTTGCGTGGGTGTCGAAGTTTTTAGTTGAATGAAGATGCATCCAGGGTACTGTGACGAAAGATACGCCGCGTTCCACTAGCCTTCTAGCGACAAGGCAACTTCGACCGAATTTATTATCGCCGTAGCGATCAATCGTAGTTGGTGTTTCCTCTTCGATCAGAAAGGCTTTCCAAACCGAATCTGATTGCAGGATGCTCAGTGCCCGTTCGCGCGCCTGTTGATATAATTCCGGATTGTCGTCTTTGGACCCGGTTATCGTTGACTTTTCAACATTTTTCAACAATTGTACCCGGTCTCGTAGACGACCAACTCCCACGCCTTCAGGAGGAAGGAAACTAGTTGGCAATGTCCCGGGTTTCCAGGACTCCTCGATTAATGTCAGTGGATCATATTGCTGACCTAGAAAGCCTGCATGCTGTCCGCCCCAACGGAAATTATTTTGGTCACCGATGCGGACTGGTAGATGTACCGCTGCTGGTAGTCCATTGCGATCGCCCCGCAATTGACGTAACGCCCCGCCGATACTGGGCGGGTCGTCACGGGACACCTGGGGCTCCCCCCGTTGTCTAGGTGCATGCTTGAGTCCTGTGAGATTGTAGTGAACACCAACCCCGTGAGTATTGCTTTCATGCCAGGTGGAACGAATGATGGCATATTTATCGATTTGAGACGCCAATCCCGGAAGATGCTCGCAGATCTGGATCCCCGGAATCTTAGTGGAGGCAGGCAGAAACTCACCGCGAAATCGGTCATCGCAATCGGGTTTCATGTCGAACGTTTCCTGTTGTGCCGGGCCGCCGGTCATGTACAACAGGATACAGTTCTTATTCGTTGGTGATGACCCGGTTCGGGCTTTCGATAATTCAGATCGAAAGAGTTGATCAGCGAGGCTTAGTGTTGTCCCCGCTAACAGACCTGCACGAAGCATCAGACGACGTTGGATGTCATGTTTGGCTGCCATGTAAGTCCCTTATCAAATAATCCTCTTCGCCACCTTATTATAATGAAATGCGAACGCCCGGAGTATATCTATTTATCGGAGTTAAACGTACAACCTTATCACCCCAGTCTGAGAAAAATGGGATCTTTCCGGAGACGTGCAATTGAAAGAAACGTCCACTAACGCCACAATTGAAAGACACAACAATTATCATTCGAAGGGGTTGTCATGTTATTAATCCTTGCAACAACTGCCGGTTCAAACTTTGAGCTTGGAAATAAAGTATATTCCGCTGCTATAGAAAAAGAGATCGTATCAACGCTAATTGACTTAAGTGAGTTCAAAATCCCGCTTTTCTGTATGCGTGACTTTGAAACCGGTCCGGGCGATGATTATCCAAAGTTGCACCAACTTATGCTCGACGCGGATGCCCTCTGGGTGATCGCGCCCGAATATAATGGAAGCATCCCTCCTAATTTAACCAGCGCTATTGCATGGATGTCTACGCAAGGTGACGACTTCCGCGAAATGTTCAATGGCTTGCCTGTAGCCTTAGCGACGCACTCCGGTGGGGGGGGGCAAAAGGTCCTGACGGCTATGCGATTACAGTTTGGGCATCTCGGGGCCACGGTGATTGGTCGGGAAGTGCTTAGCAGTAAAAACAAGGAAGCTAATCCCGATTCCATTGACGCCATGCTTGAGACATTAAAGCAAATGCTTCCTTAATATATGGTTACAACGATGTTGACTTCATGAAATCCTGTTCTCACCCCTGTTCTCGTCCTGGTGAATAGTCACCGGCCAACCGGCAAACTCATTACCCGGTTTACCGTCAAGGGGATTGATGTCGAACCTGAATGCATGGATTTCGTATGTCCGAGCCCTCGTGTCAATAAGAATAAACCCAAACCCACTTCCTTTTTGGTGTGCGCGTTCATAACGTGGTCGTTTTGAAGCCACCTCCGGATTACCAGTTGCATAAACGTAAGCCATATTGCCAAAGCCGTCTAAATATTCTCCGGTGTTTTCTAAACCGTGTTGTGGTCGATTGCCTGGCAATATTCCAAGATCGTCGGGTCGCCACCAGCGCGGATAACCGGCGGCAATTGCGGGCGTACAGAATGACCAGTTGCTGTCTCGTTGTTGATCGACGCCATATTGTACGAGCGATGTAAGATGCTGGTCACCGTTGATGTGTAGCGCGCCTGATTTCCGGATAATGCTGATAGCGTTATTACGTGCTGTCTGTGGCCACCCACCGGAATCAAGATCGGCTTTAAGATAACCGTTATAACCGCCATGATGTGTTGCAACGCCGGCAAAAACGGTCTGGCTTAATAATACCTTCAGTCGATGACCGCGCCAGTCCTGACTCCAGTGTCTAAGAAACTGTTCCTGACGTTCTCCCAGTAAGATCAGACCGGGTGCGTCTAAGACCGAAGTATCGAATTCTGGGTCACGGACATGGTCTGCTCTACCAGAGCCGGTTTCCACTCGATCAGGGCCACTCTTGAATTGCCGATCTGCGAGGATTGCAAAACTTACATCGCCGTACACAAGATCGCCATAGTAGACACTGATATCCTGCTTGGAGGGTGTGGAATCAAAGAAATCTGGGTGGTGAGCACAGTTGGTAATGTGTACCGTATTCACCATCCGTGCAGGTTCCCGGTACCCTCCCTTTGATGAAGTACCCTGATCAAGATCGGCCATGGCTGCCCCACCTTCGCCCCAGATGTTTCCTTGAAACACGTCATGGTCGTCTGGAAGACAGATTACTGGCGCGTTTCGCATTGATTCCCGAAATGCCCATCCAAACTGGTAGTACTTTCGTAGATAATTAAGAATCGCGGGTTGGGCAGGTTCGCGGATGATTCCATAGCCACCGTGGTTTTCATAGAGTTGATCACCCGAAAAATAAAGTAAATGCGGTCGCAGTTTTACTACATTATTCGCGACCGGTTCATAAGGGAAACCATAATCGTTTTGGCAGGTCAGTGCGGCAAGACGCAGCGGTTCCCCCCTGGGATTTTTCTGAATCACACCTTGCCAGTAATCAGTAACTGTAGTGGCATCCTTAAACTGTTGTACATATCGCACACGGTAGGGGATATCGCGTGTTTCATCCCAATTTGGAATTCGGAATGTTGCCGTCCAGGCATCGGCATGTAGTTCGGCCATTCCAAGCGAAGTCCAGAGTCCGTCGCGCTCAACCTCCAATTCAATTCTGTGATTATCGGATTTCCCCATTGGCCCTGTTAAAGCGCTGAGTTTCAAGACGAATCCGTCTTCGTGGCGAGAGTCGCTCAACGTGTACATTGTCCACAGGATTGGCCCAAACTTCCTTTCGGATCGATGGGAAATTGCATCGCCGCCAACAAGCCAGTTACGAAACTTATATCCGGGAAGTTTATATCGCTGGCGAGGACCGGTATATTGGCTGACGAGTGAAATATTACCCAGGCAGTTGCTTGCCGGAAGTTCGGCCGTAAGACTACCTAGTGATGTATCATTCGCCGGATCACGAGCGGAAAGTTTAAGAGTATACTTATTCCCGTTAGGTGTCCCTGTGAGGTCAAGAACGACATGGCTCATCGCCGGTGTGGCTGTGAGTTTTACTCGTTTGCCTGCTATTACCAACTCGTCTCGAATAATTCCCGCGATCACGCCGGACCGGGAGAACATGTTTGATCGGTATTCATTCAGATCGCTTTTGACACCCAATTTGAACCCCGCTCCGCCATCCTGGTTGATATGGGTGGACCTGGATAATTCCACGCTCATCGCGAACGCTTCACTTAAATTGTCAAGTTGTCGAGTAACACTATGAATACTACGGTGTTCTGCCGTAGTTTGGCATTGAGCCCAGCCATCTTTAATACGCCAGTCCTCCATCGGATTTGTCCAGAATTCGCCTCCCAACCAGACGCGATCGTGTGTGACACGCCATCGTTCAATAGGTTCCAAGTCGATGAGAGTCTTGATTTTACCGACGGCAGCGTTTTCAGCGGAGATACCGGCGAGTGTACCTGCCGCAAGAGATTTAATCGTGGTACGGCGATTTATTCGCATGCTAAAACTCGCTTTTAATACCATTTAAATAGGAAACTACGACTATCATTTTTCGTCTGGCGGTCCTGCGAAACAAGATCACGATTTAACAGCCTCTTTAAGATCTCCGCCAAGTATGGTTGGACACCAATATTGCTCTATATGCTCAATTACAAGCTCCAGACCACGTGCATGGCTTACATGAGGTGGGTCTCTCGGATCATAAAGCGCATCGGTTAAATCCCGACATAATACTACATTCTTACCTAGGTAATGTTGCTGACGAATTCCAAAGGGACGCCCAAGTACACACATGTTTGTATGCACACCCATAAGGACAATATTATTTCGTCCTTCTTGCTCAAGGAAATTGAAGATTTCCTGTCCATTATCACTTACGCCATCATACCCTATTATCTTGATATGTGAGTTTTGATGACGGTCGTGGTCTTTGTGTGCTCGTGGTTGCGGGTCGTCACATCCGGTTACAGCGCCTTCCGTAAGTCGTACATCATCTACAATCGGCCATTTTCCTTCATGGTCGGAATTGTGATAACACCATGATTGTATGGGAACAGGAGGTTTGTGCATTACCGCAGTCTTTATCCGTTGTCGATAAGGTGTATTATCATAATGTTGCATACCGCCGCTGGGTGCATGGATGATAGCGACGCCATGATCCCTGGCCCATGAGACTACCTGATTCATACGGGGGGCCATTCGGTCGGCACGGTACTGAGCAAGTTTACAGGGATGTTCCTGCCACATGTCACAAATAATAATCGCAGTTTCGGAGGCCATCCAGTTTTCCGTTTTGAAACGGGTCAGGATTCTATTTTTCTTTTCGACGCGGTACCTTGTCGTGATTCGGAACTCGTCCGACACCTTAGGTATACAAGGGGACGCCAATAGTCGATTGCTGACCGGGATTGCCATCAAGCCGGCAGTGGTATTTTGGATAAACTGACGACGGTTGCTCATAGGTGTATCCCTCCGAAGATTGTTTAGGAAATAAGCAAAGAAGTTATTTAACGTACCCGTCAACGAAATGTCTGCGTATCGAGGAAGCGTGCCGCTGGATTATTGTAGCACTTGTTGGATCAGATTGCCGTGAACATCGGTTAAACGAAAGTCGCGTCCGGCAAATCGAAAGGTAAGACGTTCATGGTCGAGACCAAGTAGATGTAGCATGGTGGCGTGTAAGTCATGGACGGAAGTTGGAGATTCGATTGCTCTGAATCCAAATTCATCCGTACTTCCGTGTATCACTCCACCTTTTATCCCCCCACCGGCGAGCCAAACGCTGAAGCCATAATGATTATGATCACGTCCGTTAAGTGCTGGCTTCTCGGCCACCGGCGTTCGGCCGAATTCGCCGCCCCATAAGATGAGCGTTTCATCAAATAAACCTCTTTGTTTGAGATCGCTAATAAATGCGTCGATGGGTTGGTCCCATTGCTGAGCGAGATCTCTGTGAGCGGTTTCCAGACCACTGTGATTATCCCATGGTTGGCCAGCGCCACTCCAGGCCTGTATAAAGCGAACGCCACGTTCGATCAGTCGTCGTGTTAGAAGTAATTGCCTCCCAATAACGGTGTCTCCGTACATATCCAATGTGTATTGTGTTTCTCGTGCGAGATCAAAAGCCTCAGCAGCCTCAAGCTGCATTCGATATGCCATTTCAAACGAACGTATTCTCGCTTCCAACTTCGGATCAGCGGTATGTTTTTCGAGATGGTGTTTATTCAAAGTTGTCAATAATTCCAGTTGGTTGGTTTGCCTTTCAGTCCCTGTTGAGTCACTTCGTATATTTTCCAAAAGTTTATCGAGTTCCGTGTTTTTTGTATCAAGATATGTCCCCTGATAAGTGCCCGGCAAAAATGAACTACGCCAATTACGTGTGGAAACGATTGGATAGCCACCCGGGCACATGGCAAGAAAACCAGGTAGATTCTGATTTTCACTTCCGAGTCCGTAAGTTACCCAGGATCCAAAGCTTGGTCGCGGCAACTGGATATCACCACAATTCATCAGCATTAACGATGGTTCGTGATTGGGAACCTCCGCGTACATTGAACGTATGATCGCCATATCGTCGACATGTTTCGCAGTTCGTCGAAACAAGTCACTGACAGGTATACCACTTTCGCCGTATTGGTTGAATGAGAACGGCGATTTCATAGGAGCGCCGGTGCGACGCTCCGTGCGAAGATTAAGATTACCAATATCCTTACCATGCCATTTTTCCAGCATTGGTTTGGGATCGAACGTATCTACCTGACTGGGACCACCGTTCATGAAAAGATGAACGACATGCTTTGCGCGGGGTGCGAAATGCGGCGTCTTGTCTGGACTGGCTTTAGCCGTATCGGGCTGCAAAAGGCTGGCTAGCCCCAGCAGTGGCATTCCCATGCCAATACGCTTAAGTAGTTCGCGTCGATTCGAAAGGGTAGAGTGTGGTGTCATCGTTTCTCAATTCACATAGATAAATTCGTTAGACATCAATAAGACCTGAATCAAGTCGCGAAACCTACTATCGTCGGCGGAAGTAGAAAGGAACGCCCGGATGGCACTAAGCTCAGTTGGATCGGGTTGCCGGCTAAACAGAATCTCATATAGGCGTCTCACTTTTAGTACGTCGTCAGACTGCTGTGTTAGGTCCTTCCGCAGGGAGATTCTCGTAGTTACTTCGGAGATAAAGGGATTATTAAAGAACCATAACGCTTGTTGTGGCACCGTCGTCATCGAACGAGTTGCTGAACTGGCATTTGGACTGGGATAATCAAAGGTTCGAAGTAATGTCGGAATGTCAAGCCGATTTATATAACTGAAAACGGATCTACGGGGTATCCATGTGGCTTGCAGGCCGAAAGACTGGCCCGCTGGTGTTTCATCTAATTCACCGGTGGCATGTATTAGCGAATCGCGTGTCTGTTCCCAACTAAGTCGTTTTCGATTGGCTTTCCACAGTAAGGCATTACTGGGATCAACATCAGGTGCAGGTTTGATGGTATCGGATGATTGTTGATAGGTATGTGAATTAACAATCAGCCGTATAACTGACTTGATAGACCATTGTTGGTCTATAAAATACTGTGCCAGATGGTCGAGCAACTCGGGATGAGATGGTTTGGCACCACGTAATCCAAAATCACTCGGGGTGGCGACGATACCTTGACCCAGTAACTGTGCCCATAATCGATTGACCATTACTCTTGCAGTAAGCGGATTGGAAGGACTAGCGATCTGGTTTGCCAATTCAAGTCGTCCGCTGCCTTTTGCAAATGGTTTGTTTGTAGGGTCTAGTACCGTCAAAAATTTACGAGGGACATAAGGGCCCCGATTATTTGGGTTTCCGCGGTTAAATACAAAAGGCTCGGTAGGCGAGTCGTTGTCAATTAGAACTAAGGCACGTGGTGGCGCGGCATCGTCATTACGAATAAAGTTTTCGACATCCTCTAGAACCCTTTTGAAGTCTGCCTGCGTGGCTCTGTCAGGAAATAGGTCAAGAAAATCAAAGCCGATGTTAACTGGAATATCAGCCGGTGCGCTAGGCCCATACATTGAAGATATGATCTCCTGTATTTCAGGTTCATCGCAAACCATGCCCGGTAAGTTAAGACTCGATTTTACATAGAGTAATGCCTTTTCGTAGCGTTGTGCAATCTCCTGCATTGAAGAGGGTTGAGTCTCTAACACATAGTCGGCGATGATAGAATTAAAGTCATCTTTACGTATGTTCAGGTTCTGATACGTTTCCATTACACGTGATTCAAATTCGTCGTCAGGTAATGCTGCAAATGCATTCCAGATCTCCCATACTGCTGAATCCTTTGCCTGTGCATCCTTGAGGTGATTTTTCCAACGACGTATCATTCGAGGATTAAGAGCCCCCTTATCGGTCAACAGCATGAAATTGTCAGAATCCGGATTGTTTCGTTCGTTATAGGCAGCAATAAGATATTCGGCGATTCGTGTCCTGCCGTCCTCTTTTAAGGCATTAATAGTTGAGCTTACAAACTCATCCAATGCCTTCTGCTTAACACTTAACTTGTTGTTGAATTCGATATATTCGCTAGTGTTCGGTGGAGTATCGTATAGGGGAGGGACAATCGGGTCGTGACTACTGTCGAGTACGCCATAGAGTCCGTAATAATCTGCTGTAGGTATGGGATCAAATTTATGATCATGACAACGTGCGCACGTAACCGTTAGACCCATCAGACCCCGTGTTATTACGTCGATACGATCATCGATCATGTCATATTTGTTATTAACGAAGTAGTCACCGAGTGTTACAAATCCCATCGCACGCAGCGGCCGTAAGTCCTCGTTCACAATTTGATCAGCAGCTAATTGTTCTAATATCATCCTTTGGTAAGAGCGGTCTTCGTTAAAGGCTTCAATCAGATATTCGCGGTAAGTGTACGCCCATTTGAATTCTTTATTTAGATAGAAGATATAACCCTTGTTGTCGGCGTATCTCGCGATATCCATCCACATCCGAGCCCAATGAACGCCGAATTGAGGGCTTGCAAGCGCACTTTCCACAAGCATGTTATACGCGTCTGGGCGTTCATCTTTAAGAAATGTGTTGAGTTGCTCCACCGTTGGGGGTAATCCCGTCAGATCCTGATAGATTCGTCTAGCAAGTGTCGCTTTGTCAGCGCGAGCATTGAGATGTAGACCGTGTTTACCAAGCCGATTAATTATGAAGGGATCAACCGAAGTTTCCACCAGAGCGGTGTCTGTCAGATTGGGAATCGTTGCGTTTGCGATAGGTTGAAATGCCCAATGATTTGTCGGGTCTAAATCGGACGGGAGTTCAAAACGTTCTGGCCAGGCGATCCCTTGTCGAATCCATTTTGCAAAATTGTTGATGTCAGAATCTGAAAGGCGCTTTTCTGGCGGCATTTCAAGATCGCCCTGATACCTTATCGCATTTAGGAGAACGCCTGCTGATTTATCGGTTAAGTCTACTGACGGACCTCTAGTTCCTCCGGCAAGAATTGCTTCACGGGAGTCGAGTCGTAAATCGGCCTCCTGCCGCTGTGGACCGTGGCAGGAAATACAATGCTTAACTAAGACGGGCCGGATTGTTCTTTCAAAGTGTTCCAGTTGAGCACGCGAAAAATCCTCCGCTGTCAGTGTAAGGCTGGAGAACAACGCGAGCAGTACGAACGATCTTGTAATTGCAGGTTTCATGCTGCCTTCATTTTAAGCCAAGCCGGGCATTATTGGTTAAATGATAATCAGTAATTTAAAGACCATTCAAACCATGTCAGGAAACCGCACTTTAAATGGTGTGCTGTACGTCCGTGTTGGGTTTTTATGAATTCCGACCAATACTTATGGTGGGTATTCGTTCGAATTCAACGTGAGTTTAGTTCTATCCGATATATTAAAGGTATCGGTTGACGAATTTACTATTAATTAATAACCTTCAAGTTTGAATAAACTTAAGTAGCGAGTAATTACAGCGTGTTTAAGGTTAAGCATACACGTCGGGAAATATTGCAGAGTACTGTTGCAGCGGCCGGATTAACGGTTCCGACGGTGTTGCAACTGCAGGCTCAGGCTACACTCCCGATCAATGCGACACGTTGTATCGTAATTTATTGCTGGGGTGGCATCAGTCATTATGAATCGTGGGATCCTAAACCTGAAGCGCTTTCAGAGTTAAGGGGTGAATTCAGCACGATTCAAACGAATGTCTCGGGAGTAAGATTTTCCGAACACCTGCCTTTAATGTCACAACATGCAGACAAAATGGCGATTGTTAGAAGTTTATTCCATAAACAGGGGGGGCACCAACAGGGGATGTATCACAGCATCACCGGTCATGCCCCGCCTCCGGGCGTAAAGGCGCTGAATCGAACGAATTCACCATCATTGGCGGCGTTGGTTGGTCGTTTTCAAGATCCTAATTCCGGTACGCCCAATGCAATACGTGTTCCTTATAACATGTACGACAATGGGACACTTATGGCTGGGGAATATGGTGGTTGGTTGGGTTCCGACTATGATCCGATTTTAATGCGGACCCCTTCAGGTAAGCCATTTAGTGGCGTTTCCCGGTACACCAGTCGGGAACTTGATTTGAAACTTAATTTAAATAAAGATCGGATCGTGCAGCGACAGATTTTACAACTGCAATTAGAACGGACTATCGGGCAGACCACGGAGTATGATCGACTTGATCGCTTTAGGCAGATGGCGGCTGACATGCTTTTAGGATCAGATGTTCGTGAAGCCTATGATCTTGAAAATGAAGATCCCAGAATCCGAGCAATGTACGGTGATCATATTGGCGGTCAGAGTATGTTACTGGCGCGGAGGTTAACCGAAGCAGGGGTACCAGTCGTTCAGGTATGTGCGGGAGCGGGAGATCTGGCAGGCGGTAACGGAGAAAACTGGGACACTCATCGCGACAACTTCAAGAAACTTAAAGATCGATTATTACCTATTTTCGATAGAAGTGTCTCTGCGTTATTTACCGATCTAGAAATGCGCGGCCTACTCGAGGAAACACTCGTTGTTTTCCTTACAGATTTTGGACGCACACCAAAAATAAACAATAACGCGGGACGGGATCACTATCCTGCGGTGTATTCCATGGCCATGGCGGGAGGTGGCATTCAGGGTGGGCAGATTTACGGAAGTAGTGATTCCAACGGCGCTCGCCCTTTTGAAAACCCCTGTACGCCGGGCGACTTCCATGCAACCGCATTAACTGCAATGGGCATCAACCCGCATTCGGAACTCAAGGATCAATTTGATCGGCCGTTTCAAATCTGCAACGGAAACCCGCTACCTCTGTTTTAGGGATTCTGCTATGAAGTTGTTAATCACTCTTACCTTAGCGTTTCTGACTCCTTTGACAGCAATCGGACAAACTGGTGACAGCATTGAGGCTATCAAGAAGGCGGGAGGCCAAGTACGTAACGTTCGCGGCGGCTATGAAGTATCGTTCAATCTTGGAAAACGAAGTCTAAATGATCAGGATTTAGCCTATGTTGCTGCCTTAGACTCCGTTGTTGTTCTTAACCTGAAACGCACGAACGTATCAAATCAGAACCTTAGGCATGTGGGCGAAATTACCTCACTAAAGAAGCTTCACCTTGAGTTGACGCAAATTGATGACACAGGACTACAGTATTTAAGTAAACTTGATCAACTCAATTATCTAAATCTTTTTGGCACAAACGTAACCGATGAATCAATTTCAACTTTGAAACAACTCGATTCTCTAACGCATCTCTATGTATGGAAAACAAAAATTACATTGCAAGCGATGGAGACTTTGCGCGAATCAAAACCCGATCTAAAGATAGTTTTCGGGGTGGATTTGTCGATGATAGAAATCCCTGATCCCAATGCTCCCACCGAAACTCCCAAAACGCAACTTAAATTTATTACCAACCCGAACGCTGCTGACGCGCCGCGTTCGGGTAACGGTGAAAACATTGAAGTCTTATTTGAAAATAAGAGTCGTAGAAAGGTAAAACTCGTGTGGGTGGGGTATGACGGTAAATTAAAACCATACGGCGAAATAGAACCAGGCGCAACACGGATTCAAAATTCATATGAAAATAATACCTGGTTAATTACCGATACAGCGGATAATGCCCTCGGGTATTTTATCTGCGGCGATCAACGGGCGCTGGCCATAATTCCACAGTAGTACAACGGTGTAATTAAAACATACGGAAAACGATATGAAGCGTCTTGCTCGCAATCTATTTGTATTTGGCACGATCGCCTCCTTAACAGTTATCGTGCTGATTATTAGTGGTAGCCTAAATACGCTTTCTAACGATGGTGTTATCAATCCGTCAATTGCTACGGTGTCGATCATACTTTACTGGGCGCTGGGTTCCATTTGCTGTTGGTGTCTCAGTCAGTTCAAGAATCGCTGGCGTCAAATACTGTTAGCATTGAGTACCTTTATTATCTGTATCGCTATTATCGAAATCGCGTTACGAATTACCTGGCCTAATTTGGCGCTAAGGGAATTTGAATTCCTAAGATCTCAATCCCAGCATCATGTGCTCATGCCCAATACCAGTTATCATCTGGGCATTCTAGAAGGCAGGGACGTTATCGTCACGACGAACGCAGATGGATTGCGTAGTTCCTACAGTCAACAGCAGTACAAGAACGGAAAACAAAGAATTGTCTGTCTTGGAGATTCATTCACATTTGGTGCGTGGGTCGACGCACGGGATTCCTACCCGGAACAACTGGAACGGATCCTGAATTCAACGAAGAGACAAGAGTGTCGCGTTTTGAATGCTGGGATGTTAAGCTATTCGCCGCTATTGCATGAACAGTTATTAAAACGGAGCTTGATGAAATATCGACCTACTGTTGTAACGCTTATGCTAGATTGCACTGATATCGGCGACGATTATCATTATAGTCAGGATTTCGACTCGTCCAGGCAAGGCGGTATTTTCGTGGGGACCACTGTTACGAAATCAACGCCGCATTTCGGTGCCTTATGGCGACTTATTAAACCATTACAACCGGCCATCTTGAGTCCGTTGAAACTGGTCAGACGTTTAGGCGTTGATTTTCGGGCACATGACCCGCTGGATTATTACCATTTTCGGATACCGGTCGGGGACCATGTCGAATCAGATCGGTTCTTTATCTACAGATATCCCCTTGTAAAGACCCGTAGATATTTTGACTTTACCTACTCACGCATCACATCAATTGCTAGGTTTTGCAAAAAGCGGGATATTAAATTCATACTGTTTGTGGCGCCGCGGTACCATCACTGGAGTACCACGGAATCCCCTCGTAATTGGGAGTTCGGTGTGTACGGCAACTACAAGCAGTACCAATATGAATGGTTTAACTATTTCAACGAAAAAAAAATGACGGCGGAATTTCCTATTGTGAGCCTACTAACGGAATTCCAGGAGACCTCGCGGTACCCATTGGTTTTCGACAGCGATCCACACTGGAATGAAGCAGGAAACCGATTTGTAGCAGAGGCGGTCGCGCGCGCGTTGGAGGACCGGAAACTGATTGATCCAACAAATCATAAATAAGATACGATAACCATCGCAAATCTATTTTCGAAGAATTCCTCGTGGGCCTGTTTACTAGATGAAATATCAACCACGTTGCACTAAAGAAAAATGAAAAACCTGGCCAGACTCATTAGAATTAAATGCAGTAATTCAATTAGTAACACTGAATCGTGATTATGAATCTTAGCCGAAGAGACGCGATAAAAGGCTTCGCTGCGGTCACTGGTCTGACTGGGGGCGATTCATTTACGCGCATATTATCCGGCAGCGAAGAATCGTCGATGGTTGACACCCCCAAGATTCAGTCCTGCATTATTGTGTTTTACTATGGTGGCCCTAGTCATCTGGATATGTTCGACTTAAAACCGGACGCACCGGATAATATACGCGGGGTGTTTAAGCCCATTAGCACTTCCGTGCCGGGCACCTTGATTAGCGAACTGCTACCGGAACATGCAAAAATTATGCATAAGGTTGCTCTCGTGCGTAGTATGCATCATACGAATCGACTTCATGATTCAGCCTCTACAGAAATATTAACGGGTCGGCAATCGCCTCAGGGTGACCGGGAAGAGTTCCAGCCGATTCCCCAGTTTTATCCAGCCTATGGGGCAGCACTGGCAATGTTGCGGCGGCAACGTGAAATCGAAATTCCCTTTGCGGCTTTACCCTGGGTGTTCAAGAATGTGATCCCAGTACCATGCCAGTGGGGCGGCTTCCTAGGAAACTCATATGATCCTTTCCAAATAAGTGGAGATGCGGGAAAAGTAACATTTAGTGCAGACGCCTTCAAACGGCCCAGCGATTTGCCAATTCTTCGATTAAAAAATAGGCAACAATTGTTAAACGCCATCAATGAAGGCACGGATATATCCAAAGTAACCTCCAAAGAGGGTTTTCGTACGCACCTTGGCAAGGCGCTTAAATTGATGCAGTCAACGTCTTTGGCAAAGGCGTTAACTATTGAAGAGGAATCTGAAAGTACGAGGCAATCGTACGGGCTTTATGACGAGAAGCCTCCGGCCGGAGTCCGCAATGTCGCCGGTCATCAACTTCGCGGACAAAATCTTCTGCTTGCCCGCAGATTGGTTGAAGCTGGCGTATCCTTCATCAATGTTTACGATTTTCGACAACAGGGTCAGAATTGGGATTCTCATGTTAATAATTTTCCTGAGCATAAGGACCGATTGGTCCCACCAATGGATAAGTCGTTTGCGGCTCTCATTAATGATCTAGATCAACGAGGACTTCTCGATACTACGCTGGTAATAGGGATGGGGGAATTTGGGCGGACTCCCAAGATCAATCCGGATGCCGGACGGGATCACTGGCCGGATTGTTATAGTATCGTTCTTGCCGGTGGAGGAGTAAAAGGCGGAATGGTTTATGGTGCCAGTGACAGGATCGGAGCATATCCAATAGAAAAGGCCGTCACTCCTGCTGACCTGGCCGCCACGATTTACTGGCGATTCGGAATTAATTCCAATGCGGATATACATGATCAAACCGGACGACCACACCGCTTAGCAGATGGGAATCCGATTACCGAACTGTTTGAATCATAAATGAGCGGACGACAAGCCTTTATAGTAGTTCTCTTACCGGTGTTCCGCCCGTCAGCATTTTTACCGGCCGTCCCTGACTTATAATGTGAGCGTTAGGATTTAGACCGAGCACTTCGTAAATGGTCGCCATGAAGTCCTGTATCGATACGGGACGGTCTTCCGGAGCATACGAATATTTATCGCTTGATCCGATCACCATTCCCTGTTTAACTCCGCCACCGCCCATGGTAATACTGAAGCAGCGTCCCCAGTGGTCGCGACCCGGTCCTCGTTTATTATCGTTAATCCGTGGAGTGCGACCGAATTCACCGGCCGTAATTACAAGTGTCGTATCGAGCAGTCCCCTTTGGTCCAGATCGGACAGTAAAGCGGAATAACTCTGGTCATAAATAGGAAGTTGGATATCGAGATGCGGAAAGATTCCCCAATGATGATCCCAAGCATAGATTCCGGTATCGACATAGCCTTGGAGCGTTACGAAACGAACCCCGGCTTCAACGAGCCGTCTGGCCATTAGCATGCCCTGCCCGACTCGATTGCGTCCATACCGATCGCGGACTGAGTCCGACTCCTGAGACAGGTTAAATGCCTCTTTTGCTTTGCGGCTCGTAGATAAACTTAAGGCGCGTTCGGTGAACTGATCATATTCTTTCGCAAAGCCTAATTGTTTTTCTTTTTGTGCCTGATAGAGATCTAGTGAATGAAGTAGAGATTTGCGACCCTTTAAACGGCTTACGTCAATATCATCGGCACTATCAAACTCTCGGACTGAGAAGCTAGGAGAATTAGGATCCTGCTTAATTACAAATGGATCGAAATTGCGACCTAGCACACCGGCAAATCCGGGTGCTGAATACGCGGGATGTTTCATATCACCGAAATGAATAAATGGGGGTATGGATACCGTCTGAGGTTGTTGCTTAGAAAGCACTGCTCCAACACCCGGTCCCTGTAGATTTTTATCGACAGGAGTTCCACACATGATGTGGACATCACCTTCGCCATGTTTGGATGTGAAGGTGTGCATGGAGCGGATGAGAGAAAACTTATCAGTATGTTGTCCCAGTAGTGGCAATTGATTACTTAGATTGATCCCGGGAACTTTGGTTGCTGATTCAAAATACGGGCCACGAATTTCGCTAGGTGCCTTTGGTTTCATGTCATACATGTCCAATTGGCTTGCCCCCCCCTGAAGGAACATAAAGATCACATTAATTTGTTTTTTGGCAGGGTTTTGTGATTCCACGGCGAGCACATCGTCGAGGGATAACCCTAGCGGAGAAACGGCGCCTAATGCCAGTCCGCCAGCCTGAAAGAAACGTCGACGTGTGAAGGTATCGGAAGAAGCCATGTAAATATTCATATGTGTTGTGAATCGAATAACACTATTTTAAGCTAAAATAGTAATTGAATGGCAGACGAATCTATAAACAGTTATCGGTGCTTCGGACTTCGGGTATTTAGAGTGGGCCGTGTGGCCTATACGGATGGGAGTTTTTTTATGTGCAAGACGTTTTTATTGGTGCTAGCGTGTTTGTTCGCAACTAACCCCGTTTATGGGCAAACAAAGGCTCTGGAGATTTTTAAATCATGGGATAAAAATGGTGACGGCATCTTGGTCATTAGCGAAATTCCAGAAGAATTACGTCGGTTGTTCGCCAGAAACGACCTTAATAAAGATGGGAAAATAACTGTTCGTGAACATATCATTGCTATGGGGCGGCCGGCTCCTATTCAACGTCCCCAAACTGCTGTCGAAGAAATCAGAATTCGACAGGTTTGGGAGCAAGAGCCGGGTGGATGGGCCCGTCGTGTACTAATTCGCAAGCCGGTAGAAATTAACAGTAAATTACCTGTCGTCATCTTTCTTCATGGTAACGGCGGACAGGCTGATAACGCGATCACACAGTTTCGTCTCTTGAGCGACGTGATCTTTGTTTGCCCGCAGGGATATCGCCGCAGTTGGAATATCCTTGACGAAGCAAGTGAGGCGCCAGATGTTAAATTTATTACGGAAATCATTGATTTATTAAGAAGTCGGGTGCGCGATGCTGATATGGAGAATGTGACTTTAATAGGATCCTCCAATGGCGCTGGAATGATTTATCGATTGTTGATTGAAATTGACCGAAAGCCTTTTCAAAAGGCCGCCTGCCTTGTCTCTAGTATGGTCGAAAAACAATATCACGACGGCGCATTTTGGGTTTCCAGTGAAGAGGGTACAAACCGTTATGATCAAAAAAAACGACCGAGTCGCGGTCCCAGAGTGGTTTATTTCCACGGGACCGATGATCGTATCGTTCCGTACTACGGTGGCAACCGTGGTAACGTTGCTCATGTGTCTGCTCAGGAGACAGCCTTTGCGTTCGCTAAAGCATTCGGCTATACGGGTGCTAAGATACCGGACAGGGAGGCTGAAGCGATAGTCCCGGGGGTATTTAAATACGATTATCCGGAAGCGAAACTTACCCATTTTAAGTTGCAGGGTGAGGGTCACGGAATTGCCCGCTATAGAGAATTTGTGGATACAGCCATTCGTGATCTCATTTTCCAATGATGTGCCGTCCGAACTCGAGCGGGAGCGTTAATTTCCTAAATGAGAATGGACAGCGCTTGATAGGGCTTGCCGTGTTAATCCTCGTAGGTGCTAACCAACGTAAGGATTAGCTCATAACTTCCTTAATAACGTGACCATGTACATCCGTCAGGCGCCGTTGCAGTCCGTTGTGATAGTAAGTTAACCGCGTATGATCTAAGCCGAGGAGATGTAAAATGGTTGCATGCACATCATGGACTGAAAGAGGGTTTTGCTCGGCTTTGTAACCGAATGGATCAGTAGCTCCGTATGAGAATCCACCTTTGACTCCACCACCTGCCATCCAGATGGTGAACCCCTCTGGGTTATGATCACGCCCGTCATTTCCGACTTGGAACATCGGCATTCTGCCAAACTCGGTACAGCAGATAACAAGCGTCTCCTTTAATAGATCGCGTTGTTTAAGATCTTTTATTAAGCCTGCTAAGGGCTGATCAAGCGCCTCAGCATGACCCGGTACAAGCTCCGGCATATTGTTGTGCGTATCCCAATTAAGTTTCCCGCCTGACGCGTAGGCTCCATTAAATAGCTGTACGAATCGCACTCCTTTTTCCACGAGTCTACGTGCCAGGATGCAGTTGCGCGCAAAGTCGGCTTTGATATTGTTTTTAGAATCTGTCCCATAGAGCGTATGAATATGCTCTGGTTCTGACTGAATTCGCGTTACGTCCGGAACTGACAACTGCAGTTTCGCAGCTAATTCGTAACTGGAGATGCGGGCAGATAACTCCGTATCGGTTTTAAAATCCTGCCTATGTAATTCATTTAGTGTGTTTAAAATGTCAAGCGTACGTGTGTTTTGCTGTGGGACATTGTTCGGCGGGGGGGTTAAATAGCGGATCGGTTTTGTTGTACTAAACGATGTACCCTGAAAGGCAGCGGGCAAAAACCCGCTGGACCAATTATTGGGACCGGACTGGGGGGTTCCTCTGGGGTCCTCGATTGCCACAAAGGCTGGCAAGTCCTGATTTGCCGTTCCCAAACCATAAGATACCCATGCTCCCATTCCGGGATACCCTTCGCGATTAAAACCTGTAGACATCAAATTTTCTCCGGGCCCGTGAGTGCTGGACTTCGTGTGCACGGAGTGTAAAAAGCAAATGTCATCTGCGCAATCACCTATGTGAGGAACGATATCAGACAGCATCTTGCCACATTCACCTTTGGCGCTGAAATTCCAAAGAGGCTTCTGTAGAGCGCCGTTTTCTCCCTGGAATGAGATCAGTCGTTCATTTCCAGGCAGGGGTTTCCCATGATATTTGACAAGTTCGGGTTTATACTCCCAGAAATCAACATGACTCACGGCACCTGCGCAAAATACTACAATTACGTTTTTCGCGTGGGCCTTAAAATGTGGTTGACGAGCTTGGAACGGGGCAGTCGGATCATATTCGACACTGCCATCGGCTAACACTCCCTCAGAACTCAGCAGACTTGCCAAAGCAATTCCCGCCAAACCAAATTGGCTTTCTCCCAAAAAGGAACGTCGATTTAATAATTGGTTTCGCATTGGTAAGTCATATTACGCGTGTGAGAGTCTAGTTTAGAAATACAAATTCATTTAGGTTAAAAAGGATGCGGCCTAGTGATTCAAGGCCATCTTCTTTTATTAATGGCATAATGACGTCTAATTCAGAGCTTGTGGGAGGTCTTGACAGTGTCCTCATAAAGGACGTTCGTACCTGTGCAGTTAGATCTGATGGCAGTTTGTTGCCGACAGCCTCAGCCATGAAGCGAGCATGTCTATTTACGAATCCGCTATTGTACAAAGCCAATGCCTGGACTGCAGAAGTGCTTATCGCACGCTTGGGCGTCATTTGACTTGCATCGGGACAATCAAATACCCCAAAGACACCCACGGTGGTAAGGCGAATTTTTTCCCCATAAATCATTCTCCGCCACCCTTCCTGGTTAAACTGTTTTAGAGGTATGCGATCTGCAAACTGGCTTGAACTTTCTTCGAAAAATTTAAAGGGCTTACCAAATTGTCGGAGATTCAGGCGGCCGCTGGCGCGTAACATAGTGTCGCGTAATACTTCAGCCTCCAAACGCTGGGGAGGAAAACGCCATAAGAGTCTTGTTTGGCTGTCGATAGCAAAAGCCCTTTCGTCCGTATGACTTGTTTGGCGAAAGGTGGCAGAACGAAGCAATAGACGATGGAGATCTTTTAATGACCATTTGTTGTCTATTAAGAATCCGGCTAACCAGTCAAGCAATAGCGGATGTGTCGGCGCACTGCCGTTGACACCAAAATCGGAAGGGGTATCAACAATACCGGTACCGAAATAGTGCTGCCAGATTCGATTACTGATAACTCGAGCTGTTAGAGGATTATCGCTATCAGTAATTGCATTGGCCAAAGCTAAACGTCGATCTGCCTCGAGTGTGTTTCCGTCAATATCTAGCCGTCCTAAAACTGAAATAAATCCAGGATCCATTAATTCCGCGGGTTTTTGTGGGTCTCCGCCTTTCATGAGGAAGGTATCACGTGGAGTATGGAATTTACCGGTATATATTTGTGGGCCGCGAGTTAACCTTTCGACCCGCTGAGCTAATTCGCGACGACTTTTAGTATTATCAACGATCGCGGAAATCTGTTCTTCGGAAAGGTTGGCGAGTCGCATTGTTTCCGTAGTGCGCGAATCGCTGATATGAGGATACCGAGTTCGTGAATCTACAATCGTGGACCACTCACCATTCTCGCCCGGAGATTTAATTTGGTAGTCGACCGGAACTGCGCGCCCTCTCGGTTTGATGGTAATGCGGTCAATTTTGTGTCGTCTTGCAAGTTTTATTTCAAACCAAACGTCTGTTTTATCAGCAGCCTTGTAATAGAGCAGTAGTTGTCGACTCCCGTCGAGTAATAAATCTGCAGATTTACCCTGGTTGCCCATAGCCGTGGGACTGGATGTTGCGGTAGCACCCCTATCCCGATGGGCGATATTTATACTGGGGGCATTTTCTTCGGCGACAGTCCATATTTCCACATCATCTAATTCCGGAGTAAGTCCGTCATTGGTATGGTAAATTTCGAATCGGACCCTATCGGTTGTAAAAGGTGCAAAAGTCTCTTCATATTCCCGTGGATGAATTGGTTGACTCAGCGCGTTGGTTTCCTGCAATTGATATGCAACCTGTTCGAGGCGGTCAATATTAGGTTTTAATGCCGCTGCTTCCTGTTGCATTTGATCGAATTCAGGTCCCTGTTCGGCGCGAGTTCCATAACTGACTCCAGCAAAGATCGCTTGTAGCCTGTAATAATCCTGTTGACTGAGGGGGTCGAACTTATGATCATGGCAGCGAGCGCAGCCGAGCGTCAGGCCCATTGTCACAGCGCTGACGGTTTTGATGATTTCATCATGGCCATCCTGGAATTGCATGGCCGTAAGTCGTGGATCCGGACTGGGATTTGTGTCATGTGGTCCGGTAACCAGGAACCCAGTTGCGGCATCCTGTTCGACCTGATCGCCCGCAATCTGCTCTCGTAAAAACCGGTCATACGGAAGATCGCTATTGAAGGAACGTATGACATAATCACGGTACGGAAAAATGTTCGGAATGGACCTATTGATCTCGTAACCGGTTGATTCGGCATAACGTACGCAATCCAACCAATGTTGTGCCCAACGTTCACCGTACTGAGGACTGGCGAGAACCCGTTCGATTAGCCGCTCATAAGCAATTTCGGAAGGGTCGCTGACAAACTGAGTCACTTCCTCAGGTGTAGGCTGTAAACCGAGCATTACAAGATAAACTCGGCGAATTAGTGTGTTGGCATTCGTGGATTCAGCAAGACTAAGTCCTCGTGTTTCAAGTTTCGTCTGGGTGAAGTAATCAACTTCATTAATCAATCGGTCTGTTTTCTTTGGGCGTGGCGGTTGAGGGCGTCGGATCTGTTGAAAAGACCAATGATCGGTTTTTTGGTTGGTAACAACGGTATTCGACCGTTTTGCCCCCAGATTGATCCATCTCGCAATCGTGTCGAGTTGTAGTCGGTTCAATCCGTCACCATTAGGCGGCATACGGATGTCGGGGTCTAGTGAACTAACACGTTGATAGAGATGACTTTTCAATGCGTTACCAAGAACGATCGCCTGACGCTGCGAATCACCCATTCCCGAAAGGTCCTTAAAACGGTCGATACGGTAGCCACTTTCTTGTCGACCGGGACCATGACAGAGAATGCATTTTTGAATCAGAATTGGTCGGACATCACGGTCAAAATCGACTTGCTTTTCGAATGCTTGCGCAATTGAGAGGTGGCCGGTGATGGAACAAATAATACAGAATGCAAAGGATAATTGACGCATAGATTTTATGGTTAAGAAGTATTTATCACGATCAGAGTTAATTTTAACACGACTTCTTTAGGTATACAAAAAAAGCCTTCTTCACCTATAACGGGCAAAGAAGGCACAGTAAATTCTTAGTGTCTAAAGACCTTATTTAAGGCTTTTGGTTACGCTTTCAAGAACCTTCTTTACGTCCAGTTCTTTAGCAGATGCAACCGCATGGCTGGCAACTACCTTATGGTTGTTGCATACGAGGATCGTAATTTCAGCGTCCGGATTAAGTTGATAATTATCCGGTCCATTTTCATACTCATTCGGTAATACGAAAGGGACATTTTTGGCCTTGCTAGCCGATGCGATAGTTTTTACACCTTTGTTGGCTGCGCCGCGGCTATCACCAAGAACGTTAACAAACGCGCGAAGCTGCTTCGTTTCGTTCTTTTCAATTGCTGCATCTAATTGATCGATTAGATTAACAACTGTTTTGTCGCTTGATCGAGTAAAGACCATCACCTGTGGTCGTTTACCATTTTTACAGCGGTAGCATAGATTGGCTTTTGTCTTAACACCATCATCTGCAGCTCCGGCAACTTTAGTCACATAAAAAGCGCCAATATCAGCACCTTCTTGAAGTCCACTTTTGACTTCGGCGGCGAATACGCCAGAGGCCATCATTAACACGGCCATCGTGGAAGCTATGAAACGTTTCATCTTATTCTCCTGAGGAAGAAACTACACAATTAATTGCGATTCAGTTTAATATCCTGAAGTATAAATGTCCGGGGTCAGTTATTCAAGCAATAGATCTGATGAAAACGGTCGTCCTCTGCCGATTCTGTTATATTATGGGTTCTACCACAATAATCGCCGGAAGATTGCGGAGTTATCAACAAAGTATGAATAAGAAGTTCCTTGTCATATCATTATTCCTGTTGGTTTCTCATGGGTCGTTCGCAAAAAGCGCAGAGTTGAATCGACTGCGGGTTATGCATCGCTCGCCGGTTGATGTAGCGTTAGGTAGAAAAAGTGGATTCTTGGCGACGGCGAACGAAACCTCGGACTCAGTTAGCATTATTTCAACAGCTGATTATTCTGTATTGGATGAATATAAGGTAGGAGATCATCCTGCCTACGTTGAATTTACCGTCGACGAACGCCACCTGTTTGTTAGTTGCATGCACGCAGGAGAAATTGTAAAGCTAAAAATTGTACATGATCGGTTGATTGAAGTCGGTCGGGTAAAGGTCGGGTTCGAGCCCGTTGGAATGGCTCTTTCCAATACATCAGCGAAATTGTATGTGGGATTAACAGCCAATGGCACTGTACTTGAACTCGATCAGGAAACACTTCGCATTGAGCGGTCTTTTGAAGTTGGTCACTGGCCAAGGTACCTTACACTTTCTCGGGACGAAAGTCGTCTGGCGGTGGGGTTAAGTGGCGATAGCCGGATCGCCGTGATTGACCTTGATGCGGGAAAACGTATTTATACACAATATATGACCGGCGCGATAAATATTGGTCATCTCTATCCTTCGAAAGACGGAAAATATGTCTATTTCCCCTGGATGGTCTATCGCGATAACCCAATCACTCCGCAATTTATCCGACTGGGTTGGGTATTAGCCAGTAGAGTTGGCCGTGCCAGATTAGATGGGCCGGCCTATCGTGAGGCGATTTCACTTGATGTACCAGGTAAGGCCGTTGCGGATCCGCACGGTCTTGTAATGACCGATAATGAACATCGTATGGTTGTATCAGCATCTGGTACCCATGAATTACTCGTTTATCGCAAACCTGACCTACCCTTTAGCGGTAGTGGAGGACCCGGAGATCTTATCGACCGTCGTCTATTAGCGGATTCGGATCTTTTTTATCGGATTGATGTTGGTGGGCGCCCAATGGGTATGGCTATGGCCGCAGATAACAAGACCGTTTATGTCGCCAATTATCTAAATAACTCAGTTCAAATTGTAGATGTTGAAACTCGTAGGATCGTTAATGAAATTTCGCTCGGTGATGCGCCGCAGCTAGATCCGGCAAGAGAAGGTACCGCTCTATTTTATGATGGGCGTAAGAGTCTTGATCAATGGTATAGCTGTCACAGCTGTCATTACAACGGCGGAGTGAGTTCTCGTACAATGGATACCTGGAATGACGGTTCCAAGCTCACCAATAAGACCGTATTACCACTTTATAACCTCATTAACACGGCGCCCTGGACTTGGCATGGCTGGCAGGGTGATCTTAATGATGCCATGCGGAAATCGTTTACCGTTACGATGCAGGGCGACGGTGTGACAGCGAGCCAAGCGGATAGCGTGGTCCGATTCCTCAGTGAACTTGAGACCCCCGCTAATCCCTTTCGAAAACCAGACGGTGGATTGACGGCTGCTGCTAATCGCGGAAAAAATGTCTTCGAGAGTGATGTAGCGGGCTGCCTGCAATGTCATAAGGGACAATATTTCACGGACGGGGAAATCCATGATGTCGGCACTGGTGAAGATGACGACGCCTATGATGGATATAACACACCGTCGTTGGTTGGGGTTTATCGAAAAGTACGTCTGCTTCATGACGGTCGAGTTAAGTCACTTGAAGCGGTTTTAACCGAGGATCATTCGCCGGAACATGTCGCTGGCACCCGGCCTCTCAAACAGGACGAGCTGTTGGATTTAATTGAGTATTTAAAATCGCTTTAGCATCAGGGCCGGATCGTTTCTTTACCGTCTTGCCTCGCCTGTCCGACCTAAGTCTGCTGTGAATCGCCTGCGGTAAAATTATTTTGGTGATTGTTTTTCGAGGTTCTGTTTTTCGCGTAGATACTGATACATATTGAAACGTTCGGGGAATGCAACGTCGGTATTCGTAGCCCACAATTCCCATTTCCGGATCATGCGGTCTGTTATCGTTCGCTTAACGTCAGCAATATTGTTCAATTCAGTTCGATCCTTCGCGAGATTATAAAGTTCCCATGGTTTTTCATATTCACGAACCAGTTTGTAGTCTCCGTCTCGCATCGCGGCGTTACCTTCGTGCTCCCAATAGATAGGTTCGTTATGAATCTGTTTTCGGGATGATGCAAACGCTGGTAAGAGTGAATTTCCTACTAGGTTAGGATAGTTAGCAGGATACCTAGCACCGGCTATTTCTATACAGGTAACCATAAAATCCGGCAGGTATGCATATTGACGATTAAAACTGCCATTACGCTTTGAAGCAATACCGGAAGGCCAATGTGCAATTAGTGGTGTACAGGCACCACCCTCGTGTACGAAATGCTTGAATAGTCGAAAGGGTGTGTTGCTGGCATTGGCCCATGCCAGTCCCTGCCGAACTCCGTCGACCGTTTCCAGTGGTGGATTACGAATCATATCCTCGTCTCCTTTACCTAGTACCCCTCCTTCCTGACATGCACCGTTATCGGACAGGAACAATATCAAAGTATTATCTAGTTGCTGGCTTTCGCGCAGATAGCTTACGAGTCGACCAATGTTTTGATCGATGTTGTCTATACACCCTGCATAAGCTGCCTGAACAGCATCGAGGCGATCACGTTGCGCATCATCAAGGCTATCCCATTTGGGCGCCTGCAGTGGGGCCTGAATTACATCCTCTTCAAACAGCCCAAGGGCCTGTTGTTTTTTGAAACGCGCATTCGATATAGACTGCCATCCAGTCGTGTATTTGCCTCGGTACTTCTGATAGTCTTCCCACTTAGCGTTGAGTGGCCAATGTGGCGAGTTATAAGCCAAGTACAGAAAAAAGGGGCTGTTGCCATCGGTTGATTCTGTTGCGTCCCGGATATACTCGATTGCCACATCTGTGAAGGCATCGGTGGCGTACCATCCCTCCGGCGTAGTCACCGGATCATTTCCGGACGAAATAATGCGGTCGCCGCCAGGCTTAAAATAATTAAATGCTCCGGTAATTCCACCGTAAAACCGATCAAAACCTCTTTGCAACGGCCAATTTGCATCGTCCGCAAAACCTAAATGCCATTTACCGGTCATTAGTGTATGGTAACCGGCGGATTTAAGGACCTGAGCGATCGTCAGACATTCGTTGTTTAGGTAACCCTGATACGCGCCTTCGATGTCCAGAGGCTGGTTCGGCGGTTCGGTCATGTGCCCTATGCCTACCTGATGAGGATGAAGTCCTGTCATTAAGCTTGCTCTGGTGGGACAACAACGTCCACTATTGTAAAACTGCGTAAAACGTAAACCGTTATTTGCCAAGCCGTCGAGATTGGGGGTTTCAATTTCACCACCGTAACAACCGATGTCAGAGAATCCCATGTCATCGACCAAAATAATAATAATATTAGGCCGTGGTTTATTTGCGTAACAATTCGGTGTTAGATAAATGGCAGCACAAAATAGTGCCATTAAGAAGTGCAGTCCAATTTGCATATATTTTTTATATCCTTCTTGTTTGAATTTGAATGTTCTATTTTAACTTGGCGGCCTGCGAGCCTAATTAGTTGGCAATGGATTCCCAGGTTAAATAATCTCCCGCTATTACCCATCCGGTAGAAGTCGTCTCATAACTCTAGCAAATCCATCCGAAATTATATGGTAAAACTGTTAGCGTGGCATTTTTAATTTAGAAAGGCAATTTATGAGGCTGCTGTGTTTCTTCCTGATGTTTGTCGTCGTACTTAATGGTAATAAACCCGTTAAGGGGCAACAGACACCCTACAACGTGCTATTCATAATTTCAGACGATTTAACAGATACAGCGTTATCCTGTTATGGCAATGCTGTTTGCAGTACACCGAATATTGATTCGTTGGCTGCTCGTGGGGTACGATTCACTAGAACATATTGCCAAGGCACCTATTGTGGACCTTCACGTGCGTCTTTCATGTCCGGTTATTATCCGCACGCAATTAAGATGTTAGGCTATAAATCACCCAGGCCGATGATCGGCGACCGAATGATGTGGCCTGAATATTTTAGGCAACATGGCTATTATACAGCGAGGATAAGCAAGCTGTTTCACATGGGCGTTCCCGGAGGTATCGAGCAGGGTACGAATGGAGCGGACGATGCCCGCTGCTGGACCGAACGATTCAATAGCCGGGGTCCCGAATGGAGGGCCGCCGGACGTGGATGGACATTAGAGGGTAATCCGGATAGAAGCGAGCCGGTTAAAGGTGGTAACACGTTCGTTGTAGTGGAAGCACAAGGAGACGATTTGGTGCATGCTGACGGAAAAACCGCCAGAACCGCTAGCGCCTTAATTAAAAAACACGCGAACCGCCCTTTCTTCATCGGAGTTGGTTTTGTTCGTCCACATGTTCCCTTTGTTGCTCCAAGCAAATATTACCGACCCTTCCCTTACGAAAAGATGGTTCTTCCACCGAAGGTCAGAGATGATTGGGACGATATCCCGAAGTTAGGGATTAATTACAAAACGAGTAAAAATATGAGGATGGATCTTGAACAACAAAAGAAAGCAATTGGTGGTTACTACGCATCTGTCACATATATGGATGCTCAGGTTGGCAAAGTTCTCAAGGCATTAGAAGAATCGGGGGTTGCCGACAAAACGATCGTTATTTTTACGAGTGACCATGGTTATCATCTGGGCCAACACGATTTTTGGGCGAAGGTTAGTCTACATGAAGAATCTGCACGCGTACCCCTGATAATCAGTGTCCCGGGAATCAAGCCTGCTGTTTGTAATTCATTGACCGAGTTACTCGATCTTTATCCTACAATCGCTAGTCTTTGTGGGCTGGCGATTCCAAACAGATTGCAAGGCAGAAATATTTCCGGCATGCTGGTTGATCCGGATCATAAAGTCCGCAATGCATCCTTTTGCGTCAATGGTAAGGGTTATCTTCTAAGAACGGCCGACTGGGCCTATATCCAGTATGGTACAGAAGGAAAAGCCGGAGAAGAATTGTTTGATATGCGAAAAGATCCATATCAGTATTCTAATTTAGTCGGGCTTTCGGATTATCTCCACGTAGTCAATGGATTTCGCAAACAAATGGCTAGCAAAAGAACAGCGATTCTGGATAACGACCTTGGACTGTCTTATGACTAATCGCGATAGAACTTAATGAGTAACGAACATGAACAAATACGGATTAAATATTGCCTGCTTCTGTTTGGCATTACTATTGCTAACTACTCCGGCAAGAGGGATTGAAAATCCAAATATACTTTTTCTTATTTGTGATGATTTAAATTGTGATATTGGTTCTTACGGACATCCGCAGGTAAAAACCCCTCATATTGATCGACTTGCGTCCCGAGGTGTGTTGTTTAGTAATGCACATTGTCAATATCCGTTATGCGGTCCGTCTCGGGCATCGTTTATGAGTGGGCTTTATCCTGATCAGACATTAGTCCGTCGAAACGCTATCTATATCCGCGAACGCATTCCAAATGTGCTTACAATACCACAGGCATTTCGTTTGGACGGTTATTTTGCGGTCCGTATTGGTAAAGTGTTTCACTATAACGTCCCACGACACATTGGAACGTCCGGTCACGATGATCCCTATTCATGGAACTATACAATTAATCCCCGGGGTCGCGACAAGGATGAAGAAGATAAGATATTTTCGCTCGATCCTAATAATTTCGGTGGAACGTTAAGTTGGCTCGCCGCAGACGGAACGGATAACGAACAGACAGATGGAATCGCAGCCACTGAAGCAGTGGCGCTACTAAAACGATATTCGCATACGAACCAACGCTTTTTTATGACTGTTGGGCTGTACCGTCCGCATACACCGTATGTGGCGCCCCGAAAATATTTTGAGATGTACCCACTAGATACGGTTCGAGTACCCGACGTGCCTGACGGGTACCTCCAGCAATTACCCAATCCTGCAATAATGTCAATCCGCCGTAAGGAAAATCAAATCGAACTGGACACCGAAATCGCCCGTCAGGTAATCCAGGCGTATTATGCCTCCATCAGTTTCGCCGACGCCCAATTGGGCCGAGTGTTATCGGCCTTAAAGACGACAGGTCTGGACAAAACGACGATTGTCGTATTTACGTCTGATCATGGTTACCATATGGGTGAACATGGACATTGGCAGAAGACCACGCTTTTTGAGAATTCAACACGAGTACCGTTGGTTATTGCCGGACCGGGAGTTCTCCAAAAAGGTGTTACCGCCGACGGTTTAGCCGAATTGGTCGACATTTACCCAACGATGAGTGATATGGCTGGTCAACCCAAACCTAAGCATTTAAGTGGTGTTAGCCTGCGCCCGATGCTTGAAGATGCTTCGAATGCCGTACGTTCAAGCGCCCTTACCCAATATTCCAATGGGTATTCAATACGAACGAATAGGTACCGTTATACACAGTGGGGTCCTGACGGCGGATTGGGGGCTGAGCTTTATGATCACGAATCTGATCCAGCTGAACTCGTAAATATTTATGGTCGTCCCGGTATGGAAGACGTGCAAATGGAAATGCAGGTGCGGCTGAATTCAAGAATTAATTACGCAAAACAGAAACCGTTAGGCATTAAACAAATACTGGAGATCACTGATCGTCGCGTGCCGCAACCTAATCCGTAATGTCAAGTCATGTCGAATATTATGGATTAGGCGATAATATCGTGAATCACACGGCCATGGACGTCGGTCAGGCTCTCCTCTCGACCCTGGTGAAAATAGGTAAGCCGTTCGTGATCGAGTCCCATTAAATGTAATATCGTAGCGTGAATGTCATGCACGTGTGCCCGCCCTTCCACTGCCTCGAATCCAAAGTCATCCGTTGCGCCATAACGAGTTCCGCCCTTTACTCCACCACCGGCCATCCACATAGAGAAGCCATAGGGATTATGATTACGGCCGGGCGCATTTTTACCTTCACTGAATGGCATCCGTCCAAATTCACCACCCCATACAATCAACGTCGAATCTAATAGACTACGACGTTCCAGATCCGTGATTAATGCATCTATTGGCTGATCGATTTCTCCCGCGTGTTGGCCGTGATTCTTTTCGATACTAACATGTGCATCCCATGTGTCCGCAAGATGACCGCCACCTGAATATAACTGAATGAATCGGACGCCGCGTTCAACTAGTCGCCGGGCAATGAGGCAGTTGCGTCCGAACTCATCGGTAGGTTGCTTGTCGACACCATACATATCAAGGGTTGCCTGAGTTTCCTGGGATAGATCAACCGCCTCAGGCGTTTCAGATTGCATGCGG
>PAPJ01000037.1 GCA_002709045.1 Planctomycetaceae bacterium | reverse complement strand
GCCAAACTGATTTTTATTATAAACAAAAGGGAACAGATAGGCTCGTACTCTACAGAGCGTAAGTGAGTGATGAGGGACTCGAGTCGTTTAGCGTTTTCTACGGGATCTAGCGCGATTTGTGTTGAGCGCGAGGCAGAATCCGCCACCTATTTACACGAAGAGATTGCCATTGAGTATCAACATATGGAGCTGAGTATTGCATTAATCGATTTATCGTTTTTACTTCCGGTATAATAACGGGACTAAGTTGCTAAATGACACTCGGTGAAAATGGCCGCACCCAGAATGACTCGAGAACCCGGAAAACATATGATCCTCAATCGCCGACAAGCCTTTGCTCTCGGCGGCGGTGCTATGTCATCTCTGAGTTTGCTAGATCCGCTTGCCGGAGCAATACCAAGCACCCGGAAACCCCGTGCTAAGTCAGTGTTATTGCTGCACATGGATGGTGGGCCATCTCACATTGATTTGTTCGATCTAAAACCCAATGCGCCGGCTGAAATCAGAGGACCGGGGTCGCCGATTCAAACCTCAGTTCCAGGCATTGTCGTTGGGGATTATCTACCTAATCTGGCTAAGCAAATGCATCATGTCGCCCAGGTTCGCTCCATGACGCATAAAGATATTCCACATGACCAGGCGGTATATCACATGCTGACCGGTTATCGACACAATATCAAAGCAGGCGGCTTAAAAGTAGAGCCGAATGACCATCCACACATAGCCAGTAGTTTTTATAAAGCAGAGAGGCAACCGACAACGCTTCCTGCATCAATTGCAATCCCAGAGCCCATGCGAATTGACGCGCGGATGCTGCCTGGCCAAAACGCCGGCAGGCTTGGAGCTCGTTGGAACCCTTTCCCGGTACATGTAACGCGCGACGGGCAAGTCGTCCCGCCCGATCTTGGGCAGTTGGCCAACGCTACGGAAACGGACTTACGACAGCGTTTCGACCTGCTTGAAAAATTGCAGAATACTTCACTGAATACGAATGTACGGGAATCTATTGAATTTCAGGCATTGCAACAACGTGTGTTGGGGATTCTTGAACAACCATCTATCCAACAAGCTTTTGACCTGTCCAAAGAGTCGGAACAAACGCACGCAGCATATGGCCGCGACCGACATGGGCAATCAACGTTGTTAGCACGGCGGTTGGTTGAAGCCGGTGCTCGGTTTGTAACCGTCTATTGGGGAAAAGAAATGCAGGATTGGGGCCCAAGTTGGGAACCAATGCTGGCCAACAATCCCTGGGACACGCACCGTAATCACTTTCCTCTCATTAAGAATAGCTTACTACCACGGGCAGATCGGACGTTTGCGGCATTGCTCGAGGATATGAATAACCGCAGTTTGCTGGATGATACTTTGGTGATCTGGATGGGTGAGTTTGGGCGCAGTCCCCGAATCAGCTCCATTTTTGAAACTCCCGGCAGAGAGCATTGGCCTCACGCATTTACCCTGCTGCTGGCCGGTGCCGGTGTAAATGGCGGCAGCGTTTATGGTAAAACCGACCGGTTTGCAGAATACGTAACGGAGAACCCGGTATCTCCGGCTGATTTTAGCGCGACAATTTATGCTGCCTTGGGAATTGACCCGCATACCTTCATAGAAGGTCGACAAGCATCACATCAACTTTCAACCGGAACTCCTGTAATGGATTTGTTCGGCTAAATTTTCACTATCCTCAACGCTCAGAACTAAATTCAACCAATACTACCGAAGACTGCACCTTCGGCTATATTGTCTAGGTACCTTTGATGTACCTAATACTCGCAATAAAGAGCATCATACGGAGTCAATATTCCATGACCCGATTAACAATCCAGTACCCCAATAAACAATCCCTCCGTCGCCTGCTACTCCGGAACTACTGTCCAAAGGTATCCATGCTGCTACTTTGCGTCGGTTTGTGGTTTTCGTCAACTGAAGCGTATACGGCTAACGTATTTGACATGGAAGCAATTCGTGATGCAAAGACACTTGAGACGCAAATCGTTCAGCCCTGGCGAACCGTTCCGGGAATGATCACCACCCGCCAGCTACTCATCACAATTAACGTCGGTCAAATATGGCCCGGTCAAGACTACCGCATTCCAGTTCGTATGGTTGTACCGGCAGATCGAAAAGCACACGGATTTCATCTCACCGGTGGCAACACGCCTGTTCGGCTGGAGCAGCCTGTAAAACCCGGCGGTACCAATCTGGAACTACTCAAAGGTGGAGTGGGGTTAGTGATGACCGTTGTGCAGGAACCCGGTTCCTACGGAGAAGCAAGACTTGGCGGTGAATCCGAAATGCGTTTCGCCAGGTCACTTAATCCTCGTCATAAAATTCAATACTGGGCCTGGCCTGCCACGTTAATGCGGGCGATCACAGCCGCCTATGCGGAAACGGATCACTTTACCCGTGGCAAGATCGCTGTCTCCGGCGGTTCGAAAAATGGTGCTTCGCCTTCGATGGCTATTATCCATGACAATCGCATGACAGCCCTGCATGCCACTGTCTCTCCCATCTGGGAT
Source organism: Planctomycetaceae bacterium (assembly GCA_002709045.1). Classification (GTDB taxonomy): domain Bacteria; phylum Planctomycetota; class Planctomycetia; order Pirellulales; family Pirellulaceae; genus UBA721. Next base: position 19,145 of record PAPJ01000037.1, on the reverse strand, counting down.
TCACCACTTCGATTATGTGATACAAAGACATGGGAGGGTCATCTTGCAGCGGGCGGGCGGCAACGAGGATTTTCCGGTGGGCATTTTGGCCCTAACTTCAACCAGCGGGCGTTGGACGCCGGACATACGTGGAAGGAATTACAGTATTTCACCCGCGGTATTTCCGATCAGGTTTTTATCTCTCGGAATCTAGCCGCCTTGCGTGATCGCAATGTTTCCATGTTGTTCCATCCCGGAACGCACGACATGGTCGCTTACGATATGGCTTGGGGCGGAGCACATCATCCTTCAATACCTATTTATCTGGGCGCCAATAGCGGGCACGGCAAAAAAGGACACCCTCAAACAGAACGTGATCAGCAGAACAAAACCGTTTTGCTGCTGCAGCATTTTTTCCCCAGTGAATTTAACAGTCCCATGCTGTCTCCTCCCGACATCGAAACAAAAGTCCGTGAAGATACTCTGCAGGTAACCGTTCGTTTCCCAAAAGGGGCCGGTGAAGAAACAGGTCAGATCTGGTGGATTTATAATCGTGCTGCGGATGGTAGCCCACAATACCTACAGCAACTGATACCAGTGGACCATACGAGGCCAATGTCCGGCATCGCGGGCAGCGGGATCTGGCGAACCGAAATCAGACTCGATTCGTCCGCGTCACGCATCGACATCTTCACTAATCATCGGAAAACCTTTGATTATCATGGGCGGCCTTACAAGACCTATATCTCCAGTCCCTATACTCGGGTCAGTTTGAAGAAAACAGACTAGTGGGCAGACGCATTTTGTTTTAATGCCTAGTTCATCTTAGAATAAGGGACGTAATCTACCCGTCGCCGCTACAACGACTTAAACCAAACTATGGCCGACATACCCAAATTAGTTTTAGCTGTCTGGAAGGATCATTTTTCGCGTATTCATTGGACGAGGTTAAAAATCATCCGGTTATCGTTGATCCTACTTATTGGCGGCGGTTACTTTCTTATCGGGCCCGGCACGTTACATGAGTTCCTGACTAAACTAGGAACCAATTTTACTGGATACCTAATTGCAACCGTTATTGCTGTTTTCATAGCCTGGTACCTTCGCAAGTATCATAACGCTCTCGCGCTGTATCGCAAAGATGTCCGGAAAAATGAGAAATTGGCAAGAGGAGACCCCGATAATCCGGCGTACGCTATTCCTCTGGCATCATCCTATCGCGCATTCGCGATTGCACTTACAGCCCAAAACAAACACGCTCAGGCAGCATTCTATAATTCCAGGGCTGATAAAATAGAGCAACGTCTGAGAAGCTTTTATGGCGAGTTAAACAAACTCGACCAATGAACAGACCTAAAGGTCATCATTACGTTTGCTGATAATCTTGGTGGAAGGTCGTATTACTAAGCCTGAAGCAATTTTTCGACGACTTTTCCGCCAACATTCGTGAGCCGAATATCAAAGCCTCCAAAACGCTTTGAGAGCTTAAGATGATCCAGACCAAACAGGTGGAGCAGGGTGGCGTGAAAATCATTAATATGCACACCGTCTTCCACCGGTGCCCAGCCAATGTCATCGGTCCGTCCGACAACCTGACCAGGTTTCACTCCGCCACCGGCCATCCATAAACTAAATGCATAACGATGATGATCGCGGCCCGGTTTCTGTCCGTTACCCTCATGTGTATCAGCAATCGGCGTCCTCCCAAATTCCCCGGTACAAACAACCAACGTCTCGTCCAACAGCCCCCGCTGCTTGAGATCCTCAAGCAATGCTCCGATCGGCTGGTCAATCACGCTACAGTTATATTCTAAATCCTTATCCAGTCCATCATGATGATCCCACGAGGCATGATATAAATTGACAAATCTTACGCCACGCTCGATCATTCGCCGTGCCAGCAGGCAATTACGACTCATCATTGCATGTGCATTGCCTGTATACCCGCGGAAACGATTATTCTCGGGCTCTTTCCGATCCAGCCCGTAACTGTCCAGAGTAGCCTGTGTCTCCCCGGAAAGATCTAGAAGGTCAGGGGCGGCTGATTGCATTCGAAAAGCCAACTCATAAGACGCAATGCGGTTAGCAATTTCAGAATCGCCGGTCAGTTCAAGTCGCTTGGCGTTTAGCTGGGCAATCGCCTCCAGACTCGCGCGCTGCTCCGCCTTCGTGACACCGGCTGGGGATCTTAGATTCAGTACCGGATCCCCCTGACCACGAAACACAACGCCGCGATAAGTTGAAGGTAAAAACCCACTGCTCCAGTTGGACGTACCACCACTGGCACCTGTCCCTGCTGATAAGACCACATAACCAGGCAGATTTTGAGTCTCCGATCCGAGGCCATAGGTAACCCAGGATCCAACACTTGGCCTGCCTAGCCGTCCCACCCCACAATTCATCATTAACTGTGCAGGATGGTGGTTAAACTCGTCAGTATGCATGGAACGCACAACGGCAATATCATCCGCACACCGACCGATATACGGCAGGCGATCTGAAAACTCTGTTCCACACTCGCCATGTCTGATGAAGGTCCGCGGGCTTGCTTTTAATTTTGCCTTACTCACATCGGTAAATGCCAGACGAACTCCGTCGGAGACCGATGCTGGCAACATCTGCCCATCCCGCTTAACGAGTTCCGGCTTTGGATCTAATAGATCGAGTTGACTGGGCGCGCCTGCCAGAAAGATGAAAATACACCGTTTTGCCTTGGGTGCGAAATGAGGACCGATATGTTCACCACCACTTTGGGCCGAAAGGAGACCATCGTCACCGAGCAACGAACTTAAGGCCAGAGCGCCAATACCACTGGCACTGCTTGTAAAGAAGTGACGCCTTAAGACTTGCATTTCCATCAATTGTCTCTCTTCCTTATTCTCTGGTAATAAATTCATCAAGATTCAACAGGACGCGTGCGATAGCAAAAGCCGCTGCCGGGTCCGACTGTACCGCTTGCTTACCGGCAGCTTCTTTATACAAACGCCCCACCACCTGCAGTTCATCCTCCGACGGCGGACGGGAAAAACATAATTCATAAGCTAACCGAATGCGTCGTTCAATAACATTGGCAGCGTTACCCTCGACTGCTGGAACTTCCTTCAACAATCTGGTAGCCAGATTTTGTGCACATTCAACGAATACCGGATCGTTCCATAACGTCAACGCCTGCAGCGGTGTGTTTGAACGTTCCCGTCGGGTACACGCTGCATTGGAATCGGCCGCATCAAATTCTATCAACATGGGGTAGGGTACGGTACGCTGGAAAAATGTATACATCCCTCTTCGGTATCGATTTTGATCTTTATTTTCAGGCCAGCTAAGACTGGTCTGGAAACCAAGTTTCACCAGATCTGCTGGCTGGGGAGGATAGACGCTTCGCCCGCCAATCTTATGATAAATCAAACCGGATGCAGACAGCGCCAAGTCTCTAATAATTTCCGCTTCTACACGTAATCGATTCTGCCGCGCTAGCCAGCTATTATAGGGATCCCTTTGCCCAAGGTTCGGTCGTGCGAATGATGATTGGCGCCACGTTGCCGATGTAACAATCAGGCGATGTAGCCGTTTCATATTCCAGCCGGTTTCACGAAACTCTGCGGCCAGCCAATCCAATAGTTGAGGATGAGTGGGTAGTTCACCCTGAGTCCCAAAGTCATCGTCACTCACCACAATCCCGCGTCCAAAATGTTGTTGCCAGATGCGATTTACCGTAACTCGCGCAGTCAATGGGTTTTCACTGCTGACCAGCCATTTTGCCAAATCCAAACGACTTGGTTCACCGGTGCCGGTCTTGATCTCGGGAAGGATCGCGGGGGTCTTCCGGGTGACCTGATCACCTTTATCAAGAAAGCTTCCCCGAATATGAACTTGCGTTGTTCTCGGATTCGGCATTTCCATAACCACCTGAGCTTTGATTTCCATCAAAGGTGAGCGTGGATAGGTCTCTTCATGCGTTTTTACCGCAGCAATCAACTTATCCAATTCGGCTTCATGATAGTCAAAGTACTTTACTAACCTGATAACATCTTCACCTCTTCGAGTGTCGACATCCGACGCTAACAGATCACTGAATGCCGTTGTCGCGAGTCCGTCCGGAACGGGATGTTTGTGTGTGGTGAAGGACAGCCTGAACTTACCGATATTATGGTCCTTGTGCGTCTGATGATCCATCTGAATCGTAATGCGTACCGGTTCGTCCCCCCCCACTGCGTTAATGACTTCACGTAGCTCAAACACCGCATAATGATCCACCCCAACATCCGGATAAATCGCCCAACCATCTGCGGGATCATCACCTATTACCGAGGTAACCTGACGCCCTCCCTGAGAAAAATCCGCACGGGCGTTCTTCAATCGTATGCGTTGTCCCATATTTCGGGCATCATTATCGCTGACCGGTTCAACATAGACACGAAGGCTGCTGAGTACGAAGTTTCCGTTACCAGCAAGTCCAGGACCTTTAGCACCGAGTCGATCATCGGCCAATACTTCCAGTCGGATAGCTGTAATTGCACTTAAGCGTGTTTCGCTAACAATCGTGTAGGTGTCTTCCTGGTCGTTCGGCCCTTTTACAAACACTGCCAGATCATCTTCAACGAAAAACTGGGAGCCGGAGGTTGCCGATAACGATAAGGGGTTCACAATATCCCAGGTCTTATCAGATTGGTTCTTAACACAATCAGGATCTGTTTGAGTATCAGGATTTAACTGTTTCCTTAATTGCTTTTCCCATTGGCTCATCGAGTCGCTACGATAATCACGGACAGCACGCAGCTTTTGTTGATGCTGTTTTTCATGCCTGGCCAACTCAACCTCAAATTCCGCTACCTGTTGCGGTGTGGGTGCAGGAATATCAGGCTCAGCCATACTGTTAAAAAACGCATACATACTGTAATACTCATGTTGCGTAATAGGATCATATTTATGCGAGTGGCACTGCGTACAACCCAAAGTTAGCCCCAACCATACCTTTCCTACCGTATTGGTGCGATCGACTGTACGTTTCACCCGATCTTCTTCCCGATCAACTCCACCTTCCGTATTGACCAACGTATTTCTATTAAAGCCTGTTGCTACACGTTGCTCTAAACCGGAATTCGGTAATAGGTCACCAGCCAGTTGCTCGATTGTAAACTGATCAAACGGCATTCCTTGATTGAGTGAATTAATCACCCAGTCACGCCAGCGCCAGGCATGAGGTCGCGGTAGGTCTGCCTCATAACCATTACTGTCAGCATAGCGCGCCATGTCCAGCCAGTACCTACCCCACCGTTCTCCGTAATGCGGGGAGTCGAGAAGATCACTGACTGTCTTTTGGTAATTCTCTTCACCGGGATCATCCAAAAATGCCTGCACCTGTTGAGGCGTGGGAGGCAAGCCAATTAAATCCAGAAAGAGGCGACGAATCAGGGTCCGCGGATCGGCCTCCGGCGAAGGTTCCACATCTTCGTCCTGTAACTTGCTTAGGACAAACTGATCAATTTCGTTACGAATCCACTGGTTTTTGATTGTGGGTACTACGGGCCGTTCAATCGGCTGGAACGCCCAGTGGCTCTTCGCCTTTTCACGCCGTTGAGCCTCCGACTTTGCAACGAGTCTCGAATCTACCGCTCCCGCTTCAATCCATTTTATAAAATCATCGATAACTTCATTCGGCAACTGCTCTTTGGGAGGCATCTCAAGCCCTTCATAGCGAAGCGCGGTAATGAGCAGGCTTTCATCAACATTTCCCGGGACTACCGCCGGGCCACTTTCTCCACCCCTGCGTATCGTTGATTTCGTATCCAGCCTTAATCCACCTTTGATCGAATCAGCGGCCGCGGAATGGCAGCTATAACAATGCTGTTCAAGCACAGGTTCGATACGCTGTTTAAAAAATGTTAATTCGTCGTCCCCGTTTAACGCATTTACGCTAACAAACGTTAAAATGATGACGAAATAAATAATACGGCTGAGCATTAGTCTTAAATTCAGCAGGATGGAAAGCAGTTGGTTCAATAGACTCCTATTATCACTCATGGCAATATGATTTGCCAATCACCTGTGTGAGGGTTGATGTATCCTATTTGCGATTGTTAATCAGACCGGTTCAGATGGTAATAACTGACTGTCTAAAATTTAACCCGAATATAAGCTTCCTTAGAAATAAACTTGAACTGAAATTATTGCATTCGCTAACAAGGCATGGGCGAGATGCGGGCGTTGCCCGTCGATTTACTGATCGCTTAATCTAATATCTTATGGAAAAACTTTTTAGTATTAGCTACGACGCGTTGGCGGCCGGAATTCTGCATCACGTTGCTATGAAATATTATTCAACAAGCGACTTTATCCGCGTTTTAGTACAGCATGACGATTTCGAACGAAAACACTGTAGTATCACCTGAATCCATTTAGTGCTCGATCCCTGGCAATTTACCAACCAATATGATGGTACTGATCATTAGACCGACAACACAACCAGCAACGATATAAAAACTCTTCTGAAGACCGGTCTTATCTGCCTGTCGCCCAACCAGAAATGGTATCAATGCCCATCCGATACCACCAATACAGAAAAAGAGCCCGATAGCCCGGCCTTGCAGGCTAACGTCCACATGTCCGACTAAAAACGCAATCAGGATTGGGAAAATTGGCCCCAGAATCAGACCGGCAGCGATCACCAGGCCATTGGTTGTACCTGCGTTATCACTTTTAATCAGTCCATAAATCACTGCCAGCAGTACAACTGCAAACCCGATGATCGCTACCTCGTGACTTCCCGCCGGAAGTGTTAAGGCGGCGAGCAACCGCGAGACTGTAAAAGACAGCCAAAAGACGGACAGCAAACCGGTTGCCTTCGCCTCTTTTGTGCCACGATCCATCATGAGTGTGGTTGCCCATGCTCCAACACAGGCTTCTACTGGCACATGAAAGAAGAACGCTAGACAACACAACATAACAACAGCATCATCGAATAAGTCCGCGTAGCCAAGCTCCCTCGGTGTATCAGTGGTTTCACTCTCAATGGCTTCAGCTGTAGCGCCTGATTTTTTCAAGGAATCGAATTCATCGACATACGTGTCCAAATCAATCGATAAACATAGTACCAAGGGGACAGCGACAACCGCAGCGAAGGAAACGAACGTTTTTTTGAGTCCTACGTTTTTGATCATAAACGTTATCACGATGGGCATGATGAAAGCCCCCATGCCAAAAATAAAGTCGCCCAGATTCATTGCAAAAGGAAGATTTTCTGCATTCACGTCTTCACGGCTTAAGAATGCCGGTCCCTGCAACGCGTTCAATACGTTCACCAATGCTGACCATCCTGTGCCCAACAAGAGAATGGAAACCAGTGCCATTTTGTAGCTTTTCAGCGTGGCGAGAACGATCACACTCAGAATCACGAGTATGAACCCGGCCTCTACAACCGGATTGCGACCAACCTCATCCGCAAAATATCCTGCGGCAAAGGCCATTGGGATCAGAGTAAACCCGAAAACACTGATCAGTTGACCGATCCGCGATTCATCAATATCCAACTGTTTGGCAAGCGGAACTTTAACGCTACCAATTAAAGCATGGCACATCCCGGCTATAGCCAATGCCAACGCCTGCATTACGGTTAGATTCAGGTCCATTTGTTATCTCCGTTTAGATTTAAACTCAATATTTCGAAGTGTCGGCACCATGTGGTTTGGCGGCACCAATTTGATTTTACAAAAATGGAGACCACCTCGCGCCGAGATTTATTAACTAATTATGCTGTTTCCTAGTTTCCACGAGAGTAAACAGCGGAGAGTTATACGCCCCGTCAGCAAAACGATGTTAGAATAAGAAGGCATCGGATGACCGCCGTTCTATCATTCGCCTTAACTCGCCTAAAATTACTTTTACTATGGTTCGTATCACTATTACAACATGGCTCTGCATCGCATATACAGGATGGATTCATGTCTGTCATGCTGCGGATAAAAACGACCCTTATCAGTGTGTCTATTCAACATCCGCCATTACAATCGACGGAAAAGCAGATGAAATCGCGTGGCGTGCGAGCAAAATTTTGTCTCCGTTTGTCGTGCCTGTCAGCGGCGATGCTGCCAAAACTGAAACCAGCGTCAAACTAGCTTGGGATCTTGATTACTTCTACTTCTACGCGGAAATGGAAGACGCTAACGTGATTGCAACTAAACGCAAGCACGATGCTAGCCTATGGTTTGAAGACGTCTTCGAATTGTTTCTCCGTCCATCCGCAAATCACGCCGGCTATTATGAATTTCAGGTTAGTCCCCTGGGAACCACTTTTGATATTTACTGGCCAAACGCTGAAAATCGTTCAGAAACATTTCTACAGCAACTCACTGCTAACAACTTTAATTTCGAGGTGGTGACGGCAAGGCACGCAGACGGATGGAAAGTGGAAGGACGAATTCTTTGGCGGGATATGAAAATGACCGGGGGTAGGCCGGCTGCCGATGAGGTCTGGTCATTCGCCCTTTGTCGTTACGACTATCAAAATGACAAGGACGCTGAGCTCTCTAGCTCGGCACATCTTAGTGATGAAAACTTTCACCAACTTGACGAATATGGACAAATAAAATTCGTTAAGCCTCCGATGCTCACAGGCGCATTCGAAAATACCGCCAGCCGTGTTATCGGGGCCCCCATTCCGCCACCACCGTTCAAGGCGGTTCGCAAGTACGAACATTTTGAATTAAAAACCCCCATTTTTCTTGCCTTGGAACCAGCTACCAATGAATTACTGGCCATTACACAGGACAATCCAGAGGGTAAATGCAGGCTTGTTCGGATCCACCGTGAGACCGGTGAACTAACAGAAATGCTGCGCATGAAAGGGCTGGCTTACAATCTTTGTTTCCACCCCGATTATTCTAATAACGGTTATATCTTTTTGGGCTTAAATGACGCATCCGGCGCGGGCTCTAACGGATATGTCCACCGCTATACCGTAAAGGATGGTGTGATTGCGCCGGAAACACAGAAATTAATTATCAAGTGGCCGTCCAATGGTCACAACGGAGCAGCGGTCACTTTCGGTCACGATGGGATGCTCTACGTCACAACAGGCGATGGCACCTCCGACTCAGACGACGATATTGCCGGGCAACGTTTGGATCATCTACTTGCTAAATTACTTCGGCTGGATGTCGATTCCGCCAAGGACGAAACTGGCTACGTTGTTCCCAAAGACAATCCATTTGTGGGCCGCGAAGCAACAGCACCTGAAACATATGCTTACGGACTACGTAATCCCTGGCGTATCACCACGGACGGCAAGACCGGACAAATCTGGATTGGCAACAATGGTCAGGATTTATGGGAGCAAATCTATCTTGTAGAACGTGGCGCGAATTGGGGCTGGAGTGTTTACGAAGGCAGCCAACCGTTTTATCTTGAGCGACAACTGGGGCCCGATCCACATACAAAACCGACGTTTGAACACGCTCATTCCGAAGCTCGCTCGCTCACCGGCGGAATCGTCTATTACGGGGATAAATACCCTCAGCTTCAGGGAGCATATATTTACGGAGACTACTCAACCGGAAAGATCTGGGCAGGGAAGCACAATGGCAAACGTGTTATATGGCACCAGGAAATCGCGGACTCCCAAATGGCAATTGCCTGTTTTCTAGAGGATGCTGATGGCGACTTACTGGTACTGGATTACCAGAATGGCGGCGAAATAAATAAACTTGTACTGAACGATCAGCAGGATTATTCCCGGAGCTTCCCCAGACGACTTAGCGATTCGGGGATTTTTGCAGACGTTGCGTCATACAAATTAAAAGAGGGGGCAATACCGTACGGCGTTAATTCACCTTTATGGTCTGACGGCACCCACAAAACTCGTCATGTCGTGCTTACCAATCCGGATGATAAAATTGGCGTGCTAGATGTGGGCCCCTGGGATTTTCCTGAGAAAACGGTCATCGTTAAATCATTTTCACTGCAGATGGACGAAGAAAATCCAGACAGCCGTCAACGGATCGAAACCCGATTTATGACGAAACAGGATAATGAATGGGTGGGTTATTCCTATCGCTGGAACAAAATCCAGACGGAGGCATTTCTGGTTCCTGATGAGGGCCGCGAAGAAGAGTTTCGGATTTCAACTGCCGATGGGATGAAACCATACAAATGGAAATACCCCAGTCGCAGCGAATGCATGATGTGTCATGCCCGTGCAGCAAAATATGTATTAGGCCTGCAAACCGCCCAACTAAATCGCGATTTCAATTACTCGGGACATATCGAAAACCAACTTTCCTATTTACAACGAACCGGAAAACTTACACTTAATACTGCTGGCCAGCACGGGAAATTTGCCGAACAACGGGAAATGTTATCATCGTTCGACAAAACCGTGGCAACTGAAGCCGTAGCTAAAGCAAAACCGGATAATGGCCAACGCGGCCCGGCTAATGATAGCTTGTTTGCCCATGCTGCAGAGGGTGCTCCTAAACTGGCACATATTAATGACCAAACCGCTTCTATCGAAATACGGGCACGTTCCTACATTTTCTCCAACTGTGCTCAATGCCACGTCGGAGCCGGAGGCGGGAATTCTCAAATGCACTTTGAATGGAGCAGGACACTGGCCGAGATGAAAGTCATCGATGTACTCCCCCTTCACGGACTCAAGGGAATTACCGACGGGAAACTGATCGTCCCGGGACAACCAGATCGCTCCGTGCTATTAAAAAGAATGGCCATCCGGGGAACCGGGCAAATGCCACTTATTGCCACGCATCAGATTGACGAGGAGGCAGTCGATGTTATACGACAATGGATTCTTAACATGCCAGCCAGCGACGAATAGTCATCCTCGGCTTCGTTCCTACATCGCCGACTAATACAGCTTGTTCTGATAGGCATCGTCAATCGAACAGTCCAGTTCCGCCGCTGATGTTTCTGTACCAGTCTGATCTGCCAGCATCGTCCCGAAAGAAGACAGTGTACTACGCTTAATTGCATAAGTTCCTTCCCAAAGAGCAGATCGTTTAAGTGCTTTTCCACATTGTAGAAAAGCCCGTTGTACCTCAATCAATATGCCAGTGGGCGGAACTTTACCATTAATAGCACACATTTCCAGACGTGCGTCATCTTTGATAATCGACGCTAAGCCACTCACTCGAAGAGTTTCGATCACGCCAGGCACCAAAAACAAAAGCCCAATTTCAGCTTTCTCGGTTAGGTTGGAAAGTGTATCCAGACGGTTATTACCAGCTCTATCGGGAATTAACAACTCAGTCGGACTAAGGATCTTTACCGATCCCGGCGGATCACCCCGCGGAGAAATATCAAGCGAACCATCTGCAGCAGTCGTAGCCAAACAGACAAAGGGGGAAAGGCTAATCATTTGTTGGCAGTGTTCGTCAAGTTTTTCAAGCACCTTATCTTTTGCCATTTGCGACGGCTCTTTATAAAGAGATCGCAGATTCTGTTTACTGACTACCTGACGGCCTGTTTTATTCATCTTTTCTGGACTCATCGCTAAAGCTCAAACAGTTCTTGTTACTTTGTCTTCACACGTTCTTCAAACCACTCCGCTTCTGCCGTCAGTCCGACTTCACGAAACGTTGCGGCAATACGCGGATAACGTACTGAAGGCAACTCCGGATTAGCACGAAATGCTTTGCGCAGACAGACGGGGCAGAAATGCAGTGGAACAGTGTCCGTTTCCTGCAAATGATTACTGCCGTTAACCAGACAATTGTAGTAGATGCAGTGTTGCATCCCGAACATATGTGCAGTTTCGTGTAGCAGGGTTTTAACACTTCTTCGAAACATTCGTGCTTTTGCTGTATCAGGATCACCAGCTCCCGGAAACCCCGGTTGATATCTGGCAAAGCTATACACACCAACGCGTTGTTGAAGACTAGCCTGACCGAACACGAAGTTCCACGATTCAGCCGGATACAGATCGGTCATTGTTACAGCCAACAGGCAATAGGCGTTGGTGGGTAGCCTGGTTTTAAGTACGGATAATATATCCGTAGTAAGCGCCTGGCGCTGCTGTGTTTGCGGATGAATGCGAGTCTTAACAGCCAAACCCTGAATCGGCATTAGACTAAGAATTTCTGTTTTGAGACCGTAAAATGATTCCATGCAAGACGCCAAATCCTTTAACGCCGGATTTTGAAATTTATCTAATGGCAATAGATAAATAATATTTCTGCGCCGGTCAGGACGATTCGAATTAGACTTCAGGTATTGTGCATAGGTTTGACCGGTTTCCTTGTGTGTAGCGAGCCAATCGCCGGATCGAGGCATGGCAATCGGTTCAAATGCTGAATCATTTTCCAAAGCATTTTTTAGTTCTGGAACAAGATTCTTGGTATACCCAATCGCCTGTGTACGTGTTTTAGCATCGGGAGGAGTGAAGTCGAACTGCACCGTTGCAAATCGATTTTCCGTCGAACCCGACAGGAAAAATGCGAACATATAAAACAGCACTATGAAACTAAGTGCACTATAAATCAACGGCCGCAGGCGTTTCAGCATTTCAGTTTGCCCTCGCGTCTTACCATTGCGGACTATGCAATCAGTTGCAACATCCCACCCACTTAACTCATCAATTCTGAGATTGGAGTTGCATCACTAACCAGATGTGTGGGACGACCTTGTGGCGTATAGAGAATCTTATCCGGGTTGATTCCCAGTTTCGAATAAACGGTCGAGATGAAATTTTCAGGACTCTTAACATTCTCCATTGCCGAATATCCTTTCTTGTCGGTAGCACCTACTACAACCCCTCCGGGTGTTCCACCACCAGCCATCAAGACACTCATCGCATTGGACCAGTGGTCGCGACCTACCCGGGTGTTGATCTTTGGTGTACGGCCAAATTCACCTAGCACAAGCACAAGCGTATCGTCCAGCAAACCTCTTTCATCCAGATCGGAAATTAAAGTCGAGATACTTTGGTCTACCCGTGGTAATCGATCTCTGCAACTATTCCAAAGATCGCGATGATGGTCCCAGCCGCCGTTATAAACAGTAACGAAGGGAACACCCGCTTCGACTAAACGACGAGCAAGAAGACAACGCTGACCGAATGAATCACGATAGTACCGCTCCCGCATGCTATCCGACTCCTGAGAAATATCAAAAGCGATTTGTGCATCAGGCGAAAGAACCAAATTCATACCTTGCTCATAATATTCATCAATCGCAATCGCCGGATCACCGAACGCGCTATCATTAAACCGTTGCATACGGTCGAGCATACTACGCACATTAGACTTAGATCTGAACTGACCACCGGTTAATCCACCGGGTACGGCAACATCACGTACACGAAAACCACTACCGTTGGGGTCATCTGGCACAACGAACGGCGCGTGATTCGCGCCAAGAAAGTTCGGGCCTCCGCTGCGCGTCATTTTTGGAATGGAAAAATAGTTAGGCAAGGCATTTTGGGTACCAACCTCGTGGCTTACAACACTTCCCATGCTGGGATGAAAACTAACATAGGCTCCACAACCAACTGGGATGCGAGGTGGAGCGCCGGTCATCATGTAATGATTACCAGCACCGTGATTTCCCTGGTTATGACGTATCGATCTGATGAGGGCAAACTTGTCGCTGATCGCGGCAAGCTTCGACATATGTTCCGAATAATGAATTCCCGGATTACTGGTTTGGCAGGTTCCATATTCACCACGAATCTCAGTGGGGGCTTCCGGCTTGGGGTCAAACGTTTCAAAGTGGGTCGGACCACCGTCAAGCCAAATCATAATACAGCGTTTAGCTGACGCTTTAAGTGGACCGCTGTCGTTAGCATTTGCCTTCAGGCTGAGAGCATTAGTGAGGGTCGTTCCTGCACCCCAAAGCCCACCAAGACCGAACCCAAGAGCATGGCGACGGGTAATACCATCACAATTTGAATATTTCGTCATTTGCCAGTTCCTTTATGACTAATGGTCCTACTATTTATCATACTCTACTACTTACTTATCGGGAAATAGAAGTCTTTTTCATAAGCGTGTTCGTTAGCAGCTGCTTGAATCTAAAACCCCTCTTATGGATTAGTTCTTTCGTCCGGAAGTGACCATTTTATGGCTTCTATATGTGTCTTATTATCAGCGCCACGATAACTGTAAGTCGACACTAGAGTCCCGTTATCAAGTTGTACCGTGTTACCGTAACCACCACCGCTGGGCCCCTGATTTTTGTAATCGATTATGATTCTGTCGTTTTCAAAGTCCCATGACTCACCGTCATCGTAGCTAAGCAGACCGCGCAATCCTAAAGCATGCCCGTCATACGGGTTACTACGTACAGTAAACGTGAGTAGCAATCGTCCATCTTTGAGTTTCAGGAATCTTGGATACATCTCACCATACCCACCGAAATCACCATGTCCGTGGGGACGGGTCCAGCTTTTTCCGTTATCGATTGATTTCCAGATCATCATCCGGTCACCCTGATCACCGCGTTCTTTATTAAGTTGTTTGTCTCCCAGTTTCCAATACTTACCACGCCGATCGACACGTACAACATGCAACATTTTTCCGGAAGGGCTGTGATAGGTATACGACTGTCCGAAAAACCCATCATAATCATCCCATTTTTGAGTATCCGGCTTCCATGACTTATCCCATGTCTCCGCGCCATCGACTGACCTCCAGATCGATGTGAACTTGGCCTTATTCTCGTGGTAACCGGAAGTTGAGATACCAAGACAGGCAATTGGTTTTTGGGGATCCTTCGGATTCGGTAATTCAAACACGTTCCGATTTGTATTGGTCGGTCTATTGTCGGGAAATCCTGCAGGACCCACGCGTGTTTCTTTCCAGGTCTTTCCAACATCATGCGAATGAAATATTTTGCTATAGGCGTATCCATCCGTATTGCGTGCATCCTGGGTAAGCAAGTGACATGTCATTACGATAGCCCCCGATGTCAATTGCGTTACGGCAAACTCACGTCCCACAACATCTTTACGTGGCATCCGATCCGACCATGTTTCTCCACCATCTGTTGATCGCCAAAATACTGCATGTTCGTCAAATGGATTCCGACCGGCATGAAAACAAGTAATCAGCAAATCCCCATTATTTAATTTTGTGATCCATGGTTTGTAATCTTCCGGAATACCCAATGGTGTTCGGACCGCCGAAATAGGCGCGGCGGAAAGCCGCTTGGGATTCTTAATTAATACCGGTTCGCTGCCCTTGTTTTCGGTGGCACGGATTTGAGTGCAAAAAGCCAGAGTAGCCGACGTAGAAATCCACTGCCGACGCGATAAACGACTCTTGGTTAATGGCAACATAGTACTCTCTCTTTACGATTTTTTATTCCACCCATTTCAGGTGCTTAGCGAAGCATAATACAAGATGGGGCTACAAGTTCATGGGACTCGCCTGCTTGTGTCAACTTGCCCTCTGACTGATCAATATGAAAAACTGCAAAATTGTTGCCCGCCATATTTGCACAGATCAGCATTTTCCCATCGTGTGTCACGGCAAGATTCTGAGGGCCTGCACCCGAACTGGACACGATTTCAATTAATCTCAACCTGCCATCTTCCTGTACGCGGTAACATGCGATTGAATCATGACCACGGTTTGTGCCATAAGCAAACCGACCATCCGGTGACAACTTAACATCAGCCGTATGACTGACACCCTTAAATGCTGGCGGCAGCGTTGTAATAGTCTGTATTTCTTTCAGAGCACCATTACGAGGGCTATAGTCAAAAACAGTAATCGTATTGAGCAGTTCATTGATCACATAGGCGTGTTTTCCATTGGGATGAAACGTAAGATGTCTGGGACCGGATCCCGGCGCAACCTCAGCATTCAGTTTGTCACCGAGCGGATGTATTTGGCCGTTCTTCGCGATCTTATAAGCTACAATTTGGTCGATACCCAAATCTGCCGAATAGACGTATTTGTTATCAGGACTAACCACAATGCAGTGTGCATGGGGTTCTTGCTGTCGACGCTCGTTAACGCTTGAACCTTCGTGCTCGTAAAACGTTGCGGACTCTTGCACAGCGCCATCCCTCTTCAGAGGATAGGATGCTACATCGCCGGTGGAATAATTCGCTACCACCAACAAGTTACCCTTTTTACCAACATCCAGGTAACAGGAGGCCGTCCCATGCGTCGACTTTTTATTAAGTAGTTTCAGCTTGCCGCTGGCGTCTATCACTTTGAAGGCCGCGACCTCTTCATGTTTTTCACCACCAAATCCATTCTCAGCGTGAATCGAATACAACGTCGACTTGTCTGGTGACAACGACAGGAAGAATGGATTTCCAATGTTTGTATACCTTGAGGTTTCAGTGACTACTCCAGTTTGTCCATTGACTGTGTATGCATAAATACCCGCCTCACCGGTTGGAGCGAATGATGAAACAAAAATCCGGATTTCCTCGGCCTGACCTTCCGTCTCAACTGAATTTAAAGCGAGAGGGATCGCAATTGCTACAACAAACGCCGCCTTAATGCCCGATAAACACATCCGTTTTTCTCCGATAAACCTAATATAAGAAACGATTTGCAATTATTAAATTGTCGCGGCAGCGGGGTGGGTCAGTCAACATTTCCAGTCATTTTCTCCTTTTTTCGATTGTGAGAAATATTAGCTGCCATTCTTGAGCCACTTTCGTGAAACCAGCGCTCATCAAATCCGCGATTCTCGAGACGGTAAGACCCTCCTTTGCCATTGTGCCACTTGCCGAAAAAACCAGTGGCATACCCGGCGGTTTTCAGGGATTGCGGCAGAGTGATCGTATCCAGGCTCAAACGCTCGCGCATAAACCGAGTATCCGTGACGCCGGCCAGAAATCCATGGCGACGACTCATGAGTTTAGCACGGCTAGGAGAACATCCTGCACTGCTGGATACCGTGTTAAGAGCAAGCTTTGTTTCTTAAGGGCATCGATATTTGGGGTCTTTATGATGGGATTACCGAAACAGGAATAACTACCATAACCGGAATCATCCGGCATAATAATGAGGATGTTTGGCTTAGTAGATTTTTTTGATTCGGCCATCCCCTGTAGGGGTAACAAACCTACCAAAATTGGAATCAGTACTTTCATTACCGGGAGAATCCTGCCACACCATCCTGACTCAGATAAGTTCGGAGGATATCCATCTCAATCCCACTGTCTCTCCAATTTCTCTGAGAGACACTGAGATTCATTGAAACGAAGAATCCCACACCCCAACAGCACTGAGACATAGGGAGAACATTGAGAGAAATGGGGCTCTCAAGGATTTCTGAGTGATCAGTGTAATAGCTGTATTTCGCCAGAAAACAGGAGATCTGATGTGGGTTGGGTTCGAATCCCAAAACACATTCCACTTTTTTCCACACTATTCAAATTGGAACCTGTGGGTTTGGGAGATTTCTCTGATTGGAGTCAGAGGATGGTCAGAGAATTAGACGTGGAGACAACTGTGTAATCTGTGTCGAGATATATGAGATCTCTTGGGAGACTTGGGTCTCACCGTGATTTGGATTTAGATTAGTTCCTGATGAGATCCACTTTATCTAAATAGAGTATTTGCTGCTTGGAGCCGATATCCAACTCAAGACGGACATCCATTATAGTTTCAGCATTGTGAGTGTAGAGCTTTGTGTAGACACGAGGTTCTTTGCCAATCGTTATCCATCCACCACCCGTTTCAGCACTGTCATAAATGGAGCGCATATTTTTGACATCCTTCAACATGATCTTCATGCGACCTTTCCCATCTTCACTCGCAGCAATAAAACTAATTTTGTAAGTTTGGCCTTTGAATAGGTGTAACAATGTTCTGTCGGGGGCCCCCATGTATCCATCCTTATTTTTATACGTTTGCAGATATAATTGCCCTTCCGTATCAGCAGGCACTTTCAACTTAAGCATACTGATCCCACTAAAAGCCATTTTCCCATAGATATATTCTCTTGAGATTTTTTCTGTGGTCAGCCGCCATGCATGATCCGGTTTGAAGAATTCACCATTAATGACCTGAGATATTTTGGGGGACACTGCTGGTTTCACTCCAGTTAGCTTGTCCAACACGGTCTGGTTCCAGCCTGTTTCAGAATTAAAAATACCGAATGCCCTCTGGTTGTTTTGTATTCCTGTGTACCACATGCTGCCAATGTTGTGGACATCGAATAGGTCGACATGGTGATCCAACCATTTGTTCAAGTCTTGATTGGTGCGGTTTGGAAATAGCCAGCATCCCCATTCGGTAATAATGACTGGAAGGTCTATACCGATGCTATTTTTCCAATTCACCGCATTGGTTATTTCCTTTGTAATCGGACCCTTCCATTTCAATTCCTCGTTTCCAAGCCCCATGGTCCACATCGCAAAATTAAGGCCATCCTTGTGTCCGGGGCTATAAAAATGGATCGCTACACCTGTGTTAACGTCATCATAAAACCCCTTATCGCCTTCAAATTTATATGTCAGGTATTGTTCAGTCACATAAGGGTCCAAAAATTCGGAATCATTGTAGCCGGGTGCTCCAATTAGAATTGGACGGTCGGGGTCGACATCACGAATGGCTTGTACGGCGGCATTATAGAGCGGCATGACTTTCGACGCTCCTTTATCTTTTTCAAAACCAATGCCCATAGGTTCGTTAAGTATTTCGAAAACAAGATCGTTTGGGTACTTTTCCCAAACCTCGGCCAGCTTCCTCCATTTATCTGCTATTTGCTGCTCTCCCAATTGTGGGTTTCGAGACCATACAGAAGAACCCCACATGCAAACCACGATGGCTAGTTTATTCGAGAGAGCATCTTTAATCTGTTGTTCGGTAGATTCGTAATTTGCCTGAACCGGTAGAAACACCCGAACCGAATCAAAACCGGCCTCAACCGCCGCTTCAAAATGTGCTGCATCGTGTTGGATTTTTGGCCACACACCACTGTCACGACTTGCCGTATCGATATTAATACCTTTATGGAGCTTTTTGAAAACCGGGGCATTTTTGCGGGGGTCGCCTCCCGGATTTGCCTTTAAATCGAAGGCCATAACCTTTGCCACATGCTGGCCGAGAAACTTGCCCAGAGCGTCCGCCGTTTCGCCGCCGAAGTGGACATTCTGTCCGGCCCACCAATCGGTGTAGAGGGCCCCGGCGTTGTCTTTGACAAACTGCCATTGGTCGCAAATCGAAATCTCCGGATGACGCGCCATCACT
>PAPJ01000036.1 GCA_002709045.1 Planctomycetaceae bacterium | reverse complement strand
TTGGTGTTTAGTGTACCCATGAGAGCGGTCTCTGTCGGTGCTGTGACAATTCAAGCGGATTCAGCTGATAATAGCCCTCATACCGACACCTTGCTGTTTGGTATAAATACGGCAATAGATTCAGATGTTATTGTTTTTCGTTCAGTGGATTTGCAAGTGGGGTTAGGTTTTAGTCCAACCGATGATGTATATAATTTTGATGAGGATACATCAGGGCATCCGCTCAACGTACTAAGTAATGACGGGGACTCAGAGAATACACTCACAATTTCTTCTGTTTCGACACCGAATAATGGCGGTAGCGTAACAATTTCACCCGATGGAAAAAGTCTGGAGTATACTCCTGCAGTCGATTACTTCGGAGAGGATATCTTTACTTATACTGCCGGGGATGATTCTGGAAGTTCGCAGGCCACAGTCACGGTTCAGGTATTTCCTGTACAGGATCCGCCGCAGGCCAATGATGACATTTTTGACTCAGTTAGCGAAGATGATGTTAATGTTCTTCTGGATCTGATAAACAACGACTCAATAGCTCCCGATACGGGAGAAACAATTCAGATTGTTTCCGTTACTCAGGGTGTTGAGAGCGGTACTGTATCTATTGCTAATAACGGAACTCACGTTTTGTACACGCCCGGTACAGATTTTGTAGGTGCAGATTCATTTACTTACACGATCGAGGACAGTAATGGTGGTCAGGCCACAGGCAATGTGACTGTACAAGTTCAGTCAGTCAATGATGTGCCTAGCGTTGCTGCCGATGCTTTTACAGTAGATGAAGACTCAATTGATAACGAGCTTGACGTCCTTGCTAATGATACAAGTTCTCCAGATGAGGGTGAAGTACTTTCGCTTGTATCCGTGTCGTCACCATCTCAAGGTGGCGTTACAACAATAAGTGATGATGGTACTAGAGTTATCTACTCACCCGCACCGGATTACATTGGTACGGAGACGTTTACTTACACCGTCGACGATGGTAACGGTGGTTCAAGTCAGGCAAATGTTATTGTCACCATCGAAAATACTCCCGATGCTCCAACGGCTAATGATGATGAATATACAGTCGTCGTTGATTCGGTAGGAGATGGTTTAGATGTTCTGGATAATGATACTTCTGAACCGGACCCTGCAGAAGTATTAACGGTGACGTCCGTTACTGCTACAGCAGAAGGTGGCTCAGTACAGATTGTTAATTCCGGAAGTCGTTTGATTTACTCCCCACCTTCCGGATTTGCAGGAGAGGACTCTTTCACATATACCATTACGGATGAAGATGGCTTGACTGACGATGCGATCGTGACGTTGTCGATTGCTGATTACCTGCCGGGCGGTCTATCCGGTGTCGTGTTTATTGATGCTGATGCCGACGGAGTACAGGATGATGATGAATTAGTACTCGGTGGAATTCAGGTTACATTAAGTGGTACTGACGTTGAAGGCAATGATGTTTATCAGCAGTTACAAACCGACTTGGGTGGTAATTATGAATTCAGCAATCTCAAGGCAGGCGATTATTCGGTTACTCAGACTCAACCGCGATACCTTGTAGACGGAGGCTTTATTGGTGCTAATCCCGATATCACCTTTGATAGCAATTCGTTCAGTGTGACATTGGGATACGGTGAGTCTGTTGAAGATGCCAACTTCACGGAGAAGGGCAGGGAGGCACAAACATTATCTTTAATGGACTTTTTTAACAAGCCGGCCGAACCAACCATGGTTGCTAGTTTCGGTGATTCAGTGGAAGAAGCATGGGTTGCCGTTGGTCCCCAATGGTCATCTTATGAAAACACCGCCGTTACCTGGGATCCGGATAGTCATTCTTTAGTTATTGATGTTACCGATGACGAAGGAGCATCCCAGCGGGGCATTCTTTCGTGGGAATCGGACAACGACCTGCGACATGTCGCAGGACATGAAGACACGCCAATGATCGTATTGGAAGATACTCCGCAAGATGCAAATTTCTCAGTATTACCGGATTCTGATACAGATTCCTCAGACACAGATGATAGCGATACAGATTCCTCAGACACAGATGATAGTGATACAGATTCCTCAACGGATGATCAATTAAACCTTGTTCCGGACTTTAGCTTATCTGATGTGAATGCAACGTCGTCAACTTTTCAAGATGACGTATCTCCAAGAGATTTGAACGGTAATATATCGGTTTATTACTTTGGACTTGCTACTTGTAGTTACTGTTCCACGCAATTTGGATACTTGGATGCCTTACAAAACGACCTCGATACCAACCATACTGACCTTGGTGTAGAGATCGTTGGAATTAATCTGGCTGAGAGGGAGTCTGGTAATACTTCGATTACTGCCGGTGTTGATTTACCATGGCTTCAAGATATTGATAGTGATGGAGACGGCAACTCTGACGTCTGGAATGATTGGGGAGCTCAGTTGCGAGATGTGATGATCGTGGATGAGCAGAACCAATTGGTTGAGACGATTAATTTAACCTTGAATGACTTGGCCGAATCGACAAATTATGACTCGCTGAAAGCTAAAATCATTGGCGCCGATTCCGGTGAAGGTGAGATGAATACGGAAGATGACTGGCTGGTTAATCAACAACTTGATGACGCGATTGATTCGTTAGCTCGTTTTTTTAACCGCTGATCCACCGATTGCTATTCTTTAGGACTTAGAACTTTTAGCTCTGGATGATCGGTTTCTAATCGCAAGATTAAGTTCTATGCGCGGTATCCAAACAGCACGTCAGGTTTATCTTTCTAACTGTCAGTAGATAGCTAAACGCTGCATTGGATTTAATACCTAAAGGTCAGACCCATATTGAGAGATTGCGCCCAGTAATGGTCGACGGCAAATGGCATTATTGGTTGGCCGGAGGTATTTGTCATATCAACATTGGTATCAATTTGGTTGCCAGGTTGTACCGCATGTCCCCAGTAAATGATAGAGTAGCCTAGCGAGAAATCGAGAGCCTCATTTAAGTGTTTGGTGTATCGAACACTGAACTCCGGGATTGCCGTAAAACGATTTCGGGTAAATTGACCACGGTTACTTTGTCGAACTAACAGACCATCGAGCGTATTAGTACCTCCACCAGGATCTGTAATGAGGGTAGATCCGCTAGTGACGATGGTATGATTGACACCGCCGAGTCCAACCTTTGCCAGGAAAGAAACAGTATAATCACCCCCGTCAATGTCGGAGGAAAGTCCCAGAAGTCCACCATGAAATACATTTTTTGTGCGAAAAGAGTCAGTTACTTCCAACTGAGTACCGATCGGGATCGAATTTCGACCATCCAGATTCGTTGAATTACTACTTAAACTAAGAGATTCGTCGAAACGACTGAACTGATATCCTGCGATAAAGTTGATTCGCGCGGTTCCAGTAGAACGCCACGGACGCATTACGTATACGTCCGTGCCCAACATTTTTGCGGTTGAACGAATTGTTAAAGATCCTGCTTCACTGCCGGGATAATTAACTGGCAACGATTGATTTTCGCCAGCATCAACATTGAAAAATGGCCGGGTAACAATTCCTTCGTCAAACGTGTGTGTCGAACCGGCATCAAACATAGAGTAAAATCTGGCACCGATGGCCACGTCACTTTCGGGCAACCACCGGCCAAAGTCCACACGAATCCCCGGCGTCGATTCATCGTTTAAAACATTACTGCCTAATAGATTGGATGTTGAGCCCAGTCCTAAAACGCCCGCATCTTCAATAGGAGTTCCCACTGTACTAGTTGTTGCAAGTACAGGAGTATTGGTTCCCCGCCGCCAGGATATAAGGTAGTCGACTCGTACCCAACGCCCGACCTGATCAGTGTCCCATTCGTTGAAGCCGCGAAATAGCTTTAGCCGGTTCTCAAATAAGTCCAAATCAATGTCCCGTATTCTTCGAGGTTCTACGAATTCCTGAACTACAGATTCGTCTTGCTCAACGGGCGCCTCGTCGTTTGATGGCGGTAAATTTTCGGACGCTTCAGTACTGCTGACGGAAGATTCGTTCTCCTGTGCAAGAAGACGGAAGATTCGTTCTCCTGTGCAAGTACTGATTCTGCTAACTCTGTTTCAGCATTATCAGGTAACACGGTTGTCGGAGCCGCTTCCTGAATAGTTAATTCGGGTAATGAATTGTCCTGCGCAGTTAGTTTAACAGCAGAAAACAAAACTAGTATTGCTGCCATAGTGAGATTTTGTCGACGATTCAATGTCTTAATCCAGTTACATAGAGATTTCTTCTGAGTCTCGTAATTGGCTGAAATAGTAACGATTATGCTGGTTTTGTGGAATACGTATTGGTGGTTACCCTATTGGATGTTACTCTTCTTGGAATTAAGATTGCCTTTTTCCGCTGTTAACGGGTAAAATAGATAAATTGAGCTATTTACCATTGTTTTGGGAATATTTAACGGCAATAGGCAGTTGAATTTGCCGATTCCTTAAACAGGGAAGTATGTAGGAGATAGGTAATATGTTTAACTCACGTTTTGTATTAGCGCTTGTTTGTGCGATGTCGGTATTATTGGTTGACTTTGCTGAAGTTCAGGCCGAGTCGAAAAAAGAGCCAATTTTCAAGAAGCCGTTATTGTTCCGTCGTGCAAAAGAGTATCAACGCGAACAGTTAAAGCAAGAACTCAAAGGTGAGTTATATGCAGAGCTCTCTGACAAGCTTGATGAAGATGTAGCTGTTGCTACTGAAACGCTAAAAAAAGCTACCGAAGCAAAGGTGGCTGCTGAAAGTAAAAAACTTCAGCAGCAATCGCAAGCTCACAGTGATAAGCTGACCGCTGCCTCAAAAACGCATGCTGAAAACCTGGCAAAACAGTATGCTGCTGCCGCGAAAACACTGGATGCACAAGGTAAAGCGATTGCTGAGGCGAATGCTAAGTTTCGGAGTGAATTGCAGCAGGCTCATGAAGAGGCCTTGAAGAAAAATGCCCAGGCAACTAAACGATCTCGAAATCGTCTGGCTACGATGTTCAAAACATTGACAGAGGAATTTCAAACTGCTTCACAGGAACAAGCAAAAGCGAACGAAAAGATGATTTCTGAACTTGCTACAACGAGTGAAGCAGAGCTTGCCGCGAAAGTTGAACAACTGGCTAAAACATTGGCAAAACAAAATGATGAATTTGCAGTTGAATTGGCTAAGAAGCTCGCGGCTGAAAATCAAAACTCGTTGAAGTCAGTCAAAGCCAGCCTTGAAGAAGCTTTGGCGGATCTGACAACAGAAATGAACAGCCGAGTCGATGAAGCTGTGGCTCAACTTACAGCTCAACAGGCTGAACCAGAGCCGGCTCCTGAGCCTCAACCTGTACCAGAGGGACAGGAAGCTGTTCCGACAACTACTGTGACACCACAGAATGAGAACGGTGAGGAAGAATAATCTAATTTTCCATAATTAGATATCACAAGGGACAAACGAGATCGTTTGTCCCTTTTTTAATCCGGGCGTTTGGCCCCGGGCCATAATCTTGAGTCAGCTTCTCCTGAGACAATGACTCCTTTGAGATTCCAGTCCAGATAGGCGTGAACATCTGCGGCACAATACCTCAGGGTCAATCCACACCTTCTACGACCAGAATCGTTGGCATTGCTGCCATGCAGCAACAGATCATTGTGGATGGACATTTGCCCGGCTTTCAATTCATTGTCTACCGGAGACTCGCCGAAGTTGAGCGCATTGCTGACAGTTTGATTTAAGACATTGTTTTCCTCGGCATTGCTCTCGTGCCATTCTAGATGTCCATGTAAATGTGATTTTGGAATAAAACGCATGCATGCATTTTCGTGATCCGTGTCATCAATAGCCAGCCAAACGGTGGCAGTTTTCGATGGAGTTAATGGCCAATAGCTTGCATCCTGATGCCAGGATACAGCTTTTCCATCGTGAGGCATTTTACAGAAAAAATGGCTGCCCCAACCAACCACATTGTCACCAAGAATATCCTTCACATAATTAACGATGGCGGGGTGTTTGAGCAGATCATAAACGCGTACGTGTTTAAGGTGAGCTGTACTGATGGAGTAGCTGTCTCCACCAGATTTTATTACTTCGTCAAGTAATTCATCAAAGTATTCTCGGAGTTCATTGGCTTCGCCTTTTGAGAATACATCTAAATTTGAGATATATCCCTTTTCGTTGTAGTGCCTGAGTTGCTCAACGGTAAGGGCTTTGGCGCCTTCTTCTTTAGCCGGGAAAAAGTCTAAGTCCCTTTCGATCTCTTCGATGGAATCGTATTGCGGGATAATATCAAATTCTTGCTTTTCGTTACTCATATAATCCTCAGATGATTTTTAATCTGTTAGCAATTGTATCCATATCAGGCTAAGTCGTAAAACGAAGATTGATCAGGTAATTAACCAGTCAGGATAATTTCATTTCTTAGATGCATTGTTGGAATAATATTTGGCTAAAAAAGTAATACTCGAGTCATGAAATATAGTGCATACTTCATTTCAATTCCGTACCTATTTCCTGTTTGGTATCCGATCCAACGGGTAGATCGCAGTAGGTTTTAGTAGCAAAATTCTCCACAGGTGCACGATGAATGATTCGGCGGCAATCAAAGGTACTTACGCGATTGATGATATTTGGTCAAAAGATTAATTTCGGGAAGAGCTATGAGTAGATATGACTTGTTTTGGTAGAATAAAAGTGGATAAATTTTTGTTGAAGTTTTGGAGTTAGAGCGTGATTTTTAGGAGATTGCTGTTTTTACTGCTCTTATTATTGGGTGGCACTCGATTGGTAGTCGCTGCTGATCTGGAAGTATTTCCGACAGATGTGGATTTACGGTATCGAACAGATTTGCAGCGTGTGGTCGTCGTTTTACATGATCAGGAAGAAAGTCGCGAAGTTACCAGCGAAGTTATTTTTGAAATTGTTGATGCCAAAATAGTGACTGTTTCACAAGAGGGTATCATTCGTCCCGGATCCAATGGAAACACGGTCATTCGAGTCAGGCTTGGTGAACTTCAAAACGAGCTTAGAGTGGGCGTTACGGACTATGAGCTTGAAGGGCCTGTTAGTTTTGAACTACATATTCAGCCGATTTTGGCAGCCCGTGGCTGCAGTACGGGAGCTTGTCACGGCAAAGCTCGTGGGCAAAACGGTTTTCAGCTTTCTCTTTTAGGATTTGACTCGGAGTTTGATTTTAATGCACTCACACGAGAAGCTCGTGGCCGACGCATATTTCCCGCCTCCCCTAAAGAAAGTTTACTACTTAAAAAAGGTGCCGGTCACGTTCCTCATGGTGGTGGTATCCGCTTGCCCGATGCCAGTGACGACTACGAAACGATTTTGCGTTGGATCGAGATGGGTGCCCCTCGTGAAATCGAAGAAGAACCTGTACTTGAAAGTGTCCAGATCTTTCCGGCAGATCGCGTCATGGTTCCGATGGAAACTCAACAGCTGGTTGTCATCGCATCCTATTCAGATGGTACAAAACGCGACGTAACTGGACAAAGTGCATTTCAGTCTAATGAAAGCGTGGTTGTTGGTGTCTCTGAGCAAGGTGTCATTAGATCCGGTCCAATTCCGGGTGAGGCAACAATCATGGCTCGATTTATGGGAGCCATTGCGACCTGCCGAGTCTTGATTCCATTAGCCGGGGATGTCCCGGATCAGTATTATGCTGATCTGCCCCGTAATAATTTCATTGATAGTAAAGTCTGGGATAAACTTCAACTGCTGGGAATTACTGCATCCGATCCGGCGGTTGATACAAAAATCGTACGGCGTCTTTTTATTGATATCATTGGTCGGCTACCAACCCCCGAAGAAACTCAGCAGTATGTTGATGATGTGGGTCCCGACAAACGAACCAGATTGGTCGACTGGCTGCTTGAACAACCGGAGTATGCCGATCACTGGGCTAATAAATGGACGGATTTGTTACGCCCGAATCCCTATCGCGTTGGTATTAAAGCCGTACTCAATTACGACAACTGGATTCGCGAAGCGTTTCGGGAAAATCGTCCGTACGATGAGTTTGTAAGAGGACTTGTGACGGCAGAAGGTTCTACATTCCGCAATGGAGCATCAACATTGTTTCGCGACCGACGATCTCCTGATGAAGTCACCACTCTTGTTAGCCAGTTGTTTCTTGGAATACGCCTTGATTGTGCTAAGTGTCATCACCATCCGTTTGAACGCTGGAGCCAGGAAGACTTTTACTCGTTCGCAGCATTTTTCGCCCGTGTTGGACGAAAAGGTACCGGGCTTTCCCCACCGATCTCAGGGTCAGAAGAAGTTATTATGGAAGCCAGCAGCGGGAGTGTTTCACACCCCCTGACTGGCACGGTTCTTTCCCCAAAACCACTCTATGGAGCGATATCATTTTCGCAAGAGGAACTACAAAGTGACTATTCAATGCGAGGTAAACTCGCCGACTGGATGGTTTCCACTGAAAATGACTACTTCGGTAAAGTTATGGCAAACCGAGTTTGGGCAGACATGATGGGACGAGGTCTTGTTGAGCCAGTGGATGACTTGAGGGCCACCAATCCGGCAACGAATGAACCTTTGTTGGCTGCGCTGGGAGAATACTTTGCCGAGAACAAATACGACATCAAAAAGCTTATCGGTGTCATTGCTAAATCATATGTTTATGGTCTTAGTTCAGAACCTACGAAAAGAAACGTTGCTGATACACGTAATTACTCGCGTCATTATCGCGTTCGACTACGTGCAGAGGTATTGCTCGATGCAATTTCAGATATCACTGCTATGCCAAATAACTTTTCAGCAATGCCCTACGGTTCCCGTTCAAACCAGATTTGGACGCATCGCGTTACCAGTTTGTTCCTCGATACCTTTGGACGCCCTGATCCGAACCAAGATCCGCCGTGTGAACGAACGCCAGACTCAACGGTTACTCAGATTCTCCACTTAATGAATTCGCCGGAGTTACATGCTAAAGTAACCAATAGTTCCAATGCGATTTCGATAATGATTGATGAACAGAAAACGGAACCGGCTGATGTGATTAAAAGAATTTATCTGCTTTGCTATAGCCGTGAACCAGATGATGAGGAAATCGAAATCTGCAGTAAGATCTTTGCAGAGAACCAGAACGACCATAAAAACGCAGCATCGTACATTCTCTGGGCTTTGATGAACACACCCGAATTCACACTTAAGGATTAAGAGTGATGTTCATGCAAAGATTGGTTTTTCTCGCAGTTCTGTTTTTTGCAGGGTTATTGGGTAACACGCGACAGCTTATTGCCGCTCCGCCAACCATCACTTCGTATTTTCCAGCAGGTGTGCAAAAAGGTACGTCTCAGTCGGTCACGTTAACGGGTTCTTGGACTAAGTGGCCAGTTGATATTGATGGAGAGTTTCCGGAGGGTATCACTGTTAAAGCTCAGGCCGATGAGGGAGTATTGGAATTTACCGTTGCAGAAACCGTTGCTTCCGGACCTTATTATTTTCGAGTTTATGATGGTGAAGGTGCAAGTATCCTGGTGCCTCTTGTCGTTGGCAGTATAGCGGAGATTATCGAGCAAGAACCCAATGCGAAGTTAGGTGAATGGAAGACCATTGAACTTCCCGCCACACTTAACGGCCAGCTTAAGGAGTCTGGTGACGTTGATATTGTCGGTGTGAATCTCGCTGCGGGTGAATCTATTTCGGTCATGGTTATTGCCAATAACCTCTTGGGCTCACCGATGGACGGGATTCTTCAGGTCGCGGATGAACGCGGATTTGTTGTTGCTCAAAATGATGATGAACGTAATATTGACCCGCAGTTGTCCTATACAGCTTCGCGTGAAGGCACCTACCAAATTCGTTTGTTCGCATTTCCAACCACTCCCAACTCGACAATCGGATTTTCGGCCGCAGCAACATATGTTTATCGTATGACTTTGACCAAACAGAAATTTTTGGATTATTGCCTACCGCTTAGCCTGAATTCCAATACAGCCGCGATTCAACCGGTAGGTCTGGGCTTCAATGGTGAGTCGTTGGAAGTTGGAGTTGCTGCAAATGGTTACTTGTCACTACCCGGAGTGCCGGGAAGTGTCGCAATCCCGATCTTTGCAGGGAAAGTTCTTGCCGTGCCTAAACCTGCGAAGGATGCACCGATTCTCCAGGCCACTGTGCCTGTTAGTTTGAGCGGTGTTTTAAATGAACGAGCAGAAAAGCACGTTGTGCAGTTGAATGAATTGAAAAAGGATACTGCTTTGTCGGTTAAGGCATACGCAAGAAGGCTTGGCTTTCCGACTGACCCGTATCTTCAGATTGCCGATGCCAACGGAGTTGTATTACACACGCTGGATGACAAAAGTCGGGATGAGCGAGATCCCGAATTCATTTATAAAGTTCCGGCCGATGGTAATTTTCAACTATCGATCCGAGATTTACATCGTCAGGGTGGCACTAGATTTGCCTATCGAGTCGATGTCGAAGTTGATAGTCCAAAGATTGAAATGAGTGTTGATCGCGGCGAACTGTTGAAGACCAAAGAAAATCTGCTAATTCCCTTAACGATCGTGCGAACCGCTGGATTTGATAAAGTGATGGAAGTCTCTCTAAACGGATTGCCTGAAGGGTTGTCAGCAAACGTTGTAAAGTCAGAAGCAACCGGAAACTCATCTAAAAAAGTACAGCTTGTACTCAAAGGTAACCCACAGGCCTATTCCGGCCCGGTAACGATCGTAGGTACATATGAAGGTGGCGGTATCGAAGCGCATTACACAGTCAAGAACTCTGCTTTGATACGAAATCGTTTTTGGTTGACCGTTTTGCCTGCTGCTGACGAATAATGTGAATATTCTAGCTGTGCATAATGATCCCACCATCGACATTGACAGTCTGCCCGGTAACATTTTTTGCAGCCTGAGAGGCCAGAAATACGGCCATTTTTCCGATGTCGTCGGGCGTTTGCCATCTGCCAAGTGGACAGATCGCTGAAATCTTCTCGTCAGCCCAGTCTTCGTATTCCCGTTTGTTGTCTTCAGTTTGTCTTTGGTTCCAGGCAGACCAGACACTTTTATTTAGCGTTGTTTGAATCATCCCGGGGCTAATAGCATTCGCGCGGACGTTGTAACGAGCGAAATCCTTGGCAACAACCTGCATGAAATTGACGATGGCGGCTTTCGCTGCGCTATAAGGAGGGTCGGTTTGTGATCCCATTTGTGCTGCAATCGATGCGATAAATAGAATGCTACCGGATCCGCACTGTTGCATGTGAGACGCGAAGGCGTGGGCAACGTTGACGGCTCCCATGAGATTAACCTCAAGCACGAAAGGCCAGTCAGATGGCTCCATTTCCCAAAAAGGAAATCCAAACTTGTTTGAACCTACACCGGCAGCATAAACGATGTGATTTAGATTACTTGCTTCACCGCCAATTTCAGACGCTAAGGATTTTACTGCCGCATAGTCGGTTGCATCTAAGATGAATCCACGGACGTTTCCAGTAGTGTCGGCATCAATTACTGTAGCTGAATCATTGACATTCGGGTCGATGTCAGCCAGAACTACATCGGCACCTTGATTGGCAAACTGTTGAGCAATCGCATATCCGATCCCCTTGGCACCGCCAACAACTAATACACAATCACCGGTTAATGCTAAATCCATGTTGAAATATTCTCTTTATTCTCATTCAGTTGCCGCCGGGGGCGGAATACACAATTCAATCGTATGACCATCCGGATCGTGAAGAAACAACTGCT
Source organism: Planctomycetaceae bacterium (assembly GCA_002709045.1). Classification (GTDB taxonomy): domain Bacteria; phylum Planctomycetota; class Planctomycetia; order Pirellulales; family Pirellulaceae; genus UBA721. The sequence continues at coordinate 60,308 of PAPJ01000036.1, read as the reverse complement.
GAGCACCGTCGGGACGCACCCGACGCGGATAGTGCTCTACTTCCAATGAATCCAGATGCTCTTCCCAAGCATCAATATCATCGACCATGAGAGCGAAGTGATTGCCTCGCGGATGGCTAATGATGTCTTCCTTACGGTTGCCAATGATATGCAGTTCCTGGACTTCGCCGAGAAGGAACCAAGCACCTGGAAAATCGAATGCAGGTCTTGGAAGAGCAGTAAGTTGCAGCACATTTGCATAAAAATCACAGGTGCGTTCCACGTCTTCGACGTGAATTGCGACATGGTTTAATTCAAGAGTTCTCATCGTATTTCTCAACAGGAACGGAGTTAAATATTAATGTTGGATCCAGACTGGCAATTGATAGGCCGAGTTGCGGTGTGGATTTTAGCCATATAGGTTGGTAGCTTCAGCAGCTCCGATTCTTCGCGCGAGAATTCGACCGCCACTGATCTTTTCACCGTTGGGGTCGACATAAACACGTCCACTTGAACCGCTATTCAACCCTGTAATGTGAATGTTGAAGATATAGCCTTCGTCAGACTCGGTTTTGAACCAGTGAACATTGTCTTTTACCTGAGTAACCGTCGAGCATTCACCGGGCTTAAACTTGGTATCAATCGTAGGCTTAATGATCATGTGAGTATCAGAATCTTCCAGACGGTCATAGTGTTTGCCGCGGAATTCACCTTTCATGATTAAAAAAGCTGTCGCCATATTGTTATGTCCATGAGGGATAACGCTTTGTCCCTTTTTGAGCTTAAATATCTGGTGTCCAAAGATCAGATTGGTTGGTAGGCCTTCAACTTCGGGGAATTTGAATCGAATCGGCCGTTCTCCTTTTTCACGGAACGGAGTGCTGGATATGCGACCTCCAAAATCGACAAACTTCATTAGATCTTTCAGGTCAGCCTGAGCGAATAGCTTTTCGCACCGTTCTTTCCACTGAATTTGAGATATTTTTTTCCCCTTTAAATCTTGACCGAGTTCATGGATATTTTTGATCCATTGAGCAGCAACAGGTTTGATTTCAGCTGAAAACAGTTCCTGCTGAAATAATGTACTTAGTAAAGAATAGGTTACTAATGACTCTACCGTTGATTTCGCAAAGTCGCGTCTATTAAACTGTGACATTAGATGGATCCTATCAAGGGTCACGACCGTAATACTATTTTTCTCGGCTGTCGAGATCAGTCCCATTCGCCAAATTCGACATTGACAACCATTTTCTTGACATCGGTTGAATAAACAAAGCGAATGGGTCCGATTGGACTGTCTTGAATTACCTTAAGAAACTCTTCAGCCGTTTTGATCTCTGCTACGTTTACGTTGGTCACCAGATGTCCGGTTCGTAATCCAGCTTTATAAAGCGGGCAATCGTCAGGGATCTTTTCGACAATCACACCGGCTAAGTGCGGCTTAACAATGGCTTTTACCACGGTTCCTTCTGTTTTATTGAAGGCACCGGTTTTGGGAATACCAATGCGTGTGAGAGTTACTTCTGATTTATCACCAGGACGATGTCCGCTGATAATACGGCGGAGATCGTTAAAGTCCTTTACAGGCCGTCCATCAAAGGCGGTGATAATGTCACCGACCATCAAACCCGCTTTAAAGGCGCCGGTATTTGGCTGGACACTTTCGATGTAACAGGCAGCGGGAGGTTGTCGGCAGCCCACTCCCAGAAAAGCTCCCAGTCGAAAATCTAATTCAGCCTTAATGGCCAGTTGTAACCGATCAGCTCCTTCTTTTGTACCCTTGGTTCCGTACAGCTTTACGTAAGCTAATTTACTCAGTGGATGCAGTTGATCTAATCCGTCATCAGTCAAAGGACAGTATCGAATGTCTAGATTTGTTAGGGCTGTGAGCTTGGCAATGTGTTTTGCAGAGTCATCGGTCAGTGGACATCGCTTTACGACAAGTGATGTAAGTTTTCGCATGCGGCTGATGATAGCAAACCAGTGTTCATTGATCTCTAGCTCCTCAATAAATAATTCTTCTGCCGAGGCAACCCACGGAAGCATGTACAAATCTTCGGCATTGCCCTGCCACCCGGCATCAAGATGTAGTTGCTGCACATATCTCGAATCCGCTCCAACCCGTGTGTAAATCCGGTTGTATCGAGCCCCCAACTTCGTTAGTCCACGAATTGCGTCACCTTCACGAATGGTATTGATGCGGTCCAGAGCAGAGTCTGCTTGACGAGCTATACGATTATTGGTCGAGTTAGCTAGCTTTTCCAGTGACTGCCTAGGGATACCATTGGCTTTGAATCCCTGCTTATTTGACAAGGTCAGCTCAGAAAGGATATGCAGTGAACGCGTGATACCTTCAAAATTCTGTTCATTGAGCTGTTGAAGCACTCCAGGAATGACATCGGTACCGAGTTCAATTAGCTCTAAAGTTGCCTGCTCACGGTCAATAAACCGACGGCTTGAAAGCTGTTTCACTAATTCCTTGACTGAAGTATCGGATTGAGCGTCACAATGTCCCAGACCGACAAAAGACATGCACAGGCTGAGCATAAGGCTGCGAGTGAACGTGATTGGTAAGGATTTGTAAAACGTTAAAATCATGACATTAGCAGCAACAGAGATGGAGTACCGATAATTTGCTTATTCTAGCAAAAAACGGATGGCATTGCCTTGCCTTTAAAAATCACTAACTGGTCTTGTGGCGCTGAGCCTTAGGTAGCGACACGTTCATTTCCGGGGCGTTGTACATGTGAATTGACTCGTAGCAGCGATGTCTTTTGCAGTCACTAAAAATTTCGTTGAGCAGATACTGAAGCGACTCTGCGATATCATCGAATTGAAACATCGACATTTACTATGATCAGTAAACCACAGATGACACCGACGAAGAATTAAGCTAGAAGTAACCTATATCAATGCGGTAGTTTGAAATGGGGGCCGTTTGTCTGTGCTTGAATGATCTGGGGGAATTGTCCTGACTATTGTTAATCACCTATGATGGTTTAAAAGAAATGCATTTTCGGGAAAGTGGATAAGCGTGAAGAATTTCAAAAGAGTGCTGGGTTGGCCTTTAATGCTACTCTGCTTTTCGATGGTCGTCGGTTGTCCGGGTGCGGAGCAAATCACCGATGCTGATGAGGCTGTTGCAAAAGTGCGGCGGAGTATTATTCTGCAATACACTAGGCAAGGCCGACTCACTCCGGCTGTGCGTGAGACACTACTTTCCCTGACCACCTCGGGTGAATTACGGGACTATGCTCAGCAGCAGGATGATTTATATCTGGATAAGTTACCGATCAATGGTCATTTGTGTATGAAGATGCTTAAGGAGATTGTTGCCATCGGGCCAAGATTCAGCGGATCTCCGGGCATGCAGAAGCAGCAGGAAATATTAGAGAAATATTTTGCGAATCTGGGAGGAAAAGTTCAGTATCAGCGTTTTCAGGCCAGAAACCCAATTTCAAAACAGGGTGTGGAAACAGTCAATATGGCAAATATGATCGTTCACTGGCATCCGGAGCGGACGCGTAGAATCTTGTTGTGTGCCCATTATGATACGCGACCATTTCCCGATAATGATCGCGATCCCGACAAACGACTTGGGGTGTTTGTCGGGGCCAATGACGGCGGCAGTGGCGTTGCAGTTCTTTGTGCTTTAGCAGAGAAAATGGTGAAATTTGACAGCGATTTTGGTGTCGACATGGTTTTGTTTGACGGTGAGGAATTGGTTTATAACAGTGCTAGAGATCCTTTTTTCCTGGGATCGATACATTTTGCTGAAGAGTATGCTGCCAAGCCACCAAAGCAGAAATATGTTGCCGGTATCCTGCTGGATATGGTGGCAGACGCAGACTTACAAATTTATCAGGAGGTTAACTCCAGACGCATGGCTCCGCGAATTGTTCAGCAGGTTTGGGCAACGGCCAGACGTATTGGTGTTCAGGAACTACGTCCAAACGTGCGTCATGAAGTTCGCGATGATCATCTTCCACTTAATGAGATTGCTAAAATACCGACGATTGACCTGATTGATTTTGATTACCCCAGTCCGCAGCAGCGGGAGACATATTGGCATACCACGGAAGACACCGTTGACAAATGTTCTGCCATCTCGATGGCGCACGTTGGTTGGGTTGTTTGGGAATGGTTGCAGGGGATCGAATAAACCTCGTTGAATTGCATGAAAGAAGAATAGTAAAAGTATGACTCAGTTTGAGATAGCTTTATATCCTGGTGACGGGATCGGTCCGGACGTCCTGCAACAGGCAGTCCGTGTTATGCAGAGCATTGGTGAACGTCATGGAATTAGGTTTAAATTTAAGACGTTGGATTGGGGATACGAGTACTGGAAAGAGCACGGAAGGGTCGTGCCGGAAGGATTCTTAGATGAAATACGAGATGTAGATTCTATTTTGTTGGGGGCTGTTGGCTGGCCAGAAGATATTCCTGATCACGTAACATTGGCTCCATTGGTACAAATCCGTCAGGCCTTCGATCAATATGCTTGTGTACGTCCGGCTAATTTGTTTCCCGGTCTGAAAAGCGTTCTGGCCGGTCGTAGTGCCGATGATATTGACTTTATTGTCATTCGTGAAAACTCGGAAGGAGAATACATCGATAACGGTGGACGCTTCAAACAGGGAACCCCCGATGAAGTGGCAGTCCAGACAGCGGTTCACACGAGAAAGGGAGTGGAGCGAATTCTGCGATTTGGATTTGAAACTGCGCGCCGTCGGAGAGGTAGATTAACGATGGCAACCAAGTCGAATGCTCAAAAATACTCATATGTTATGTGGGATAGCATTCTGGAGGAACTGACACCGGAGTATCCGGATGTGGAAGCAGAACGCATGCACTGTGATGCTGCAGTTATGAATCTGGTACGTTGGCCTGATCAATTTGACGTGATAGTTGCCTCTAACCTGTTTGGTGATTTGCTTACGGATTTAGGTGGTATTCTGGGAGGTGGCTTGGGATTGGCTCCCAGTTCCAATGAGAATCCATCGCGGGAATTTCCATCGATGTTTGAACCCGTTCACGGTTCAGCGCCTGATATTGCTGGACTGGGAATTGCTAATCCGATCGCAGCGATTCTTAGCGTCGCTATGATGCTCGACCATTTAGAGTGTCCAGCAGCAGCTCATGATGTACGCGTAGCGGTTGAAAAAGCGTTGCTCGAGGGAGCTATGACTCCGGATCTGGGTGGTCATCTAACGACCATTGAAATGGGAGATGCTGTGCTAGCCTCTCTGCATGACTAAGATTTGTATGTCATTGGCTAATACCAAGAATTGGTAAACTTTGCCGATTTTACCGAATATGCGGTCTCTAAAGTTCCGATAGATGCAGTAGTGCGATTGAATTTCTGCGCATGCTATTTGAATTAATCTCAGTCTGAATTATTCCGAAGGGGGGAATGGTCATGCTTAGACATCGAAGCATTTTGAGGCTTTCGTTGCTGTTTTTTGGGGTTTCAGTGCTTCTCACAGGTTGTTGTACCACCTGCACTTCTATCAGTGGTCGGTATTCGGAGATGCCAGTGCCAATGGATGTTGTTGCATCTGAAGCAATGATGCGAGTCTCTAGTCCTGCTCGTATAAATGGAAATTTGAAGCAAAAAATGGAAGAGCGTGGAAAGAAGTCCGGTTGTGGTGAGTTCTTTTGGAGTAGCTGGTATAACGATGGACCGGCAGAGATGTCTTATAGTCGCCCAGAACCATGTGAGGAGAACACAATTCACGTTTCGCGTCATTCATCCAAGGCGGCGCACAGAATTATCAATTCTCGACCGGCAGTGCGAGTAGCATCTATTGATTTGGACGACGAAATCTAAAAAAAATTGAACAGAACCAAAGACAAAAACGGTTGGGCTTTGTTGTCACAACCGTTTTTGTAATTATTCAGATAATGTGGAGCCTTTACGATGGCAAAGACTGGCATCGACTTATTTCTAGATTTGTTGGCAGACCATGGAGTTCGCTATATCTTTGGTAATCCCGGCTCAACAGAACTGCCACTCAATGATGCTTTGACTCGTGATGACAGGATTCACTATGTCTTGGGGTTACAGGAAGTCCCGGTCATGGCGATGGCTGATGGCTTCAGTATGGCCTCCGGGGAATTGGGAGTGGTTAACCTGCATGCCTGTCCGGGTTTGGGTAATGCCATGGGGATGTTGTATAACGCATTCCGCGAAGGGACTCCTTTATTAGTTACAGCAGGGCAGCAGGACCGTCGTCTTTATTTTGACGAGCCTATTTTAGGTGGAGAGATGGTAGAGGTGACTCGAGCCTGGACGAAATGGTCAGTCGAAGTGCAGCGTGTGGAAAATCTCCCTTCCGCTGTTCGTCGTGCTGTTCAGGTTGCTTTAACACCGCCAACCGGACCGGTGTTCCTGTCTTTACCGGTTGACATGCAGATGGAGTTTGTTGAGAGCCTCGATCTCGATTTGAGTCCGATTAAGATTCCAAATTCCCGTGTTCGCCCGCCGAAGGCTGCACTTGAACAGGCTGTCGAAGTTTTGCATTTGGCACGAAATCCAGCAATTTTAGCTGGTTCACGAGTAACTGAGCGTGGTGCCAATAGTGCTTTAGTCGAATTTGCCGAAACATTGGGAGCTCCTGTTATCACGGAGTCCGGAACTACGCACGGTCGTTTGGCATTTCCATCTGACCATCCTCTTTATGGACAAGGGCTTCCACCTTGGGCTCCGGAGATCCATGAACGTCTGAAGGAATTTGATGTCATTTTCGTAACAGGTATGGACCTTTTTAGGTTGTATATACATTACGATCCGGATCAGGCTATACCAAGGCATCTCAAACTTGTACATCTGGATGAAAGTCCTCGCGAGATAGGCAAAAACTTTCCAGTCGAAGTTGGGATTGTTGGAGATACTCTCGCAGGAATTCAACTGCTGACTTCACGTCTACAGGCAATGATGACAGAACAACAACGTGTTAAGGTGCAACAGAGAACAGCTCAGTGGACTGCGATACACGAGAAGAGTCGGCTGAAGTTGAAAGAGCAGATTGAGGCCGAGCGGGAGGTTATGCCGTTAACTCCACTATGTTTCATGGAAGCCATTGGGCGTGTCCTGCCGGATAACGTTGCTGTCGTTGAAGAGGCAGTAACGACAACAAATACCACGTTGGAACGGTTGGGGTACTTAAAAGATCCGAAAGGGTATTTTGGGCACCGTGGATGGGGGCTTGGATGGGGACTTGGTGTGACTTTAGGTGCTCAGTTGGCATGGCCGGAACGGAAGGTCCTTGGCATTTTGGGAGAAGGGGCGATGATGTACGGCATCCAGGGGTTGTGGTCAGCAGTGAAGTATCAGATACCGGCAACAATTATTGTGCCCAATAATGCCCAGTACAACATACTTAAAATCTGTGCACAAGGAATGGGTTTATCTGGAGCACTAACAGGCCGCTACGAAGGTATGGATTTGATCGGACCTGAATACGATTTGGTTCAGATGGCATCTTCAATGGGAATGCGGGCAGTCCGGGTGACAACGGCAGATGATCTGAGTGAAGCAATAAAAGAGTCTTTCTTAATAGCCGAGCCAATGCTGATTGATACTCCGATATCACGAGAGACTGGCAAAAAACTTAATTACGGCTAATCGCAATAGTGACATCTCTTATTTGAAGTCGCCGGCTGTAACGATAATAAGTTTTTCAGGTTTTAGGTATTTGCGGATGGCTGCGTTAACCTGATCCGGCGTGAGTTTCATCATTTGATCTTCAAGATCTTTGGTTGACTGAACGTCACGATCCTGTGCTAGTAATGATCCCAGCATACCAGCGATCCCACCGTCAGTTGAACGGGAAACTGCACTACTTTGCAGGTTTGATTCAACAGCTTTACTAACTTCTTGTTCAGTCACTCCGTCTTTAATCAGTTTGTTAATTTCTTCATTGATAACACTGACCACTTTGTCCGAGTTGTCGGGATTGGAAATGGCATAGATCATTACTCGCCCATGGCCTTCCTTGGCATAGGTGCGGTACATTGAACCAACGGTGTAGGACAGCCCTTCCTGTTGACGAACGCGATCAGCCAGTCGTGATGAAAGCGATCCACCACCAAGAATATGGTTTCCGATAAGCAATGCCGGGTAATCGGGATGCAGGCGTCCGACAGGAATCTGGTGTGCCGAAATGTAAAAGGCATTCTTCTTGTCTGGCGTGACAATGGTTTCATGCCCACCTTTGACATCCAAAAACGGAGTACTACCGATACGCTGATAGGTTACATCCGAACTAAGTGTCTTTACAGCGTCCTGAATTAACGGATTCACCGCTTCAATATCGAAGTCTCCAACCGCTACCAGTTCACCAGATTGGTTCCCGACCTGTTGCTTGAATAGCCGGACAATATCCTCAAGCGTTACGCTTTTGAGTTGTTCAATCTGACCTTCTACAGGTAAGGTAGCTCGAATATCATCTACCGGATAAGGGGTAAGCTTTCGAGCCAGCAGATTCATTGCCAGCGACTGCGGTTCACTTTTCGAGGCTTCTAAAGAAGTAATCCGCTGTTGTAGCATGACCTGCAGTTCTTCTTCAGGGAACGACGGATTTTCGATGATCTCTTTTGTCAGCATCAAAACTTGTGGAAGTGTTTTGCGTTTGGCAAGAATTGAGAAGTCCAGCGATCCGGCCGAACTAGTGATACTCAATGTCGCTCCTAGGGCGTCCAATTCGTCCTGAATCTGCTGATGGGTTTTGTTTTTGGTTCCACGGAGCATCAGCGGGCCTATATAGCCAGCCGCCACATCATTTCCTTTAAGACTTTCAAGCGTTCCAAAGTTCAAACTTAGGTTGAGAACAACTTGTTCCCCTCGGCTTCTTTTAGGAAGTAAGGCTGCCTGAACACCCGATTCAAGTGTTGTTAGGCTCGTACGTTTTTCGATATTGTCCAGCGTGGCCTCGAACTTTTCACCCTGCGCTACAGCTTCACGGCCTTTATATCCCTCAACCATAGCTTCGATATTACTGGTGTCGGGGATGGTTACATAGCTCGGTTTATCGGTTGGGATAAACATACCGATCGTCCGGTTTTCAGCTCGGGTATACAGGGCTGCCACTCGCTGAACGTCTTCGGGAGTTACCTTCTCAAAACGATCCCGATAAAGGAAGAATAGACGCCAGTCACCCTGAGCGGCCCAATCACTTAGATCGATTGCTATCCGGCTGGTGTTATTAAGTGATTGTTCACGTTGTTTGGTAAGTTGTTGAATGACGCGTTTTACTTCATCTTCACTCACACCATCAGTGACGATTTTTTCTATTTCTGAAAGAATGATATCGCGTACTTTGGCGATGTTTTCTTTTTCGGTGGCCTGGCTGTAGAACAACATGATGCCTGGGTCATGCAGAGCATATGTTCCGCCTACGATATTAGAGGCCACTTTGGTTTCGACGAGTGCTTTATACAGTCGTCCCGCCGGTTCGGTTGCTAGGATATAGCTTAGAACATCGACAGCAGCAAAATCCGGATGAGCTGAGGCGGGTACGTGATACAACACACCGGCCATTCCCACATCACCAACTCGGCGCAGGTTGACGATGCGTTCCCCGTCCTGTGGAGGCTCGATAGTGTAAGTCTGTTCGAGTTTGCGTTCCGGTACCGGAATTTTCCCAAAGTACTCGTCGAGATAACCGAGCGCTTTTTCTTTGTCGAATCGACCGGCAACCACTACCATCGTGTTGTCCGGCTGATAGTATTTTTTGTAGAACGCCCGCAAACTTGGTAGTGGTACCAATTCGATATCGCTTTTATTGCCAATCGTCGACTTACCATAGTTATGCCAGTCAAAGGCGGCAGATTGCATGCGTTGCATGAGGACGCGACTGGGACTGTTCTCGCCCCGTTCAAACTCACTTCGCACGACCGAGAATTCAGACTGCAGGTCTTCACCCTTGATGTAACTGTTTATCATGCGGTCGGATTCCAGATGGATAGCCAGTTTTAGGTTTTCATCTCCCGCTGGTAATGTCTCGTAGTAATTGGTTCGATCCAGCCATGTTGTTCCGTTAAAACGAGCTCCTTTTTCATTAAGTAATGCCGGAATATTGTCAAAAGTCGGTGTTCCCTTAAACAGCATATGTTCAAGTAGATGAGCCATTCCCGCTTCACCGTAACCCTCGTGTCGTGAACCAACAAAGACAGTCATGTTTACAGTAACCGTAGAGGCTGAGTCATCTGGATAAAGGAGGATTTGAAGACCATTATCCATTCGGTAAGAAGTAATACCTTCAATACTTACAAGTTCTTTGATCTCAGCTTTGACGAAGGACACTGTAATTAGCATTAGTATCAGTGCAGTGGATCCAGCAGGTTTAATGACTCGGTTCATCTTTAAGATTTAGACCTTTGTAAGAGGAGAGTATTTGTAATAATATTCAAGTGAATTGTAATATATTGGAAAGCCATAGTGAGAGAGTAGTTAGTTGTTTGGCGTTATATCCAGCCAAAAGAAAAATTCACTATATGGCTGGATTCCGTCGTCCATATCACGTTTTTCACCGGTTGTCTGGAACCCTAATTTGCTGAAGAAAGTATGTGCTCGAGTAAATCGTGTATCTGACCAGAATTCCACTCGGCGGAAACCTGCTTTGCGTGCCCAGTCGATGGCCCACATCATTAAGGATTTCCCAAGGCCAGTGCCCCGAAGTTCAGTGTCTAAGTAGAGTCGGCGGAATGTGCAGAGTCCTGATTCCTGATCAACTGGGACAACAGCGTGTGTGCCGATAATAGTCTTGTTTTCATTTCGAACGACGATGAATTCCCCATTAAGTTTGCGGTAATTTCTCTCGATATCCAAGAGATCGCTATCATCGCCCTGAAGTATGACTCGGTCGCCATATTCCTGATAGCATTTATCAATTAGCTTGACGATTTGATCCTGATCTGTATTGAGAGCCGGATGGAAAGACAATTCCGGAAAGTCAGAAAATGGCATGGATGTAGCAAACTATATTGAATGGTTAACCTAGTAGTTTAAGCATTGGGGAGCCTTCATTAAGTGTTGGCCGTTCAGGTCGTCCTTGATGGTGATATACCAATTCCATATTGTCGATCCCCAGCAGGTAGAGAATGGTAGTATGAAGATCTTTGATGTGCATTCGGTCTTCTACCGCATGTAAACCGACTTCATCGGTTGACCCGATAACTTGCCCACCTTTTACACCTCCGCCGGCCATAAACATCGTAAATCCATAGGCATTGTGATCACGACCGGTCCCTTTTTCGCTCATTGGTGTACGGCCAAACTCCCCGCCCCAAATAACAAGGGTTTCATCAAGCAGGCCACGTCGCTTTAAGTCTTTGATAAGACCGGCAACAGGTTTATCACTGGCTTTACAGTTTTTTGTGTGATTGGATTCAATATTTGTATGGGCATCCCACTTGCTACCACAACCATGGTATAGCTGGACGAATCGCACTCCTCGTTCAACCAGCCGACGAGCCAGCAAGCAGTTTTTCCCGAATGCCTGCGTGTCTTCACTATCCATTCCATAAAGTTTTTTTGTTTCATCTGTCTCGGAGGCGAGATCAACGGCATTGGGAGCTGCTTGCTGCATCCGATAAGCAAGTTCAAAGCTTTCAATGCGTGCTTCCAATTCGGATTGTTCTTTGCTGAGCTTGCCTGCATGCTGTTTATTCACAGCCGTTAGTAATTTAAGTTTTTCCTGTTGTCTTGTGGAACTGACACCAGTTGGAGGTGCTAGATTCCTTATTGGTGGGTTGGTGTTGTATAACGCAGTTCCCTGATAGACTGCTGGCATAAACCCGGCACTCCAGTTGCGGGATTTATTGAAGACTTTGTTAGGAACATCTTCGATAACAACAAAACCTGGCAGGTTGCTATTCTCTGTTCCCAGACCGTAACTGACCCAACTGCCCAGCGAAGGGCGTCCGCCACGAATCGAGCACGTATTCATCTGACAGACACCGTTAGAATGATTCAGCCCATTTCCATGTAATGATCGAATTACAGCGATATCATCGACACAGGTCGCGATGTTTGGTAACCAGTCCGAAACCCAGGTTCCGGCTTCACCGTGTTGTTTCCACTTGCGTTTATCCGCTAGCAGCGGAGCATTGTATTCGCCCATGGGTGTGATGATCGGACCGAATGAATCAGGGAGTGGTTGCCCGGCCAGTTCACGCAATTTGGGTTTAGGATCGAATAAATCCATCGCACTCGGACCACCTTCCATAAACAGGAAGATTATATTTTTAGCGGTCGGAACGCGATGGGCTTTCTGGCCTGCTTTGAGACGTTCGTTTTGAAGCAGACCGGACAAAGCGATGGATCCAAAACCAGCTCCGAATTTGGAGAGCATTTCCCGGCGTGTTTGAAATTCGTTCTTGATCATGCTGATATTATAGCTTTGGATTTAATTAGTTTGCGATTGTATTCGGTCAGTCGAGGTAGAAGAATTCGTTTGAGCAAAGCAGTACGTGACAATAGTCTTCCCATTGAGTCTTGAGATCAGCAGCTTGCACAATAAATTTTCGGGCTGTTGACAGTTCATCTTCACGGGCCGGGCGTCCGAACAGCCGCAGGTATAACCGGGATACGGATGTATCTACAGACGCAGCGTTAACGTCGGCAGGAATCGTATTCGCCGCCACTTTTTTTGCTCGTTCAATAATCCAGCCATTATTCAAAATCAGTAGTGCCTGATTTGGCGTCGTAGTCGTCATCCGTTCCGGCAAACTGAGAATATTGTCGGTACCGTCAAAAGCCATTAATAGTTCATTTGGTTGATTTCGAATGACCTTCAGGTAAATAGAACGGCGAGGTATGGCCTGGTCTACTGGCGGGCCGAATGATTCCCGCTTTAGTTCGCCGGATGCGGCTAATAAATTGTCACGGATTTGTTCAGCGTCCAGTCGACGAACGTTTGCACGCCATAGTAATGAGTTTTCAGAATCGATTTCCCGCGCTTTCTCGGCAAGTAGACTAATGGCGGATTGCCGGTAAGTGCTTGAGTGCAGAATGAGACGGTGGATATGTTTTAGACTCCATCCATTGGCAGTAAATTCAGAGGCTAAATAATCAAGCAGTTGCGGATGAGTCGGCCTTGATCCGAGGATACCAAAATCACTTGGCGTAGCGACAATTCCATGACCAAAGTAGTGTTGCCAAATTCGGTTGACCATGACGCGGCTGGTGAGAGGATTATCTTTGCTTGCCAGCCAGTCGGCCAGAGCTGTTCGGCGGCCGGTCGTGGAACGATCCGCATTCTTTTCAATAGGAGTGTCTTGCGGGTCAATGATACTCAGAATGCCAGGTTCAACCGTTTGATTTGAGTCCTGAATAAATGTTTCCGGCGGAGTCGCACTAATGTCCGTCACAGTAGGCAGGCGTTCCAGCGGAAGTGGCTTGAGCGCATCAAATTCCTTCAGTTTGGCCGATAGTTCGTCCCATTTTGTTTTCTGTTCATCTTTGAAGTGATCATCCCATTTGATCTTGGTAATCATATCATCCACTTGCAGGTCGGCAAGATATGCCAGTTGTTTTTCATAGGATGAACGTTCTGTATGCGTTTTAAAAAGAAACGGTCGCACGTCCAGCGGGAATTTGGAATATTGATCTTCTCGCGTCAACCGCTTTTGCACAGCTTGCATTTCATCAATTTGTAATCGGATATGCTTTGTTGTATTTTCCCATACCAACAACTTCTGCTGATATTCGGATACTTTTTCTTCTGACGCATTTATGACTTGATTGATCGGCAACAATGGCGAGAAGAATGCCTGCAGCCGGAAATAGTCTTCTTGTAGAATCGGATCAAATTTATGGTCATGGCAGCGAGCACAACTCATTCCCATCCCCAGGAAGGTATCGCCGGTAACGTCAGTAATGTCGTTAAGAATGATGGACCACTGTGATTTCGCATCACGTTGGTTGTATTCGTATATCCAGTGGCGAAGGTAGCCCGTCGCAATCTGAGCCTCAAGATTTGTCGGGTCAATTTCATCACCGGCGATCTGCTCTTTGATAAACTGGTTATAAGGCTTGTCATTTTGAAAGGACTTAATCACAAAGTCGCGGTAGTGCCAAGCTCCACTGCGGTAGGAGTCACTGTTGTAGCCATCGGATTCGGCATAACGAACAAGATCTAACCAGAATCTTGCCCAGCGTTCCCCGTACTGAGGACTATCGAGTAGCGAATTTACGATGGAATAATAGTGCTCTTGACTGGGGTTGTTCAGAAAGGCAGTCACGACATCGGTAGGTGGTGCCAGACCTGTGATGTCGAAATAGATACGTCGTAATAACTTTTCAGGAGCAGCGATAGGTGCCGGGCTAAGCTGATGTGTCTTCAGTTTTTTGAGTACGAATTTATCAATGGCATTGGTTGCCCACTCAGAATCTGAGTGGGGCACGCGAGGAGCCTGAATCGGCCGAAATGCCCAGAAATTCCTTTCTTCGTTGGTAAATTTTAAATTTCGGTTCTGAGCCCGTGAAACATCGGTTTTAGGCCAATGCGCGCCCGATTTGACCCAGATAGAAAGGAGTTCAATTTCCGTCGTGGATAGTTTTCCTTTGGGAGGCATTTCGAAACCATCGTAATTAACGGCTGCGATCAGCAAACTATCTTCAGGATTCCCGGGGATCAGAGCTTGTCCAGAATCCCCACCTTGCAGCAGAGCTTCAATGGAGTCGGTGCGTAAGCCGCTTTTTTGTGCTTTACTACCATGACATTCATAACAGTGACGAGCCAACAGAGGGCGTATCTTCTCTTCGAAGAATTTTATCTGATCGGGAGACTCGGATTGGGCGAACAGGAACCCATTACTGAGCATCAATGTCAGTATTGATGTTAAGAATATAGGTAATGTTAGGCTATTGCGCATGACCAACCGATGGACAAGTATAAAATCTGATAACTTATTTTACAGCAATAAGAAAGAGTCATGCCAGAATATTGACATCGCCCCCCTATTCGTTGGTAAGAACCTTTTCGACAGACGTATTTTCTTTGGGTATCGTCCCGCCGCCCATGTAAACCTGAGTGTTTGGATGTGCCTGCTTCCATTCGCCCCAGGTTGTCACGATGTATGGATAATCAGGAATAGGCGTTTTTTCTGCAGAGTGCTGAAATTCTTCCCCATTGTAGTAGAAGAACATTTCCTGTTTAAGCCATCCTCCGAGTCCCATATTGAGGGCCTTACCTCTTTCGCTGGATGTAAACACGCGTGCCCGTTCATGGATATCGCAATATGTAATTGAAACAGGGATATCATCGACCAGATCGTTTACGACTTTAGAGCCTAACGCAGTGAAGGCATTAGCAAGATATGCACGGTATTTATCGCCGACGGTAATTCCAATTACTCGCTCCGCTTCACTCAGATTTGCTTTGTCGGCGTCATGCATCACCGGAGAGATTAGTCCCGGAAGCAGCATAGGTGTATCACCTGGTGCTCGTTTCCCATTAATTACCGACGGCCCAACTCCCTTTGGAATTCGAATTTTTATTTTTTCGCTATCCTGCGCCACAGTTGCAGCCAGAATGATTACACCGGTGACAATGACGATGATAAAGAACGCTGCAAAATACCATACGGCTCGGGATTCTTCGTCGTCCAGATCTTCGTAGTCGTAATCATCGTCTTCAGCTTCGTCTGAAAATAGCGGATTAAGCTTCTTTCCATCGAGATCATCGTTGCTAACATCCTCAACGGAATTGCTGTTGTCCTCTACCTGTTCGACGTTATCTTCGAGGAGTTCTTCGTTTTCTTCGGGAGTTTCTGGTATCTGGTTCATGATAGATTTGCATTACGGTTTGGTTGAATTATTTGCTTACTGATCGTTAATTTCTTTTTTTGGCAGTACGGGTACATTTTCAGGAGTGGCGGGTACGGGAAGTGCTGATTCAGCTTGCGAATTTCCGCCGTTGTTCGGTAGTACGGGAGTTGGAGGAGCAAGAGGTACCTGAGTTTCTTCTTTAGGTACTGCACCGCCGGATTGTTCGATGAGAATACGATTCAGGTTCTTGGTTGCTTGTTCGTGCATTGGTTCGAGTTGCAATACAGCCTGATACCAAGCAACGGCTAATTCAGGTCTTCCAATTTCTTCAGCCAGTTCTCCCAGTTCGAGTCTCATTGCGATATTCGTTGGCTCAGCAATGGCATCTGTATTTAGCTCAGAAAAGCGTTCGCGTTTTTGCCGCAGTTGATCGGACATGGCAATATACTTTTCGGCGTTAGCAGTATCTCCAACACCACGATAAGCCTCCGCTAGCTTGTACATAAACTGGTCATCCTGAGGATGGTATTCAAGACCTTCAAGTAAGATCGCAATCGCGTCGTTATATTTCTTGTCCTGCACCTGAATTGTACCAGTTAGCAAGATGGCATCACGCTGTTGCGGATTGGCTTCAAGCGCCTCGTCAAGTTGGTTGAGAGCGACGCTAAAATTGCCAAGGTTGAATTCACTTTCCGCTCGCAAAGCCAGCACCTGCGGAGTCTCAATAACTTGCTGCAGATAGTTTTTCGCATCCGAGTATTCTCGTAGCTTGAGGCTGATTTGTCCTAAACCGATAAGTACGTCATCACGGTAGTCGGCAAAAGGATCTTTATCCAGGCAAGTTCGATATGCGGTTTTAGCATCTTCCCATTGCTCGTAATCCTGTTGAATCATACCCATGAATCGGTAAATTTGTGCGTTCTCAGGGTCGATCTCAGTGACTCGTGTGGCCGCCTCCATCGCATGTTGCATATTACCCTGATCATAGTGTAAAGACACCATCAATTGGTAAGCGGGCAGGCAGGGTGGATCCAGATTGTCGCCAAGGGTAATGGCTCTGCGGAGGTAGTTGATCGCAACGGCGTAGTTTTTTTGGCGAAAGGCCATTTCTCCAGCGATGTAATAGATATAGGTGGCGATGGTTTCATCGGTAGAGTCTTTTAGTTCCTTAATTGACTCGGCCGCCGACGGCACATCGTCCGCCATGGCCTGAGTAAATGCATGAAGGAGTTTGACTTGCTCAGCGGATCCATCAAGTTGCTCCAGAGCGTTACGGTGCATGATCACATCGGGCGTATGTCGATTGTGGATAGCACGAATTGCCTGACGGAAGTGATCTTCGGCAGTCAGGTTTTCAATCGTACCAACATTGATGCCCTGCGTACGTTTATCGATCAGAGATACCGCGGCGACCGCCAGTAGGGTGAGAACCAATACGGCGATCAGGCTGGCATTTCGTCCAAGCATTACGTCTGGCTGGACTGAATCGGTTTCGTTGTGCTTGTTATCAGTATTCATTCACTTGTATACGCTGTTAATGATGCAATTAGTTGTTTGTCTGAACGACTGTCAGTGATCGATTTGTTGGGACTTCAATCACTTCCTGCGTTTGCCCGTCGGGCCATCGTATCACGAGGCTGTTGATAGTTGTATCGGCAGGAAGACTCCAGTACATACGAGGATCACTTTGAGATAAGTAACTTGCTCCACCACGAGTCAGTCGTACGAAATCACCAACTGATGTTTTGAGTGTCAGAATGCTTCCCACGGCGTCACGGTTTACAGTACGTCCGATTAATTTAACGCGGATGTTGATTCCGGTCTGCTCGGTTGTATTTTCTACAATAGCCACCGGCTCAACATTATTGCTGAAGACAAAATCGGCATCACCATCGTCGTCCAAATCACCAAGTGCAAGACCTCGTCCCTTATGACCGGTGCCCATATAACCGTGGTCATCAAATTTCTTTCTTACCATTTTTCGATAGTTGTTGGATTCATTTTTTTCATTTACGAGGAGGACCGGCAGTTGCCTTAATCGCCCGGAACGAGGGTAGTTAATTACGTGGCCATTGGTGACCAGAATATCTTCGTCGCCGTCATAATCGAAGTCATAGTAAAGCGATCCAAACCCAACAAACAGTCCTCCCAGTGAGGTAACCCCTGTTCGGTCCGAGACATAAGTGAACATTGCCTGGCCATCATTTCGATACAGCGCGAATGCTTCCTGTTCATAATTAGCGACCCAGATGTCAGGTTTTCCATCAAGGTTGTAGTCCCCAACATCGATTCCCATACTTCCGTTGGAATTACCGACGCCATCAAATGCGACTGAATGTAATGTTCCACGCTCTTCAAACTGGCCGGTACCGTCATTGACATAAAGGAAGTTGGCGACAGTATCATTGGCGACATAGATATCAACATCACCGTCTAAATCATAGTCGGCACTCATGACTCCGAGGCCTTTACCAAGGTCTGTCAAATTCGCGAATTCACGAGCGTTGTGAAATGTCCCGTCACCATTGCTGTAGTAGATATTATCCGGTAAAGGATCAAATTCCTTTGGCGGACAGATTTCCTGCTGAGTAGGTGTTGGACCGTCACAATAGGGGTGGTTATCAAAAGACCAGTTCACGTAGTTGCATACGTAAAGGTCCAAAAAACCATCTCCGTTGTAATCTGCCCAAGCGCCACTGCTGCTCCAGAGTGTATTGTCGAGTCCGGCGAAATTGTTGACTTCTAGAAATGTGCCGTCGCCCTGATTATGAAATAGTAAAAGTCCATTCCAGCCGGTAAGTACGAAATCGGGGAAACCATCATTATCAAAATCACCCACCTGGCAACCGTGAGTGTAGAGGGTTTGGTTATCCGTATAGCTAACAACGGCCACGTTTTCAAAGAAAGCTGCACCATTGTTGCTGTAAAGAGCTCCGGGAAGTCCAGTGATCTTTTGTTTGTTCTCTCCTTCATATTTTCCGCCGCCTGGAAGGAAGATGTCTAATGTACCATTGAGATCATAGTCCAGAACGGCAACACCACCGCCCAGCGATTCGAGAATACTGTTGTTGCCCGCCTCCCATCCGTTGCGGTACGTAAATTCGATACCGGTGTCCTCTGTGATTTCATCGAGCCTGATGTTTTGACCGACCTCAGTGTTTCCCAGATTCTCTGTCTCACTCAAGTCTGGAAGAAGTCCGGCAGGGTTATTTTCACCGGCAGGATTCTCAATATTGTCGAGATTCGTCAATTTATCGAACGGATCTTCTTCGTTACAGCCGTTAAGGATTACTAGTGTCACGACACTCAGCAGAAAGCACAAAAGGATAATAATTTGTTTTGACATGGAACTATGAATGGTTGCCAGATGAATGGTTCAGTTTACCAATGGGGGAATATTTTTTAGGAAGTTTCGTTGCGATTGGTTGATTCGGTGCTGTTATTTGTTTCCGTAGATGGTGGCAATTTACCCGGCTGTTGTTGACGGGCTTTCGCCTTTTCAACTTCTGTTGAGAACCGGTCTAGTTGTGGCTGAAGATCGGGGTCCTGCTTAACTTTGACTTCATAATATTTCTTCATAAATTCCAATGTCGGCAGGTAGAGGGGATCGAGTTGATAGGCAGAACGCATCCAGATCATGGCTTCCTGTTCGGATCCGTAGGTCCAGAACTTATCAGCGACCACGAGACGTTGATCAATACTTTCTTTACCGCTGCCGATACGCTGGGCAATTTGATTAGCATCTGCGAGGTTTTCTTTGACCTCTTCGACATAGTCAAAGTGCTCTTGTGCTTTGTTTAGATCGCCGAGGCTTCTTAGGCCCATTGCTAGCATGTGGCGGGCATCGGTGTTTCGGGGATCTCTTTCAATAATGGGTTTGAGTACTTCGAGACCTTCTTTAGGACGATTCGTTTCGATCAAAATTCTCCCCAACTCGATACTTGCCGCAGAGTGTTCTGGATATTCGTTGATGACAATACGAAGGATTTCTTCAGCCTGCTCATCGCGTCCAAGCATACGCAGGCAATGTGCCTGAGCTGTATAGGAATCCACCCGGAAATTCGGATCATCTTCAGCCATTTTTAGGTATTGTATTGCGCGTTCGGTATCTTTAAGTGTCAGCAGAACATCTGCAATATCTAAAGCAGCCTGATAATATTCAGGATCGATTTCTAGTGCTCGCCGATAAGCTTCTTCAGCTTGTTTGTGATTGAACAATGATTTTTGAATAACACCTTCGAGGAAGTGAGGACGAGCGTCTTCGGGGAAATCATTTTGCCAAGCATCAGCAAGTTGAAGGGCAGCGTTATGCTGTTGAAATTGTAGATAGCCTATGATGTAGGCCTCGCAAATTTCGCGTTCATCCCCGCGTGGATCGTTAAGTAATTCAGGAAGTTTTGGCTGAGCCAATTCGAGGTTGGCGGCCTGAGCTGCTGCTAGAATCCGCTCGCGCTGTATTCTGACCGGATCATAGCCTTCAGCCTGAGCTTTTTCCAGAAAAGCATTCATTTGGTCATAGTCTCCGCGCCGACGTTCTAGTCGCGCGGTGAGGAAGTGCACTTCAGCTTTGTTGCTTAAAGGAAATGCCTGAAGTTTATTGACGTGTTGCTTAGCAACCTCAAGATTGTGTTCACGAAGAGCAGCCTGTACCTGGCTGATATGATGTTCGGGGTACCAGATAACAACAGCGATAATCAACAAAGCCAAGACCGTGCTAATAAATACGAGTTTGCTTAAGTTACGTGGTGCACGAGACGCATTTAGTTCGTCCTGTTTGGCTGCTTCAGTGATCTCAGCAGGCTTAACGCTCTGACCAGGCTGTTGTTCCACAGCTTGCTGATCTTTTATATCGTGTTCAATTTCCGGATTATCGTCTGACATCTTGTAATGTGTTTGTTAGGGGTAAAAAAAGTGGAACTGTTAGTTTAGGCGTGACCTACGTTACATTTTATTGTTGCCTAGCACTAGTAAACAGATAAAAGCGATAGCGCGTAGCTCTATATAAAACATACGCTACCTATATAAGAGTGCTACGATTCACCAGTCGTTTTTGGTCGATTCCTACTGCGGAATAATCGAATTATTCCACCAAATCGATATATCCGAACGTGGATTGATGGCTGCGTCCTCAAACTGTGCAGAGGCAATATCTAAATCACCGTCGCGATCAAAGTCTGCGACCACTACTGTAGAGTGATTACAGTTGCCTTTTTCCAGACTGTGAGGGGTGAATTCACCCTTTTCGGTCTGTTCCAGCCAGATCACAGAATCGAGTGTTTCAGTGGAAACTTCATCAAGCGGACGACTGATTAAGCTGCAACAGACGACATCTTGATCACCATCGCCATCAAGGTCACCGGCAACAGCTCGGTGAATTCCGGGAAGATTGCCAAGTACTTTAGACTCCCATTCGCCGTTGCCTTTATTCTCAATCCAATGAGCAGCATGATAGGGAACGATGTAAAAGGTGTCAAAGATGTCTCCGTTGGTATAGAGAATGTCCATATCGCCATCGGAATCAAAGTCGGTCAGATCGATACCTGTAGATCCCCACACAGGACTATTGGCTGAAAAGACACTTTGACGGCGAAATGTTCCATCACCACGATTCAGAAATAGCTCCACGGTTTCGTGTTCTTGACTAACAACCGAGACAAAGTCCATTTGGCCGTCTTGATTAATATCAATTGATGGAATGTGGATTACTCCGTGTCGGTCATCAATTCGCCGCTTCGAGAATTCCGGCACGCCGTCTTCAAAATTGGTTTGAGTCAACATCCAGACATTGCCGGTATCTCGCCATCCAAATTCGGCAACGATGAGATCAATTTGACCATCCCCATTGAAGTCACCGGTCTGGATGTCTGTAATTCGTCCCATGTTATCCAGTAGAATCTCGACTGAAAAAGTACTTTCAGAGGCTGGTCGTAACCAGACAACACGTCCCTTCTTATGGTCTTCCGGGAGAAAACTGCCCAAATCTGCGATTAAGAAGTCGGCAATACCATCGTGATCAAGATCGGTGAGTGTACTGTGACAAGGATTATTTAGCGTGACTTGCCTGCTAAAAACCAGTTCCTGCTGCTTAAATTTTACTTCAAATACGACCCCCGATTTCATGTCACAGCCGAGAATTAGAGATTCATCAAGACCAGCATGTTTTGAGGCATCATACCAGGTTAGATTAGCCACTCCGGGAGGAGCGTCGGGCGTGGTCGGATAGACTGTCGGAACAAGGCTGACCTTTGCGTGTTGGAATTTTAGTGATGGATTCTCTTCCGGTTCAATTGGTGTCGGAAGTGCAATCGACTCCGGAGCAAGACGTCGGTAGTACTCAATGACTTCACCCTTGCGAGGAACCTTGAGATCATTTCTTCCTGATTCTTCGTACAGCTTAAACATAATGTCAACCTCGGTCGCCCAGCCCGCTTTAGGGATAGCGTTTGGGGGAGGCGAGGCATGGCAATCGCCGCAAAAATGCTGTACTTCTGCTTCTAGCCGCTGCAGATCTAATGAAGATTCAGAGTGGGTGCTCAATTTCGCGATGTCGATATCAATTTTCTCGAAGGAATCCTCTTCGCAACCACTGATTGAAAAGATTAATGTCACGCAAAAACATTGCAGGATCCAAATATCGCAAATTTTATGCTTTAAGGATTTTGACATAGTTCCGAATCAGACCAGAAGGGCGAGTTAAATTCTCAGTCGTACATCATCAGCACTGAAACTAACTCTAATACCATAGCGATTAAAGTATTTTGGGGAAACGTCATCCACCCCATTGAACTATATACGTAGCTTTATCAGTGAAATGTTCTCATTCCAAGCTTGGATTGGAAAAATAGTTGCCGAAAACCTGATTTCATCAGCATTTTCTCGTTCTGAAGTGATATGTTTTTGATGAAGGTATGTCTGGAATACATGCTGTTACCCGTGAGATTACTTATACCCAGGTTGCGAAAACAATGGTTACCAAGCCTTTCCAATACACTTTTGTTGCTCTGTTTCTAGGGTTGATTGCAAGACAAGGCCACGCTCAGGATGCCGTTTTAAAGTATCCACTAAGTGTTGCAGCCAGTGAAAACAGGATTTTTGTAGCTGATCGTCAGTTGCCCGGAATTTGGGTGATAGCTGATAGTAAAGCTACGATTTATCATCAGGCTGCTAAAAAGTTCGGAACACCATTAAATGCGGTTCGGTGTTTAGCGATTGATGTTGAGGGTAATTTACTTGCTGGTGACAGTGCCACTCGAGATATTTATCGGTTCGACTCGCAAGGAGTACCAACGGCTCTGACGGGAAGTAAAATCGGTATTCCAATGGGGATTGCAATTTCGGCCGACGGTACGATTTATGTTTCAGATTTGGAATTGCATCGTATTGTTAAGGTAGCAGCAGACGGCGTTGTGAGTGAATTTGCGAAAGTTAAAGGTCCTGCCGGTATGAGTTTGGATTCCGATGGTAATCTGTACGTAGCCTCACGCGCAGCAGAACGATTAGTTAAGATTTCGGCGGAGGGAACCGTTTTGCCTGTCCAGGGTGCTACAGATATTCGCTTTGCTCAGGATGTCGCTGTCGATGCGGCTGGCCGAGTTCTGGTGACCGATGGCTATGGTAAGTCGATCTGGAATTTTACAGGCGGTGCAGCACGGATTGTACAAGGCAAACCATTGGTTCATCCCGTTGGCATTTCCTCTTCGGCCGCTGGAACATTTCTGGTGGATCCGCGTGGTGCTGGGATACTTAAACTCGAAGGTGCAGTCATCAGTTCGGTTTTATCCGAGTAATTGGCTTTGAGATTTTACGGATGGAATTCGGGTATTTCGGCAATTTCCTTTCCGTCGATCATTCTCTGCACAAAGTTGGCGACGTTATGGATCGCTATATCGATTAAGGCCTGACCGTTCTCAGCCGTAGCGTGCAGTGGCTCTTTATCATCCTGATCATCCATTACGTCAACTCGTACGTTTTGCGGAAAGGCTGCCATGGCGAAGGCGGTTTCAAATTCCTGAGCGTGACCCGGGAAGCGTTTGGTTTCGAGGTATGGCGTCGCCTCTTGCCGAGAGATGAAATCCCAGTAGGACTTGAATTGCAGATTGATTTCAAGACGTTGCAAGAATTGCCCCCACATACCCTGACAGGGAGCAATGTTACCACCATGCCCGTTGAGTACAAGGATATTGGTGAAGCCCGCATCGTGCATCGAGCGAATTGTGTCGAACAAGACACTTAACCAACTACCCGGTAATGCAGTCAATGTACCTATGTGTCGCATGTGATGTTCACTAATGCCTATATTCATGCTCGGAGCGACAATCACCTGAGGAGCTAATTTACAGGCAATTGCTGTGCTCAGGTGCATGATGCTGGCATAGTCGTGTTCCATGGCCAGATGCTCCAGATGTTGTTCAGTCGCTGCTACTGGGATAATGCATGCTTTGAGTTCACCGGACTGCATGCGTTCACGAAATTCGCGGCGTGTGTGTTTTCCTAAGAGGGCTTTTGGAGGATATTCAAGTGTCATGTTTTTGCTTACGTGTATCTGAGAGGAGTGTGTTTGTTTATTCGACTTCGTTTTCAGCAATAACGGCAGCGTCAATAGCGTGTGCCATTTGTAATGCTTCTTGAATGGCTTTGCGCATCAGAGCAGCTTCATTGTCCCCGGTGTAATAGCTCGTTGTTAAATACGCGCTGTAGAGACGGGAAGCTGCGGCGAGAATATAACCTTCAGAGTCCTGAAGATGCAGATAGGATTTTCCCATGGGTTGTTCCTTTTTTAACAGTGAGGTAATTCCGGATTTTCTTTATTTTAGCGAGTTGAAAGTTGACTTGCAGGATTACCATGTGGCCTGCTTTTACAGTTATGCGAACAGGAGTATCATAACCTGAAGTAGAGTAGCCTTCATGCTGCTGCAATTCAGGCTGCTTGCAGTCGGAACAACTGAAATCAATAAGGTGCAATGAAAAAGGATTGAATTTTATGTCGGAAATGCGTATAGAACGAGATTCAATGGGGGAAGTACAGGTGCCGGCTCAGGCATACTACGGTGCCCAGACACAACGGGCTGTTGAAAATTTTCCCGTTTCGGGATGGTCGCTCGCTGAGGGTTTAATCCATGCAATGGGTGTGGTGAAGTATGCATGTGGTGTTGCGAATCGTGATTTAGGAAAACTGACAAATACTGGTAAGAACCGTCTGGATGATACTCAGGTTGAATCAATGCTGGCTGCCTGTCGCGAAATTGCTGCAGGAAAACTGGATGCCGAATTTCCGGTTGATGTTTTTCAGACAGGTTCAGGTACTTCCAGCAATATGAATGTGAATGAAGTGATTGCGAACCGAGCGATTGAGATTCAGGGAGGGGATCGGTTTGCTGCGGACAAACAGATTCATCCTAACGACCACGTTAATATGGGGCAGAGTACCAATGACACGTTCCCAACGGCGATCCATGTAGCTGTTGGCGTGGCAGTTGAGAACCAACTGCTTCCGGCGTTAAATCGATTTGCTGAGTCATTGCGTCAGAAGGCAGAGCAGTGGGATCAAATCATCAAGATTGGCCGTACTCATTTGATGGATGCAACGCCTCTTCGTCTGGGACAGGAAATCGGTGGATTTGCTCGTCAGATTGAACTTTCCATTCAACGCGCAAAACAAGCCCGTGATGCAGTATTGGAATTGCCCGTTGGTGGTACTGCTGTTGGTTCCGGAATTAATACGCATCCGGAATTTGGTGGTCGAGTGTCTGCGGTGATTGCTCAGGAAACAGGAATCGCATTTGTGGAAGCGGTTGATCATTTTGAAGCCAATGCTCAACGCGATGGTCTGGTAGACAGTCATGGTGGATTGACAACGATTGCTAATACACTTTTTAACGTGGCCAATAATATTCGTTGGTTAGGTTCCGGTCCACGTTGTGGGTTCTTTGAACTGAAATTGCCAAGTCGACAGCCTGGTAGTTCGATCATGCCCGGAAAAGTAAATCCTGTGATGTGTGAGAGTATGATGCAGGTCGCTGCGCGTGTGATTGGTAATGGGCAGACAATTACCATGAGCGGTGCTGCCGGTGGAAATTTCCAACTGAACATTATGATGCCAGTTATGGGCCACGTAACTCTGGAAAGTGTTCAATTGTTGAGTTCATCGATCGAGTCTTTTGTAGACTTCCTGGTGGAAGATATGGAAGCAAATCAAGAAGCTTGTAACGGAGCGGTTGAACAGAGCCTATCTATGGTGACCAGCCTCAACCCATATATTGGTTACGAGAAGGCTTCCAAGTTGGCTAAACAAGCCTTTGCTAGTGGTGAGACCATCCGTGAACTCTGTAAGGCTCAGGAAATACTTCCTGAAGATCAGTTAATAGAGGCATTAGATCCGATGCGTATGACGGAGCCTCAGGAGTAAAAAGAGTAGTAATTTCTCGTCAAATAACGCTTTTTTAGTATTTTTTTCAAACAGCTGTCATTTGGCCTTTCGTCATATCTGATTTATTTTATGATTACCAACTTAATCCTGAAATGCGCTCGTTTTGTGCGTATAATCCGCTATTGAAGTGGTAGGGTTTTACTAGTTCAAATGTACGCAATCTGACAGGTTGTCAGATTATGCTTAAGAACTATTAAGAATTTTTTTTTACATTAGGTTGGAATCAGCAAATGAAGCTGGAAGACGTCAGAAATATTGGTATCTCAGCACATATTGACTCGGGTAAAACCACGCTGAGTGAACGAATTCTTTTCTATAGTGGTCGTATTCACAAAGTACAAGAAGTGCGTGGTGAAGGTGATGGTGCCACGATGGACCACATGGAACTGGAAAAAGAACGTGGTATTACCATTACCAGTGCGGCTACGACGGTTGAATGGGATGGCAAAACCGTCAACCTGATTGATACCCCCGGTCACGTGGACTTTACCGTGGAAGTGGAGCGTAGTTTACGTGTTCTTGATGGTGCAGTGCTTGTTCTTTGTGCAGTTGGTGGTGTTCAGGCTCAGTCTTTGACCGTTGATCGTCAAATGAAACGCTACAAGGTTCCGCGGCTGGCATTTATCAATAAGATGGACCGAACAGGTGCTGAACCTCATCGCGTTTGCGCCGAAATTGCCGAGAAACTTGGTGACTCACCGATTTTGATGCAGTTGCCGATCGGTGAAGGTGACGATTTTGAGGGTGTCATTGACCTTATCAAAATGAAAGCACTCTACTTCGATGGCGCTAACGGTGAAGACGTAAGAGAAGAAGAAATTCCTGCGGAACTGCAGCAGGAAGCTCAAAACTACCGTGCTGAAATGATTGAAAGCATTTCCATGGGTAGTGAAGAGATGATGGAACTTGTTCTCGAAGATCAGGATCCTGATGAAGAGATGATCCATACTACACTTCGCTCAATTGTTCTGAATCGTGAAGCGACTCCGGTATTCATGGGAACAGCTTTTAAGAATAAAGGTGTTCAGCCGCTTCTGGACGCGGTTAATCGTTACCTGCCATCACCCCTGGATCGTTCTATAGAAGCCAACAAAGCAGGTGACGAAGAGGAGAAACTGGCGTTGGAACCGGATCCATCCAAACCGTTTGTTGGTATGGCTTTTAAGATCGTGGAAGATCCATTTGGTCAGTTGACATTTACTCGAATTTATCAGGGTACGATTCGTAAAGGTGAAACATACATAAATCAGCGTACGGGACGTAAAGATCGTTTCTCACGAATCGTGCGTATGCATTCGGAAAAACGTGAAGAAATTGATGAGGCATCTGCTGGCGATATTGTAGCTGTTATGGGGATCGACTGTGCCAGTGGAGATACTTACTGCAACGAACAAAAGTACTGCACGCTGGAAAATATCTTTGTTGCGGATCCTGTGATCACCATGGCCGTTAACGTGCCTAATCGAAGTGATGTGGATAAGTTGGGTAAAGCTCTGCAACGTTTCCGTAAAGAAGATCCGACCTTTCATGTGAGTACGGACGAAGAGACCAATGAAGTTTTAATTGCCGGCATGGGCGAACTGCATCTGGAAGTCTATATCGAACGCATTCGCCGTGAATATGGTGTGGAAGTCGAGGTCGGTGCACCGAAGGTTAGCTATCGTGAAGCCCCAACGGTTGCTAAACAATTTAACTACAAACATAAGAAACAGACCGGCGGTTCCGGCCAATTCGCTCACATTGTTGGCTCGCTGGAGCCAATGGATGTTGATGGTGAGGAAAACTTTGAATTTGAAGAGAATATTGTCGGCGGACGTATTCCTAAGCAGTATATTCCCTCGGTTGAAAAAGGATTTCGCGAAGCTTGTAACCGAGGTCCTTTGGCACGCTATCCGGTAGTGGGTGTTAAAGTGGTATTGGATGATGGTTCCTATCATGAGGTGGATAGTTCTGATAAAGCATTTCAGACTGCGGCCGGTGGTTGCTTCCGGGAAACGTTTGTTCAGGCTAAACCGGCGATTTTGGAGCCAATGATGAAAATGGAAGTTGAAGTCCCTGAAGACTTTCAGGGTCCTGTCGTTGGTGACCTGATTAGTCGTCGTGGCTTGGTTAACAATACTGAAGCACGAGAAGGTGTCTCCACGATTCTGGCAGAAGTTCCACTTGTGGAAACGTTTGGTTATGCAACCGACCTTCGTTCAATGACAAAAGGTCAGGGCACCTTTTCCATGGAACTGTCGAAGTACATGAAAGTACCGGCAGCTGTACAGCAGGAGATTATTAAAGTTCGCGCAGAAGAATGGGCTAACCGTAAGTAATTCAACTCGTTATCCAAAAAATAGTCAACTACTCCGCTGTGATTTGCAGCGGAGTTTTTTATGGCAGGTGATTAGTAAGTATCACGCGCTTTATACGTGGAAAATAGACTCAACATTGCCACGCAGGATACGTTTGCCAAAATCAATCGCCCGTTGTTCTTTCCAGTTGCGGTCTATCACATAACGTTCTGCAAGAACCTTGGCCAGGATGCGTTTATACATAGCAAATTTTGGTAATGCAAATTCAAGTTTGTACATGTCGCTGTAGTAACCGATCTGTTTCGTTTGAGGTACAGCTTCAAGCCGTCCAGCGGTGTCATGCTCAATAAAGGTTGGTGTGTTGCTGTACCACCAGTGACCATGAGTGATGACATTCGGGAAGATCCACGAATAACTTGCCAGTTCCTGATTCGTCACGCTGGCTAAAACGGAAACAGGAAATTTAACCGCCGGAAATGCATTAAACAAATCAGCGTATTGAATCAGGGAAACCCGACTGTCATAGAGGTCCATCCCCTGATAGACACCTGCCGGGTAGACCGAACGGTTTACGCCAATCATCAGATCAAATGGAATTTTAAACTCATCACAAAGTTCTGTCAGTTTCCAGAAAACCCAGCCGGCCATTGTTTCCTTAGACTCTGGAGTCGCTTGCTCACCGTGAGACTGTATTTGCTCTAAGGCTTTGGCGGCTTCACCAAAGTCGATTTCAGTCGGTACGAACCATGGAGGCAGAGAAATTGCACAGGCTTTCGCGTTTTCACGAGTAAAGTGAGTAAATAAGTGTTCCAGTGATTGTGTAAGAGATCCTAGCGATTCGAGTGAAATGTTTGTGCAAATTTCGAGACGATCACGGACGGCAGGTTTTGCCAGATGGAAGACGAGGTCATCGGTTCGTAGACAAGGAATATAAACCGAGGTATCGAAGCCTTCGAGTGGATCATCGAAATCATTGGTCAGGAAAACAGCTTCGATCCCAGACTGTTGTAATACCTGGTCTGACCAATCTGCTTGCCCCATTTTTTCCTGAGCCGCATCGTAGACCGTTTCCCAGTTCGATTCATCAATAAGTTCTCCGTCAAATCCAAAAAACTTTTGACACATTTCGATTAGCCAGCTGTATTGGATTGTGTTTTGTATCGGTTCCAGATTACTCAGTAGTAGTCCAACCTTTTCTCGCGGTGTGATCTCCGGGTCTTCAATTTCCTGACGAGCTAAACCTGCTGAATGAGCTAACTCGGTATAGTAGTGGTAACCAAGGATTTCAGACAGGTCTTTAGAGGCCGGACTAAGGGCATCGATGTGTGTATGCGGATCGATCAGTATCAGGCTGTCGAGTTCTTTGAATAGTCTGTTGCGGAGATCCGTTGACATATAGTTCTAATCCTTCGTAGGGGCGGTATTCACCTGCATAAGCTTGGTTTGGGAGGTAATCTCAATTTACATCAGGAAGTCCCGCTAGGTAAGACTTTCAAACACAACGCTCGAAATTTGGATTCATATCGTCATCAAGGTAAGATAAGATGTTGCAGATTAATAATTATTCGGTTTTTGGTACGGATGATTTCAATGAAACGATCAATTGCAGCTGCTTTTGCCTGTTTGATGTGTATTGTCACTGATCCGGTAATGAGTCAGCAGAAGTTAGATGCTTCGTCGCAACCAGTGCAAAAGATAGATTTTGGCAAGCATATTCAGCCCATTCTGAGAGCTAGTTGTTATTCCTGTCATGGTAATGATGTTCAGGAAGGTGGTCTGCGTCTGGATAACAGAGCTCGGGCGTTTGCCGGCGGTGACAATGGAAAAGCGATTCTGGCCGGTGACATTAATGCAGGCCTGTTGTTGACACTGATTAAAGGTACTAGTGAAGAGTTGGGTCGAATGCCGCCGGAAGGTGAAGGAACTCCTCTGACAAAAGAGCAAATTGGCTTGATTGAAAACTGGATTGCTCAAGGAGCAGAATGGCCGGATTCTGCAGACATCGCTATCAGTTCAGACCATTGGTCTTTTCAGCCACTGGTAGAGCCGGAGTTACCGGCAGTTAAAGCCAAAAGCTGGGTCAAAAACCCGATTGATCAATTCGTTCTTGCACGTTTGGAAACAAAAGATATTAGCCCTTCCGATCAAGCCTCGCGCAGTACTTTGATTCGTCGGGTTTATTTGGATTTACTGGGACTCTTGCCAACTGCTACAGAAGTGGAGGTGTTCTTAAATGATCAACGCATAGACGCTTACCAGCAGATGGTGAAGCGGGCATTGAAGTCGCCACATTACGGTGAACGATGGGGGCGACACTGGTTGGATTTGGCGCGCTATGCAGATAGTGACGGTTATGAAAAGGATCGAGGTCGTCCACATGCATGGAGATACCGAGACTGGGTAATTAATTCGCTTAACGCTGATTTACCGTTTGACCAGTTTACTGTGGCACAGCTTGCCGGTGACATGCTGCCAGAATCAACGGTTGCGCAACGTGTTGCCAGTGGCTTTCACAGAAATACGCTGCATAACACAGAGGGAGGAACGGATCAGGAAGAAGACCGCGTTAAGAAGACTGTGGATCGGACTAACACGTATGGTGCGATTTGGTTAGGTCTGACCGTTGGTTGCGCTCAATGTCATAGTCATAAATACGACCCGATCAGCCATCGCGAGTATTATCAGTTGTATTCGTTCTTTAATAGCATGAACGAACAGGACATCGCAGCGCCGACAATTTCAGAGGCCGTGGCTTATAACGATCTGTTAACGGCGTATACTGCTGAACATGAAAAACTTATTGCAGCTAGAAAACAATACGAAATGCAACAGTTGCCGCAGAATCTTGAAAAGTGGCTTGAGGTCGACGCTAATCTTATTTATGAATGGCGTTCATTGGCAAATGCGTCAGTTACCGGATTGCATAAATCAACATTTAAAAATCTGGATGACGGCTCGGTTTTAGTGGAAGGTGAGAATGTTCGGTCTGATATTTATACAATCGTCTCGACAGTAGATTCTGTCAGCGGTATTCGCTTGGAAGTTTTGCCTGACGAGAGTCTGCCGATGAATGGCCCGGGACGGGCAGAAAATGGTAACTTTGTCCTCACCAACCTGCAGGTATTGGTTCGACAAGCTGGAACGGAGAACGATTTTCTACCGGTAAAAGTTAGTCGTGCGATTGCAGATTTTTCTCAAAACAATTGGGAAGTAGCCAAGGCGATCAATGAAAATACAGAGGATGGATGGGCTGTTTCACCTGAAATCGGCAAGCGTCATCTGGCAGTGTTCCAGTTAGATAATGTGGTTGCATTTGAGGGTGGAGTGGAGTTTAAGGTTCTGCTGCATCAAAAGTATGAGACTGGATCTACTCACAATCTGGGACGTTTTCGTTTAACCTATTCGGACTTTAGCGGTGTTCTGGCACTTGAAGGCACACCCGGGAACGTACTGGCGGCGATCGCCGCTCAGACACGCAATGAGGAACAAAACGAAGTTTTGTTGGATTACTACAAAAATATTGATGCGTCCTATAAAAAACTTGTACAGTCAGAAAAAGAACATGAAAGCAAAGCACCAAAGATGCCCGGGACTAAGGCACAGGCCGTGGTTGAATTGGGAGCGCCGCGTCAGGCGAATATTCATCTCCGCGGAAATTTCCTGAACAAGGGAGAAGCAGTAGCGACACAGGGCTTGGATGTCTTGCCGGAAGTAAAAGCCGGGGGAGAGAAAATGACGCGTCTTGATTTAGCCAAATGGACAGTTTCTAACGAAAATCCGCTGACTGCCCGAGTGACAGTGAATCGTGTTTGGCAGCGTTACTTTGGTCGCGGTATCGTAGGGACGAGTGATGATTTTGGGATGCAGGGATCTGCTCCAACCCACCCGGCACTACTGGACTGGCTGGCATTTAAATTTCGAGCCAATAATTGGAGCTTGAAAGAACTGCACCGTCTGATCTTAAACAGTGCTGTGTATCAACAACAGTCCGCTCACCGTCCCGAGTTAGCCGAAATTGATCCGGACAACGAGCTATTAGCACGTCAATATCGTTCGCGGGTGGAGGCTGAAATCATCAGAGATTTGGCTTTAGATGCTAGTGGCCTGATGACAGATAAGGTTGGTGGCCCTAGTGTCAGGCCTCCCCAGCCATCAGAGTATTCTGCATTGACCTATGCCAATAGTGCTAAGTGGCAAACGAGCGAAGGGGATAACAGATATCGACGTGGATTGTACACGTTTTTTCAACGCACAAGTCCATACCCCATGTTGATGACATTTGATGCCCCGGATTCAAACACGTGTATTGCCCGTCGCTCGAGAAGTAACACACCCTTACAGTCATTGACGCTATGGAATGATGTGGTGTTCACCGAATGTGCTCAGAATCTGGGCCGTCGATTTGTGAGTGAAATTGAGACAACCGGTAAGCCCTCAGAAGATATGAGTAAACGTATATACCATGCATTTCTAACGTGTCTTTCTCGCCGTCCGACGCGATCGGAGATGGCAGCGGTTACTGCTTTTTATCAGAGTCAATTTGAGCAACTGGCCGGCGATGAGCAGGCAGCCAGAGATATTTTAGGTAATTCTGTTATTCCGAAAACAGCCGGTTTGGTGGAGACGGCATCCTGGGTTGCTGTTGCACGTGTCTTGTTGAATACAGATGAATTCATTACGAAAGAATAATTGCTGGAATCGAAAAGGTTTCTATTGGAACAATTCATGGATATTAATGATCAAATTCGAGCACAGAGTCGCAGGGACTTTTTTACTTCCACGGCTAGTGGTTTAGGTGGTTTAGCATTGGCATCATTGCTGCAGAGTGATGGTGTGCTGAATGCCAACGAAGCTAATCCTCTGGTACCCAAATTCGGACATTTTGCCCCGAAAGCCAAGCGATGTATCTTCGTTTTTCTCGCTGGTGCCCCCAGTCATGTAGATTTGTATGATCCTAAGCCTGTACTTCAGGATCGCCATGGTCAAGGACTGCCGGAGGAACTTACCAAGAAAGTTCGTTTTGCTTTCATCAAAAAAGAAAGTGCTATTTTGATGGGTAGTGATCGTGAATTTCGTCCCTTCGGTGAATGCGGAATGGAATTGTCTGACGTATTGCCCAACATTGGCTCCTGTGCCGATGATATTGCACTGGTGCGTTCGATGCATACTGATGCCTTTAATCATCATCCTGCTCAGCTAATGATGACTACCGGAGTTCCTCGTTTTGGTCGGCCAAGTATGGGGTCGTGGCTGACATACGGTTTGGGATGTGAAACAAATGACCTGCCAGCCTATGTTGTTCTGTCAGCGGGTCGAGGAAGTTCTGGCGGAGTATCTAACTGGACGAGTGGTTTTTTACCTTCGACTTATGAAGGGGTTGTTTTTCGCGGTGACGGTGAGCCGGTCTTAAATTTAAATACCCCCAGCGGCTATTCTCGGGAAATGCAAAAGGATTCACTGAGTCTGATCAACTCGCTTAATCGGATTCGTCTGCAAGAGCAGCAGGATACTGAAATTGCCAGCCGTATTAATTCTTATGAACTTGCGTTTCGAATGCAAAAAGCAGCGCCGGAGTTGATTGACGTCAGTGCAGAGACTCAGGAGACATTGAATTTATATGGTGTGGGACGTAAGGAACCGGAGAAAACGAATTTCCGCGGTGGTGGTGCTAATGTATACGGCCAATTCTCACGTAACTGCCTGTTAGCGAGACGGTTACTTGAAAGAGGCGTTCGATTCGTTACCTTGATGCATGCATCCTGGGACCATCATAGCAATCTGAGTGAAGAGATTTCCTATAACGCAGGTATGTTAGATCAGCCCGTGGCCGGACTACTGAAAGACCTTAAACGACGCGGAATGCTGGATGACACTTTAGTGATTTGTGCCGGTGAGTTTGGGCGTACCCCACTGGGAGAAAATCGGGGTGGGAATAAACAGAATACAGGCCGGGATCATCATCCTTATGCTTATAGTCTCTGGATGGCAGGTGGCGGTATTCAGGGCGGACAGGTTGTCGGAAAGACCGACGATATCGGCTGGGCACCGGTTGAAGATGCTGTGCACGTCAATGACTTTCATGCCACAACGCTTAAGTTATTTGGTTTCGATCACCATCGTTTGGTGCATGAATTTAAAGGCCTCAATGTGCGTCTTACAGATCAGGGTGGCAAAGTTGTGGATAAATTAATTGCCTAAGTTGTTAATGGCGGAGCTGATCTGATGAAGGCATTGACTAATTCATTTGCCAGTGTGTGCTCCGCATCGTCCTGAATCCACCAGCTCTGCAAACGTGCACGCCGAATCACTCCTTTTTCGAGTTGTAGATCGAGCACAGTATGCTCCCAGACAATAGAATCACCATTATTTTTGATCAGGGTATTCATCAGATCTGTTGGATGGACAATTTCCAGATAACCGATTGACGCGTTTAGCTGAACGTGCAGCGCTATAACATCGCTTGCCTGTTCTGCTGCAATCCACTGGTCATCGACGGTTAGTGCTTTAGCATTCAAAACTCCGCTGAGATCTGTTGCGGTGTGAATAGGACAACGACTATCAAGCAGATCTGTTTGCAGTGAAATGATAGTTTCAATTCCGGCCGCATTGGTATGCTCGAGTGCTCGCCAGTAAAGCTGTGGTGTTGCTTCCCGCTGTGGCTGACTGGCATACAGTGCAATCAGATCACTGCCGCGATGATAAGCTTCGGCAACCGTTTCTTGTTCTATCCCCATGTCCAAGCGGACAAATTGATTTTGAGAAATGACATGTTGATAGGCTGAAGTATTCTGCAGTCCCGATTGAGGCGAAGCAAGTTCGATATCACATTGCAGATTGTCTGCACGAAGCGAAGCGATGGATTGTTCGAGTTGCCACATGTGATTTTAGCTTGAATGGATAGCGTATTCGAATAATTAAATAGAAGAGTGAATTATGTTTGAAAGCAGTAGTCTCATCAAGCATACATCCATTAAGCCGTTTTCTATGAGCACATAAAATAACCCCGCCGAATGCAAAACATTGCGGCGGGGCCGGAACAGAGAAGAGGCCAATTGTTAGCGCGATTTTAAATGGAAGTCATCGCAATGACTGGGGAAATCCATAACTGTTTAGGACAGTCCCGCGTAACAAAGGAATCTAATTTGATAATAACAACGGGTATGCCGATGTCCAGTTTTATACGGGAAAAACATCGGCGCGGATGTGTTCTGCAGGCTACCGGTACTGTTGCAACAGTTTGAGTTGCTCTGTAATAGGTGTCGGTACATTGATGAGGTATATTGGACATTTGGTTGACAGTTTGCCATTGATGGTGACAGTAACAATAAACTTCAATTTGACAGATACTTATGGGACTTGTTATGAGTTTAGAAGACTTAGCAATCGATGCTGCAAAACAAGCAGGTCGGCTCCTGGCTACGATGCAGGATTCCATCAATCCACGGGAAAAGGCGCCAAAGGACTTAGTAACCGAGGCTGATGTTGCATCTCAGAAGAGAATCTTCGAAATTATCGCCGAGGCTCGCCCAACCGATTTTTTTCTGGGTGAAGAGGATTTAACAGCTGAATCAGAATTGCCTGGGCTAAAACGTACCGTTGGTGCTTCCACAGATCTGACTGAACTAAAGTATTGTTGGGTTATTGATCCACTTGATGGGACTGCAAATTATGTACATAAGCTACAGACATACAGCGTTTCAATTGCTTTGTTGAATTATGGTGATCCGATCGTGGCTGTTGTTTATGACCCGGTGATGGATGATTGCTACAGTGCAACCCGCGGTGAAGGAGCCAGAGTCAACGGTGATCCGATTGAGCACAGTGGAGTTGAAGAACTGTCGCGTGCACTGGTTGCCGCCAGTTTTTCGGCCGGAGTGGAAAGAGGATCTCCTGAGGTAGATCGTTGGGTGGAGATGCTCTATGAGTGTCAGGCATTACGTCGACTTGGTTCTGCAGCGTTAAATCTTTGTTATGTAGCTCAGGGAGGTCTCGATGGTTACTGGGCAACAAGCGTCAAGATTTGGGACATTGCTGCGGGAATACTTATAGTTAGGGAAGCTGGGGGAACTATAACGTCTTTTGATGGAGGTCCTGTGAGAATACAAGAGGCAAAGTTTATAGCAGCAGCCACAAAAAAACTGCATAAACAGATGTTTGAGGTATTCAACCGCCTCTAAACTGCTCTGGAATTTGTTATTTGTCTTTGATTAGTTGACCGGTCAATTTAAAATAAAGGTACCTGCAAACGCAGGCCTTTTCTTAAGTATTTATTGAGTTGGCCAATGCAACATTGGAATCTTAAAATTGACGATGCGCACTTAGCTTGTGCGGTTTCCAGACGTACCGGCGTTGTAGTTTCGCGAATGAGCTTAAAACTGTTCTGGTTAGCATTCTATGCCGTTATGCTTCCAACGATTACGTTTGCCCAACAGGAGAACGAAACTGACGGAGAATCGGATAATAAGATTGGGGTGGTTCGTAAGGCTCCCACAGAGATTGTGTTATTACGGGACAAGAATGGTAATCTTGTTAAGGTTGCGACCAACCTTTCGCTCGAAGAATACCTGAGGCTTTACAATCAGCAGAACGATGTTGAGGATAATAGAACGCCTCCGGCATTTGCCTTAGATCAAGTCGTCTATACGGGACGAGCAACAACAACGCATCTGGCATATACGGCAGAGTTTCGCGTGCAGTTAATTCAGTCGGCCAAAGAACAGTGGGTCAAGGTTCCACTTCGACTTCCACAATCCGTAATGCGGTCAGCCCCACAATATACTGGTGCGGGTGAGTTTTTTGTCACGTGGGATACTCAGTTGGGGCACGTTGTTTGGCTACGCGGAGATATTAACAGTCAACATGTGATTACCCTCAAGCTAACTCGGCCATTACGTAAGACAGGTCAGATTACAGAGCTCGTATTACAGGCCCCAGTAGCACGTAGTCAATTCAAACAGTTGGTAGTGCCTGTGGAGAAGGCGCAGGCGGTGGCCGGGGAACTAGAAGTAAGGGCTTCAAATGCGGGCAATTCAACGACTGCCTTTACATTTGACTTTCAGACAGAAGAGTTGGTTTTTGGTTGGAGTACAGCAACCGCTGTTTCAGCTCAGCCACTTTCCAGGATACAGGCATCGGTGGAAACTGGTTTTGCAGTCCATCAAAACCGAAATATTAGTGCAAGGGGAGTACTTAATGTTGGAGGACTAGGTGGTAATGTCACCGATTTTGAAGTATTGCTACCTTCTGGGATGACATTACTGGATTTGCCAAATCAGGCATTCCGGGTAGCCCGGGTACCAGTCGCCGATGATGAAACTGACAACGTACGGGAGAAAGTACGCGTGAGCATTGTACGTCCGCAGCCTAATGTGGCTGTAATACTCGAAGCTGAATTGAGACATGATGCGAGCGAGACGGATACTAACCAGCCGTTCAATGGATTTGAAGTTGTTGATGCTGTAAAGCAATCAGGTAAGTTAAGTATCAGTACGACGTCCAACTGGGATGTGGTCTGGCAGTTGAGCGGTGATATGCGACGCGCCCCTCGTGTCTTTGACACCGCCGCCGGCAGTCCCGGTATTCAGCAGTTTGATTTTGAGTACTATAACGTTGCATACACGGTTGTGGGTGTTCTTCAGGAGAGAGAGAATCAATTTAGAGTTGTACCGAACTATTTGCTGGAAGTGACACCAACACAGATCCGCATGACCACCACGTTACGATGTATCTATTCCGGTTCCGGACAGTATATGATCTCAGGTAATTGGTTGGGTTGGGAATTGGATCAGGTTTTTCAGAGCTTTGATGATTCGCTGCAGTTAGTCAATGCGGAACTGATTGATGGACAACTGGCTTTTCAGGTTTCAACGCTTGATACAGACTCCCGTGGCGAATTTGAGGTGATCATTCGTGCCAGACGTCAATTGCCGGGAGTTGCAGACGAAGGTGAACGCCCTCTAGATCTAATTATTCCTCAATTGACGGTTACGAGTGAAAAAAATGCCAGTATTTTACGAGGCGCACAAACGGTTGTGTTACAGGCGGCTGATAACGTCGAATTGGTACCAGATTCCGAGAATATCGAAGGATTACTGGCCGGCAGCCTGAGCGATATCTCTGAATTGGATTTGCCGGACTATCAACAAACTCCGCTGGTATTTAACTCTCTGCCAAATCTGGAAGTGGGAAAGCCTTTACGATTTGTGGGGAATGTAGGGACAAGGAAACGCAGCGTTCTGGTGGCTTCGAGTACAGCTATTCAACTCGAAGATAATTTTGCGGCCTTTGAACAGGTGCTGGATTATCAGATTGCTTATGAACCTATCCGGCAGATTACTTTAACAGTGCCGGGTATTGTGAGACGCCCGGAAAACCTTCGAGTCTTCCTGCAGCTTGAGAGTTTGTCAGGAGAAGATGGCAATGGTAACAGTGTTTTACCCTGGAGTGCCGTGCCGAGTTCTATTCAATCGGACGAAATCCGAGAACAGTTAGAGATTGAACAGGTGACAGTTGATTTGTTGGCTGAATTTCGCGGTTCTCTGCGAATTGTTTTACGCTATCAGGAACAGTTGCCGTTGCTAATGGCGGACTCATCACAACGTGTCAACTTCCTGTTGGTGTCACCGCTTACAGATGAAGTTAGATTGGTTCAGAATCAGGTTACCATTAATACCCAGGATATATTCGTGAGTGAGCCTGCTGATGATGTCTGGCAGGTTGTTCGAGGGGTTGCATCAGAAGAAGCGGGTGGTGATAGTCTGCGACTACAGGCATCGGAAGCAGCGACCAGCCTGCCGGTTCAAATGCGTATGCGTCGGGACGTGACGCGGACTTCGACTTTGATCCAGCGACGATGGATCCAAACAGCTTTATT
Source organism: Planctomycetaceae bacterium (assembly GCA_002709045.1). Taxonomy (GTDB): domain Bacteria; phylum Planctomycetota; class Planctomycetia; order Pirellulales; family Pirellulaceae; genus UBA721. The sequence goes on along the minus strand of PAPJ01000036.1, from coordinate 20,958 downwards.
GAATGAACAATGTCGCGAGCGAATGTCGATGTTGATTCGAACGAATGAAACGGATTTACATATTCAGTTTCCCGTAAACGCAGTAGATCCGGCGACGTTGATCGTAGCAGTAAATAGTCAACGTGTACCAGTTGAACAGGTGGTATTGGATTCTCAAGGACAATTGACGATTCGTTTGGCGGCTTCCAATGTAGAATCGGATTATCGAATCGAACTCTGGTATATGAGGTCAACCTTTGATTCCAAGCATCTGAAACTACCATTACCACAAGTCGTTAATTCGAAAATGAGCGGCTCCACTTATTGGCAGGTGGTTACTACCAATCATCAGCATTTACTGGGCAGTCCTCAGGGTTGGACGCCAGAATATGATTGGTCTTGGTCAGGTTTTTACTGGTTTAGAGACTCCGCGCTACAGCAGTCTGATTTAGAATCCTGGGTTGGTGTCACTAATCAGCTAGCCTTGCCGGAGAATACTAATCAGTATTTGTTATCCACCGTTGGCGAAGTTGACTCATTAAACGCCACGATTACGAGTCGTTCTACACTACTGATATTGCTATCAGGGATGGTTCTGCTTGTTGGGTTAGCAATTCTTCGTTTGCATTTTATGCAGCAGCCGGTTGTTATTTTTTGTGTGGGTTTATTCGCGGCATTAGCTGGTATCTGGGTTCCAGAATTGATGTTGCTGGTGCTACAGGCATCTTTTCTGGGAGGTTTGCTTGTTATTTTATCCCGAGTGCTGGATTGGGTTCTGGCTGTACCCGGTCGAAGTAACAGGCCGATTCATCGCACCAGCATTCAGCCAGACACTAATTCCGCGGCGATTTCACTTCTCAAACTTGAATCATCGATTGCGGCTGATGATCTACCTCCAGCCACCGATGATTCACAACAGCAACAGGCATAAGTGTGAAACGATTTGAAATTAAATTCGTTCTTGGTCTGACTTTGTTGTTGACTTGTTCACAGAGTATTTTAGCGCAACAGCTTAGCTTAAAGCCTCAGTCCACAGATTTAATTTATCGTCAGATCAAGGTAAATGAAGCTGATATCGATGAAGTGCTGGAGGGTACGGTACCACTGTTAAGAACTCAGTTCGATGAAATGGTAAATGTTGTAAATCGATTGAGCAGGCAGAGTGCCGAAGCATTGCCGGAGTTTCGGCAGGGCGGCTATATTCGTCAGGCGATGTACTACGGTCGCGTGCAGGGAGGACAGATCATTGATGGTCGGGCTGTCCTTGGAGTGGATGCCCAGTCCGATGTTCAGGGACTCGTACCGTTGTTACCTTTATCAATTGCTTTAGATACGCCGCAATGGGTGGTCAAAGCAACGGAAGATGCTCCTGCATCCAGTATTCAGGCGATCTGCGGAGTGACTGAGAGGAATATTCCGTTGTTGCGTCTTAACGGACCAGGTGAACTTGTTTTTAACTGGAGTTTGAAAGGGGAGTCGGTTATCGAAAATGAGCGTAAGTTCAGCTTTGAGGTTCCCCGGAGTGAATCAAATTACCTGATTTTGGATTTACCGATAGAGTTTTTACTACGATCTTCCAATGGCATTGTTTGGAATCATGGTAATGAAGAATTGCCTTTACCGGTGGAAGGGTTGCCGGAGTTGTCTGAGCAATCTACGCGGTGGGTAATTCAGCTAGGTAGTCAATCCAGAACAACACTTACTGTTTTATCCGGTGAGGCCTTACGTAGTAATCCAACGGTATTGTTCTACAGTCAGGAATTACAGTATTCAGTCGAACGGAATGGATTGGAGTTGGTAAGTCGCCTGACATTGGATTCAGTAGTTGCTGAAAGACAATCAGTTACTTTCCAACTATCTCCTGAATTGGAGTTGGTACGTGTGTTCACTGATCGACAGGAATTGAATCCGAGTCGACTGCAGATGACTGAGAACCAGTGGCAGGTAACTTTGGATCCTCAGGCAGGAGCCGTTGTTTTGAATGTGGTAGCAGCTGCTAAATTCCAGCCGTTACAGCCACAGGTTTTGCCATTGATGAGTGTGGTCGACGGTATTTGGCGGCAGGGACAAGTCTCGTTGGTGATAGCTGAAGGCCTCGAGCTTTATCGATTGGATGTGCAAGGAGCATTGGAGAGTCGGATAGAGTCGACCGGAGTAACGAAACGTCGGGTGCTGGAAATGTTCGATCCCAACCCGCACATTGTTGTGGTAGCCGGACATCAAGAAGCCGAATTACACGCCTCTCAGATATCCCGATTCGAATTCGTTGATAATCGCGTTGATTTACAAACAGAAATTCGTATGACTGCGGCGTCCGAACCATTGCATCAGTTGCATCTGGAAATTCTTGATGGCTGGGAGTTAAAGTCAGTAACATCGGTTGAAGAAGACTTCGGGTCGCAGCAGTATATTCCTCGTGTTGTACAGATTGAGCGAAATGGCCTGATGCTCCATCAGATTGATTTGCAGGGAAGTGTCGAAGCAGGACGCGTGCTGGCACTGCGGCTTAATTTATCTTTTCAAGTCAACGAGGAATCTCTTTCCGGTGAATTACTGGATGTGATTTCGTATCCCAATATTGCCGAGTCACCATTACAGCAAAAGAAAGTAGTATTACAACAACACTTACTTGGTTTAACAGCAGAACAACCGAGTGTCTTACAGATTTCGGGGTTAGGAGGTGTAGAAGTCAGCCGGCTTGATCCTGCTAGTGAACAAGTCTCCGCAGAACCGCTGTTACGTGATGTCGGGATTGTCTTTGATTCTGCAAGTCGTCTTACAGATTTGCAGATTTCCGCTGTTTCAGCCGCGCAAGCTTTTGAAGCCGAGGTTGAAACGGACATTACCGTGACGGATGTGGTTGCTGAAGAAACGCGGATCGAGGTCAGTCCATTAGGGACACCCGTCAAGCAGGTGATTGTGTACAGTTCCGGATTGTCAGACTTGGAGGTGCAATGGCATCTCCAGGAGAACGGAGATGGCTTAGTTCAGTCTGAAGGGATCGCCAGCGTAACTCAGACAGAAGAAGACGGCTGGCGACGTTGGCAAATTGATTTGGTAGAGTCGCGTGTGACCTCTTTTAAGCTGATCGGAAAGCGAACACTTGCAAGCGATCATTTAGTGCGTCTCCCCTTATATCGAGTTGAGGGATCCCAGTCTTTCTCAGGATCAGTAGAAATAGGCTGGAATGAAGCTGTAGATGTTGAGATTAGCCGGGAACCTTCGATGGAGCGGGTCTTACCTGAGCGTTTAACTACACCTGAAACTGTTTATCGTCAGGCATTTGATTATGCAATGCCGCTTGGCACACCTCCTCAAATATCTATTAGCCCCAGCACCGATGAGTTAGAACATGTCATTTGGAACGCTCATGTACATTCCAAATACCTTGTTCATGGTTTCAGCAGCCATGAACTAAGGTATGTCGTTGAGCAACGAGGGTCACAGAACCTTGAAGTCGAGTTACCCCAGCAAGTCGAGGTTGAAAGTGTTTGGGTTGATGCTCAGAGAATTCATTTAGCATCTATCCGTAGTTCAGATTCCCCAAGTCATTTGCAGATTCCGATCGAAACAGAATCGCGTTTTTCCAGAGTACGTATTCGTTTCAAGACGAGTTCCGATGCGTTGGGATTCAGAACAGATTTGCAGAAACCTCTCCCTCAGGTAAATGCCAGAGTGTTGCAGTCTTACTGGTCGGTCGCAGTACCACCGGGGTTTGAATTGGCTCGTCAGTCAGCAGAATACTCTGTTGCCACCCGACTTTTTGGACCATGGTTAAAGCGAAAGCAGGGGAGTCGGAATCAGCAATACGGTTTACAAGCTCCAGCAGACAATTCTTTTTCTCGTGAGGCGGCCGAGATTATCTCGCTATTGGAGCGAGCGGCTTCGAACCACCAAAATGCAGAGCAGGCTGCCGGACTTACATGGGCCAGTTGGCTGAGTAACGTTCAGTTCTTATTGTTTGAAGAGTTGGAAGGGATGACACTTGCAGTAGATGTGGTGGCATTGGACGCTTTAGGAATCGATGCTATGACACAACTCAGTTCAGCGGTTGATGGAGCGAGTAGAACATCGGCAATGCAATGGTTATATAACGCCGGTCTGGCTTTCGTGCGCGATGAATCCCGTTTGATTCTGGCCTCAGACAGATGGATTGATGAAGATGCACTGAGCAACGGTCGCGTGATAGTTGTCAATGAAGAGATTCGACCCGTATTGAAAACTTATGAATTAGCCGGTGGTTCGGTTGTTCAACTCGAAGACTGGGTGCTCGGCCGCAGAGTGCTCTCATTATTATCGGAGCAGGAGGTTCGACAGTTACATGAGACATTACGTCAGGATTTAATGTGGACCTATGAGTCCGGCGTTAAACAGGCCGGTACTGGTATTTCATTGATCGTCTATAACAATGCTTCTTTGGTGACGGCGGCTTGGGCAAGTCTGATAGTCTGGATAGGCGTGCTGCTCTGGTTTAGCCGCCGTTATTGGAAGTTGTCATTTTTTGTACCAGCTTTGACAGCCGGTATTGCCTTGTTTGTGGACGAGGTATTTACGGAATTCGGTGCGCAGTTCTTTGTCGCATCCTTATCCGTGGTGGTTTGTACAATTATTTCCAGATTGAGAACTGCTTCGGTCATACCTGCAGTCGATCGGGAATTGGATTTTGATTTACAGGCAGTTCCGGGATTAGCGACGTCAGTATTGGTAGTGGCATTAGTATTTTCCACCTCACTTGATTCGTTAGCATACCAGCCACCGGCTGCTGCACCGGACCCGAGCACCGAAACGGTTGAAATGGAGAGTAAAGTGCCAACCGTCCATAGTGTTTATTTGCCTGTGGATGACGATGGAGAAGATGTCGGAGAATATTTGTATGTTGCGGATGAGTTTTATCAGAGTTTAAGAAAATTGTATTCAAGTACTGATAGAACAACAGAAAACTGGTTGATTTCCAAGGCTCAGTATCAAGTCAATTGGATATCTGCACCACAGGATGGTGATAGCCTGTTACCTGTAATTAATATCACTTACCAAATGTTGCTTGGAACAGATGTGCAACGGATTACCTTGCCGTTTGATGCTGAACAAGTTGAGATCGAAAGTGTCGTGATTAATGGTGAGAGTGCAGAATATCAATGGCAGGCCGACCGAAATGCTGTTCAAATTGAATGTTCGCAGGAAGGGATGGTTACAGCAGAGATTGAATTGAAGCCAACGGTCCAGTCATCCAATGAAGTCTATAGGTTTGAAATTGATATCCCGGGAGTTCCTGAATCAACATTGGAAACCTCTCCGTTATCGGATGAGCACAAAGTGTTATTTTCCGGCGTTCAGGGACGGACACGAGTAGATAGCTTAGGTGGACGGGTAGTCGCTGCACTGGGAAGTACTCGTCGTATTGGCGTCATTTGGGGTATTGGTGACGTTGAAATTGCCGGTGCCTCAGTGTTGGAATCTGAAGAATACTACTGGTTGAAGATAGCGCCCCACTCAGTCGTCCTGGATGTGCGTATGAAAGTAGATGTTGTGGCAGGAACTACTCAGCAGTTTAGTCTTAACGTTGATCCGCGATTAAGGCTTTTGCCGATTCGTTCGGGGCAATTTATTGTTGGTGCTCCACGAATTCGAGATGGCGAAACGAAGACACTGTACTTTTCCCTGCAGCGCCCCGTATCGGATTCCTTTGAAGTGCAATTGTCATTTTATTTGGAAGATGTCTCAGGTATTGGTAATGTACCGGTTCCTGAAATAACTCCGGTCGTTCAACGTCGTCGCGAACGATGGCTTGCCTTGAGTGTGGAGCAGGACTTAACCTGGAATAGCCGATTTGAGAAGGTTAGTGAAGAGATAAAACGAGAAGTTGTTTTGCAATGGGGGACTCAGGATGAACCTGAGGCTGTTTATGATCTAAATGAAGCAGAGATTGAGGTCAATGAGCCAATCACAACGTTGCCTCGAATTGTAAAAACGGAAGTTGAACAGTCAAGCGATATCCTAGTAGATTTTGATGAACTGCTGTTACTGTATCATGCCGATTTACTAATTGAGGATGGCGTTGTGTTCCAGCAACGGTATCAGGTTCCCAAAGGGTTTGTTGTTGAGTCCGCTACGATTCATCAGGATGGAGCTGTGTTAGAGGCCAGTGTCAAGCACTCGGGTGATGGTTTTTTAAGTGTGTTTACTGATGGGGGTATTACGGGAAAGGTGACATTGGAATTAAGAGGTCGTTTACCCCTGCCTCGCAACCGCTCCGACCGAAAGTCACTGAGTATACGCACGATTTCGATTCCCACGATTACTCATCTTGGTGGAATAGTTATTGATGACCGGATTAGTGTAATTCAACATTCAGGGTCTCTGGTGCGTATTCTTAGTAACGAATTGGTAGAACCGGCATCAGGAAATTACGTTGAAAGCTTAGGAGGTAGGCTCTTGGCCAGCTTCGATTCTTCGTTAGCGGCAAGTGCTTGTCAACTCAGCATTCTTCGCAATAAGCAAAGCTTCCGAGGGGCTGCCAGTGGTGGTCTGGTTCAGAAAAATGGAAAGCGAACCTTCGAAATTACGGCCGATCTAGAAGTGACCGAAGGAGCTGTAGATCAAATTCAACTACAGTTACACAATGTCCAATTCAAACAGGCTCGCGAATTGACGGGGAATTTTTCGCTGGAGACTATTCAAAGTGGTCCGGAAAAATATTTATTCATTTTAAGACCTTCACAATTGCTAACCGAGTCTGTAACGTTTCAGCTTAGTTTTGAGTTGGAAGAAACTGACGGCATTCTTAAGCTTCCCGGATTCGAATTTGTTAATAATTTTGGCGGAAACGTTCAGCAGTTCTTCTATGCCCCACTGAAGATTGATGAGCAACTGGTCGATTGGGAAGCTGTCGGTGCTCAGCGTATCTCACAGTGGTCGGCCGATATTATCCCCGCTGTAGTAGCTACCACCAATCATGCAGTTTTTCTAGGCACAGACGAAACCGAAATTCGTTCAAAAGCGTTCTTTCAGAGTTCCTCCAGGCTGGAAGTTCAAGTGGCTAGTTATGAACTAGCCGTTATTGATCCGCAGCATATCGTAGGTGTTGCGACGTTTTATGTGCTTCCAACGCGAGGCAAAGACCTTACTTTGGTCTGGCCCGAGATGTGGAGTCTGACAAATATTGCAGTGCAGGGGACTCCGGTTGTTTCGCACGTAAAATCCATTCAGGCGTCGGCTGCCGAACAGCAGTTACGGATCGAGATTCCGTTACTCTCTGATCGCCAATATCAGCAGGTGGATGTGGTGTTTGCACTTGAGTCCGAGCGTGCACTCGCAGGTGGAAGAAGCTTGTTGATGTTGCCAATCCCGGAAAATGAAGTCATGACTTCCACGATCGAGATTCTGGCATCAGAGGCGGACTATAAAAGCCTGCAGTTTGATAGTGACAATGTCCAGTTGGCGACATTGGGATCCGTTTTTTCCCGTCAGGTTGAATGGGGTGAAAATGTGGTAGCACGACAGATAGCTGGAAAGTTTGAAGTAAATGAAAACCTTTCTGCAGAACAGGATTATTGGCAAAAATATCAAACTAGACTTCAGTTGTTGCAGGATTTAAAGGACAGAAATCTGCAGAAAATCGAATTGGGAGGTGTTCCAGACGCCGGCTTTGGTTATCGAGATTATCAGTTATTACAAGCACCTGGAATTAGATTGTCAGGTCAAACAGCAGGATCGCTTCCTCAAGTTTTGATTCGAAGTCAATTACATACATCCTCGGTACTTATCTGGTGGCAGTTAGGTGTGATTCTGGGAGTCTTCATGCTATCTGGTTTTAGTTACATTCTCACTGAGCGTGGTTGGCTGGCGAATTGGGTAAGTCATGCACCGATGAGCCCGCTTGTTCTGCTTGGGATAATTTGGTGGACATTCTTTAGTCCTCAATTAATCGGTGTTGTCTTTATTATGATGGGATTGGTCGGATTGTTGCTTCCGGACCGCCGCTTCATTAAGGTTCGATTCCATTGGGTAAAGGAAGCTTAAAATTCGCCGGTTACGCGAATTTAGTATTGGCAAGAAAACAAGGATGTGATAATTTTCTGTAGCCTCAGGTAAATTGATAAGAGGCAGAAGGTTGTTTTGTTGAATGCCAGGGAAGGTTAAACGATAAGACAATCTTTATAGGAATGCAGAATTAATGCCGGCACTGGAAGGAGTCCAATATGGCGGCAGAGCCAACGCAGAAAACAGGGATTCATATTCGCTGGATGATTCGCCGGGACATGACCGATGTTTTGGAGATTGAGAACGCCAGTTTCGAATTTCCCTGGAATGAAGAAGAGTTTGTGCGCTGTTTGAGACAGCGGAACTGTATTGGTATGGTTGCCGAACGGGATGATGAAATTGTCGGCTTCATGATCTACGAGTTGCATAAAACCCGTTTGCATATTCTCAGTTTTGCTGTTCATCAGGATCAACGTCGTTCAGGCGTGGGAATGGCTATGATTGCAAAGCTTAAGAGTAAGTTATCGCATCAGCGTCGTAATCGAATTGTGCTGGAAGTTCGTGAAACAAATCTTGAAGCACAGTTGTTCTTTAAGCAACAGGATTTTCTCGCTTTATCGGTGCTGCGAAATTTCTATGATGATACAGTCGAAGATGCATACTTGATGCAGCATCGTTATGTTGATGAACAGGTTGAAGAACCGGTCAATCGTATTACTCGCATGGCCGGCTAAGATGCTTTCCTAAACTTCCCATATCTCAGACGGCAGACGGCCGCCACTCAATTTACAATATCGCAATCCTGTCTCTTTTTACGTCAAATAGTGTGTCGGTATTTAACGGGAGTATGTCAGTTTCCTAAGCAAACTCAGTTTGACCGGCGACTATAATGGAGAGATAGGCATTCATTTTCAGAGTCTGTTATTGTGGGGATTGAACGTGGAAGGGCACGAGAGTCTTCTTGTCGACATAGTATTAGTATCAGCATGGTTATCTCCGCTTTGGCTGGCTATTGGTTTCACCATCCGATCTCCTTTAAATTTTCTTCAGGTTGTGCTTTGGATGCCGGCGGCAATGTTCACAGCATTTCTTTGGCGGGGCAGATTGTATGGTCGGATTGCAGAGAATAACCAGGGGGCTGTGTTGATAAGTAATCATCGCAGCAGTGTGGATCCTTTTTTTCTGCAAATGGCATCCCGTCGTCCGATTGGATGTATGATTGCCCGTGAATTTGCATCCGGTCTGATCGTTGGTCCGATCATGGACATTCTTGATGTCATTAAGGTTGGACGCCGAGGTGTCGATACTGCCGCAACGAAACGTGTTATTCGTGAAGCTAAAGCCGGAAGACTGATCTGTATGTTTCCCGAAGGCCGCTTAAATACTACCAGACAATTTATGCAGGCCTGTCGTCCCGGAGCCATTCTGGTTGCGATAAAAGCTGGTGTTCCGATTATCCCGTGCTATTTGCATAATTTGTCATTTTCCAATGTGATTATTCAGCCATTTTATACGCCTGCACAGGTTTCTCTCTATATTGGTGATCCGATTGATGTTGTCGCTATGTCTGAAGGAAAAACAGATAAGGAAACGTTGCAGCGAGTATCAATACATTGCATTGCAGAAATTGGTAAGCTAGCCGGACTGTCTGAATGGCAGCCGGAGATGGCGGGGAAGAACTGGCTGGAATAGGCAGTTCAGTAGTACAGTAGAAGCTGTAATATACTGTTGGCTAGCGAACTTAATCTGTCCTTTAACTTATCGGTAGTTTTCCCTTTTCCCTGAATTGTCAGAACAGGCTGCTCGGCCTCGATCACCGTTCCTGGTAGAGGAATATCAGACAAATAAAAGTTTTTGGCATTAACCAATTCTGATAGACGCATCAATAGTTTTTTTGAAACTTTGACGGAACGCCCTGTATAGATAATTTGTTTTCCGCATACCGGCTGAGTTTTGTGTACAACTAGCGGATAATTTGGATCTTCAAAGGATTTAATATGATAGTCTACCAGCGGCAGTTGCCATCGCTCCTCGTATAATTCCATAGTGGCCGTATAACGGGGATTGACCTCAAGGATTACCAGTTGTTTCTCTGCGGTGAGAATAAAGTCTACTCCGATTAATCCTCGTAAATTTTGGTCACGTAATAGGTCACCGAGACGGACAAGTTCCACTTCAATTTGTGGTGATAGTTTTCGGGTAACTGCTCCCTGAAAATGGAAATTGGATTGCGACGAAAGATCCAGTAGCTGGGAAGTCCCGAGCAGAGTGGTTTTGTCTTTCTGTAATAGATAACCGGCGCTCATGGAACGCCCTTCGACGAATTGCTGTAAATAATAGTTTGCCGGGCATACAGTTCGCGGTTGTATGAACTGAATCTGATGTCCGGCTGCCGACTTAAATGGTTTGGCAAGCCAACGGCCAACTGTCGGAGACTGGTTTTCGACTATTCGGGGAAAGGTAAAGCCGTTCGCCTTTAAAACTAATCCAAATTGCTGAGGGCAACGGACGGCCTTGATCGCGTGGATCGGTGGAGCCAATAGACGGGAATACTTAGTGATCTGTTCGAGTACTGAAGGATAGTTCTCCAGTGCCCCTGTAAGACAGACTGCATCGGGATTGACTCGTTTCACTACCCGGATGATATCGTGGGGATAGTCGTTGAGTATTTCACAGGAGGCAGATTTACGGGTGTCGCTATCTGCAAACAAATCTCCAACGAAGACCTGATACCCACCACGACGCGCCGATTCGGCGGCAGCGCGGCCACTTGCCCCGACAATCAATACGCGAGAGATATCAAGATTAGTCATGTTGGTTGGTTGTATCAGAACGTAACTTACTGTCAAATAAAGTTTGACGATTAAAGCACTAAATGTCAGCCTAAGTAAATCAAAAATCCAATTCAATTTCTTATTTGAAGATGGGTTCTTGTAATTGACTGACAGTGTGCTATTTTCACAGCAAAGATATTAGTTTTAGGTTTTCTCAGGATAAACGGAGATTCGTCCATGTCGATGTATGTCGGTGAAGCACTCGTTGGTGACGGCAACGAGATAGCACATATTGATTTGTTAATTGGTAGCAAAGATGGCCCTGTCGGCGATGCATTTGCAAACGCACTCGCACGTCAGAGTGAAGGTCACAATAATCTATTGGCTGTTTTGGAGCCAAATCTGGCTGTTAAACCAAGTACCGTTATGGTTACAAAAGTAACCATTAAAGGTATGAAACAGGCTGTACAGATGTTTGGGCCTGCTCAGGCCGCCGTTGCTGAAGCTGTAGCTGATGCTGTTAAAGAAGGGGCTATCGCAGCAGATCAGGCAGAAGATCTGGTAATTGTTTGTGGTGTATTTATCCACCCCGCTGCTGAAGATGATGCAAAGATTTTTCAGTACAACTATGAAGCGACTCTGCAGTCCATTCGTAACGCTATGACTGGCGATCCTTCTGTACAGAAAATGCTGGATGGTCGTGATGGTGCAGCTCACCCATTTAAGGGATGCTAGACTAGCCTGACGATAGGCAAGATCGATCATTACGGATTGAAAAATACCCTGTCGGTGTTCTGACGGGGTATTTTCGTGCGCTTACTTATTTGATCAGCGATAAATTGGCTCCTCACTGATTCAGCCTTGGCTTTAATCATATAAAATATAAGCAAGAACTTGATTATTAATGAACAGAAAGAAAAAACTTAATGAGTAAACCTAAGATACTTGTGCAATTGGATAGTGATAAACATGCGAGCAACTTTGATGCCGTCGTAGCAGTAGATTCAGGTATAGATCAGCTATTTCAATACAGCCAGGTTGCTAGCGAAGATGTTCAAGGCCTGATTCACGGCGCTATGTTCACTCGTGGTATTCAAGACTTACAGCAAACGGCGGTGTTTGTAGGCGGTTCAAATGTTGCTGTCGGTGAAGATTTGATGGCAGCGGCAACGAAGTGTTTTTTTGGACCTATGCGTGTGAGTGTGATGATGGATTCGAATGGTTCCAATACAACAGCTGCGGCTGCGGTGTTGGCTACAGCACGCCATGTAGATTTAAAAGGCGCCAAAGCACTTGTCTTAGCGGGAACAGGGCCTGTGGGATTGCGAGCTGGCCGTTTATTGGCTGGACAGGGGGCGAGTGTTAAGCTGGGTTCAAGATCCAAGGAACGTGCTCAGAAGGCCGCAGACAGTGTTATCTCGCAGGTTGAGGACGCTAATGTTGTTGCTGTTTCTACGGCCACGGAGGAAGAAACAGCACTTGCCGCAGATAACGTGGATGTAATCATTGCAGCAGGGGCAGCCGGTGTGCAATTGATTTCACAAACTACCTGGATAAATTGCGACAACCTTAAAGTACTCGTCGATTTAAATGCAGTTCCACCCCTTGGCATTGAGGGAGTAGAGATGAACCACAAAGCTGAAGAACTGGAAAATCGAATTGTCTACGGTGCGATTGGTGTGGGCGGTACTAAAATGAAGATTCATAAAGCAGCCATCGCACGATTATTTGAATCTAATGACCAGATTCTCGATGCGGAAGAAATCTATGCTATTGGTGAAAGGTTGGAAAGCAGTAATTAGTTCTGCAGTTGATTCCAGAGTGATATGACTTTACTTACATTTCAATGTCCTGTTTGTGAAGGTGTCTTTCGTGCAGACGAAATTGCAACGGAAGTCACCTGTCCGCATTGTCAGCAGACAATTGAATTGGTAGATGAGTCTTCTCAAACACCCGATAAAGAAGTTCAGGAGAAACCTGCTAAAGTTGAAATATCTGTCAGGCGGACTAAGTCTGCGCCCCCCTTGTTACCGCCGGGATTTCTTAGTCCGGAGACTGTCATTGACAACTCATCACCGGACACCGATCAACAGTCTATTGCTCCGCCGGTGCTTGATTCAATTAACAACGAAACAGCAATGTCCTCTAATCCAGTCGTTGTCGAAGGGGATTCGGAAGTATCGGTTTCTGAGGCAGGTAAAAGAAATGAAGATGTATCTAAAGGGCCGGCAATAATCATAAATGAGCCAGCCTCCAAATCAGACCCAGCCCCAGTTCCATCTCCAGAATCAGAATCAGAATCTTTAACTTCAGTAGATGACTTGGTTGAGGTGTTGGGACAGTTGGACTCAGATTTTGCGGATGATTTTTCCGACAGTGATTTCTTACCACCTTCACTAGATAGAGAAGCCAATGAACCGGGGGCGAAAGTTGATTTGCCCACAACTCCAATCGAAATGGGTAAAGTTGAGAATCCGGCAGTTGCAGAGTCAGTTTCTGTTAAGCTAACAGAACAACCTCAAACAGTTGGTCATGGATCTCATAAGATTGAACTTATGAGTCGTACGGCGGACGAGAAGGCTCAGTTTAAGCGTAATAAAAATGTGATTGTATGGATGATCGGAGCATTGTTAATTCTTCTAACGATGTTGGTAATGCTCAATCTGACTTAACCTCGGCTGAATCCCAGATAGAAGCTAAATACCTGTTTATCGTCGGTATCAGCATGATGAATTGGAAAACCAAAGTCTAGAGCGAAAGGTGCCTGAGACATGAAAGGCATTGAAATTCTCAGACCTGCTCCAATCACTACTCGGAAATTATCCGGATCGATATTGTAGTCTTGTTCGACAGTACCGAAGTCGGTAAAGACGACACCTTTAAGCATATCGTCGGCAGTGAATGGGAATAAATATTGCAGTGTTCCAATAAACCGTTGATGACCTCCCACACGTACTCCGTTTTCTTCAGGCGATGCACCACGAAACTCAAAACCACGCATTGTGGTATAACCACCGGAAAAGTAGTGATCATAAAGTGGAGTATCTTCTCCGGTAATATCGTATTGAAGTTTCCATGAGAATACATGTCTCCCAGTCCCATCGGCACGTTCACGAATCAAATAGTACTTTCGATATTCAAAGCTACCACGAGGATAAATAAAGTCGCCAAGAATCTGCTCGAAGTTGGTATTAAAGAAATATCCTTCGGTAGCCAAGAATGGAGTATCACGTGTGTCATGGCTTAGTCCAACTTTGAGTCCAACGAGATCATTGTGTCCAAGAGCATCGTCGAGGTCTGGAACGCCGGCGATTGTAGGATCGGTAATTTTGATACGTTCGAGGCGGAGTCCAAGATTGACACTTAGATCCGGATTAAGTCGATAACCAAAACCGATTCGTCCACCCGCTCGTTTTTCATCCCAATCTCGATAAATACGGTCATACATAAATGCGCTCGTATTGAAGCTGATTTTGGTGTCTCGAAAATAGGGATTTGAATATTGAAGCATGTAGCGTTCCCAGAACTCACCAGGCATTGCTTCGAGCCGAAAGCCTTGTCCGCCTCCTCGGAATGCGCGTCCTTCGACAAAGTCTTCCCAACTCCCCGGCACGGCGGCATAGTCGAAGTTTCTTTCATCAATTACGATTTGGCCAGTTACGCCGGCATCTGAGTTAACGCCCACCCCGAACATAAAACGGCCTGTTCTACCTTCCTCGACATAAACGTCGAAAGGAATGGTATTCATAGATGCATTGGGATCAAATAGCGGTCTGACTGAATTGTCATTGGGTGCCATTTCGTCCTGAATTTGTGCAAGTTGTACCTGATCATCGACGCGAAGAACTTTTGAAGGATTGGATAATTCGACAAAATCAGCACTGGTTACCGGGCTTTGCCCACGAATAAGCATGTCCTCGTTCTGCAGGTTCGAGTCTGACTCATCAAAGGTTGGGATAAGCGATTCATCAGGAGATGTATTTAGCTTTACTGCTGATGGTTCTGCTGATTGGTCACCGGATTGAACAGAGGTTATCGGTTGAGTAATACCAGCGATTCTTTCGTTAGTTAAAAGATCCTGATGTTGAGTGGTATCCGGAGGAACTGTTTCAGATTCTGCAGCCACGTCTTGTGCAAGCTGTTCAAGTGTCTGTTTCCCACCAGTTGTTTGTTCGGAGGCAGTCGGGGTGTTTGCAAGTTTTGACATACAACCAATACTGGCGAGCACCAAAGAAAGGCATGTCAGTATTGCAGATGTTTTTGCATTACAAAAGTTTGAGAGCATCATGGCCTTATTTATTTGAAATCCGTTGTATAAATTGCGGCAATGGGTAGGCCGACGTGCGGTTGACCGGTTCATAGCGACTGAAAACTGGACTTTGGCCACGAATGGTGTTAGTTGTTGGTTCAGTAGCTGATTTTGGATTAGGAGCAGGAGGCAGGCCAGGTTTTTTAGGCTGCGTTTTAATTTCCTCGGTACGGACGACAATCGTCGGAGGTGACCCCATCATGGCTCCATCATTGAACAGTGAGCTATGGCGAAGTCGTCGTTCACTTGAACGCATCTCCTGATTGCTGGCCAAATCCCCCGGTATTAATGACAAGCGGTTAAGTATGACGGAGTTTTTAGTGTGTGGTGAAATGCCGGCAATATGAACAGCGATTTCCCCAACTTTAAACTGTTCTCCTTCATCCACTTCAAAAACGATTTCTAATTCTCCGGGAGTCTCCCGGAAACGGATGTCTGTATTGACTTTAGAGTAGATGTAACCGAGCTTACCGTATAGGTCTTTGATCGATTCCAGATCGTTGCCGAGTTGATTTCTGAGGAAATAGTCACCACTGGATATTGTGATCAGTTTGGATAGTAAATCTTTCGAGACTTGTTTGTTGCCCTCGATACGTACGTTTGTAATGCGGTAGCGAGGGCCTTCATTGACGATAAATCGAAGCGTCACCCAGTGTCCGGAATCATCGTAGTCAATCTGTCTGCCGACGGTCGCCTGAAAGTATCCAAGGTTGCGGTAATAAGTAACCAGTTTTTCCATATCGTTTTCCACTTTGGAGGGGATATAGTCACCGCCAATAATCCAGTTACTTAGTCGAGCCTTAGACTCAAAGAGCGTTAGCAGTCTTGCATCCTGAGCAAGATATGGATCGTTTCCAACGACTTCGACAGCAGCGATCTTTTCACGTGGACCTTCACTGATGTAAAAAACTACATTGCGTTCTCCCGGTTTAAGACCTTCGAGGACTTTTACATGCGCTTTTGGAAATCCGTTTTCGTGATAGAGTTCTTCAATCTTACGTGTTGCATCTTCAATGGAGAATAGGTCGAGAGCATCCCCGGATTTGAGGTCGGTTTCTTTTGTGAGTTTTTTGTCCAGATACATACGATTACCGATGAATCGAACTGTGGCGATTGTCGGGCGTTCAAAGATTTCAAACGTCAGGTGAAGTCCCAGTTTTGATTTTTTGATCAACAGTTGTACGTCTCGAATCAGCCCGGTGCCATATAGAGAACGGACGTCTTCTTGAACGATGACAGAATCAAAAGAACGATCGATTCTTGTTTTGATAGTATCGTAGAGTCGTTCACCGGTGAGGAAACTGTTGCCTTTGAATTCAATGGAGACGACCGGCAAACCATTATATTGCAGATGCTGCTGTTGTTCTTCTTTTTTGATATCTTCAATCGTTTGTGGATTGCTTTTTTGTGCCGGCCCTCGAGTTCCGGGAGTACCAGGTTGTCGACTAAGACTTTGAGCACGTGGTGGATTTGAGCCAACCGATAGCAGACCACCGGCAGGTTGAACCTGTCCCGTTGAACCTGGTCGGAACAGAGGTTGAGTAGGAACATTGTTCTGGGCAATGAGCTGTGAGGTATACCAGCAAAGCATGAAGAAACTTAAAGCAATTCTGGCGGTGAAAACGTAAGTTTTTATCAGACGTGTGTATGTCATTCCAATTATGCCATGTAAACATGGAACCAGAGATATTTCTACGAAGTAGCTATTTGGAGTAGAAGACGGTCACCCATTGTCTGTGGGCGCAGTCCAGACTCCACAAGTTACCGCAAAAAATAACGGAAAACAGGCATTGGCGGCAATACAGATTTAATGTCTAAGATCTGTTGGTTGTATCAAATCCATGAGAAAATGGACAATTTTAGAATGGGTCTGCGCCAGCGACACCGGCTTGCGTTCCCGAATTGAAATCATCGAAGGCTTGCAGACGTTCCGGTGCCTTGTCGACGAATCGAGTAAATTCCTTCTGCCAGAGTAGTTCGATCTCTCCAACCGGACCATTACGCTGCTTAGCAATAATAATTTCTGCTAAGCCGGCGAATTGCTCTGCATCTTCGCCACGTCGGTAATACTCTTCACGATGAATAAACATGACAACATCCGCATCCTGTTCGATCGCACCGGATTCACGGAGATGGCTTAGTTTTGGGCGATGGTCAGAAGATCCTTCTGGCTGACGATTTAGCTGAGCCAGACAAAGTACTGGTACTTTGAGATCCCGAGCGATTCCTTTCAGGCGTCGTGCGATTCTGGCAACTTGTTCCTGACGTGGGTCGCGTGTGTTGTCCGGTTCAATCAGTTGTAGATAGTCGATGACGATTAAACCAAGTCGGCCTTCGTGATTTCGTTGAATACGGCGCGCCGCTGACGCAATTTCACTGACAGTTCGTGTGGGTGAATCATCGACATAGAGCGGTGCTATCGCCAGTTCACCGGCCTTTTCGACCAGTTTGGCGCGATCTTCATTGGAGATCGTACCATTTCTCATTTTATGTCCGTTTACCTGGGCGGCACTACACAGTAGTCGATCACACAGCTCCAGCTGTGACATTTCCAGACTAATAAACAGCACCGGTGCTTTTCCAAGGTGACATACGTTTTCGGCAATGTTCATTGCCAGTGCTGTTTTACCCATGGAAGGTCGGGCAGCCAGGATCAGCAGTTCGTTAGCATGGAATCCACCCATCATACGATCGAGTTCGGTAAAGTGTGTTTCCACGCCGTCCTCGGTTTGCTCGCCGCTCATTCGAGCTTCCATGCGATCCATGGCTTTATGCAGAATTTCATCCAGTTTGGAGACGCTTTGACCACCGCGCACATCAGCAATGTTGAATACTTTTTGCTCGGCCTGGCTAAGCAATGCCCGGCAATCCACCGCCTGTTCGTACGCTTCTTTTAGAATTTCCGTTCCGACATTGATGAGAGATCGGTAAATCGCTTTTTCACGAACTATTTCGGCATAATAAACGGCATGTGCAGCATTGGGTACAGCTCCCCCAAGTTCAGCCAGATATTTGGTGCCGCCAATCATCTCGAAGATATTTTGCGTTTTAAGTTCAGCAACAAGTAACATGGCATCAATTTTTTTGGCGTTATTGTGCATTTCGTACATAACGCCGTAGAGTTTTTGATTAGCCTCATCAAAGAAATCTTCTTTGTGAAGTACGAATAATACTTCGTCGATGATATCTGGTTTAAGCAAAATACTACCCAGCACGCCTCGTTCTGCTTCGAGGTCATAGGGCGGTTGTCGCTGCAGGATATCTGCAGTCTGCTGAATCGAGTTGTTTTGTTTATTCGAACCAGTAGCCATGGTGTTTAATACAAATTAGTAAAGTCGATGAGCCGTGGTTTTTATTGTACTCTATCAGTGAAAAGGGAAAATGCTTTGCTCGTGGTAGTACATAAAAAAGCCCTGCTTGATTACTAGCAGGGCTTTAAGGTTTCCTGTCTGTCCGTAGAGGCTGAATTTATTCTTCACCTGCCGGGGGGACAACCCAGACTTTCAACTCGGCATTCTCAATATCCTGATGCAAACGGATGACAACAGGGAACAGGCCGTGTTCTTTGATTTGGCCATCAAGTAATACGTGTTCATTATTCACGTTAAGATCTTTAGCTCGCAGAGCACCGACAATCTCAGCAATTCCTACACTACCGTATAGGACACCTTCTTCGTTTGCTTTGGATTCGATGGTTACGCTTTCGTCATTGATCTTGTCAGCGATTTCACGGAATCCAGCAAGACGTGCTTCCTGTTGGGCCCGAATTTTAGCACGGTGTTTTTCAATCATACGTTTGTGGTGCTCATTCGCCACGGTCGCAAGTCCCTGAGGAATCAGGTAGTTGTTAGCAAAGCCTGGTTTAACTTCTACAATATCACCAGGCCGGCCGAGGTTATCCACAGACTGGATTAACAAAAGTTCAACACCTCCATTAGGGCCTTTTGGCAGTCGCTTGAATGCACGTTTTTTTTCTTGGCTTCTTGGCATGATTTTTATATCGCTTCAATACGGGGATCAGTTGGAATTATCGTTAAAAAGGGATGTCGTCATCTGCCGGCGGCATTCCCTGGGACGCTGGCGGATCGTTGTAGAATCCGGAACCGTTGTCCTGTTGTGGAGGAGCAGATTCGGCAGCACCACCTTGGTTGCTGTTGCCACCATACTGAGGTCCTGAACTTCCATAGCCGCCTGATGACTGGCTGTCTTGGTATCCACCCTGTGGAGTACCACCGCCGCCACCGCCGCCACCGCGAGGTAACATCTGCATTCGTTCCCCGGTAACACGCAGACGACTGCGTCGTTGGCCGGTTTGTTTGTCTTCCCATTGGTCTAGGCGGAGTCGACCTTCGATCATAACTCCAGAACCTTTACCGAGGTATTGGTCGGCAACTTCGGCTGTACGTCCCCATAGGGTGACGTCGACGAAAGTGGTTTCGTCCTGCCACTGGCCATCCTGCCCTCGTCTTCGGTCATTAACCGCCAGTGTTACTTCTGTGACAGCCGTTTGACTCGATGTGTACTTTAACTCAACGTCCCGCGTCAGATTACCCATCAGGATAACTTTATTAAAGCTCGCCATTTGCCAACACTCCTTTGTTAAATTCCCTTAGTTTTATGTGATACCTTTGCCAATCCGGCGCAGTTTGTCAGAGCAAAACTACAAGGGCAAGCAAATCAAAGTATTTATCAATCGGCCATCCCGATTATCAAATATCAAGATCGGTTTGATTGCAATTACCTTACTCAGCAGCAACTTCTTTCGTTGTTTCTGCAGCATCATCTGTAGCATTATCTGCAACGGCTTCTTTTGGTGCTTCAGTTGAAACCTCGCCTTTGGCATGTGCGATCAGGTGATCTACAAGACGTGGGTCGATTTTCAATGTCAGACTCCGCATAACACTGTCATTAAGTTGAATTGCTCTTTCAAATTCATTCAGTTTAGTGCCTTCGAGTCGGAAGTAAGTTAACCAATAAGTACCTTTACGTTGCCCATTGATTGTGTATGCCAGTTTCTGCTCGCTCCATAATCGCGAAACAAGAATCTCTCCGTCGAGAGAGGTTACTGCATTATTGATAGACTCCTGAACTCCGTGAGGGTCACGAGCATATCGGTTAGAATCGAGGATGAACATGCATTCGTAAACGTTTGCAGCCAATGTAAAATCTCCTAGTACTTCGTACGGCGAAATTGGGGTTACGTTTCCCATACCAAATTTTGGTATCGTTAGGTTTCGCCTGAGTTCGTATTTTGTTTTCGGTTGTATTGATTCATACAGAAATTGATTCCGCTTTGAACCCAATCTGCCACTGCTCCTGTTGCCTGCTCAACGGTACGTTGAATGTCAGATTTTTCGGATTTGGTGAACTTGCTCAATACATAGTCCGCCGTATCCCACTGGGGTGGTGGCTGGCCGACACCAATTCGCAAACGGGGAATCTCCTGAGTTTTCAGTTTGCTGATGATGTCTTTCAGGCCATTTTGTCCGCCGGAGGAACCCTGAGATCGAAACCTCATAATGCCAACCGGCAGGCTAATGTCATCACAGATGACGAGTATGTCCTGAGGGGCTAATCGGTAAAAGTCGCTCGCAGGCCGAACACTTCGCCCGCTTGCGTTCATGTACGTCATTGGGCACAGTAATAAACCCTTTTCCGTACCGAATTGTGTTTCTACAACTTCCCCTTCAAACTTTGCTCGCGGCTTGCTGGTGGCATGTTTTTGAGCTAGTCGTGCCAATACCTGCCAACCAATGTTGTGTCGGGTTTCCTGGTATTTTTTGCCGGGATTTCCCAGTCCAACGATTAGTTTCATGGCACTAGGGGATGTAAATATTTTGTATTGTTAGGTTGTGCAGGCAAGGACAAATGTTTATTCGTCTTCTGTTGCTTCTTCTGTTGCTTCTTCTGTTGCTT
>PAPJ01000035.1 GCA_002709045.1 Planctomycetaceae bacterium | reverse complement strand
GAGAAAGAGACTGAGAAAGAGACTGAGAAAGAGACTGAGAAAGAGACTGAGAAAGAGACTGAGAAAGAGATACCTCCTGAAATTGCCCCAATTGTTGTGGAAGGCGTGGTCCCGTTTCTGACGACTCCCGACGAGATTTGGAACGATGATCGGCTGGACTCGATGCCACGAGGGTTGTTTGACGGTGGTCGACGTAGTAACTTCTCCAATTTCACCGCACCGTCCAATCGCTCAGTTATCGATCTGCAAGATCTTCTGGAACGAGCTCCGGCCGATATGTTACAGGCATTGGAGCGAGAAACCGGCGTATTGATGCAACGTACTCAACGTGGGGCTGTTTCTCCCTTTATTCGCGGTTTGACGGGGCAGCAAGTGTTGATTTTGGTTGACGGCATTCGCATGAACAATGCAACATTTCGAACCGGTCCTAATCAATACTTTAATACGATTGATCCTGGAATGGTCGATCATATCGAAGTGATTCGCGGTCCTCAGACGGTGCTTTGGGGCAGTGATGCGATGGGTGGAGTGATTAATGTGGTTACGCGGCGTACGCCTGCGGATTCCCTTCTTAACGATCCGCTGCGAACCTGGACGTCACGTTATTCCAGTGCTGATGGTGGGATTTATACCCGTTTGAATTATCAATTCCAAAAAGGCGATACCCGCGTCTTTGCGGGGTCAGGTTATGGCAACTTTAATGATCTGGATCGCGGTGGCGACCTGGGACGTCAGCCTGCAACCGCCTATTCACAATACTCAGGCGATGTTCGGGTCGATCGAATGATTTCAGACAATCAGGCGGTCACTCTTTCGGTGCAGCACTTCGAACAACGTGATATTTTTCGTACCGATCGATTCCCCGGCCGAAGAACTATTTTTGATCCGCAACAGCGCAGTATGGCCTACCTTCGCTTTCAGGGATCCGAGATGGGGAATTTCTATGATAGCTATATGCTTACATTCTCCATGCACCGCCAAAGAGAACAGTCCATCGATGCTCGTTCTAACAGGACCTATTGGGATGATATGGAAACGGATAATTATTCATACGGTATACAGTTGTTACTCGCCCGTGAACTCGATAGCGGCTGGAACCTGACATATGGAATTGATACTTATCGGGATGTCGTTGACGCCTTTAGAAACCGATATGACAATCTCACCAATGATTTCATTTCTTCGCCCACTCCAAAATATCCTGATGATGGTCGCTTTCGACAGACCGGAGTTTTCCTGCAGATTGATAAAGAACTCACTCAACGCTTGAGCTTCAATGGGGGTGTGCGGTTTACCAGAGCCCATGCACAGGGAACCCCTCTGGTTGACGTTGATCATGACAATGATCCGGCCACGGATCCTGAATCTCAGGCCGTTTTCATTTCCCCAACGTTTGACGACTGGTCAGCTGGGGGGGGATTAAATTTCAAGCTGGATGAGAACACAGCACTTGTCGGTTCAATTTCAGAAGGCTTTCGTGCTCCCAATCTGGACGATCTGGCAGCTAATAATGACAATGTGCAACAGTCTGCAGCCGATACTCCCAGTGTCGATTTGCGGTCGGAACGTAGTCTGAGTTATGAACTCGCTCTGCGAAAAGAAGTGGATGATATGCGTTGGCAGGCTTCTGTGTTTTGGACCAATATTGACGACATGATATTGAGAACGCCAGCCGGAATATCCAGTGAGAGTATTCTGTTTTCACGAAGTAATCGAGATGCGGAAGTCAACGGAGTTGAATTTGCGGCGGAAAAACGATTGTCCACTAACTGGACTGCCTATGGAAACTTCTCTTATATTTACGGACAGGATCTGGAACTTGAAGAACCATTGTCTCGGATTCCTCCGACTCAGGGAGTGATGGGGTTGAGATGGCGAAACAGCGATAAGTATGAGTTTATTGATCTCTACTCATGGCTAGTTGCTAAACAGGATCGACTAAATTTTCAGGACATTTCTGATGGTCGAATACCGGACGGAGGAACACCCGGGTATGGAACTATCAGCCTTAGATACGGTACCGAAATCAGGGAGAATCACCTTCTAAGGCTCGAGCTCGAAAACATTTTCGATAAAGCCTATCGGGTTCATGGAAGTGGAGTTGATGGCGCCGGATTCTCAGCAAATATTCAATACGGATTTGAATTCTAGAATGAAGCATTTGGCTACTTGATCAGCGTGTCTGATGGGCAACGTTGACATGAATGGCACCACTCCGCTTGGCAATATCCAGAGCGTCTAAAAAGGCTGAGTAAGGCATGTTCTGATCACCTCGAATCGTGACCGATTTGTGGTTTGACTCGGCCAGCATCCTTTGAAGTTCTGACTTCAACGAAATAAGCGATGTCTTCGTGTTGTTTAAGTAGACATCCCCTTCTTTACTTAACGTGATGATAATTTCCAATTCGTTCTGGCTGGTGCCAGCCGTTGCTGACGGCAGTGTAAGCTGAATCGCCGGTGTCAAAAAAGTGGATGACAACATGAAAAAGATCAGCAGTTGAAAGATACAGTCAATTAACGGACTGAGTTCCATTCGTATTGCCGGTTGCCGTTGCCGTTGAATGGACTTCATCTTAACGTCTCATTTTCTGATTGGTTCTGCGTTGCCAGCCATTCATTAATTCTGGAAGAGACCCAGGTCATCTTTAAGGTTGTGGCGGCCATCTTGTTGTCCAGAAAGTGATAGACCGCTAAGGTTGGTAAGGCAACGATGAGACCAAATACGGTTGTCAGCAGGGCCGTCCAAATACCGGAGGCTAAATCTCCGGGCTGTACCTGGCCACCTTGCTGTTCTATTTGATAGAACGCTTCCACTAACCCGATGACAGTACCTAAGAGTCCGATCATTGGTGCCAGAGTGCCAATAATTGACAACCAGTTAATTCGTTTTTCAAGTCGGGCAATTTGTTCAGAAGCTTCCCGGTTGACAATCTCTTCGCGTATTCCCTGGCCTAATTCAGCGTGTTTAAGATTGCAGCTTGCTACATGGGCCAGCGGGTTAGACAATGCTTGCAACCATTCTCTGCATGACGAAATATCTGAATGTGTTAGCTTGTTCTCCAAATCAGAAACAAATCCGGCATAATTGCTACGATTTAGAAACAGCACGATAATTCGCTCGATCACCACACTAACGGCAACGATGGAACAAACCAACAGAGGGTACATAACGAACCCTCCCTGCTCAAATAACTCGCCTAAGGTCTTTCCCCAAAACATGAATGGTGATGAACCAATTGTTAAAACTAAAGAATTAATAAAGGTGATTAATTATTAAGATTAACTCAAATCTCTTGTCTTGCTAGTAAGCATGTATTGAATCGAATTTGGTTATAAGAATACGACGGTATGTACGATTGGAGGCGGAGTATTTGACGATATGATAGATGGAGGAAATGATAAAGAGAATGATCCACTCTCTCATAAATACAATTTCCTTTGCCCAAGAGGATCACCCCTCCTTATTTTTTGTTGATTGTTCCTAGTGCAAAAATTACTAAATACTGATTGGCTTTTCTTATTACTTCTTACAGGTAGTGTCGTTGGGCATATGGCTATTGGTGGATTGGGCGATAGCCAAACGGAGGTAGTACTTGGAAGCATCCAACAAGGTGAATCGTCTATCGCGATACAATTACTTGCTGCAACGCGGCCGCCGGAAGAATCTTTCTTAGCGGAGCAGGAATATACGGAGCAGGATTCTGCGATAGATCGTCGGGAGCCAGAAAATTTAAAGCAGCTTGATCCAAAGCTGAAACAACAGGAAACTCCAGTCATTGATTCCAATCTGATTCGTCAGCAAGCGGAACAATTCGAGGAAGTTGTAAGTGATGGATTGCGTCAACGCGTGGCCGAATACCACTCTTATGAGTTACCTGTCGCGAAAGTCGCCCCCTTCACTAATCGCGAAAATTCGTTATCTGGAAGAGAAATACAATTGCAGGTCAAGGTATCAGAAACACCACCGGTTGAGGTGGAAGCCATCATCGCCAACGATGTAATTCTAAATCGTCAGCCCGAAAAGTCGATAATTCAGAGACTCGATTCTAGTAGCACAAAAGAGCAAGAACAGCTTAATTTAAAATCACTGCGTCGCGATCGGTTGGTAGTTGAATTAGATTTGGAAGGAATCATCGCTGACGCACCACCTCGCAAAGGTAACTCAGATAGCGATGTGATTGTACAGTCGCGTAACGGTGCGAATACTGCCCCCAGCCTCGATCCGCAAAATGCGTTAAATCGACCGCCGGTGTTTCCACAGGAACTCGTGAGTAAAGGTATAAGTGGTACGGTAAAAATGGAGGTTACTGTCCAGCCCGATGGCAAAGTGAAATCCAGCCGGATCGTGCTCTCGACGGGTTCTAAAGAACTTGATCAACTGGCACAAGAGGCAGTTACTAAGTGGCAATTTGAGCCCGGGCTGACCAATGGTCAGGCAGCCACAAAACGAGTGATTGTACCGATCACATTCAAAATCGAGAAACGTCGTGTGGGTGTTCTTAAGAGGCAGTAGAGATCAGTTCAACGCGCTATGCTATGCTGATTGCTGCAGTTGATTCAAGCAAGCTCTGGTGAAACACCGTTCGGGAAAATATTTATTTCCAGAGGGGTAAATGCGATCTATTTTTTCCCCAACCGTCGTTGTCTTTTGAAAAACTCGGTAAGGATTCCCCCGCATTGTTCACTCATTACACCGCTAACCACATCACACTGATGATTTAGTCGTTCGTCATGCAGTAATTGGTAAAGTGAATTGGCGGCACCACCTTTAGGATCACTTGCTCCATAAACCACCAAAGGTACCCGGGCTTGCACAATCGCTCCGGCACACATACAGCAGGGTTCAAGCGTAACATAGAGTGTACATTGCTCCAGTCGCCAGTCCCCCAACGCTTCTGCAGCCTGGGTAATGGCAATCATCTCGGCATGAGCTGTCGGGTCGTGTAACTGTTCGCGTTGATTGTGAGCGGCTGCAATGATTTGATGGTTATGCACGATGATTGCGCCAACAGGAACCTCATCATCAGCGGCAGCCTCTTGAGCTTGTTGTAAGGCATGCTGCATAAAGAATTCATGCCTAAGCATGTCATTGGCTGCCGAATCTTCGTCAAAGCTATGAAACATTAAACGGCCGTGCTTCTTATTTAACGTTCAATTGTCGTATCTGAATTGACTTATAAGCGGCTTTGGTCTCCCAGGTTGCAAACCCCAGAGGTTTGTTCAGATTCACTTCGTTTCGAGTAGTAATCTTACGATCAAGGATATTTTGGTAAACCACCTGTTTGCCGTTAATCCAGCACTGAATCAAATGTGGTTCGACACGGATTTTTACTTTGTACCATTTACCGGAAGGAAAATTTTGATAGCCGGTGGTTTCATTTTCGGAGGCGTCCTGCCCGTCAATACTGGAGAGTCCGGTGACTGCCCCGCCCCAGCCACCGGCAATAAAACTGCAGTGTGAATCAGCAACCGGGAAAGTCGCTGCGCAAAAGAAGTCGTTACCGTCGATCTTCAATACTGTCGCACGAATCTCATAGTTCGTTTTAGGTAGATCGTCACTTTGATAGGTGACTCCTGTCATGGAATAACCAAAGTTTAGCAGCAATTGGCCATCTTTGATTTCAACTTCACCTTCACCGCCGTAGTTGGTTTTTTCCCACCCGTCCAAAGTTTCACCATCAAACAGATCACGCCATCTGGTTGGCTTGACTTTACGTTCAGCGGCATGAGATTCGGTAACGTGGCACGTTAGCACGACACAGAGGGTAGAAATACAGAGCAATGATTGTTTGAAAGTTGTCATATCCAATGATCCTGTCAGCGAAGGGCAATTCAGTCGGATTTATTTTAATTGAAATTCCGAATCAACTCACCGTCCGGCGACGAATTACCTTTGGAGACTTAAACCACCATAGAATGTGGCTCCCGGAGTTCCGTAGCCAAACAACTCTTCATAGTCTTGGTCGGTAATGTTGTTTGCTCGGAAATATGCTGTCCAGCGGTCATTGAGTTTATGAGTCATATAAATATTGAGCAACATAAAATGGGCCAACTCAGTTGTCGATCCGCCCGGATTGTCGAGACGTGAACCGGTGTAAGCCAGTGTAAGTCCCAGATTGGTCTTTTCATTTTCTAACGCATGGTCCAGATTGATCATTGAGCGGTGTTTAGGTCTACGTAATAATTCTTCCCCAGTTTCAATATTTTGAGTTCGGGTATAAGTGTAATTTGCATTAAGCATCGTACGCTCGCTCAACTGCCAACCCAATGTAACCTCTACTCCGGAAGATTGAGCCAGGCCAACATTATCAAGCACAAACAGCGTTGGGTTCCAAACGATTAAGTTTTGGAAATCATTGCGGAAGTAAGTTGCATCCAGCATCATGCTGCCATCGTTGAGTTCGGTAGTGTACCCCAGTTCCCAGCCTTTGCTTGTTTCTGGTGCTAAGTTTGGATTGCCGAAGGCGAAAAGGTTTTCCGCTAATGCCGGTGCTCGAAATCCGGTGCCTAAAGCGGCATGAAGATGTGCCGGTTTGTTCTCGAGATGATAGATCGTACTAAAACGATACGTATTGGCCTCCCCCGCTCTGCTGAATTCATCCCAACGTACACCAGCTGTGGCGTGCCAATTGTTTTTCAGCGTGATACGATCTTCCAAAAACACGCCCGTTGATGTTTGATTCACAAGGGATTGTAAATCAGAAGAAGCTTCTTCGTCCTGATAGGAGACTCCAGCGGTGATTAAGTTGTTGTCATTCCATACGTAGTTTGCTTGATAATCAAATAGTCTGGTCTCACCGTTATATATCGAAGCCCAAAAAGTATTAGGGACGTTCGTATCCTGACGTTCGTAACTCGTGAGGCTAAAGGCCGCTTTATGTTCGAGCCGACCGTCCATGGCCAGCTTGCTCAATTGCACACGGTTTGCAAAGTTGTCGGAGATATTCGAACGATTCAGATTGTCTACCGGGTTCGGAGCCCCAAAGTCCCAATTGTCGATTTCGACTTCGGCGTTTGTGATTCTGAATACGTAATCCAGGTTAATATCGTTTTCAAGATTCCAGCCGAAGCGACCTGAAATAGTGCCGATGTCAAAACCATCTGTTTCGTTATTTCCAAATCGAGCGGCGGCTTGAGAAACACTATCGGTCGCAAAATAGGATCCGGCTATAGCATAGTAGGATTTTTCATCTCCACCACTGTACTGCATTCCCTCGTAATGAGTTCCGAGGCTGCCACCGTAGGAAGAAAAGTTTAATTCACCATCCCCCTGTCCTCGTTTGGTAATAATATTTATTACACCGCCGATCGCATCACTTCCATAGATGACACTTTGAGGACCTCGCAGGATTTCAATTCGTTCAATGTTGTCGGTTGTTAGATTTGCAAAGTTGAAGGCCCTCGACGGTCCCGAAGGATCATTCATTGGAATGCCATCGATAAGGACTTTAGTGTGTGCTGAGTTGCTACCGCGGAGAAACAGTGAAGTCATGGACCCTGTTCCACCGTTTTGACTCGTGCTAATACCCGTGCGATTGCGAAGTGCATCGAGTAGATTGGTTGCTCCCTGCTTCTGTATTTCTTTGGCCGTGATGACTTCCAAACTGGCTCCCGTTGTTTTACTACTGGTGGCCTGAGCTCCGGGAGTTAACAACGAAGAGTTACTCAGAGGATTTCGGGGAAATGGTTCCGGGCGTCCAATAACCACCGTTTCCGGAACTTCTGCTGGTGTCTCGCCGGATTCCTGAGCGATGGTGAGAGCGGTGGGTATTATTAGAGAGAAGAATGTTAGAAGAATACAGTATTTCATTTATTTGCACAGCCATGTCCCGTGGCTGCTTTCTAATTAATTACTCTGAGTCAGGTATCCTGACTAAAGGCTTCATTGTTAATCCGATTCGCCTTCCCATAAATACATTCGTTTTACAGTGGCATTTGAATCGGATCATCACCTATTACAGTCGCGGGAACGGTGGGAGATTTACACTCCGCTTCCCTAAACTCAAAGAACATGATTATTGTTACTATCTTTCTGTATCGGGTTGTATTGGTTATGCCGGTTAAACTACTTTGATTAATCAGTTAATTATTACTAAATTACCCATTTTGAAATTTGGCGGAGGTTGATGGCCCGGTTTGCAAACCACTGTAATACGGGAATCGGTTGAGTACACTGACATATTGAATAATCAGGTTATTGGTTTATTACACGGACTCAGAAGCATGGCACTAGCTTATTTTGATAATAATGCGACGACTCCGATTGCTCCTGAAGTTGCAGAGGTCATGCAGCCATATTTTCATGAACTGTTTGGTAATCCGTCGAGCAATCATGTGAAGGGAATAGAACTAGATAATGTGATTAAACAGGCTCGCCAGTATGTCGCTGGATTGTTGGGAGCAGAGACGAACGAAGTTACATTCACGTCGGGAGGAAGTGAAAGTAACAACCATGTGCTCAAAGGAATTTTTCTGGACCGTAATCAATTCCTGAGAGGTCATATGGTGATCTCTTGTTTTGAGCATCCTGCGATTCTTGAACCGGCAGCCTACCTCGAGTCTCTGGGAGTCGAAGTCACAAGAGTTGGTTGTAATTCGTTTGGCATTGTAGACCCGGAGGAAGTAAAAGCGGCTCTTCGCCCAGATACCCGACTCGTAAGTATTATGCATGCCAATAACGAGATTGGAGCTATCCAGCGGATTGGTGAAATAGCGCAGTTGTGCCGGGAAAGCGGAGTACTGATTCATACTGACGCTGCCCAGAGTCTCGGTAAAATAAAGGTGGACGTGAAAGAACTAGGGATTGATTTCCTGACATTAGCGGGTCACAAAATTTATGCACCCAAAGGAGTCGGAGCTTTATTTATTCGTGCGGGAGCTTGTTTGGAATCATTGATTCATGGAGCATCGCACGAATCTGGTGTTCGGGCTGGTACGGAGAACACGGCCTATTGGGTAGGGCTTGGTGAAGCTTGTCGACTGCT
Source organism: Planctomycetaceae bacterium (assembly GCA_002709045.1). GTDB lineage: Bacteria > Planctomycetota > Planctomycetia > Pirellulales > Pirellulaceae > UBA721. The sequence goes on along the minus strand of PAPJ01000035.1, from coordinate 96,251 downwards.
CACAACCGAAGGTGATGTTCATCTTCATCAGTTAAGAGAAATGAGGGATTTGCTGTATGCAAAGCTGTCAGCAGCCATCCCGGGGCTAACGGTCAACGGAATGTATACAGACCGGCAACTTGATGCCTGCTATCGTTTGCCAAACACTTTAAGTGCTAATTTTCCAAACGTTGTGGGAACTGATCTGTTGACAGCGACTCCTTCTGTTTGTGCTTCAACCGGGGCAGCCTGCCATAGTGGTGAGACAAAGATTTCAGCAACACTCAAGGGTATTGGGCTGGACCCCAAAACCGCTCAGGGTACAGTGCGGCTAAGTGTCGGTCGTATGACAACGTTTGAAGAGATAGAGCGGGGAGCTGACGATCTTATTGCTTCCTGGAAGGCGATGACCGCTTAAATGTCCAGAACGATTCCTGAATCATTCATGTGGTAGGGGATGATATCATCACTACATGCACTGCCCCGATGTTTCGCAACATATAATGCCCGACGAACCTTCATGCCATCACGTATTTTACCCATATAGATCAGCGTGTTGGCATTGGATAGTGTGTCCCCTTCATCGAGTGGTCGGGCGATCATATCGTCAAGCATCGTTTCATGTGAGGTATAAAGCATCATACAGCCGAGCGCCCCGCAGTCATATTTCAGGTTGGTAACCTTGTCCGCATTTTCACGATACTTTACTCGCAGCAGATCCCGGGCGACCCATTCCGGATCTTTCCGCAGAATCTGATGATAGATGTATTCGAAAAGATTGATCTGGATCGAATCATTGGGGCGACCGACCGGCTCCACACCGTCGACAACAACACGTTTGGTACCGCGTAAGCAGTTGCCAAACAGAAAGGCAATAGCACGGGTGAGTTTACTGTTAAGTTGAGCCTGCCAGTCATGCCACTGGTCCCAGTCTAGATCACGCTTGGTTACTCGTTTACCTGAGTAGTCAAAGATGTGCATATAATCGCCGAGCCGCATCTTCCCCGAAAGAAAGCTATCGAAGTTGATGTGTGGATCGATGTCGGCAAGCTCGAGTTGCCATTCTTTCATGCGTAGAGCATAGTTTGCATGGTTTTGAGAATCTCCCCGCGAGCACATATCAAAGAAGACGCCGCCGCGTCCTTCCTGTTGAATTCCGGCATGAGCGTAATGGACACCCATTTGAGTTTTACCAATACCGGTGGCTCCGATAATAACCGAGAGCGTTCCTGGAACGAGACCACCTCCTAGTAAGTCATCGAGTCCCAGAATACCTGTTGTTTGTCGGTCGGCGGTCATGGTGGTTAAAGCAAAGGTTCAGATAGTCTGTCAGTACAGCGTTAGCCACCCATACGTTGTTGTTCACCAACCTGCCGGCTCTTTTCCATTGCAATTTCGGCTTTTTGAATGTAGCTCTCATCGCCGGTGCCAGCATATGCTCGCTGGTAAGTCACACTCATTGCAGTGTAACTAAAAGGGTCAGTGGGATCCAATCCGACAGCCGTTTCACCATGCTCAACCGCTTTGTCATGCTTATCAACTTTGCCGTAAAGAACCGCCAGTGCGAAGTGTGAAATGCTGTGGTTTGGCTCTTCCGCCAGAATTTCCTGAAGGAGATCTATAGCTTCGTCCAGTTTACCTTCGTCTTTCAGTGCATCTGCCTGATTGTATTTTGTGTTGAGGTCGGTCACGACTTTGTTTCTCCACTTAGTCGAGTGTGAATAACAGATAGTAGTTTAAAATCTACTCGTAGTTTAATCTTTGAATCAGTTTTGGGGTATCGTGCAACAACTCAGGACGCATAAAAAACCTCTTCAAATCGCAGGATCTGAAGAGGTTGTTTTCGTACTATTTTCCAAACAGAGTTGTCTGAGCGACTACTTGCTTAGTTCGGCCTGAGCAGCTGCCAGACGAGCGATGGGCACTCTGAATGGCGAGCAACTAACATAATCCAGTCCAACTTCGTTACAGAACTTGATCGAAGCAGGATCGCCACCATGTTCACCGCAAATACCGACTTTCAGTCCTTTGCGAACAGAACGGCCTTTGGTAACCCCACAATCAACAAGCTGACCAACACCAGTGGTATCAAGTGACTGGAATGGGTCTACGGGTAGAATTTCCTGAGATAGATAGTCAGGCAGGAATCCGTTGATGTCGTCACGGCTGTAACCAAAGGTCATCTGAGTCAGATCGTTTGTGCCAAAACTGAAGAATTCAGCATGCTCAGCAACTTCATCCGCTGTTAATGCGGCACGTGGAATCTCGATCATCGTTCCGATGAGAATATTTAGCTTGCCGTTGTATTTACGTCGAGCTTTCACCACGTCGATGGTTTCCTGAACTTTGCCTTTAAGCAGTTTTAATTCTGCAGCGGTACCGATCAGAGGAATCATGATTTCGGCGACTGCGTTGACTCGTTTTTTCTTACAACGAATCACCGCTTCAACGATTGCAGTCACCTGCATTTCAAGAATTTCGGGGTAAGTAATGCTCAGACGACAACCACGGTGGCCCAACATCGGATTGAACTCGTGGAGTTGTTCAACTCGGGCTTTAACGACCGTGGCTGAAATACCCATCGTCTTCGCCAGTTCTTTTTGGCTCTTGTCGTCATGAGGAACGAATTCATGCAGTGGTGGATCCAGCAAACGAATAGTTACCGGAAGTCCTTTCATGGCAGTGAAAATGCCTTCGAAGTCTTTCCGCTGAAATGGCAGAAGTTTCTTGAGGGCTTTACGACGATCTTTTTCAGTCTCAGAAAGAATCATTTCCCGCATCGCAGTAATACGGTCACCTTCAAAGAACATATGTTCTGTACGGCAGAGACCAATACCCTGAGCGCCAAAATCGCGAGCTCGTTTTGCATCTGCGGGCGAGTCAGCATTGGTACGAACATCCAGACGACGGTATTTGTCAGCCCAACGCATTACTTTGGAGAAATCACCTGAAAGTGAAGGCGTCGAAGTCTCCACTTCACCTGAAATCACTTCACCAGTTGAACCGTCGATGCTGATCAGGCTTTTGTGAGTGAACTTGCGACCGTTAACGGTAAAGCTGCGAGCTTTTTCGTTAATATTTACTTCGCCGGCACCGGCAACGCAACAGCGGCCCCAACCACGAGCAACCACAGCGGCATGACTTGTCATACCACCGGTACTTGTCAGAATACCTGCGGCACTGTGCATACCGTCAACGTCTTCAGGACTTGTTTCTTTACGTACCAGAATAACTTTCTCACCCTTGGCTGTACGTTCGACGGCTTCGTCAGCGGTGAAAGCCGGATATCCAACAGAAGCACCTGGAGAAGCCGGGAGCCCCCTAGTCAGAACGTCGGCATTGGCTTTTCCAGCAGGGGTGAAACTCGGAAGCAGCAACTGCGTCAGCGCGTCAGCCGGAATTCGCAATAATGCTTCTTTTTCATTAATGAATTTTTCTTTGACCATGTCGCATGCGATTTTCACAGCAGCGGCACCGGTTCGTTTACCGGTACGAGTTTGCAGCATGAAGAGGTTACCCTTTTCAATTGTGAATTCGATGTCCTGCATGTCACGATAGTGGTTTTCAAGGATGTCCTTGATTGCTAACAGCTGTTTGTAAACAACTTTGTTCCACTTACGCATTTCAGCAACAGGTTGTGGAGTACGAATGCCGGCAACGACGTCTTCTCCCTGAGCGTTAATGAGGAATTCACCGTAAAAAATGTTTTTACCAGTTGATGGATTACGAGTGAATGCGACACCAGTACCGGAGTCTTCACCCATGTTTCCATAAGCCATTGCCTGGACATTAACAGCAGTACCGAGCAGGCCTCGGATACCTTCCACCTCACGATAGCGAACAGCACGGGTGGTGTTCCAACTCCCAAAGACTGCTTCTACGGCCAAACGAAGTTGTTCGATCGGATTCTGGGGGAAAGCCGAACGAGTATGCTTCTTGTAAACAGCCTTATAGGCAGTTACCAGTTCGACCAAACCCTCTTCCGGAACATCAGTATCTTCAGTGACTTTATATTTTTTCTTGATCTTATCGAAAGCTTCTTCAAAGTGATGATGATCAACATCCATCACAACGTCACCGAACATGTTGATCAAACGACGGTAAGCATCGTATGCGAAGCGACGATTATCTGTTGCCTTGGCCAGACCTTCCACAGATACATCAGTCAAACCAAGATTCAGAATTGTGTTCATCATTCCCGGCATGGAAACCGCAGCACCTGAACGGACAGAAACCAATAGAGGATTTTTGGCATCGCCAAAACCTTTCTTGAGTTCACGTTCGAGCGTGCGAATGTTCTTGGCCATGTCGCCCATCAAAGCTGCTGGCAGTTTTTCGCCTAGCTTGTAGTACTGATCACAAACCGCAGTGGTAATCGTGAATCCGGGAGGCACTGGCAGGCCGATGCCGGTCATTTCAGCAAGATTGAGTCCCTTACCACCAAGAATCTCTTTACCAACTCCTCGGCCTTCGGTTTTAGTTTTACCGAAGTAGTACGTCATTTTAGCAGTCTTCTTTGCCATGTCTTAAATCTGTCCTATTGGGGTTCTGAACCGTCAGCAAAAAGTCCAAGGCTCGTTTAAATATGCTCGTAGCAAGGAATTTTTGAATCGAAAAGATGCAAATCTTCCTAGCTGTGATTAGTAGGATTATTCGTTATATTGCTGTTTATGTGACTTGTGAAACTCACCTTTGCCTTACTTCAAAATAGTTAAACTAGCTTGCTTAGAAAACCGGTTTAGCTAGAGAATAAAGGGCAACTGGGTGAAGTTTGCAGCCTAAACATAAGTAGGTAAATCTACCAACGATGTTTGTAAACTGTCAATCAATATTACCACCCATAATGGTGGTTTGTTGATTTGAAACAGCTCAACGGTGGTGATTCTTACTAAAATTACCACCATTTCGGTTGCGTGCCGCTTATTTTGCCTGAATATCCCAATTTATTTAGAGGTTAGCGTTGGTAGACATTTCAGATTTTCAAGCTGAGTCGGATGCAACACCAGAGGCAGATCAGACTTCTGATGTTGCTGAGTGTGATTCTGGACTTTTAAGTGTTCAAAATTCCGATTCGGACAACAGAGGTCGATCAGAATTCATCGAGCAGTCGGTACTGGGAAAATTCCTGCTAGTCGAGTTCGCGATGGTTCCGGTTGCTATCTTACTAATCTACTTATTTGGCTTACCACAAGCTGGTGATATTTCAGGGCAGCTTTTGGGAGAGGATTCCTGGATCTCCGGGATAGTGTTCGGAATGTTAGCCACCGTTCCATTGCTGGCCATGTTCGTGCTCTGTGAACTCTGTGGACCCTATTGGAAACCATTTTGCGAACTGCGCAAATTAGTAATGACCAAGTTAATGCCAATCATGCGAGGTATTCCGATTTGGGGCCTATTATTAATTTCGATTGGTGCAGGATTTGGTGAGGAATGGTTGTTTCGTGGATTTCTCCAGCAATTGGTTAAGTTCTGGTTTGGTGCTGAGGCAGGAATCTGGCCTGCTGTAGTAATTGCAGCCTTATTGTTTGGAGCATGCCACGCGCTTTCCCGAACTTATTTCTGTCTGACATTTCTCATCGGTATTTACTTTGGCTATTTAGTGGAACTTACAGGTTCAGTCCTGCCTGCCGCGTTAAGCCATGCCGGTTATGACTTTGTTGCCCTGATGTACCTTACGATTCTCGATAACAAACTACGTCTACATGAATCGGAGAAAGCATTAGCAGACTCTGTATCGGCCGGTGAAACAGAGTGCTAGGAAGACCTAGAGATTTAATGGGTAAACCAATGCAAAAAGGGGCACTCTGTCTAACAGACGCGCCCCTTTGGATTGACTTAGTCGATTTCTTGATTAGAAACAGCAGTCCCGAAGCAAACTTCGTCGCAGCAGGCCGCACGGATTAGGCGTGCAGATTGTGACAGGATACTGTTCACAGATCACTCGAGGTACACATCGCGTTACGGTATATGACACCTGTCGCGGTACTCGTTTGCAAACCTGAATGGTTCTAGTGTATTTCACAGGTTTACGAACGGTATAGCATTCCTGACGGGTCTTCGTTTCCTTAACGATTTTGCATTCCTGATAAGGAACCTGTTTGGTTTTGGTTTCCTTGACCATTCGACATTGTCGGTAGTTAACAATTCGTTGTTTGGTTTCAGCAACAATCTGCAGCTTTTTGTATGAACAGGTACGAACTTTTTGTTCTCGAACCATGCGGCAGGTACGGTAGTTTACGGTGCGTTGCTTGTTTTCTTTTACCAGACGACAGACAGTGTAAGGTACCTCGCGAGACTTCGTTTCGGTTACCATCCGGCAAGTACGATAGTTTACCACTCGCTGTTTGGTTTCCGGAACAACCTTGCATGTGCGGTAAGTAGAAACCTTTTGTCGTGGTTCGTTTACCCAACGGCAACTTGTATAAGGAACTTCTTTCTTGACGGTCTCATTCACATATTTGAGACAGGCGATCTCTTTCGTAGAGATTTCCGGTACCCAGATTCGTTTGCAAATCTGCCGTGGCGGACATTGTATTTCCACAACTTCGCAGGAGCCCGGGACCCAGATGCGGCGACAGCACGTTGGATCCCATGTCCAGCAACCTGGAGTGCGTATTACTCGGCGCCTGATCGGTCCGGGACACTCAATAATCTGCGTTTCCCAGTGACCGGATTTAATCTGAACGGTCTTCGTGTAATGAACCGGTTTACGGATGATCTGAGTAACTGTCCGGGTTTTGGTTTCATAGATTGGTTTACGAACCGTATAGTTAATCACTCGCTGTTTGGTTTCCCAAACCGTCTTCGGCACAGTATAGTTAATCGTCTTCTGTTTGGTTTCCCAGACTGGACGAGTAACATTCCAGGTGTGTTTCCGAGTCTTGGTCTCGTAGACTGGCTTGGTAACGGTGTAGTTAATAACACGCTGCTTTGTCTCAACAACAGGTTTGATCACAAAGTACGGAATTTGCTTTGTTTTGGTGACCCAGACAGGTCTTCGTTGTGTGTAATTGATGACGCGTTGTTTGGTTTCCCAGACCGGACGAGTCGTTGTGTAGTTGACATTACGGTATTTGGTCTCGTAGACCTTACGCGCTACTTCGTAATTCACGTTACGAACTTTGGTCTCATTGACGTACTTTACACAATCAATGTCCTGGGTATCTACAACGGTGTCGTACACCGTCTTGTAACAGGTGTACTGTTGTTGGTCAAAAACGACGCGCCGGCGAGTGCGCATAATAGTATGCGTCTGTATCTGTGATTCGCTGATTGTCTCTGGTTCTGCAAGTCCGCAATTACGGTAATTTGCAATGCCCAGATACCCAGCCGAAGCCGAGTCCAGCATCAGTAGGCAGATAGCAACTGCCAGACTGGTTACTCTCCAACGAGATTTCAACATGGAGTACTCCTTCGGTGATTCCTAGTTCACTAAATGGACGAATAAAAAATTACTTGTTGATTGCCGTTGGGCTCTCAACCTTGATCCATCAAGTGAAATAAACCGACGAGTGGTTTCAGGTACGGTTTGGCGGCTACATCCTGAATGCCCCAAGCAATTGTTCATGCTGATACACAGGTGGCCGTAAAAAAATTATCGGAATCCCGAATATTTTACCTTGAGCGTAGATTTCATCTATTTACGACTACCCGTATCTAAATTCGGGCAGGAGATCTGGGCAATATAAGGGGTTTTGAGGTAAACCACGGTTTTAGGTTATTTTTTAGGGGTGTTCTGCAATTTAGGGAAACTGTAACGTTTATCGATTTGTCATTCTGCTAAAATCACTGTTTTTATAGTCTCTAGTTTGCTCTATTGGTTCGTTCTCCTGTAAAACTAGATGAAATAAATTACCGTTTGTGATGCACTAGAAATGTCAGAATCGAAATCAAAATTGTTCAATGAAGAGGGCGATTTGGTTGTCCCTAAAGCAGTTGTGGGACGGCTCAGTCTTTATTTGCGTGAAGTACAGCAATTAATACGTGACGGTAAAGAAACAACCAATAGCACGGAATTAGGAAAGCTATTAAGGGTTACTGACGCTCAGGTGAGAAAAGATCTGGCTTACTTTGGCCAGTTTGGCCATCCTGGTGTGGGGTATCGCTGTCAGGAACTTGTGGCAGCGATCAAAAACATTATGGGTACCAATAATACCTGGAATGTGGCCTTGATCGGAATTGGTAATCTTGGTCGTGCTTTGTTGCGTTATAAGGGGTTTCATGATCAAGGTTTTCAAATTGTATCAGCCTTTGATGTCGATGAAAAAGTTATTGGTACTCAAGTCGAAGGTGTTGAGGTTTACGATATCCAGGATCTGTCGGAGATCGTAGTTGAACAGGGTATTCGTCTGGTGGCAATTTCTGTTCCCTCCCATGCAGCGCAGACTGTAGTTGATCAGGTGGTTCAGGCCGGTATCGAAGGCATCCTCAATTTTGCTCCGGTCACTATTAGTGTGCCTTCTAAGGTTCGAGTGATTGGAGTTGATCTGGCGATGGAACTCGAGCAACTAGCCTTTACTGTTGTGAACCGCGATTCCAAATCGTAAAGCAAAAAAACTGAATTGAATTGTGGATTGCTGACTGGTATTAGCTTTTCCTGAATCCGTTTTTTCGGTATATATATCTCATTCAATTGTTCGCAGTTGAAGAGATTACCCCATAGTGTAATGGTAGCACCAGTGATTTTGATTCACTTAGTCTAGGTTCAAATCCTAGTGGGGTAACATACAGCCACCGAAGTAATTTATATTGCTTCGGTGGTTTTTTTGTATTACCAACCTCGCGACTGAGAACCTACTATGAACGAATTTGTGCACTTGCGACATAAGCCTCCGACAACGTTAGAGCAGCCTCGCGAGTTAATCCTTGCTATGCCGCAAATGCGTAGCAATGTCAACGTTGCCAGAATTGTTCGGGCTGCTGCTTGCAGTGGTGTGGGAACCGTTATTGCCTGCGGTAACGTAAAGATCGACCCTAAGATATCGCGTGAAGCGGAGCAGCATCTGGACTTACAGATCCGTCGCAGTCTACTGCCTGTCCTTAAGAAACTTAAGGACGAAGGTTTTCCGTTGATTGGTCTCGAACAGACTTCTAATTCTGACAATATCCACGATTATATATTTCCGCATAAATGCGTCTTGATTATTGGGCATGAACGTAATGGTATCACCGAAGATGTTCTGCAGATTCTGGATGCCACACTGGAAATCCCTGTCTGGGGTATGCCGTTTTCCTACAACGTGGCTACGGCGACCTGCATGGCTCTTTACGAATATTGTCGACAATATCCGGGCGGATAGTTGCGGAGCACGAAGGTGGATCGGATTTCACCGCTATTTGAAAGTTCCAGCCTTCACTTAAACCTAATCATCAATCCCGTAATTATGGTTAGCGGCAAGCGAAAGCTCATAGCCCGCTGATTTTTGCTGAGCGATTGCACACTTACTGAATTCATTTAGAAAATAAAAGAAGACATTCAACATAATTTTATTCTCTGCTATCTACTTACCAGCATATGTCGATCTAGTGTTGCTGAATGTCTTTCAACAAAGGCTGTTTTTTGTATATCTTGTCATTATCTGGTACTTTCTAGGCAGTTTCACTGTTGTTAATGACCTTATAAATCGACCACAATGTAGTTCTAGTCTGGCAGGGGAAAACTTTCCTTTGATGTCAGCGATCGATGTACAAGCGGGGAGCTGTTTTTGGTCCATTTACTTCGCCGGTATTTTCCGTTTCTCCTTATTCTCGTTGCCGCCCTTTCGGCTGTATGGGCTGTAAGTTTAGGAACACTGCCTCCTGCAGAATTTGTGTTTAACAATGGCACGGAAGTAAAGACGATTGATCCGGCTAAAGCAACGGGTGTTCCCGAAGGACGCGTGATCAATGCCTTATATGAGGGACTGCTTCGCAGCGTGCCGGATGGCGAGCCGGATGAACTTGGCAGAACTCCCACTAAGCCTAAGCCGGTTGCTATGGCAGACGCATATAACGTCAGTGATGACGGTACGGTGTACACTTTCCACATTCGTGAAAGTGCAAAATGGAGCAATGGTGATCCGGTGACAGCTGTTGACTTTGCCTGGTCGTGGATGAGATTCCTGCATCCGGAAACTGCTTCGGAATATAATTACCAATTATTTTACGCCAAAAATGCTTCTAAATTTGCCTCGGTAGATTTGCAGGAAGGAGATCCTGTTGAGATTGAAATGAAAGACCGTCCGGTAGCAGGGCAGATGTTTCCCCGGGGAACAGTTCAGCGGGGAAAACTAATTTCCCTGATCCAGCCACATACCGATCAAGACCATGCGGGTGAAGCCGGACAGGGTCATGGAGGAGGCGGTACCTCCGGGGTCGCGATTTTCGTTGTTGAATTTCAAGAAGGTGATAATTCGACGACTGCCGCTTTTACTACACAGAGGATTGAGAACGAAGAAATTAAGTCACTCGTAAAGTCCTATCAGGGTGAGTATGACCTGACAGACCTGAAGTCAGTTGAACACGTTTTATTCGATTTTGAGCACGTTGGTATCAGAGCGATTTCCCGAAATGAATTCGAAGTGGAACTAAACAGCCCCACTCCTTATTTTCCTGAGTTAGTGGCTTTCTATCCGTTACATCCTGTTCACCGTGCAAGTCTGGAAGAACACGGCGATCGTGAATTTACCAAGCCCGGTAAGATTGTTGGTAATGGTCCGTTTTTACTCAGGGAACGACGCATTAGGGATCGCCTGCGATTGGTGAAGAACGATACCTATTGGAATGCTGAAAATGTTCATCTTAATTCAGTTGATGTGCTGGCGATCCAATCAGAAACGACAAGTCTAAATATGTATCTCAACGGGCAACTGGACTGGGATACCAAACCACCCAATACACTGATCCCCCTGTTGAAAGAAAGGGATGATTTTGTCTCCACTCCGTTTCTGGCCTGTTATTTTTACCGAGTGAATACCTCCAAGCCACCGCTTGATAATCCGCTTGTTCGTAAAGCCTTAAACATGGCAATCGATAAGCAAACGATTGTCGACAGTATTGTTAAAGGTGGGCAGGTTCCCGCTCGAAGTTTTGTGCCACCAGGAATGAACGGCTATCAAAGCGCTTATTGCGGAGAATATGACGTTGAACAAGCGAAACTTCTACTGGCCGAAGCAGGATATCCCAACGGTAAAGGGTTGCCGACGATTGAAATTCTATACAACACTGCTGATAGCCATCGTGACATTGCCGAAGTCATTCAGCAGGACTGGAAAAAGAATCTGGGAGTGGATGTTTCTTTGAGGAACTTGGAATGGGGAACATTTCTGGACACACTTCGTATAGGTGATTACATGGTTTCGCGATCGGGGTGGATTGGAGATTACGCAGATCCAAATACGTTCCTTGATATGTTTGTGACCGATGGGCCTAATAACCAGACCAAATGGTCCAACGCTTTCTATGACGAGGGAATTGAAAAAGCTAAGTATGAATCAGACCCGGTGGATCGTATGGCTATCTTCAAGGAGATGGAACAGACATTGATGGATGAACAGCCGATTATTCCGATCTATTTCTATGTCTCACTGAACATGGTAAATACTCGAGTCAAAGGATTTACAGCTAATCTCCAGGATGTTCACCCTCTGCATTTACTGTCGATTCCTTCAGCAGGAGCAGAGGAATAATGAATGTATTTATTTTTCTGCTTAAGCGTTTTGGCTTGATGATCGTGACCGTGTGGATTGTATTCACGGTCTCGTTTTTTTTGATGCGTCAGATCCCGGGCGGACCGTTCAATGGAGAACGAGTTCTTTCTGAAGCAGTGCGTGCCAGACTTGAAGCCAGATACAATCTTGATGCCCCAATTTCAGAACAGTATTTCACCCATTTGTATAATACGATCCAACTGGACTTCGGCCCCAGCTTCAAAATGCAGGATTTTACAGTCAATGAAGTCTTGGCACAGGGTTTCCCGGTATCAGCGGCACTCGGGATTCTTGGTATGGTATTCGCTGTCACCATTGGGATGACCTCTGGAGTCATCTCCGCCGTTCATCGTAATAGTGTCTACGACTATTCCTTCATGCTGTTGGCTACCCTCGGAATTGCAATTCCAAACTTTGTTTTGGCTGCCATGCTGATCGTCATTTTTGTTTTTAACTTGCAGTTGTTCCCTGCTGCAGGCTGGGGAGATATCAGTCAGATTATCCTGCCTGCCTTCTGCTTAGGAGCTCCGTTTGCCGGATATATCGCCCGACTTACTCGTACAGGTATGTTGGAAGTTCTGGGCAACGATTATATCCGAACCGCTTATGCAAAAGGTCTCAGCCCCGGGACTGTTGTGTTGAAACATGGTTTGAGAGGAGCGTTACTTCCTGTTGTTTCTTATCTTGGACCGGCGATTGCTGGAATTCTGACAGGTTCACTTGTACTGGAACGAATCTTTGTGATTCCCGGTATGGGGAGCCACTTTATTGAAGCTGCCATTCAGCGTGACTATACACTGGCAATGGGAGCTTTGCTGACCTATACCGTTTTATTGTTCGTGATGAACACGTTGGTTGATCTGGCGTACTCAATTATTGATCCCCGGGTTCGTCTGGAATAAATGTCCTTCATTTTATTTCAAAATTTGCTAAGCAGTGTCATGGCTAAGTTGCATTAATCTTTTTTATGTCGATTCCAGATCATCATCAGTCCGAGCTTGAAAGGCTCACAAAGATTCTCGAGCAAGCACGTGGTGTGCAAGGGGTCTCTCTATGGGCTGATGCCTGGAAACGGCTTAAACGTAATAAAGCAGCAATGTTTTCGTTGTGGATTCTGGTGGGGATTGTGACCTTGGCGTTACTGACTCCGGTGTTGCCGCTGCAGTCACCGATTTATCAGGATGTAAAGAACAGAGAGTTATTGCCACCCCAGGGGGAATCGTTTTTGTTTGATATTCAGGCGTACGAAGCAGAAACGACACTGCTCGAAAAACAGGCCTCCGCTGTGCAAAGTAAAGATACCGATGAATATGCCAGATTACGCTTACGCATTGAAGAACGTGAACAGACTCATCCGATCGAGTTGTACTGGAATAACCCAGGTATCTTTGTCAAATCGATGATTAAAATCCGACTGGTAATCTTTGGTGATTATTGTTTTCCGTCTGTTTTTGGAACGGATAAGTTAGGCCGAGACGTACTGTCACGAGTCTTTTGGGGTTCTCGTGTCTCCCTGGCTTGTGGATTTATAGCGACCTTTGTTTCATTGCTGATTGGCGTGAGCTACGGAGCTATCTCAGGATATATGGGCGGGTGGGTCGACAACATAATGATGAGAATTGTGGATGTTTTTTATTCGATCCCATTTATTTTCATCGTAATTTTCATCATGTCTTTCTTGTCGAGTCCGGGGATTCGTGAACCATTGGATAACTATGGCATCGAGCAGATTCATGTGTTTTTTCTACTCATCGGGGCTATCTACTGGCTGACCATGGCACGCGTTGTTCGTGGACAAGTAATTTCACTTAAGAACGAACAGTTTATTGAAGCTGCTAAGACGATAGGTGCAACCCGGATGCAGATTGTTTTCCGCCATTTGGTTCCTAACGTTATGGGGATTGTAATTGTCTATTTAACACTTACGATTCCCGCTGTCATTCGATTTGAAGCATTTCTCTCGTTTCTGGGATTGGGTGTCAACGCTCCGGATATTTCCTGGGGATTGTTGGTTAATGAGGGTGTCCAGGTTATTACGATTGTAAAGAGTTACTGGTGGATGATTGTCTTCTCAGGTATGGCATTGGCCATGACTTTGTTTGCCCTTAATTTCCTCGGCGATGGAGTTCGTGATGCACTTGATCCGAAGTTAAAGAATAAATAGCCCTTCCTGTCAGGAATTCAATTTAGTAGAAGAGAGTCTCGTGCCAAACTCAGATAAGCCCATACTTCAAGTTCAGGATTTAGAGGTGGAGTTCCATACCGATAGTGGTGTGGTACAGGCCGTAAATCGCGTGAGCTTCGATTTGTATCCGGGCGAAACTTTGGGAATTGTGGGAGAATCAGGTTCTGGTAAATCTGTAACCAATCTGACCATGATGGGGCTTATTGCTCAGCCTCCGGGAAAAGTCGTCGGTGGAAGTGTGAAGTATGCTGACAGGGAATTACTTTCGCTGAATCAAAAGCAATGGCAGCAGATTCGCGGGAAGAAAATTTCCATGATCTTTCAGGATCCGATGACTGCTCTCAATCCTTTTCTGACGGTAGAAGAGCAATTAGTTGAAGTGACTATGTTACATATGGGATTAAGCAGGACTGAGGCTTCGAAGCATGCTGTTGAATTGCTTAAGAAAGTAGGGATACCAGCTGCTGAGAAGCGGATCCGTGACTATCCGCATCAATTTAGCGGGGGGATGCGTCAGCGTGTCATGATTGCCATAGCAATTTCATGCCAGCCTGATATCCTCATCGCCGATGAACCGACAACTGCATTGGACGTGACGATACAAGCTCAGATTCTGGAACTGATGAAGAGCATGCAGGAAGAGTTCGGTACGGCCATTATTTTTATTACCCATGATTTAGGAGTGGTTGCCAGTATTTGTGATCGAGTCATGGTGATGTACGCCGGTCGCAAGGTAGAGCTTTCAACAACCATCAATATTTTTCGGCAGCCACGTCATCCCTACACTGTGGGTCTGCTTAATTCCGCGCCCCGGTGGGATCAGGGTGAAGAAGAATTACAGGCGATTGATGGTCAGCCACCAGACTTGCTTGATCTTCCTCCGGGCTGTTCGTTTAATCCACGTTGTCAGTTTGTTCAGGATGCATGCCTGAATGAGACACCACCTCTCTTTTCTCTTGAAAATGAAATACCGCATCAGCATGCCTGCCTGCGGGATATTACAACCTTGAAGGAGGATGTCTAGAATGACAACTCCATTGCTTCAGGTAAGGGATCTGAGGGTTCATTTTAATTCGCCTCGACGCGGTTTCGGTAAACCGGCTCCAGTGATTCGTGCTGTGGATGGTGTTAGTTTTGATGTTTATCCCGGGCAAACTTTGGGACTCGTTGGTGAATCCGGTTGTGGTAAGTCTACAACCGCCCGGGCAATTTTGAATCTGACCGGCAATGCGCATCGTGATGGTCAGGTTTATCTGGATGGCTCCCGCATTGATCATTTAAAAGAAGGTGGCATGCGATGGCACCGTGCTAAAGCTCAAATGGTATTTCAGGATCCGTTTGCCTCGTTAAATCCACGAATGACCATCGGTAAGATTATTCGCGAGCCGATGCGGAATTTTAATGTGTACGATTCAGATGAGGACGAACGTCTCGAAGTTGTGCGACTCATGGAATTAGTGGGCATCAATCCACGATACATGAATCGTTATCCACACGAGTTTTCCGGAGGTCAACGTCAGCGTATCGGTATTGCCAGAGCACTGGCAGTTAATCCGAAGCTGATTGTGTGTGACGAAGCTGTGAGTGCTTTAGATGTATCCATTCAGGCACAAGTCATTAACTTGTTAATGGACTTACAGCAGAATCTGGGCGTAGCCTATGTCTTCATTTCTCACGATCTTGCGGTTGTTCGTCATATCGCTCATTATGTTGGCGTGATGTACCTAGGACGAATTGTTGAGCTTGCAGATGCGGATGATCTTTACCGTAACCCGCATCATCCATACACCCGGGCATTGTTGTCTGCAGCACCTGTTCCGGACCCGGAACAGAACGTGAGTCAGAACCGGGTCAAACTGGAAGGAGAAGTCCCTTCTCCGGATATCGAATATGCAGGTTGTCCGTTCGCAGAAAGATGCCCTGAAGTTTTACCGCATTGTAAGTCAACGCAGCCTCAGCTGTCTGCTCAGGCACATCAGATCTCCTGTCTGCTCTACGAGGATTACTAGACATATGACAGAGCAGAGTAAGTCTTTGAGTGGAGCGGCAAAAATTATTTGGGCTGTGGTTTATGTTGGTATGGTTTCGGTTATTGTGCTGAATATGACCAAAGCACGTGAGCGAGTCATGCACGCTTCAGATCAGACTCGACAAAAAGATCAGCAGGACTGGGAAGACTGGGTCAACAGATCCAACCAGCACCAGAATGGTCAACTGCCGGTTGAGCGTAAGGAAATTGATCTAAAACGCCGGCCAGTTAGTAATGCCACTACATTGCTAACTCAGTATTATGAAGTTTGTTTGACAGCCTTAATCCTTTTCTCAACATTGATTTTTGTAGTCGTGGTGTATATGTTTCACGGAGTATCAGGAGATGGATCTTCCGGTCCCATTTCTTTGGAACAGGAATTAGCTTCTCAACGCACAGACCAGACAGATCAGACAGACCAGACAGATCAGACAGATCAGACAGATCAGGACGAGTAACCTTATGTCCGTTAAAGGATCGAAAGAAAAATTACAAGTTCGGGATGAGGTTGCGACCGGTTCATCGGCAGAATCCACGTCGGCATTATCACAGCGTCCGGAATTTACGACGGTTTGCTGGCAGCCGAGATCACAACCTCTCCTGTTCACTGGTGTCTCTCTCGTTTACGCGGCAGTAGTCTTCTCCGTTTACTGGTTCAGTCAGGGCTGGGCTATGGCGGCCGTCTCTTTAGTTGCTTTAATGCTGGTCTCATGGAGACTTTGGGTTCCAATTCGATTTCATATCGGACCGACTGGTCTTATTCAGTCAGTTCTGGGCCAACAACGTCAATTAGGCTGGGGTTATGTTCAGCAAGTGTTGCCTCATCGCGGCGGTTTAAGGGTTATCTATCAAACCACCGCAGATCAGTACAGTCTGCGTAAGACGATTGTGATTTGCGTTGCGTATAACCAACAGGAAGATTTGAAATCCACCTTTGAATATTATTTGCAGGATCGATAATTATTACCTTCGATTTGGGTGAGTTGGGTCTGCTGACTGTGAACGAATGATTGAAAAATAGTTAGGTGAATAACGCGTGTCCAAACATGTTTTAGTACTGGGTACTCATAATCAAAAAAAACGTAGGGAGTTAGAACAGTTGCTGGCTCCGTTAGGCTTGCAATTAAAGACCCTTGCTGATTTTGATCGGGCCATTGAAGTCGAAGAGACGGGAACAACGTTTGCCGAAAATGCGGCGTTGAAAGCGAGTGAACAGGCAAGAAATCTGGGGCTGTGGGTTATGGGTGAAGATAGTGGGATTTCTGTTGTCGCGTTGAATAATCAACCCGGTGTATATTCCGCACGTTACAGTGATCCCGGAGCCACAGACGATCGCAACAACGAGAAAGTACTGGCGGAACTGGCAGACACACCGCTGGAAAAGAGAACCGCTTTTTATACGTGTCACATGGCTGTTTCTGATCCGAATGGTGAAATCCGGGCAACGGCCGAAGATTATTGCTATGGCCGAATGCGATTCGAGCCTTCAGGAGAAAACGGGTTTGGTTACGATCCGTTATTTGAGATTCCTGAGTATCACAAGACGTTTGGTGAACTCGGTCCTAGTATCAAGCGGGTCCTCAGTCATCGGAGCCGGGCAATGCGAAGAATACGAGCAAAAATAGAGGATTTAATGGACAATGGTGGACTTTGAGAATTCTCCAGTTGTTGGTTCTCTCAGTGAATAGGCCTATCGTCGATTACTTACAATTTGCTATTCTTCCAAGCTCCAATAAACTCTTTTTCGTATGGATGTGAAGATGAAAAGCTTCAGAAGAGACGGTTTTTTATTAGCTGTTGCCGCAGTAATACTGACAGTATCGACGGTTCGTGCAGAGAACCCTTTCGATTATCTGTTCTTTCCGTTTCAGAAAGTCGATGCTGATCCGGCTAAACGCTACGCAGTGACTGAGCATCAGGGACCATGGATGGTAATGGCCACCTCATTTCGGGGAGCTGGCGCTGAAAAGCAGGCTCATAGCCTAATTATAGAATTACGCAAAGAGTTTAAACTTGAAGCATTTATGCATCGTAAGTCTTACGATTTTTCGAATAAGGTCGAAGGGCGTGGTATTGATAAATATGGTAAGCCAAAGCAGATGGTCTATAACCGCAATGTTCAGTTTGATGAAATCGCCGTCTTGGTGGGAAACTTTGAATCACTGCAATCTGACGATGCGCAGGATTTACTGAGAAAGATTAAGACGATGCATCCTCGCAGCCTGGGTGCTGAGCCTGATGCAGGAACAGCGCAGGTGTATGCCGGATTGCGTTCGCTGCAACGCAAACTCAATTTGAGTGCTGAGAGGAAGGGGCCAATGGGACGAGCGTTTATGATTCGAAATCCAAAACTGCCGGCAGATTACTTTACTCAAAAATCCGTTGATCCGTTTGTTGAGCGTCTAAATAGCGGTGTCGAACATAGCCTGCTGAAAAACCCGGCTAAGTATTCTGTACAGGTTGCCACATTTCGCGGTAAAGTCGTTTACGATATTGAAAAGAACTATGATGCGGATGCTGCTGTGTCTGACAGCCTTGTCAAGGCAGCCGAGAATGCTCATAAGTTAGTGATCGCTTTACGTAAGCAGGGAATTCAGGCATATGAATATCACGACCGCCATGAAAGTGTGGTATGTGTGGGCAGCTTTAATTCACTTGGTGTGCGTCAGCTCGATGGAAAGATCAACCTTGAATCTCGTGTAGCAGCCGTCATGAAAGCTTATGGAGCTCAACGAGTTCAGATTCCAAACTCCAGTCAGTACGGTTTGCGACCAAAGACACTTGGTGGCATTCAGTTTGATATTCAGCCGCGTCCGATCCACGTACCTAAGAAGTCCATTGGATCGAGTTACCTGTCACGGTTCTAATCTCAACTTATTCGGTTTATAGCTCGACGGACTTAATCGACCAGAGTGGCAATGATGCGATCGTTTTCAACTTGCTGAGCCACGACTTTAACGAGTGATCCGATAAGTGATGGGTTGCCGGTAAACTGGATTGGAGCATAACGACAGGCCGTACCTACCAGTTGATTTTGAGAATCTTTTTTCTGAGCTTCGACCAGAACCTCCAGTTCGGAGCCAAGCAGACTCGTAAAATAGTCGCGACGAAGTTCGCCTTCCACTTCCGCCAACTCGCGTCCGCGTTGTTTTTTTAGCTGTTTAGGCAGTTGGTCTTCCATATCGGCTGCCGGCGTACCACGGCGTGCCGAGAACGGGAAAGTGTGGATTTTGGAGAATCCGATTTCACGCACGGTTTCCAGTGTTTCGGCAAATTCATCATCAGTTTCTCCTGGAAAACCCACGATAATATCGGTGGTAAAGGATGGATTGTCCAGAGCCTGATGAATCAGCTTACAGCGATTGATGAATGTCTTCTTACTCCAGCGACGACGCATCCGGCGGAGGACGGAGTCGGATCCGCTTTGCAGACAGATATGTAGATGCGGTGTAATTTTTTCAGGAAATTCCGCCATCACTGCAATCAATTCTTTAGTGACTTCGGTCGCCTCAATACTGGAGATGCGAATCCTGAATGTTCCGGGGCGATTGGCAATGTCGCGAACCAGATCTGCCAGGCGAAACCATTCTTCGCGGGGTTTTTTCATATTCCAGTCGACACCGTAGTGCCCGATGTGAATACCGGTGAGTACTAACTCTTTGTAGCCATTGGCGACCAGTCGGTCGACTTCATCCAGAATGTGTTGTACCGGGCGACTAGTGAGTTCCGGGCGAACATGTGGGATGATGCAGTAACTGCAGCGCAGCAGGCAACCGTCCTGTACTTTGACATAGGCGCGATGACGATTTCCAAATCCGGAGATGCCTGTCGGGATATCTACGACACCGAAGCGGCCAAGCATGTCCGGAAGTTCACGTTTATCAGTTACGACTTCAGCAACATTAGGAAGAGCCACAACTTCTTCGGGAGCACGCGTGGCATAACATCCCATCACAACAATACGTGAATCCGGATTCTCGCGTGCCAACTGGCGGATAATCTTACGGCTTTTACTGTCACCTTCATTCGTCACCGTGCAGGTGTTCACGATACAGAGGTCTGCCGATTCATCTTGCTGCGCATCAACGTATCCGATCTTTGACAGACCTTCACGAATGAATTCAGTTTCGTACTGATTGACTTTACAGCCAAGCGTAACGGTTTTCAGCTTTGCGGACATGGGTATTTGTGGAAAGACTTATTCGATCGGTTCAATCGTAGCGTACATTGAACCCTGGCAATTGGCAATAAGTTCATCTTTACCATATGCATGTATCTGATCTTGTTTAAGTTCGGCATGTTCCAGCGTTGTCGTTAAACAAACTGCTCGGCCATTATTGTCTACTTTGGCAGCCAGCTTGAATCCCTGCTCGATATTCAAGCCAAACAGCTCCTTTAACATATGAATTACATACTCATAGGTGTGGTCTTCGTCGTTCCACAGCACGACGTTGTAACGAGGTTGTTGTTTGGGCCGGTTGTCTGTTTTGACAACCGGCTGAGCAGCTTCGTGCCCCATTTTGGGCTCCCCAGCAGGATTATCTTCTGGCTAATGGCAATGGCCGATCGGCGAGTGAGTCATTATATTGTACGTCTTACCGGTGACCAAAGATTTTTTAGCTGTTCGCTCAAGAAGACATCCACATGTCACGGCAAATTCACAATGAAATCAATTAACTTTGGGAAGTATGACCATGGATAAGATCGAAACATATTTAGACGAGAATCGCCAGAGAAATGAGGACGATTTATTTGAGCTTCTACGTATGGCCAGTGTGAGTACGGATAGTCAATTTCAAGCGGAAGTTGAACGGGCAGGTCAGTGGGTTGCGGAACAGTTCATTGATCTGGGTTTCATAACGGAGGTAGTGGAAACCAAAGGCCATCCGATTATTTATGCCCAAACACCTCCTGTAGAAGGTGCCCCTGTAGTCTTGGTTTACGGACATTATGATGTCCAGCCTCCCGACCCGCTTGAAGAATGGGTAACACCTCCTTTTGAGCCAACGGTACGTGATGGGAATGTTTATGCCCGTGGAGCGACTGATGATAAAGGCCAGATGTTGACGCACATTAAAAGTGCTCAGGCATGGATGGAAACTGAAGGTTCGCTGCCCATACAGATTAAGTACGTGATTGAAGGAGAAGAGGAATGTGGTAGTTCCAATCTGGACCCGTTCCTGCAGCAATACAAAGATCATTTGCAGGCAGACATTGCGGTGATTAGCGACACAAGTCAGTTTGCCAAAGGGCAACCGGCGATCACTTATGGACTGAAAGGCATTGTTTATTTTGAAGTTTTTCTCGAGGGACCAAAACAGGATCTTCACAGCGGTACGTTTGGTGGTGCCGTTTCCAATCCGATCAATGCATTAACTCAGATGCTTGGCAAACTTGTTGATGGAAATGGCCGTATTCAGATTCCTGAATTTTATGACGACGTGATTGATTTAGAGCAGCGAGAGCGAGAACAGTTCGCTTCACTGCCATTCGCTGAATCCGAATTCAAATCCAAACTGGGAATTCAAGAGGTGTTTGGCGAGTGCGGATATACGACTCTGGAACGCCGTTGGGCGCGACCAACTTGCGACATTAATGGTATTTGGGGTGGCTATCAGGGTGAGGGAGCAAAGACTGTCCTGCCAGCGCGAGCAGGCGCTAAATTCAGCTGCCGTCTGGTCCCTGACCAGAATCCCGATAAAGTCCGCGATGGCGTACAGCAGATGCTGGAAGAATTACTTCCAGCAGGATTAAAGATGGAAGTTATTCATCATCACGGAGCTCCAGGTGTTGTTGTAGCACTTGATAGTCCTTACATGTCGGCAGCTGCAGAGGCTATCGGAAAGGGATTCGGAACAAAACCTGTATTTATTCGTGAAGGTGGCTCAATTCCGGTGGTAACCGCCTTTCGTGAACTGCTTGGAATAGATACGTTACTGTTAGGTTGGGGACTCGATGATGATAATACTCATAGCCCTAATGAAAAATTCTCGTTAGATGATTACTATCGAGGAACCAGAGCCAGTGCCTACCTCTGGCATGAAATAAGCAAAATTAAACGGGATTAGACATCGATGCTGGATCGTAAATTCATTATTGAAAATGCAGAAGCTGTCGCAGAGAACTGCGAATTGCGGGGTGTGTCTGCTGACGTTGCTCGGTTGGTTGAATTGGAAGGGCAACGCCGCGAATTATTACAGCGGGCGGAAGAATTAAATCGCCAAGCCAATGAAGTTTCGAAGTCCATTGGACAGGCTGGTTCTGACCAAGAACGTGAAGAGCGTAAAACGGCAGGGCGTGCACTGCGTGAGCAGAAAGATGCGGCTCAAAAACAACACGATGAACTTGCTGCAGAGATTATCGAGATTCAATCCGGTATTCCGAACATGACACACCCGGCGGCTCCGATTGGTGAAGATGATAAATCGAATCTGGAAGTTCGGCGGGGAAAGCAGGAGCCACCAACATTTGGCTTTACGGTCCTGGATCACGTTGAACTGGCTGAGAAGCATGATCTGATCGACTTTGAAGCGGGGGCAAAAATCGCTGGTGCGGGGTTCTATTTCCTGAAAAATGATGCGGTATTGCTGGAACTTGCATTACAGCAATACGCGGTGAATCATCTCATCCAAAACGGCTTTACGCCGGTCATTACTCCGGATCTGGCCTATAGCGAGATCTTACAGGGAACCGGTTATATTCCGCGTGGACCGGAAACTCAGATTTACAGTATTGAGAATTCAAATCTCAATCTGGTGGCCACTGCTGAAATCCCACTGGGTGGTATGATGGCCGGCGAAACACTCGACTCAGAAAAATTGCCACTGAAGATTTGTGGTATTAGCCACTGTTTTCGTACTGAAGCCGGAGCTGCCGGCCGGGCAACACGCGGACTGTACCGGGTACATCAATTTACCAAAGTTGAAATGTTTGCGTTTACATTGCCCGCACAAAGTGAAGAAACGTTAGAACAATTCTGCCAGATCGAATGCGATCTGTTTGATAATCTGGGGATTCCCTATCGTGTGGTTGATACTGCAACCGGAGATCTCGGAGGACCGGCTTACCGAAAATATGACCTTGAAGCCTGGATGCCAGGCCGTGGCGATAACGGCGAGTGGGGCGAAGTGACCAGTACCTCTAACTGTACAGACTATCAGGCTCGTCGCTTAAACGCTCGCTATAAAGTCAAAGGCGAGAAGGGCACCAGATTTTTGCATACACTTAATGGAACAGCGATTGCCGTTAGTCGGGCAATTATTGCGGTGATGGAAAACAATCAGCAGCAAGATGGTTCGATTGTCGTTCCTGAAGTCCTTCGCCCATATCTCGGTAAAGATGTGATTGGCGACTAAAAGATTGTTTGTTGGCGCTGCACTTTGGGCAATCAAAGTTGTTGGTGCATGTTATTGACTAAGTGCTGTTTTACATAACGCCTGTGACTTGGTTAGCGAATGAGTTTCAGCAATGGCACGGATAATTGGCTCAGTGTTACTTGCTCGGACCAGTAACCAGTCATCATTGGGCCAGCGTAATTTAAGGCCGTCTGTATAATCCACCTTAGCATCCGGGAATTGCCGGATTAATTTACTGAATACAGTCTGAGCATCGTGAGCCTCCAGCAGCGCTTTATCTTTGTAGATGGCATAAGGTCGTATATCGCCGGCGATTGCTTCGATAGGACGTTGTTCACGGGCCATCAGTGCCAGAATACGAACGATACCAACGAAGCTGTCCCGAATCAGCCCGACACGCGGGTCGATCGGACCGCCGTTACCTTCCCCACCAAATCCAGCTTTTTGAGCCAACATCACGTCCACGACGTTTGCTTCTCCAACCGCCGATTCATAACAGGTTTGATTGACTTCTTTTGCCAGATCATAAGCCATACGACTGGTCGCACAATTGATGACTACGTCGCATGGTTCTTCAGCTAACAGCTGTTTCATACACAGAGCGATAGTGTACTCTTCACCCAGATAATTTCCCTCTGAGTCGATTAGTGCCAGACGATCGGCGTCCGGGTCCTGACAGAGACCAATTTCACATCGTTGCGCAACAACCTGTTTTCCGACTTCCTGCAGATTCTCTGCTGTTGGTTCGGCAGGATGTGCAAATTGACCGTTCGGTTCGCGACCTAAAACGACGAGTTCGCATCCTAACGATTCCAGTAGTGGAATACCTAAAATGGATCCGGAGCCATGGTTACAGTCGAGAAGAACGCGGAATTTCCGTGCTTGAATTTTTCTGATATCGGTTAATGCAACTAGTTTTTCCAGATGCGCCGTATTGGTATCTTCCAGATTGGTAACGGAGGCTGTTGATGATTTTGCCGGAGTCTGTTGCTGATGATAGTACTCCAGAAGTTGGGCTCCCTTTTGGGCATTTAATATTCTTCCGTCGGAACCGTAAAGTTTCAATCCGTTATATTGCGGTGGATTGTGGCTTGCCGTTACTTGTACTGCGCCCGCGGCCTGCTGTTCCCGTATCTGAATTCCGACCGTCGGTGTCGCCATAATGTCAGCATAGAACACATCCCGCCCAAAATTTGTCAGTGTTTGCTGCACCCACTGGCAGATTATTTCGCCGGAGGCACGTCCGTCACGACTTATGATAATCGGTCCGGGAAGACCACTTTCTGCTAACTGGAAAGCATAGGCCGAGATGTATTGTTCAATCAGTTCCTGTGTAAGCGAGTCACCAACGATTGCCCGTAATCCACTGACGCTGATGATAGGTTTCGAGGCCATTTGATTATTAACTGAAATTGTTGAACATGCGGATATCATGAATAATTAATCGTGCGGCAATCATAGTCGTATTATGATGAGTTTGAAATAGCTATATTAAATGCCATCCGGTTGTGATTAAAAGTCACAGACTTTGAAAGATGGTCGATCGGTTTCGCGAGTATTGAAGTTGCCGGAAACGATTCCCGGGTTTTGGACTTTTAGTATTAAGAACGAGTGATTTTAAAATGCAAACTTTGAAATGGCTGGGTGCCCGGATACTTTTTCCAACTACGTTAGCTTGGAATTTCCTGCTGGGTCGGATCCTTAAAATTCGTAATTGGTGGGACTTTATTGATGAGCATGTTATTGTTGGTGCCTTTCCGTTTCCATTTGACGTTGATAAGATGGCTGCCGAAGGCGTGCGGGCTGTGGTGAATACATGTAACGAATACGACGGACCCGTCGCCCAGTATGAAAAACATTCGATCGAACAATTACATATTCCGACAATCGATTTCACGTCACCATCGCTAGAAAATGTAAAGCAAGGTGTAGCTTTTGTTTCCCGTCATGTGGAATTGGGAAACACAGTATACATACACTGTAAAGCCGGACGTGGCCGCAGTGCTACAGTTGCCATCTGTTGGCTAATGGCGGCTAAGTCGATGAACCCATCACAAGCTCAGAAACATCTGCTTGATCATCGCTCGCATGTTCATAGTACACTTCCCGAACGAGATGTTGTAAAGCAGTTTTGGAATGAGTTGCTACAATCCGAAAGTCAGCAAGCTTCCGATGATTCACTCGAATCGGCAGATCAGACTGAGCTAGCTGAATAGCTGAATTGCTTTGTCGATCGCCTGAATAAACTTATCCACATCGCTAAGCGTGTTGTACAGGTAGAAGCTGGCACGACCACTGGCATTAATAGACAGACGGTTGTGTAGCGGCATGGCACAGTGATGGCCAGCTCGAATTGCTACCCCCTGATTATCCAGTGCATGCGTCAGGTCTTGCGGATGCAGGTTATCAACAGTGAAACTAACAACTCCGGCTTTGGCTGTCGGTGGAGGCCCTAGAATGTTAATCTTTCCTAAGGCATTTAATTGTTCATGCGTGTAGGTTACCAGTGCGTGCTCATGCTGCCGGATGTTTTCCAGCCCAACCTGCTTGAGATAAGCGATCGCTGCCGGCAATGCCAAAATAGGAGAGATCGCAGGTGTACCGGCTTCAAACTTTGCCGGTAACGCCGCCGTGCTGAATCCTGCTTCAGAGACCACATCAATCATCGACCCGCCACCTAAAAAAGGCGGCATAGCTTCGAGTAAGGCTTCTTTGCCAAAAAGGATGCCAATACCGGAAGGTCCGAGCATTTTGTGAGCGCTGAATGCAACAAAGTCAGCATCCAGCTCGGTGACATCTAGCGTTTGATGTGGTGCAGACTGAGCTGCATCGAGTAGTACGATTGCTCCGGCAGCATGGGCTAGTTCAGTGATTTGTCTGGCAGGCGTGTAAGTGCCCAGTACGTTAGAGGTCATGGTACAGGCGACGATTTTGGTTCGCTCCGACAACAGGTTTTCAAATTCGTCGAGATTCAGATAACCATCATCGGTGATATCACACCATTTAATAATTGCTCCTTTACGTTCAGCAAGTTGTTGCCAGGGGACGATATTGGAGTGATGCTCCAAAAGTGTCAGAAGGATTTCGTCTCCCTCTTCTATATTGGCGTCACCCCAACTGCGTGCCACGAGGTTGATAGCGCCGGTTGTTCCTGAGGTAAAAACAATTTCGCGTGAGTCCGCTGCATTGATAAACTCAGCTACAGCGTCGCGTGATTCCTCATAGAGCGCAGTACTTTCATCGCTCAGCCAGTGAGCACCACGGTGAACATTGGCATAAACAGTACTATCGATTTTACTAAGAGCATTGATAACTGCCTGAGGTTTTTGTGACGATGCAGCACTATCCAAATATACCAATGGTACATTGTTATGCACTGTTTGTTGTAGAACAGGAAAGTCGGCTTTTAGTTTGGCTGCATCAAGCATTGAGTTGCATTTAAAGACAGAACTGATAATGTCTTATTCTAAGCAGGGAGCGTTAATTCATAAATGGCTTAACTATTGCGCCATAAGACGTCCCGTTGTAGTTTCATCGATTCTACCAACGGTTGAATTTCCTGAACGAATCGCTTCGCATCCTGCGGGTATCCGGCTGTCGGTTTAATTTCAGGGATATGTTGAGCCCACCAGTCATTGAAGGCGCCCATGGTCAGTTCTCTCGTGTATTTGGCATACATGGAAGCTAGTGCTGCTGGCAGGAAACTTTCTCCTTTCGCCACAAATCGACAAGCCACACGTTTTTCTGCAGGGCCCCAGGCATAGCTGCTTATTTCACGGCCCTCTTTGTAAATCTCAACCAGATACTCAGGAAATAATTGCTGTAGAATGTGACTATACTGATTGCGTCCGCCATGTTTATCACAATGTATCTGGACTCGGCCTTCCGGCAATTCTTCAGTGATTTGTCGGGCTAAGGTAAGTGAGCAGTGGGACAGCAAAGCTCCCTTAGTGGGAAAACTGTTGAGCAATAGATTGAATCGGTGAGCAGGTAAACACCAGACTTTCGCTCCTAAAAAACGGACAGGGCTGTTGGCCAGGCAGGTTTGAGTCAGTTGCTTTAACTCAACGAGTGTTTGTTCATCCAATGCGCTGGGCAGTGGTCGATCATAATCTTCAAACCAGGGGGATTGAGAAGACCAATCACTCCACTTTACAGCATAGCTCTCCATCCATTGCTGGAACGACGAAATTGGAGTTGGGAGCAAAGGAAAGATTGCTCTTTCAAGATTTTTAAGCCCGCCACCCGGTTTGTAGGCGAGTTTTGAATCACCAATCATGATACGAGATTTATCTTTGAGCGTTGTGGTGACAAGACTCTCTAACAGCGGATAGAGATCGACATCGTTATGGAATAGTTCGTCAGGAATGCTCCAGTAGGTTGCGCCAATACAAAGTGGTCCGAGAAACGGTCCATATCCTGCTTCATCAATGCCTATCAGGTAAGCCATATGTTGTTGCGACCGGGAAACTTAAATGGTTTTATTGAAAGGAGAGCTTTGTACTTATTCTAGGGCATAGCGAGTCGAAGCTGGATAGATACGAAAGAATAAAAAAGCCCGATACAATACGATGACTTTGTAGCTTCCGTGCCACTTAAACCCATCCGTGGTTTACTTGCTTCCCAACAAGAGAGACCCAGATAATGCGGTTCACTTAATAAAATATCGTATTGTATACGGGCTGGTTGTTTTGTTTGTTAGTTGCTTAGTTCGTCAAATAGCTCCCTGAATTCCGGCATCTGTTGATTCAAGTACTCGACCCATCGTTCCGGATGCCAAAGCTCCACACTGACCGATGCTCCCACAACAAATAGTGTTCCCCCCGGTTCGACCCCCAGAAATTCCCGAAATCCTTCGGGGATCACGAGTCGACCACGACCGGCAAGTTGTAGAGGAGTATGCCGAGTACTGAGTAAGCGACCCAGTTGTAATACCTGATTGGTTTGTTGCTCCAGTTTTCCGGCCTTCAGCTTGTCGGTCACCCATGTGATTCCACGATTCAGGTGAGATTCCCAGGGATTGGCATTCCACAGGCTTAGACAGCCAGGGCGTTCCTTGGCAAGTATCAGTTCCGGCCCCGAGGTTTGAATCTGCTCGGATAGGTCGGAAGGAATCGAAAGCCGATACCGTTGATCGAGGGTGCGTCGGTGTTCGCCAATTAATAGCGTTTCGTGAGCAGACATTGCGTCGTCTTATTTGCCTCTTCGACGTAGTTAATTCCAACGTGGTCACGATGCCTCCCTGCACCTTCACAACTTATTCACGCTTCCATTGAATGGGTAAATAACCCACTAAAAACACATAAATATAAACTTAGTGGGTATTTATCCCACAATTTGAGTTTATTCATCTCCGTGGAGATTGCAAGTGATTTCAGGTTAAAAACGAATGAACTTGTGGTTTTTTCGCTGGAAGTTCAAAGATCTACAATCAGAAGGTCGGCACGACTAATAAATGTGTGGGTAGAAAACCCACAGAGCGTGTACGAGAATTAGAGGTAAAAGCCTTAGCTGTTTTTGCGCAGGCTTTAATTACAGTGAAACTGGAGATAAGTTTTCCGGAAGTACAATGTTCAATCGAAACTTACCAAAATCAGTCAGGAATGACTTTCTTGCGTCGCAGAATGTGATGGTAGTGTTGAGCAAACCGGTGGCTTTCATCGCGAATATACTGCAGTAATCTCAGTGCATATGAATTGCGACTGAGCCGAAGTGGTTCATCTTCATCGGGGCGATGAATCAGTTCTTCTTTTTTGGCGATTGAAAGAAGGACTGGGGGATCAACATTGATATCCCGAAATGCCGCTACCGCTGCACTCAATTGTCCCTTGCCACCATCGATTAAAAGAATGTCAGGAAATAATTCGTTATCTTCGGACAGTCTTTTAAACCGTCTGCTAACCACTTCATAGATACTGCGGAAGTCATCCACACCGTCTACATCGTTGATACGGAATCTGCGATAGCCTGGCTTGAACGGCAGACCGTCAATGAATTGAACCAGACTGGCAACGGTTTCAGAGCCACCAAGATGAGCAATATCAACGCCCTCGATTGTTCGGGGTTCGTTATCAAGACCGAGCACTTTCTTGAGGCCAGCGACCCCCTTACGGGGATCTGTATAAAAGACCTCAGGTTGTTCGTGAGTATCAAGGTTACCGCGCCGGTCCAGTGACTCGAGCATTTTGATTTCATCGCGGAGTTTTGCGGCTAATTCGAAATTAAGTTCTTTCGAAGCGGCCTGCATTTCCTTTTCCATTCCCTGCAGCAGTCGAGTTTTCTTGCCGTCGAGAACCATTTGCAGCCGACGGATGTCTTTAGCGTAGTCTTCTTTAGTGATTTGCAGATTGCAGGGGGCAGAGCACTGGTCAATAGCGGCGAGCAGGCAGGGACGGTACCATTGCCATTTCTCGTCACCTACATCAATGTCTAGAGAACAGTTGCGAAATTTAAAGATGCGCTGTAAAACGCTTAACGCTCCATTAAGTGCTCCGGCGCTGGTAAAGGGACCGTAGAGACGAGCATTCTTATCCGGTGGTTCTCTGGTTACTTCAACACGCGGATAGTCTTCGCGATTAGTAATCATAATATACGGGAACGATTTGTCATCACGTTGCTCTTTATTGTATGGCGGCTGAATATCCTTAATCAGCCGAGCTTCTGTAAGCAAAGCATCGACTTCGCTGGCACATTCCATAAAATCGATGTCATGGATTTCATGGAGCCAGTTTGAAATGCGGGTGTCGTCGATCGAGCGTTTAGAGAAATAACTTCCTGCCCGACTTCTCAAATTCTTGGCTTTGCCAATGTAGATCACGCGCCCTACGTTATCTTTCATAAGATAGACACCGGAAGTCTTCGGAAAATGGCGCACCTTGATTCCAGCACGCCGCCAGCCGGCGTACGTGTCGTCGTTCAGGACACCTTCGAACTGACGTGGATTTTCCTGCTTATCTGCCGGAGTACCCTCAGAATCGCGCTGTGAGACATTTTCACTCATTATCGATAGCGAGCTTACTTATTGACTTCTACAAACATCATCCGCAGATTATGCAGGACGCCGTTGAGAGCTTCTTCTTCCCCCTGATTGAGATTTCCTTTGGTGCGTTCCTGAATGATTCCCAGCATGTCGATGTGAAATTTAGCAGCCGACTTGTTCTTGATTACTTGACCAGTCGCAGGATCAGGGATCATACCCATTGCAAGCATTGCCTGAGTGTGATGCTGCATAAGCAGCATGTCGAAACTAGCATCAGGAAACTCAACATTTTCCAGTTCATCAACCTGATTTTCACTTAGCTGCTCGCTATTGGGTTGCGGTGCCGGTTGTTCTTCGGTAGTTGATTCTGCGACCTCTGACTCTGTTTCTTCAGATTGAATTTCTTCTTTCATCGGTTCAGATGTCTTTGGGGTTTCAGAGTCATCAACCTGCTCTTCATTTAGCGGATCACTATCGGATTGCGATGTCGGCTGTTCTTCGACAGTCGATTTTGTGACCTCGGTCTCTTTTTCTTCAGGTTGTGTTTCTTCTTCAATTGGGTTTGGTGTTTCTGACATGCGTTGGATTCTCCTGTTTTGTTTCCTGCATTCCTAATATATACCAACAGAACAGAAACACACGAGGCGCTGAAGGGAATCGTCAAGACAATTAGCAATAGTCAGCTAAGTACGACTAGTAAAAGCAGCCAAGGGCTTATTCAAAGGTGTCGAGAGATTCCACCTGCTGCTCGGCATCCTGTTCAACCTGATTATCAGTACGAGATAAGCGACGCTTAATCGCTGCTTCAATAAATCCGGCGAATAACGGGTGTGAATGCGTTGGCTTGGACTTGAATTCCGGATGAAATTGGACAGCTAAAAACCACGGGTGTTGAGGGATTTCCACGATCTCAGGTAATAATCCGTCCGGGCTTGTTCCGGAGACAATCATACCGTGAGCTGCAAACTGGCTACGATAAACATGATTGAATTCATAGCGATGACGGTGTCTTTCAGCAACTTGATCCTGTTGGTAGCAATCGCTAGCTCTGCTTCCTTGTTCAAGCACGCAAGGCTGTGCACCCAATCGCATGGTTCCCCCCATGTCGGTAATATTCTTTTGTTCATCCAGCAAACAAATGACGGGGTGAGGTGTATTTTTGTCGAATTCGGTTGAGTGTGCGTTGTCCAGATTGACAACGTTTCTGCCAAACTCGATGCATGCAGTCTGCATTCCCAGACAGATTCCAAAAAATGGTATTTCCCGTTCGCGGGCAAATCGAATGGATTGAACTTTCCCTTCAATACCTCGTTCTCCGAATCCGCCGGGAACTAAAATTCCATCAAAGCCAGATAGTAAGCGTTCAGGACCTTCGTGCTCTACTAATTCACTTTGGATCGGTACGATTCTGACCTGAGCCCGATTATGAATTCCTGCATGATCCAGTGCTTCATAAATAGACTTATATGCATCTTTGTGTTCGGCATACTTGCCTACCACGGCAATGCTTATTTCCTGTTGAGGATTACGCAGGTCATGGAGTAGCGTTTTCCAGTCATCCAGATCAGCGTCAGGAGCACTTAACCCTAGGCGGTCGGTGATTAGTTCATCGAGTTTCCGTTCTCTCAGAGCTAGTGGAACTTCATAGATGGAGAAGTCCATGTCTTTCTCTTCAATAACAGCATCTAGCGGAACATTGCAGAACAGAGAGATCTTCTCACAGTCTTCCCGACTGATTCCCTGTTCAGTACGGCAGATCAGAATATCCGGCTGAATACCGATCTCACGAAGTTGACCGACGCTGTGCTGAGTCGGTTTTGTTTTCAGCTCACCCGCAGCTTTGAGATAGGGAACCAATGTAAGGTGAATGTAAAGGCAGTTTTCCTTACCTACATCCTGTGAAAACTGGCGAATAGCTTCCAAAAATGGCTGGCTCTCGATGTCTCCGACAGTACCTCCGATTTCCGTAATCACGATGTCTGTGTCATTATCGACAAGGCGTTTGACAACGTTTTTGATTTCATTGGTGATATGAGGGATTACCTGAACCGTTTTCCCCAGGAATTCACCCTGTCGCTCTTTCTCGATTACCGCCAGATAGATTTGCCCGGTCGTGTAGTTTGAGTCACGCGTTAGCGGGCTGTTGGTAAATCGTTCATAGTGACCGAGATCGAGATCGGTTTCGCTTCCGTCGTCCAGTACGTAGACTTCACCATGCTGGTAGGGACTCATCGTGCCGGGATCCACATTGATATAGGGATCTAATTTTTGCATTTTGACGCTCAGGCCACGTTGCTCAAGAAGCAACCCAATCGAAGCACTAGTCAGCCCTTTCCCCAAAGAACTAACAACACCACCGGTAACAAATATATGCTTGGTCATTGAATTTCTCAGATATGATTCCATTCAGGATTTTTACTCAACACCGGTCGATCAACGACGATGCTGATAACGGCGAAAACGTCCCTTGTTCTGCCTTTAATTTTCCTTTTGTCGATTCTGAAAGTCGTCGAATTAATTTGCTTTGGATTCATTATCCTGCTTATTGAATTCATTACCAATCTTTCACAACTCGACAATTCTAACGATTTCTTTGCAATCTGACAAACGCGTCATAGTCTTCTTGGGTATCAATTCCGATAGAAGTTTCTTGGATCACTCCAACAAGGATCGTATACCCGTGAGACAGGACTCGTAATTGCTCGAGACTTTCCATTTTTTCCACTTCAGATTGTGGTAAATCCGTTAGTGATAAGAGGAAATCCCGTCGGTAGGCATAGAGCCCGATATGCTGATAAAAATGAGCCGGTTCGCTTTCCAGCAGGCGGTCATCCCACTTTCTGGCGTGAGGAATAATGCTTCGGCTGAAGTACATCGCACGTTGCTGATGGTCAAACACAACTTTGACGCAGGCCGGATCTTCCAGCTGTGCTTTCCTTCGAATAGGAGTTGCCAGCGTAGCCATCACGGCTGCGGGATTATTTTCCAGTAGTTCGACGACCGTATCGATGGCATCGGCAGAAATGTCCGGTTCGTCACCCTGAACATTGACAATAATCTCGACATCGGGAAGATTTTGTGCGACTTCAGCCACCCGGTCTGTTCCACTTGCTGCCGCCGGGTCAGTCATGACAACCGTACCGGCAAAGGCTTCGACCGCCGCGACGATTTTTTTATCATCCGTTGCTACGATGATCCCTGAGGGCCGACGGGCCTTTTGAGCGGATTCATAGGTGTGTTGAATTAACGGTTTTCCGGTTTCTGCCAGAAGTAGTTTCTCTGCTAGCCGGGTCGAATGCAGGCGGGCCGGTATGACAATAAAACTGGTCATCATAATTCATCCTTGAATGATGCACGATTTGGATTTTAAAACCCGAACACGATTTTAAAACCCGAACACGAGTTGCCCAATAATATAAGTCAACAGCGGAAGTAACACGATAGAAACCAAGTTTAATATCAACCCGGCACGAGCCATCTGCGCAATCGTGGTTTGACCGGCGGCAAATACGATTGCATTGGGAGGAGTTGCCACAGGTAACATAAACGCACAACTGGCCGCCAGCGTTGCCGGGATTAGCAGCAGTTTGGGGTCAATTTGAAGATTGCCGGCGAGTGTTACCAGCAACGGCAGTATTAATGCAGCGGTAGCCGTGTTGCTTGTAACCTCGGTCATAAAAATCATCGCCGCCGTAACGACAAACATGATTACCAGAATGGCTGTGGTTCCGGACGGAGTAACAGCATCGCAGATGATTGCTCCAAGCCCGGTCGATTTAACGGCCCCCGCCAGTGCAAGACCGCCACCGAACAGCAGTAGTACTCCCCAAGGAAGTCGGTTGGCAGTTTTCCAGTCCATTAAGGCCTCACCGGGATGACCAAAAGCGGGTATCACAAACAACAGCAGTGAAGCTGTTATAGCAATTACGGTGTCGTCTATATAGACAATGTTTGGATAGAGTTGCTGTAGCCAGATCCATTTGGTGAAGAAACTGCGAGTTATCCAGAGTATCGCAGTCACGCTAAAGAGCGTTGCAATTGTTTTTTCAGGTTTACTCATCGCGCCAAGTTTT
The DNA here is from genome assembly GCA_002709045.1 of Planctomycetaceae bacterium. Taxonomy (GTDB): domain Bacteria; phylum Planctomycetota; class Planctomycetia; order Pirellulales; family Pirellulaceae; genus UBA721. The sequence goes on along the minus strand of PAPJ01000035.1, from coordinate 61,964 downwards.
TTTAGTTCATCCTGAATCAGTTGTTTGCCACCTTCCAACTTTGGCAGACTGATTTTAAAGATCACCTTTGTCATCAGTAACCAAATAATGAAAAGAAAAATTATGGCCGAGGGTAATCCAAATGCCATCCACTGACCAAAACTGATTTCAATTCCGCTTTGCTCAAGAATATCACGAAGCAGGAGATTGGTTGGAGTACCTAGAAAAGTGCCAAGCCCGCCCACCGATGCCGAGTAGGCAATACACAGTAGTAGACAAGCCGCAAAGTTATTAAGTCGTGAATTGTCGAGCTGTGGATTCTTTTCGTGCATTAATGTGATCAGACTTAAAGCAATCGGAAGCATGACTACTGTTGTGGCGGTATTGCTGATCCACATACTGAGTAAAGCGGTGGTAGCCATAAAACCCGCGATCAGTCTGACCGGTTCCGTTCCTAATGCCAGAATGGTTATCAGTGCGATTCTTTTGTGGAGATTCCAGCGTTCAATGGCCATCCCCAGCAAAAAACCGCCCATCATCAGAAAGACAAATTTGCTCGCATAACTGCGTGAGGTAACTTCAAACAGACTGGCCGGTTTCTGAGCTCGTATGAATCGAAGTGGCACTGTGATTTGCCCCGTGTCTGACTTGACTACGCCCTGCTGATTAGCGATTTGAATCAGTTGTCCTGAAGCAGTTCGTTGATTGTGAGAATTCAGAGCATGATTGGAAGGTTCACCAAATCGAGGGTGATCAAGGTCCCAGATGACAGCCTGATTGATTTGTGGTGCGGCCGCCATCTTTGCCCCGACACCTAGGATGGGGAAAAGGGCGAGCGGCAGCATTGCAGTTGCAGCCAGTGGAATGGCTTCCGTAATCCACCAGATTGCCATTAAAACGACGGTGCAGGCCGTGGCTAAAGCAGTGGCCGGCATGTCAGACTGAGTTTTAAGCAGCAGAGCCAGTAAACAGGCTAAAACAGGCCCCAGCCACCGCCCAGTCCGACTGATTCTTGAGGCTTTCAAAGGATCTTCGTATGAATTGGCTTGATCAGTCATATCGATGGGATGAACGAAATAGTTTTGATGAGCGTGTTTGGAAATAGCCAGTATTTATACCCGCTAGGAAAACCGGTGCTTTCTATGGTAACATCAATGACAGAAGGCGTGCGTGCCAGTCTTTTAAATTGAACAGTCCTCCGCGTCGTATGAAAAGCGTGTATTACAGATAGAGTTTTAGAGAGAACAGGAATATGTCAAAGTCGTTTTTATCAATGTTTGCTTTGCTGGGAGTACTGCTTGCCAGCTTTGCTGAAGCAGCAGACTGGCCTACCTGGAGAGGTTCTTCACGGGATGGAATCTCCAAAGAAACCGGCCTGCTTCAATCGTGGCCTGCCGATGGACCTGCAAAGGTTTGGACATTCAATAATGCTGGTTTGGGTTATTCCAGCTTTGCGATTGCCGATGGTATCCTCTACACCATGGGTACCCGCGGTGATGCTGAAGTCCTTCTGGCTCTTGATGCAAACACAGGGAAAGAGAAATGGTTATTGGCGCTGAGTAACATTCTGGAGAACGGATGGGGCAATGGCCCGCGTGCAACTCCGACTGTAGCTAATGGAAATGTCTATGTTCTGTCCGGAGTTGGAGCATTGGTTTCAGTTTCAGCTGCCGGAAAAGAAAACTGGAAGATCAATATGGCTGACTTTGGCGGCGGTCGCCCGAACTGGGGATATTGTGAAAGCGTAACAGTTGACGGAGATAAAGTGATTTGTACGCCCGGCGGACAACAGGGTTCAGTGTTGGCTGTGAACGCCAAAGACGGAAGTAAAATCTGGCAGAGTTCGGAGATTACCGACGGTGCTCAGTACGCCAGTTTGGTGACAGTTGAGTTGGGAGGAGTGAAACAGTATGTACAGATGACGCACGAACACGTATTTGGTATCGTTGCTGAGACCGGTAAATTGGCCTGGAAGAGCCAGTGGGAAGGACGTGTGGCCTCGATTCCAACCCCTATCGTTAGCGGAGCAGATGTTTATATCTCTTCCGGTTATGGAGTGGGATGTAAACTTGTCAGTGTTAGCGGTAATCAGGCAACCGACGTTTATCGTAATACGGTGATGAAGAACCATCACGGCGGTGTTGTCAAGTTGGGTGAATACCTGTACGGGTATTCAGATGGTCCCGGTTGGATATGTCAGAATTTTAAGACGGGTGAAATGGTTTGGAACAATAAAACTTTCGGTAAAGGTGCTGTGACTTTTGCTGATGGTCGTTTATACGCTCAGTCCGAAAGTACTGGTGAAGTTGTACTGCTTGAGCCTTCTCCGGAAGGATATAAAGAGCATGGTAGATTTACATTAGCTCCCCAATCCACGATTCGCTCACAGCGTGGGAAGATCTGGACGCATCCTGTGATCAGTAATGGAAAGCTATATGTTCGAGATCAGGACCTGATTCACTGCTACGACATTGCCAAGTAGCGGTAATGGCATTTGGTTTTTATGAAATGCCGTAATGGGCCTGTAGCTCAGTTGGTTAGAGCAGGGGACTCATAATCCCTTTGTCGGCGGTTCGAGTCCGTCCAGGCCTACTTTTGCGACGTTCCTTGTAAAACGTCCTAATCTAATTAAAACTCCGAAGATTAGCCCGCTGGCCAATCTTCGGAGTTTTTTGTTATTTTATTTTTTCTCGGCAATGTAATAGAGATTCCTTTTAACTTTATTTCAATGGCTGGGAACCAATAGACAAGTTGTAGCTTAACTACCACAAAAAAGAATCCATCCAGACAGATTCATTAAGAGGATAGCTTTCGTTCATATTTTGGGCTGAGGATGTGTGGTGGCATGTATTTTAAGCCGCAGACTGCGCCTCGTGCAGTATTGGCAGAGGGTTTACAGGGTATGCGTCATGCCCCATAATTCGGCTTTAACGCATGTCGCTGCCGGCGATGTGCTGATGGTTTTTATGAAGTACATTGCATGTCAGACCCAATTCCTCAGATGACTCCGGGCGGCCGAGAAATTCAGCCCCATGATTCTCAAATTCACTGTGTACAACCAGGTGGTGGAGTGTGTATGCGAATTGAGTTGTTGTGGGGGTACATCCGTCGTGCTTATCTCAAGACATTTCGTCGCCGTTATATTCGCCGCATGGAGAAAACCCGAAAAGGTGACCGTAATCAATGTCCGTGGGATGTTCTTGATCCACGCGATCTTAAATTTTATGCCAACCAATGCGGCTATTACTGGGATAAAAAAGACGATCCATTTACCGGCCGTGATAATGTTGGATTTGCCCGTGCAGGTTTAGCGGAGATGATCATTTTTTCCTCAGTTTTACTGCCAGCTTTAGCAGCATCTATTTGGTTTGCAATAAATGGTTCATCATGGTGGTGGCTGGCGGCTGTCGTGTCCCTGCTTTTGCAAGCCGAGGTGATTTGGTTCTTTCGTAATCCAAAACGAGTGATTCCCCAGCAGCCGGGCAGTGTGGTTTCCCCTGCCGATGGTAAAATCGACTTAATTGAAGAAATCAAGCATGACGATGTGATCGACGGTCCGGCGATTAAGATTGCAATTTTCCTTTCAGTTTTCAATGTACATATTAATCGTGTTCCGGTGGCATGTACCGTGTTCGCCTCGCGTTATCGGCAGGGAAAATTCCTTAGTGCACTTAAACCCGAGTCAGCCTGGGAAAATGAAAGGCTTGAATTGTGGGTAGAGTCGACAGAAGCACCACATCGCATTATGCGAATACGTCAAATCACCGGTCAATTGGCGCGTCGTATCGTTTGTTGGTCGAAAACAGGACAAACCTTTGAACGCGGTGCTCAGTTTGGAATGATCAAGCTTGGTTCCAGAACAGAACTTATCATCCCCAAGGAACAAGATCTGGAAGTTTTGGTAAAACTTGGCGATAAGGTTCAGGCCGGATCAACGGTTTTTGCCAGGTATAAGTGATTTGCTCATTATCAATCCGGCGTAGGCAGGTTTATAATTGATGTTATGAACTACGATTTGCCGCAAGATCTTGAAGTGAATCTCGAAGACGATTGGTCGGATGATTCCAAATTTCCAATTCTTCCTACGTTGATGACGTTAGGTAATGCAATTTGTGGATTGACGGCTGTTGGCCTAGCGACCAAAGCGGTTGGAATCAGACTGGCGGCCGAGAGCATGGAGAATGCTGCGGCCCTGCCGCTTGACCCCGGTGCATACGAAGCTCTTCGTTATGCGGGAGCTTTGATCTTTTTGGGGATGCTCTTTGATGCTCTTGACGGTCAGGTAGCCCGTCTGCTGAATCAGACCAGCAAATTCGGTATGGAATTGGATAGCTTGTGCGACGTAATCACGTTCGGGGTAGCTCCGGCATTTATCATGCTGTTTTTTGCCGATATTTTTCATCCCCGATTAATGAAAGGTGCTGCAGGGATCTATACCTTGTGTGCCATTCTGCGACTTGCCCGTTATAACGTTGAAGCGGATGAGGATGCTGATACCTCTTATTTCCGAGGCTTACCCTCGCCGGCTGCTGCGGGTACCATTGCCACATTCGCAATGGCTATGCCCGATATTATGCTTCAGAGAGAAACGATACTGGAAAGTGCTAGCCTTGATGTGTATCAATTGGTCATGCTGGTGGTTCCACCACTGACGGTCGTTTTGGCCTGGCTAATGGTTTCCGGAATACGTTATCCACACTTAGCGAAACAGCTTGCTAAGAAGAAGTCGATGAAACGTCATTATTTTAAGATTGTCCAGATTCTATTTGCCGTTATTTTCGCTTTGGTCTTTCAGGAAATTGCTTTACCCGTAATTTTCCTCTACTATCTGTTAGCAACTCCGCTGACTAACCTGTGGCGGAAATTTTTCGGTGCTAGAGACAAAGCTCTGGTAAAAACAGCTGAATCTTCTTAGCTGTGCGAAATAGATAATTTATGCTATTGCCATTACGGTAGTCAGTGGGTCGATTGAAAGTTGATCACAGCGACTACCGGTTGAATCGTAAACAAAAAGTTTGTTCTTCATAGTGTCCCATACTGCTGTCAGCATAATCTGCCGAGGGCCATTTACACTGAAAAGCACTCCGCATGGATTTCCGCCACGCATCAGTGGACGTTCGTTAAGTGGGAACTGGGATGAATCAAGTTCACCAATTTCGCAAAGTGTTTGGTGGATTCTCTGGCGTAAATAGTCTTTGTTCAATTCGGTCGATTTCTTAGACATTATAGAAAGCATAGTAGAACCTCGGATGACAACACTGAACACACATGCTTCTCGGACAATAGACTAGGTGGGCTAAGAGGCTTAGGTGGACAAAAGCGGAAGCAGAAGTGTTAGGTGAACAAGAGTGCTTGGGCTACAGTTTCAGTTATCGGAATACAAATCAATTCGATGAAGGATCAACAATTCAATTTATGTAAAATTGGAATAATTGGGACATGGAAATGTAAAGCCTTGCGGATTGGTGGGTTGATTCACTTACCGGTTAGCGAGGCTATGTGTAAACTGAAGTAAATCCCTGTTGATTCATATTTTATTAATAGAAAATGACAAACCAACGCAACGAACAATCTGAGAGCGAAACTCCATCAGGTTCACGCGGTGAACACATACTGCAGGAGAAATACGGGACCTCTTTACGCGCCAAACGGTTCTACGCTCGTCAGGTTGTTGATCACCTTAATGATGAAATGCACCGTTTCGTCTCACGCATGGAAATGATGTTTGTTTCGACCTCTGATAGTCAAGGAGAGTGTGATTGTACAATTCGTTGCGGTCTACCAGGTTTTGTCGTTGCTCTTGATGATAAAACCGTCGTTTATCCGGAATTACGAGGTAATGGTGTGATGGCCAGTCTGGGAAATCTGACAGAGAACCCGCATATTGGATTGCTATTGGTGGACTTTTTTGAAACGACCATTGGATTGCATCTCAATGGGAAAGCTGAAATCCTGGAGAATAAGCAGCTTCTGGAAGATCCTCGCGTTACCGGTGAGATTCGCGTGAAGTGTGAACATCAGGGAGGACGCAAGCCGGAGCGTTGGGTGCAAGTGACGATTGACGAAGCCTATATTCATTGTTCAAAACATATTCCACTTATGAAACGCATGCCAAAGGAAATTGCCTGGGGTACAGATGATGAAAGTCTCAAAGGTGGTGACTTCTTTGGTATTAGTTGCGGCAGCCAAGAGCAAGAGTAGCCGCAGCCTACTGAATCTCTTTATTCTTCTCGGAGTCGTATATTGCAAACTTTGTTTCGTCAGTTGATTCCAATATGTCTGGTGATGGCAATCCCGATTATCCCGTTGCTTTTCTTTGGAGAATTCATTGAAGATTGGGTCTCACAGTTTGAAAATTCGATCTGGCTGGCCGGTGTAGTTATTTTACTTTTATCGGGTGATATTTTTCTTCCAATACCAAGTAGTGTGGTATCCACTTTTACCGGTGGACAAATGCACTGGTTTGCAGGGATGCTTGTTTCATGGATTGGAATGAATTTGGGTGCTGTTCTGGGATTTTGGTTCGCCCGTAAATATGGTCGTCCTTTTGCTTTGCGTTTCTCACAGCAGGAAGATCTTGATCGTGCTTCCGAATTAACCTATCGATTCGGTCCGGGATTTCTTATTCTCGCACGTGGTGTACCAGTTCTGGCAGAGGCTAGTATTTTATTGATGGGCGTCCATGAACTCAGTTGGCGACGATTTATCCTGCCGGTTTTCCTAAGCAATCTGGGAATTTCACTCGCATATAGTGCATTTGGACATATTGCTAGCGAACACGATTGGTTTCCATTGGCGATGGGCATAAGTATTGGTGGTCCGGTTTTATTAACATTCGTAGTACAGCGATTTGTGAAAAACAAGACTAAGCCAGTTGCTACAGAATCAGAGATCACATAGAAAAGTGAATTACATGAATAATGAAGATACAGCAGTTCAGCAATTGGCCAGCTTAATGGAGTTGGTTACTCCCGGAGACGGAGTGTTGGATGTGCAAACAAAAGCACCCGGGCCAGAAGGATCTTTACCTTTACCCGACGAGATTCTACGAACTTGGTCGAGTGGTGATCTGTTTGGGTTAACTCAAAATGCCGGCATGGGATGGGATCCTCAGGATTTGCTACGTCCTCAGTATCTTGTCCTCAGCACGCAGGGAGGAATGCGGGCGGAGGATGGTTCCCCGATTGCATTGGGTTATCATACCGGTCACTGGGAAGTCGGATTATTAGTTCAGGCCGCTGCGCAAACGATCAAGGAACTGGGCGGGATTCCATTCGCAGCTTATTGCAGTGACCCCTGCGACGGTCGTAGTCAGGGTACGACAGGCATGTTCGATAGCCTGCCTTACCGAAATGATGCGGCGGTTGTGATGCGGCGTCTGATTCGTTCCCTGCCAACACGTCAAGGATTGTTAGGCGTGGCGACTTGTGACAAAGGTTTGCCCGCTATGATGCTTGCACTTAATGGTCAAAACGAACTGCCGGGTATTATTATCCCTGGTGGTGTTACATTACCGCCTGAAGAAAGTGAAGATGCCGGCGCTGTGCAAACTATTAGTGCGCGTTATGTGCATGGCGAGATTACACTCGAAGATGCGTCAGTAGTAGGTTGTCGAGCCTGCGGTACTCCGGGTGGTGGGTGTCAGTTTCTGGGGACAGCAGCTACTAGCCAGGTGGTCGCGGAAGCTATGGGGATGACATTGCCTCATGCTGCTCTGGCACCAAGTGGGCAGGCGATCTGGATTGATAACGCTATTCGCAGTGCACATGCCTTAACTCATTTAGTCGAAAGGAAACTTAGGCTTAAAGATATCGTTACGGATGCCTCTATTCGTAATGCTATGGCAGTACACGCTGCCTGTGGTGGTTCGACTAACCTATTGCTTCACATTCCGGCTGTCGCGCATGCCGGTGGGCTGAAGCGCCCGACTGTTGATGATTGGAGTGACGTAAACCGTCAGGTTCCACGTTTTGTCGATGTGCTTCCTAATGGCCCTGCGAACCATCCTACCGTTCAATTTTTTCTGGCTGGGGAGTTCCTGAAGTTATGCTACATCTTCGCAAAATGGGCTTACTTGACACTTCTGTTCTTACAGTTAGCGGGCAGACATTAGGCACAGTGCTGGATTGGTGGGAACAATCGGAACGACGTCAGAAATTGAGATCTCGACTCGAGAAATACGATGGTATTAACCCTGATGATGTCATTATTCCACCTTCAGAAGCAGTGAATCGAGGTCTCACCAGCACCGTTTGTTTTCCCCGGGGAAATATTTGTCCGGAAGGTTCTGTTATTAAGGCGACGTCCATAGATCCTTCCGTTGTGGATGATGATGGCGTTTATCGTAAAATCGGGCCTGCTCGAGTATTCACATCGGAACGCGATGCCATTATGGCGATTAAAGGTCAGCTCGAGCCTGCACTCAAACCAGGTGATATTCTTGTGCTGCTAGGACGTGGTCCGTTGGGAACGGGGATGGAGGAAACTTATCAACTGACCTCAGCGTTGAAATTCCTTAAGTGGGGTAAGGAAGTGGCAATTGTTACCGATGCCCGGTTCTCAGGTGTTAGTACTGGAGCCTGTATTGGACATGTTGGCCCCGAAGCTCTAGCCAATGGCCCGATTGGCCGAGTACGGGACGGAGACCGAATTGAGATTATTGTTGATCGTAACAAACTCACCGGTTCGGTAAATTTGATTGGGACTGCTGAGAAAGACATGACGTCCGAAGAGGCCGAGCAACTTCTTGAGTCCCGAGTAATGTTTGAAGGCCTTGATGAAGATCCCGCTCTACCTAATGACACCAGACTGTGGGCTGCGCTGCAAAAAGTCGGCGGTGGTACCTGGGGAGGATGTGTCTACGATGTCGAAAAAATTGTCAAAACTCTGGAAGCTGGTTCAAAAGCATTGGGCGACCAGTCATAAACTAAAACAAATAACATCGTTGTTGGGGAGACTAGCAATTTGAACTTAAAAAACATTCCTCTCACTCTGCTGGCACTACTGCTTCTGACTTTGCAACAATCCTTGGCAGAAGATCTGTATATAGATCCTGTCGGTTCTAAAGGAAGGCTTGTTATTGTTGGCGGCGGAAGAATTCCAACAGCGGCGCGGGGACAGTTCCTGGCCTGGGCCGGTGGAAATCAAGCTAAGGTTTTAGTGGTAACAACCGCTTCGGCTGATGCAGGCACCGATAAACAAGCCAGATTCTCAAAGTCCTGGGAAGGTCTTGATATTGCCAGTGTTACGCTTGTACATGCAAGATCCCGAGAAGAAGCTTCTGCTGAAATGTTTTTACGGCAACTTAAACAGGCGACAGGAGTTTGGTTTGTTGGTGGTGATCAGCAGCGTATTATCGATACTTATGTCGGTACAGCTTTCGAGCGGCAATTAGATCAATTTTTGCAAAGAGGCGGTGTTGTGGGAGGCACAAGTGCCGGAGCTGCAGTTCAGTCTCAGTTAACTATCGTCGGAGGTACCCGACGAGCTATGCTAGACACCGGATTTGATTTGTTGCCGGGAGTCGTGATTGATCAGCACTTTACCGAGCGTCAGCGGCTGGGTCGATTGCAACATGCGACTCGTAAAAATGATTCCAAAGTGGGACTGGGGATTGATGAAAATACGGCGCTTTTAGTGGATCGGCGATTTATGAAAGTTGTCGGTTCGGGAACCGTCACGGCTGTATTACCTCGTGCTCGCAAAGGACAGGACGAAAAGGTTAAGTATTCAGCTGATGAGCTTATCGATTTAACCAGTTTACGGCGTATTGTCCGAGATCGTCAGTTTCCGGTATTTCCCACATCGAAGGTGACTCAGCCGATTGTCCAAGAGGGAACATTGATGATTGTCGGGGGTGGTCGCATGCCGCTTGAATTGGTCAGAGAATTTGTCGCAGCAGCTGGTGGTGAAGAGGCTCATATCGTTGTTCTGCCGACTTCCATGCCTGATCCGTTGGCAAATGATTACGGTAAACGAATGTTTGAGGCTGGTGGAGCGAAAAATGTAACTGTGCTGACCCAACGTAAGTTAGAGGATGTTGAGTCCAAAGAAATGCTTGATGTATTAAAGACTGCTGATGGTATTTGGTTTGGTGGTGGACGGCAGTGGCGGTTTGTAGATGCTTATGAACATACAAAAGCGTACCCGCTGATGCATGCAGTGCTCGCCAGAGGAGGAATCATTGGCGGTAGTTCTGCCGGAGCCTCCATTCAGGGAGGTTACCTCGCTCGCGCCAATCCACTTGGAAACCGCGATATTATGGCTCCAGGCTATGAGAAGGGTTTTGCCTTTTTACCCGGCACAGCGATCGATCAGCACTTTAAACAGCGTGATCGATTTAAGGATATGACATCGTTGGTGAATAAGTACCCGCAATTGCTTGGTATTGGTATCGATGAAGGCACGGCATTAGTTGTTCAGGGGAAGATTGGTGCCGTCAAAGGAGACGGAGCAGTGCACTTTTATGATCGCCGTCGACCTTTAGTTGCAGGAGAGAAAGACTATGTGACGGTCGATTCCGGCCATTCTTTTGATTTAGTAGACCGTCGTGCTGTGGATAAAGAAGAGTCAAGATAATGTCAGCACGGTCAAAGAGAATGCACCGGTGGTCGGGATGGCTATTTGTTAGCCCGTGGTTACTTGGCCTTGCTCTGTTGTTTGTGTACCCATTTGTAGCTTCACTGATTTGGTCATTCACTGAATATGATTTACTGACATCCCCGCGTTTTGTAGGTATTGATCATTACGAGCGTATTGTCCGCGAGATTATTCAAGGTAAAGGTTTTGGTAAAGCCTTATGGAACACCTTTTATTATGCGGCCGTTTCGATTCCATTATCAATTATGCTGGCAATTGGATTGGCAGTGATGTTGAATTGGAAAGTTCGTGGTCAGGCTTTCTTTCGAACTTTATTTTATTTGCCTTCGATGGTGCCAATGGTTGCATCATCGATTCTCTGGTTGTGGCTGCTTGACCCGCGCGATGGCATGGTTAACGGGCTGTTAGGGTTTGTTTATGAAACGCCGCCGCTATGGTTTCAGGGGATTCAGGAAGGGATGTCATTTTCTTCACCGTTGCAATTTGGTTCTAAAGACGGTCTAACGCTGATGTCGTTGTGGGGCGTCGGGAATTTTATGTTGATCTATCTGGCAGCACTCGGTGACGTTGATGCATCGCTTTATCAGGCTGCTGAGTTGGATGGAGCCGGTTGGTTGCGGAAGTTTCGATATATTACGCTACCGATGTTGTCTCCGATTATCTTCTTCAATTTGATCTTAGGGATCATTCAATCCGTTCAGGCATTCACTCAGGTTTATATTGTTAGTGAAGGTACCGGGCAGCCGGCGGAAGCAAGTTTGTTGATTTCACTACAACTGTTTTTGACGGCATTTCGAGATTTGGAAATGGGCTATGCTTCAGCAATTGCCTGGGTCTTGTTTGTCGTGCTGGCATTAGCGACCTGGGGATTATTCCGGTCAAGTCGTAATTGGGTACATTACCGGGGAGTCCGTATGTAATGTTTCAAAGAATAATGCTTGCGATGCTGTTGATCCTGGCCGGTATTGTTGCCGTTTGGGGTGCTACTATTTCACTAACCAATGAACTACCAGCCGACCGTGAAGAGGTCGTGTTCTGGCATTTCTGGTCCGGCCCGGATGGCGAAATTGTAGATGAGGTTGTTACACGCTTCAATCAGAGTCAGGACATGTACTATGTACGTGCTGTTTCCATGCCGGGGAATAACTTTGATATGAAGTTATTCCTCTCAATTACCGGTGGAGCACCTCCGGACCTGATCAATCAGGATGACCCGATTGTTGCAGACTGGGCATTTCGCGGTGCCATCTACTCGATGGAAGAGATCGCTCCTCCAGGGGAAGTGGAGCAGATGAAAAGCTGGTTATTACCTTCGGCCCTTAGCCTCGGCGAATATAACGACCGATTATTTGCGGTTTGTAATGGCCTGGATATTCGTGCTCTATATTTTAACCGTGAATTGGTAGAGCAAGCCTTAGCTGAAGTTGCTCCGGTCGAACTCGAGTCGGTGGAACAATTGGATCGGATTGCTGAATTATGCACTAAATACACTGAAGGTGAATTAAGTCAGATTGGCTATTTGCCCGACCCGCGTCGTCTGTGGGCTTGGGGGCCGGTGTTTGGAGGTGATTTTTATGATGAGCAGACTGGGCAGGTTACGGCCAATGATGAATCTATTGTCAAGGCACTCGACTGGATGACCGGTTATCGAAAACGGCTTGGTGCCAATGCCGTTGCAACTTATCGACAGAATGATCAGTCACTTCCCAATAAGATGTTTCCCCTGCTTGCTCAGCGTTATGCGGTCATTCTTGACGGGCAGTGGCGTGTACGGGATATCGAAGCTGCTCAGCAGGCTAGTCGTGCCGAGGACCAACCAGTGACTCCTTACGGAGTTTGGCCATTGCCTTCTAAGTCGCGTCGGGGTAAAGCTGGTTGGGTAAATGGTAATGTGTTCCTGGTTCCCCGACATGCTAAGAATCCGAAAGGAGCCTGGGAATTCATCAAGTTCTGGACCGGGATGGAAGGTCATGAAAAAGATGCGGCTAAATTATGTGCGGCAGGTGGCTGGATTCCGGTTTCAAAACAGGTGGCCGAATCAGAAGAGTTTCAAACATACCTCAATGCACATCCATTATTTGCCAGATTTGTAGAGTTTGCAGCGACCGATCAGGTGCCAACGCCTTTGGTTCCAGGCGCGAATCGCTATTACCGTGAAGTGAATAATTTGGTTCAACGGGTTTTGTATGACGACAAAGTCGTTGATTTGACAGCTGAGTTGAGTGCGCTTGATCAGATGATGCAGGAACATATCGATCGAATTCACCAACGTCCTTCGTTTGCCGAGGATCATGCTGATGAATAAACATTCCGGAAAATGGAAATTATTGACGCTACTCTGTGTTAGTGGCCTCTTTCTGTTGCCACTGTTTCTAATGCTGTTGGCTTCGGTGAAACCTGCTGAACAGTTAACCAGTGATCCTTATAGCCTTTTGCCGGAATCGCTGAGACTGCAAAACTATCAGGAAGCATTACAGTCGATTGCTTATGTTAAGTATCTGGCGAATTCGATTGTGCTCTGTGTGTGCAGTGTCATGGGTACTGTGATTTCATGTTCAATGGTGGCCTACGGCTTTGCCCGCATAGAATGGCGTGGCCGTAAAGTTATGTTTGCCATTTTGATTGGTACTATGTTACTTCCCTGGCACGTTACGATGATCCCCCGGTTTGTACTTTTTAGTGAACTGGGACTATATAATCACTTAGCAGCTATTATTCTGCCGACGTTTCTAGGAGATGCGTTTTATATCTTTCTGTTACGACAGTTCTTTTTGTCAATTCCTGAAGAAATCAGCGAAGCAGCCCGGCTCGATGGGCTTAGTGAGTTCGGTATATATTGGCGGATCATTTTGCCATTGAGTAAACCGGCACTTGTTACGGTGGCGATGTTTCAGCTTGTTGCCAGCTGGAACGATTTCAGTGGACCGCTGTTATACCTCAGTGATCACGCGAAGTTTCCTTTGGCTTATGGGCTTGAGCAATTTGTCAGTTCTTACGCCGACCAGACACATTTGTTAATGGCAGCCAGTGTCATGTTTACGTTACCGATGGTGATTCTATTTTTTGTAGCTCAAAAGAGCTTTACCCGTGGCATTACGATGACTGGTTCTAAGTGATTTGTAGTTTGTGGCGAGTCTTTTTTAGACTGGAAAACAGGGTAACTGAAGGTTGCGTGAATGATAGGTTGAGTATACGATTAACCTTTTGGTTGATAGCTTTGTCGACCTCATTCTCATTAAATTGAGCAGTTAATTGGAGAATTCCCGGTGGGAACAAAACGTACAGGAAAAGGACGCCGCAAAATCGGTCGTAAAAAACGACGTATGCGTGCGAAGATCCGTCACCGTAAAAAGTAGTATTCTGCTGGTGTAGTTGAAATAAAAATGAATCATAAACGACGTCTGCTCGATAGGCGTCGTTTATCTCTGCGCTCCCTTTAAAATCCAGAGCGCCAAACAGCCGTAGCTTAAACGGTGGTATGATAGGTGGTTTGAAATTAATCATCAAATTCTCTCGCCTTGGATTTAATCAATGATGCGGAATCTGAAACACGGGATATTTACTATGCTGTTGTTGGGATGTTCCTCGCAACTGTTTGCACAAAGTAAATATGAATACGGCCTCGACTCACAACGTCAGCAAGGTGTCCCACAGGGAAAAGTAACGCAATATCGTTGGGAAACCAGTAAAATCTTTCCCGGGACTCAACGCGACTACTGGATCTATGTTCCGTCTCAGTATGATAAGTCGAAACCGGCTAGTATCATGATCTTTAATGATGGTGGGGGATATGTTCGAGATAATGGGCATTCACGCGTACCAATCGTATTTGACAACCTGATCCATCAAGGCAAGATGCCAGTCACGATTGGCATTTTCATCAATCCAGGTGTCATTCCTGCTGAACAGCCGGATGGTAAACCAAGGCGTAACCGCAGCTTTGAATATGACAGTCTGGGCAATCAGTATGCCCGTTTTTTGATTGAAGAGTTGCTGCCAGAAATCAGCAAGAGTTACAATCTTACAGACGCAGCTCAAGGCCGGGCCATTTGTGGATTGAGTAGCGGTGGTATTTGTGCATTTACAGCAGCCTGGGAACGTCCTGATTACTTCTCCAAAGTGGTTTCTTATATCGGTAGCTTTACTAATATTCGAGGTGGGCATGTTTACCCAGCCATCATTCGTAAGGCCGAAAAGAAACCTATTCGAGTTTTCCTTCAGGAAGGAAGCTCAGATCTGGACAATTTGTTTGGTAACTGGCCATTGGCCAACCAACAGATGGCAGCAGCTTTGAAATATGCTGGCTACGACTATCAGTTTGTGATGGGGACAGAAGGGCACAGTGGCCGTCATGGTGGTACCATACTCCCCGAGATTCTTGAATGGTTATGGCGTGATCATCCGAAGACTCCGGATAATATGAAGTAAAGAAGGGATTTAGTGTGATGAAAAAGCACCTGTTTTTATTATTGCTATGTAACGGGTTTTTCAACCCGGTTGATGCGCAGGATTTACCGATTTCCCAGCTTATGATTGATGGTGAAGATTGGGAATTGTTATCGCAAGGTCATCAGTTTACCGAAGGTCCTGCTGTTAATGATCAAGGTGAAGTCTTCTTCACGGACGTTCCGACATCAGAGATTTTCAAGATTGGATTGGATGGTAAAATTAGCCTGTTTAGTGATCAGGCAAACAAAACTGCCGGTTTGATTTTCGGGCCAGACGGAAAACTGTACGGTACAAGCATTGGTGGAAATGCAATTGTGCAGTTTGATGATTCCGGAAAACCGACAGCGATTGCCGAAGGCGTAAATTGTAATGATCTGGTTGTTTTGGCAGACGGGCATATTTTTTTTACCGATCATATCGATGGAAAAATCTGGAATGTGTCACCGACCCGAAAGTTAAGCGAGGTTGCATCAGGGATTATCTTTCCCAATGGTCTGATCGTCTGGCCAGATCAAAGGCAGCTTGTTGTTTCAGATATGAAGGGAGCCAATCTGTGGAACTTCTGTATTGCTGCTGATGGTACTCTTAAGCATCAACAGCCCTATAGCACGATGCAACTACCAATTGGTTCGACCGAAAGTGGCGCTGACGGGATGACCGTCGATAAGATTGGTCGACTGTATGTTTGTACCACATTGGGCATACAGGTATTTGACACGCAGGGACGACTGAGTGGCATTTTGTCCAGACCTCAGCGTGACTTTCTTTCCAATGTAACTTTCGGTGGTCCGCAACTGGATTACTTGTACGCTACCAGCAAAGACAAGGTCTACCGACGGAAGTTGAAAACGACAGGTATTCGGTTTACTAAGTAGTTGCGTATTATTGGTTAACGAAAAGACGGACTCACAAGGTTCATTTGTCAGGCCGTCTTAAAATGCCTATTAGCTCCAGTCGACACCTGAGAGACGGTTCAGAGCCAGTTGCAGGGCATGGGTTCCATCACGTCCGTGCCCCTGAGATCGGAGCCCTTCATAGAGTTGTTTGGAGAGCGCCAGTCCTGGCAGACAGAGTCCCATCTTATTGGCTTCGTCGATGGCGATCCCCATGTCTTTGATGAAATGTTCCACAAAGAATCCCGGATCGAAGTTCTTATCAATGATTCGCGGCCCAAGGTTAGACAGTGACCAACTTCCCGCAGCACCTGTGGCCACGGACTGCATAACCGTTGGTAGGTCGAGTCCGGCTTTATAGCCGTAGAGCAGGGCTTCACAGACACCGATCATGTTAGTTGCAATCAAAGTTTGATTAACCATCTTGGTGTGCTGGCCGGCACCGGAACCACCCTGATGAACGATGGTTTGGCCCATGGCATCCCACATTGGTTGCAGAGCGTTAACCACTTCTTCGTCACCCCCGATCATGATTGACAGGGTACCGTTTTTTGCTCCGACATCGCCACCTGAAACAGGAGCATCAACACTGTGAATGCCCTGAGCTTGGGCAGCTTCATATATTTCGACAGCCAGTGAAGGTTCGCTGGTTGTCATGTCAACCAGAATATTCCCTGCTTTACTACCTGACAGAGCCCCCTCTTCACCCAGGAACACGGCTCGAACATCGGCGGGAAACCCAACGATGGCAAAGATAACATCGCTGTTTTCGGCAACGCTCTTAGGACTGTCCGCCCAATGGGCTCCTCGGTCGAGTAAGCCCTGAGCTTTTTCTTTGGAGCGTGTATAGATAGTAGCTTCATAGCCCTGATCCATTAGATGGCCACACATACTGGCACCCATCACCCCGGTTCCAATCCAGCCGATCTTAGTTGTTCCAGGTTCGATCGAAATAACGCTCATGTTCTTCTTTCCTTGTAGGTTTTATGTATCGCAGACTTAACGACCCAGCTGCGTTGAAGTATTTGATGTGTTGTTGAATTTAGGTATCCAATAACTCTAAGCCTATTCTAATAATTTCCCGGGTAGTTTTCACGCCCCTGACAGAACTCTAACAAGAGGAAAAATGAGTAGCTGGGTTGATACGATTTGCAGCTCTGATTGGTCAAAAGTCATAAAGTATGAAATAGATTGCCGCGACCATTTGTAGGATTTGTCTGTATTCAAATTGGTGCATCATTCATCAATCTGACCACAATTTTTAAGGCGGATCTTCCCAGTTATTGGCATGCGATAAAACGGCACAAGAATTGCATGAGTTGACTAATAAACTTGGGGTTACAAAGGAGACTCGTTATGAAAAACAGTTTTATACTGGTTGCCGTATTGGTGATGTTAGCACTGTGTACTAGTGTTAGTGCAGATATAACCATTCGCAAGTCCGGATCACTTTTTCTTACCGTGGAAAGCAATGGTAACGTGCGGGAATCAGGACGTTTGGTCGGCCGAATAGAGTCTGATGGAGATATTCGTGCATCCGGCCGATTGGTGGGATCGATCAGTAGCAGTGGTACGCTAAGGAAATCAGGATCATATTTTGGTGAGATTCAATCTAATGGGAATTTAAGGAAGAGTGGAAGGCTTGTCGGACAAATTGCTGACAATGGAACGATCCGAATGCAGGGAAGATTGTGGGGTAATGCCAGTTCCTGCTGCTCTGATTCCGAACGTCGGATTGTTGCAGCGGCCATCGTGTTCTTTGGTGATTTTTTTGACTAATGGCGATTTTTGTCCGGATGATCGAGGTCCAGTGGTGCCTTTTTTATAGGTAGAACATAGCAGACAGCCTCTTCTGAATTCCGTAAATACAACCTGTCACCAATAAGCACCGGGTGATTCCAGGTTTTTCCATTTAACATCTGCATGGATGCTAATTCGTTGTGGTTTTCAGAATTAGCATCGAGAACAACCATCGATCCTTGTTCGGTAAGTACCATTACCAGATTGTCATCAGCCAAAAGTAAACTTTGACCTTTACCATAACGTCCACGTTTCCAATTCCGCGCACCTGTTTCCAGATCAATACAGGTAAAGATGTTGTCATCAAATCCGTAGATATGTCCATGATGGACAACTAGATCATTAAAGTCGGATTTAAGATTCTTTGTGGTCCAGATTTCCCGCACATCCCAATTGTTTGCTTCTTTATTAATTTGGATCAGACGAGTTCCTGTTCCCATACCTGTGGGAAGAATAATTTGTCTATTCCCAACAAAACAAGGCTGTAGCGCCCGATATCCACTATGGGGCCAGGCATAGTTCAGGAGAATATCACCGCTTTCGGGTGCAAGAATGGCTAGTCCTTCATCAGTAAGAATTGCCACATACAGCTCATTCTCGAAGTTAAGTTTCTGCGGCGAACTATAGGAGTGCTCTCCGGCAGAGCAAGTCCATAACAGTTTTCCGTCAGATGCCCGGTATGCAAATATATCATTATCACCACGCTCACTTGCGTGGACAATCAGATGTTCTCCGATAAGAAGTGGCGATGCACAGAAACCCCACATAGGCACTTTTCGGCCAACTTCTTCCGGAATATTCACCTTCCAAATGACTTCACCATTCACGGGGTTTAAGCATAATAAGATGCCGGTTGACCCCAGTGTATAGAGCTGACCATTGTGAAGTGTGGGAGTAGCTCTAGGTCCCGGTCCTCCCAGAGGATCGTCCAATCGAGTCTGATCCATATGAATCCAGATTTCATTGCCGGATGCTGCATCGTAGCAAGTTACACACTCATTCTCGCCCCGCTGTTCTTGCGTAAATAGCAGTTCGCCAGCCACTGCATATGAAGACCAGCCGGGTCCGATCTTGATCCGCCAGTGCTGTTCAGGTGGATGTTTTATCCAATCCGTTTCCAGATTTTCTGTAAGAGCGATGCCACGACGTTCGTTTCCCCTAAATCCTGACCATAATACACGTTCAACGGACAGGGTCCGTTGCTCGATCGATAAGACTTCCTGACCGTATGTTTCTCGGTTTAGCAGGAGTGTTTCTGAGGTCGGCTGCCAACGTGGAGCCAGCCTCACTGTGAAGTCTCCCCACATCCCTTCGTAACGAAAGAACAGAGAATAGCCAAATCCGAGCAAGCATCCGGTAAAAGCCAGCCAGTTTTGTTGTTGCGGGCGCCAGGTGGAAAAATAAAGCCCTGTTACAAAACCAGCCATGCCTAGTGGGAACGTTATCATCATGATGACCGGACTCAGCATCGATGGATCTAACAGAAGCAAGGTCATTGCTCCGGTAATCATAATTGACAGTATTCCTAAGATACGCTGTCGTATTGTAACCCGACTAAAAAATGTCCACCAAACTAAACCCAGTATGGAACATAATAGGGGGCCGAAAGCCACAACCATCCATAACCAGGAAGGAGCATCTTCATAAAAGCTGGTGACTCGTAATGACAAGATACCTGTGATGATCAGTATTAGAGCGGGCCATAGTCTGATCTTCTCTTTGTCTACCAAATCTTTGTTTTCTTGTAGCTTTGCGTTTAATGGTTCTCTGGTTTTATTCAACAAATCATCCTCTGCGAGTTGACTGATTGGTGTCATTCATTCTAATAAGCGAACTCAGCAGATATTTGAAAACCATTGCTTAATTTTAGATCGGTTTCACCACTTTCCAGAAACCGGCGCGCGAACTGGTGGGACAAATCGATCCACCATCCTCCACCGCCATCCACTTTTTTTTCCAGAGCAAGTCCAGCTGACCAATATTTAAGCCTAATCTCTGCTTCGTTCCCGTCTGGCTTACGAATCCCCCAGCGATTTCCAGCAAAGCCCAGGGAGGCATGAAGCCAGTGTTCACTGAACCGTCCGTTTTTCCCGAGTCGCCAAGATATTTTTGATTCCGGAACTCTGAGATCAACAGTCATTTCCGCCTTTGGTTCCCAGCGCAGCCCCAATCCCGGTAAGAGTCCCGCTGTGACTTGATTCAGATGAACAATCCCGTATGACAAAGTCAGGTCATGAGCTTCCAACTTTTTGGTAATGAGAGCCATTCCAAACATGCCAAACGTATTTGAAGAAGCGTCAAAGTCTCCTAAATAGCCTGGGCGAATGTTAATCAGTAGATTGCTTTTATCGGTAAGCGGTTTTCTAAAGAACAGAGAAGCACTTAATTCGTGTAGATCGCTTCGTTTGAAATCTGAAGTAGCCACAGACAGCACATCATTTCGATAGGAAATCGAAGTTGCCAGAATGTTCTCAAAACTCCCCAGTGGTATACCAGTACCAATTTCAGTAGAAAACCATCGATGCCTGCTGGAATTGTCATTGTCGCTAAAGTATCCGGATGAGATCGCTACCCGTTGTAGGGCCTGTTTCTTGAATCGATTTAAAGGTTCTTCGCGGTTTAGTACACTTAAATTGAGATTGGTGCTGGCGGACTGGGCGAGTGAACCTGTTGGCATGAAAGGGGTTTGAGCTTTGGCGCAAGATGCAAAGATTAGGGCAAAGACAAAAAGCGCAATCTTAGGCCAATTTTGAAACAAAACTATTTCGGTCCCTTTCTTTGAAGCGGTATTAATAAACGGAATGTGCAAATTAATACGTTTCCTAGCTATTCGTAAAGGCTGAAAGTACTGTATTTCTTTCCGGATGATTGCTAAGTTAACTAAGCTCTTAATTCATCAAGTTAAAGATTTTCTATACTATGTCTCGATTGATCACTCTATTTTGTTGTGCCGTTGGAATTATGTATCTATTTTTGGGCGTATGGTGTGCCATCTCGCCGGATAAAACCTCAGGCATCGTTGGTTTTGAGTTAATTGGAGGATCAGGGAAATCTGAATTTATAACGGTATATGGTGGATTGGAAATCGGTATGGCAATGATTCTTATATTGCCTATTATTCATCAACGTTTTCTGGAGTATTCATTACTGGCTTGTCTTTTGATACACGTCAATCTGGTACTGTTTAGGACCTTAAGTTTCATCTGCTACAGTGAAATAAGCTCAGGTACCTACAAGCTTGCGATCGGTGAATGGTTTATTTTCCTGTTAAGTCTGATTTTGTATTGGAAATTGCGAAATTTTAATAAGGCAAAGTTAATAAGTGCTTGAGTTACAAGACGTCACTTTTTCTCTGTTAACCAAAGAATATTCAGGCCTGATCATGACTGAACAACCTGTGGAGAAACTGAAGAAGAAATACTTCGCTATAACTCAAAAGAAAATATTGATTTGTACTTTTGGCGTCTTACTTATTATTTCCGCCGGCAAACTTGTGATCTACGAAATTTTAGCAGTTGGTGAGCTAAGGAGTCGGCTGGGTCAGAGGATAGTACTGCCCACGGATCTGTCTATTAATGCTCCGGCTGTATTGCCTTCCGGGCATTATAGTACTTTACGAAACATGAGCTATCGATTCAGTGGGGATCTTGGTTTCTTTGAACTGGAACTATGTTGCGATATTGCCGTGGCCGGTGATAATTCGGTCAGGGAATTTGTTGTTGGTTTATCTCCCAGAGAAGCACTTGAAGTATTAATCTATACGAACAAAACCGCTGGTATGAAACTAGATTACTTAACCAATAAAAAAGAACATTCTGAGCGTTAATAGATTATGCTGCTTTCGGGTGTGGGCGAATCAGTGCGCAGGACCACAGGAAATAAAAATGTTAAATCGATTAATACTGACTGCTGTTGCTCTATTGATTTCATCTTCTCTCTATGCGGGTACCGGTTATGAAGTGACCAGCAAGATTGATGGAGAAACTAGATCTTATATGGTAATTTTTGGTGGTGGTCGGCTTTTTGAGCAGTACACGGCATTCGATCCGGAGACAAAAAAATTCGTATATTTAAGGTGGTCACGTACCGAAAAATCGCCGCAACCGGTCGCCAGAATATGGAACCATAGCACCGGGGAAATGATTCAACTCTTCAAATTCCCGGAGGCTGAGAACCCGCTTCCGTTGATACCTTCTATTAAGGCAATGAAAGTATGTCCACTTACCGGGAGTAAGGATTTTACAGTCATGCCACGTTTAGCAATTGACTAGCTGGATTACGGAGCCTTAAGTAGTTACCGGGAACCTTTAGGAAGAAGAAACGAAATCTTGAAGAAGCCAAACTTGCCATCGGTAATTTCTTAACAACATTTTTTTGCTGCAAGTGAGAACATAATGGTCAAAATATTAATACCTTTGATGCTGGGGGTTCATTTTTTTGCTGGCTTAATAGTAAATGCACAAACTAATAAAGTGTTGAAGAAAATTCCGATTGTTGCTCATCGGGGTGCTTCTAAAGATGCTCCGGAGAATACGCTTCCAGCGTTTAAGCAGGCCTGGCTGCAGGGAGCAGATGCTATTGAGGGAGATTTCCACTTAACGCGTGATGGTGAAATTGTCTGTGTGCATGACGCTAACATCCGTCATTACACGCAAAAAAATCTTGACGTGAAGAATCTGACTTTGGCTGAATTAAAGCAGCTTGATTTTGGTCACTGGTATGACAAACAATTTGCAGGAACAAGAATCCCGACTTTTAAGGAGGTAATTGCAACTATTCCCAAACAAAAACGCATTTTTATCGAGATCAAAAGCGATGCCCGGTTGGTTCCCGGACTGATCGATCAAATTCGAGCCAGTTCACTAGAGTTAAGACAAATAGTTATTATTTCCTTCCAGCAGGATGTTATTAAGGCTGTCGAAAAGCAATTTCCGGAACTAAAGACGTTTTGGTTGACCAGATTCAAAATAAGTAATGAAGGTACGTTGCAACCACCCCCGTCCTCTGTTCTTCGCACACTAAAGAAGTTGGGAACGGATGGATTGAGTACTCATCACGACAATCTAAGCGGGGAACTGGTAAAATCATTCCAAAAAGCGGGTTATGAATATCACGTCTGGACCGTAGACGAAATCCCTCGAGCCAAGGAGCTTATCGAGATGGGAGTACAGTCAATTACCACTAACGCACCAAAGAAGATGCGTGACGGTATTTATGGTGCGCCCTAATTCTCTGCGGAAATCTCATTAAGGATTTCGAACGGCTAAGTACATCATGCGACTACTCATAATGCCTGCAGTGATCCCCAGAATTACATAAACGACCCTAAACGTTATCGCACTCTGAACCGGTTCAAAAGTTGCCAAGAAGCCGAATAGGCAAAAAGCACTGATGATCAGAGCGATCAAGGACATTAAAAGCCGGCTGATTTTTAGCATTCCCACGACTCTCTTAGTTTCCTTTCAAGAGTGATCTAAAAAACACACTTTTTGTTTTTTGCCAAATACTTCTCTTTGGTTCCTTCGGTCCTGATAATATCTGAATCTTCATTGTTTCGGCCAAATTATAAATGGCATTGCTCAAAGACATTCTCAAATCTTCGGCCTCTCCCAAAGCAAGAAGGTAGAAGTCATTCCAACTTCCCATCCCTCCATAGATTGAATGAATGGCATTGATTGCCATGAGCCGTTGGCGATTAGTCTTAGCATTGCCAATGGCCTGAGCAAAGCTTGCGTAGATTTCTTCCCATTTACTCTCTTGATGTTCCTGCAGTAACGCCACCATTTCCCGGGCCAGTGAATATAGTTTATGCGAATATTGTTCCAGTAGTTCTAATTGTTCTGGCCAGGTCGTTGGATCTTCATTCGAAAGTTCATTCATAGAATTGTTTTGTGAAAAATTTAAATAGTAAAAGTGTGTCAGGGAAACAAAATGGTTGGTCGGCTTTGGAAAGCCGACCAACCTGTTGCTTAGTTATTAGAATCCCCAGAAAGATGGAAATGAATGTTGGGAGAAATTGGAACGGAAACTTGATCGAGAGCGGTATCGTTGGTTCGAAAAACTACGGTATTGATAATTTTGCCTGTTAGACTGAAACTGATATCTCGGCATGCAAAAATTATTCTGAAAATTAAAGCCTGAGTATACCGGTCTTCGATGTTGGTAACCCCTGTTTGAAAAAGAAGGACCGTTGTAAAAACTGAATTGTCCGCCCTGGGGCCCAAAAATACTAAAACCGAAGTTGCCCGCTTTGGCTTCGGGGACCGAGAAGCTAAGGCAGGCCATGATGCCCAAAAATAATATTTTCTTACTCATGAGATTTTCTCCAAATGGGATTTTGTTCAGGTCAGATGTTCTGACCAACCATTTGATTTATTCGCAAACACCATACCATATTAGTAAAAACGCTATTTTTAGGTGTTTTCATAAGGGTGACTTGCGAATCAGAGAGTCAATTTGAAACATTGTGTAATCAAACTGATTAAATCCCAGATTGCGATAGTATTCCCCACGTGTTTAAAGTCTATTTTCTTTATTTTTCTCTTTTTCTTGTCCGGTTTGGATTCAGGCTACGTTTTAGATAGCGTAAGGGGCAATTACTGAAAACATTAAATTCAGTAACCTTTAAAATGTCCCACTCAAATAATCACTTGCCAGGAGAAATAAAATGAAAAAGGCAATCACAATGATGGTAGCTATTTTGGTAGCTCATATGAGTTTGGGAGATGCAAAAGCTCAGGATTTCGGATTTCCGTTCACCATGAATAATGGTTCGACACAATGGAATATGCGAGGGAACGGTATGAATCAAGCACCTTTCCAAATGGCTCCTCGGGCTGTAAGAGCTCGTAATGTTTCCAATATGCAGGGAAGCAGTAGTCAATTTCAGGATCTACTGCAACAGATTCAGCGAGCCTCTGGTGTACAGAGTCGGCAGGCATCGCGAAGGGTGATTTATCATCGTGAAATAGAACGCATGGAAATTGAAGAGCATGTTAACGAACAGAGTGTTTTCAACATTGAAAATATGCTCAATCAATTCCGACAAGGTTCCTCGGAACAATACCGTAACAGGAATCGGAATCGATTTGTTCAACGCTAAATAATATCTAGTTAAAGAAATAGAGGGAGTAAGTCTTTGGTGGCTTACTCCCTCGTTCTTTTTATTTTTCTCGCATCATTACAAAGCCGACGTCATCCATGGAAACAACACGCCAGCCGCTTTTCTGTAGCTTACCTAACGTATCGAAAAATACGCCTTGATTCTTTGGTACCGGAGTAGCCTCGAAATCCGTGAACAATTGCATGGTGAAGTTTTCAGGATCAATGTAAATGTGTTCATACTCAGCCCCTCGGTTCCGATCTTGGACAACTGCTCCACAGATGCCGGCAATGAGGACGGCGGATAGCATACCCAGAATAAAGTTTTTCATGATTTAGACTCCAATAGAATTCAATCGTTTAGTTTTATATTTAATAGCAGCGATTCTTAAGAATCGCTGTTTTACTTGTTCAGACCACCTGATCCAAGCGCCAGTTTCCTGACAAATCAATAAGTTCTTTTAGTTCGTAGTCTGCCAGACGCTGCTCTTTGTCTGCTTCCAGACAACTGCTGAGAAAGTCATAAACGTCATTCTCCAGATCAGGGAATATTTCATGTTTCTCTGGCATTGTCCACTGCATTCTCTGCGTTAGCATACCCACTAAATCATTACTATCAAACAAGGGGGCACCGGTTAACATCTCATAAAGCAAACATCCGATAGCATAGTAATCAGACTTAGGCCCCACGTCACCTCCGGTAAATTGTTCTATCGCCATATAACGCGGACTGCCCAGTAATTCACCGGTATGGGTTAATGAAGGATTGATTGAATTTCTGGCTAGCCCGAAATCCATTAAGGTAATCCGGTAATCTTCATTAATCATGACATTAGATGGTTTGACATCCCGATGAATAATTCCATGCTGATGGGCATACATCAGGGCATCCATTAATTGGCCTATGATATGCTTGATAATTTTTATATCTAAATCTTCTGAGGTATCCATCCATTTTCGAAGTGAAATACCCTGACAATAATCCATGACTAAAAACATTGTCGCCATGGAATGAAAAGCCTGATGCGTTTTAAGAATTAACGGGTGGTTGAGTGCTCGTAGTATTTCGGATTCCTGGGTAAAACGTTGACAGGCTTTTTGATTACAGAGAATATCGTGACGCAGCATTTTTAGGGCAAATGTTTTTTCGTCTGAAACACGCTCAGCCAAATAAACCACTCCCATGCTGCCGCGGCCGAGTCGTTTTATTATCCGATACCCTTCCAGCACTTTGTTAGTCAGGACATCAATGTCCCGATTGCCAATTCGTTCAGAGACCTGATTTGCGATCATAGCACTGGTGGCAGGAAAATCACGATTCATCTGTTCATATAATGCCAGCGGAACCTCCAAAGCCACAACTTCGCCCAGAGCAATGGCATTTGCGCTTCGCGTGCTATTCGTAAAAATTCCTATTTCCCCAATTACGTTATTGATGCCACAGTAACCGACGACCTCTGAATCCTGTTCCGAATGGTTTAGGCGGATTTCCACTTCGCCGGTTTTGATAATCAGAAGAGAGTCAGAGGGATCACCCTGTCGAACCAGATAATCACCCTGATCGAAAACACGATAAATCGATTGTCCGGCAATATTCTCCTGCACATCTCGAGGCAACTCAGAAAAAGGGTATGTTTCCGATAATACGCGGAGGACATCTGCAACAGGGTCAGGAAAACCGTCTTCATCAGATTTTGTCGGTAATTCGTCCGACACTTCCAGATTACCGGTATCCACGAGCTGATGAATTTCAAACATTAGAGCAATGTCGGTGCTCAGTTGGGGAAAACGTTGTATAAATCTTTCCAAATCGATTGGCACATCATAAACTTCACGCAGATAGATTTCATGGTAAATAAGATCAAGCAAAGCAGATGTGTCATCATTAATTTCCGCATAGGGACCAATAAGTTGCTCAATAGAAACATGATCGCCGTTTGCCCATCTAGTGCTTTGCTCAGCACAGAGATACGGTAGTAAATCATGAAATGGTTCCATCGATGATTACTCCCAATCTATATCCGCTGCAATACGTTGTGTGACTCTCGCCAGACGCTTACGTAATTGATCCGGCGTGGCATTTAACTCCTCAGCCAGCTCTTTCCAGCTGCTACCGTTTGCGCGTTGCTCTAATAGCCAACGTTCTTCTTGCTCGAGACGTGAGTAGAATTGAGAAATCACCTCTTCACGGCTTAGCATAATACTGGGAGTCTCCCGTGTTCTGTCTTCTGTAGGTGTCTCGGCAATGGAGATGTTCCTCCGCATGTCCCTTCTCTGCGAGCGGTAGAATCGGCTTTTATCCATAACACGATTTCTAATCATTGTTGAAATAAGAGCCAGCATTTGCTCCGGAGTATCCAGATCAAATTGTCCTGTAGCCGCCCTCATGAAAAAATTAGCCATGACACTCTGATAAATATCCATGCTGTCTTCGACTCTTCGGAGCATTGTGTCATTAAGACGTATTCGGGCAATACGACGAATGTGGTGTCCGTACTGTCCAAGTAGTTCCGTGGAAGCGTCCGAGTCGCCAGCTTCAATTTTTTTTAGTAATTCAGTGAATGACATGCCAAATAAAGTAGGAGGTTAATTTGCTGCAGAATAGAAAATTGGATTATTTTATTTTTCTTTTGTCCGTTCGGTGCCAGCTTTACGTTTCTTATTGTGTAGGAAAATCTAACACAAACACCAATATAAGGGATTTGAAAAATGAAACGCTACCAGGTCAATCGTAATCGACTAACTTTAACAATTCTTATTTTCAGTCTTTTTGTTGGGCCTGTGACTGTAAAGGCACAACAGCCGCTTGAAGGATTAACGGTAGCCGTCCTGCCATCACAGTCGAGACTGCATTACCGCTTCCCTTATGTAACCGATCAACTGATCCACAATCTTGTAAATTCAAACCAATATACAGTTGTTGACAGCCTCTCGCTTACCAATGGTCGGCTTAATGCACAGGTTCTGACTAAGGCACAAGAGATGGGAGTAGACGCTCTTTTCCAGTTAACTGTAACGGTGATTGATCAGCGAACCGGTTCCGGATTCAGCACCGGATTGGGTCAAATAAAAATTGGCAAGATTTACGATCTTGGGCTCAATGTCTCTAAGTCGACGGCCCATGCTGAGGTTGTGCTACGTGCTTTTGATCCCTATACAGGTAAAATTCTTACGAGTGTCACTGGACGAGGCACGAGTGTAGGCACGAATGTCGGTTTGGATCTGGATTACATAAGAATTGCTGGTTCTATCGATCGCTATGATATCGCAATGCAGCAGTATGAAACTTCATCGCTTGGTAAGGCGATGCAGAGAGCAATTGATAATGCACTGGGTAAGGTACGTCTGGTTCCCGTTGCCACTCAGGCAAATCAAGCAACGCCAGCAGGTCCTCATTATCAGGGACTTGTTGCGGAAGTAGATGACCAATACGTTTTCCTAAACGGAGGTAGCAATGCGGGACTGGAACCAGGTATGAAGGTCGCTGTCTACAAAGTCTCTAAGGTAATTCGTGACCCTGCTACCGGCGAAGTATTAGACACGATGACGGAAGTAACAGCGGTCTTAGTTATTGAGGCTGTTCGTAAACGTATTGCCATTGCGAACCGTTTGCTTCCCGATGGCCAGACTGCTGACGTTGCAATTGGTGACGCGGTGGAATTGATCGACTAATCGAGTCGACAATGATGTTATCAATGCGACTTTTTCCCAAGCCGGCATTGATAGACTTCCAGAGAGCTCTTGAAAGAGAGCTCTCTTTTTTTACTCACATAATTTTCGACAAATAATTATCAGCAATTCGTAAGTGCTGCTTTATTCTTGTCTGTCCCATCTTTTCTGCAAGCTTACACATCATTGCCCATCGAGGCTGAGTCGACAGACGTTTGCGATTTTTCCAGATCCACCGCCAATAGAGACCATCGTAGATTTCACACCAGTTCCCGCGCGGATAGTTGCTCATCCGACGTATATAAGAAGATCCGCAGAAATATGGTTTGGTGGTAATTAAACCACCATCTGCATGCTGACTCATCGAATACACGTTAGGAACCATTACCCAGTCATAACTATCGATGAACATTTCCATGAACCATCGGTATATCTGTTGGGGTGAGACCTCACATAAAAAGAGGAATCCTCCAAGAATCATCAAACGTTCGATATGATGACAGTATGCAGTTGTCTCAACTCTTTTCAGGCAATCATCGACAGGATCGAGTCCGGTCGCACAATGGTAAAATACTTTCGGAATCGGATTGTAGTGTTCCCAGTGATTAGAAGTTCGCATTTTACAGCCCAGATCTTCATATGTTGCGCGGACAAATTCACGCCATCCGATTAATTGGCGGATAAATCCTTCTGTACTGTTTAAAGGTATTTGATGTGAATCAGCATGTGCCAGGCATCGAGAAAGAACTTTATGCGGCGTTAATAATCCAGTATTGATTAGCGGGCTTAACACTGAATGCCAAAGCGTGTTTTCCCCTTTGATGATCGCGTCTTCGTAGTTCCCAAAATTCTGAAAACGTTGCTCTAAGAAAGCATCTAGCCAAGTGTCTGCCTGTTCGTGACTGGTTGGATAGTGCAGCTGAGATTGAACGCCGGGATGATCTTTATATTGTTGGGTAACATACTTGTTAGACTCGCGTGAGACGATGTCGTCTTGAAGTAACGACCTTTGGGGTATTTTAGTGAAGAGGCTGCGGGGAACTTTCTTACGGTTCTGATGATCAAAACTCCATTTGCCACCGATGGGTTTCCCATCCTGCATCAGTAGATTCAGTCTTTTTCTTTGCCAGCGGTAAAAATCGGCCATGAACCATCGCTTTCTGCCATCAATGAATTCTTCATTCTCTTTACGGGTATTTATAAAACCGCAGTTATTTAAGAATGAGATTGGCAAATTTAGGTCCCGAGTTATTTCTTCCAACCGGTGACGCAATTCGTAGTCCACGGGATCGAGAGTGGTTAAAGCAATGGTTTCCGGCTTTTCATTGTGTTTGATTTTTTGTAGATGATTAAATAGAAAACCTGATGTTTCTTCGTGATCCCAATAGTCCGCTTGCAGTCCAAGCTTGCGACAAAATGCTTCATACTTTTTCATTGCAGTTCTTTGAAACGTCAGTTTTTTGCAATGGAATCGAAGGGGATAATCTTGATCACCAAAAAAAAGGCCATCTTCGATCAAAATAACTTTGTCAGGATTGGAATCGAAGCCCGGATGTTTTTCATAGAGTTGATTAGGGAAAACAAGCAAATAATTTCGCATGATGATTGTCGATTAATTACCGATTCAGATTTCTCGCCGATTATGTTGAGCACTTGGTGAGACATATTATTGGTTCGACGCTGTTAATTTGTAGCTTCAAAAGAACGTTTAGACAGATTTTACAGTCAGATATTTGCGCTGTTTTTTTGCTAGTCAGAGATTAGGACCAGTGGTGTTCATCAAGATGCTGGCAGCAGAGCATGGCTAGATTTTGAAGTTCCAGTGTTAGGCCGGCTTACTTTTTTAGTTTTTCGAAAGGTGTCAGCGCCGGGTCTCCAAAAACCACGTAGAGAAGGGTGTTTTGTCGAATGTTGCGTTGGGTTATCGGAGTGGGGATGACAAACCCACCTGAACGAAAACCGCGCATATTGATAATTGCATTGAGTAGTTGCTGATAAGCGCTTCCGACGGTTTCACCCTGCATCCAGTTTTCCAGCACGGGGAACAAATGTGGAAATCCGGAACTAAGTCTCATATGCCCAAAGAAAACAACGGCATCCCGGTCTAAATATTCCATCGCGAAGGCAGGACGCGCGTCCACTTTATATCCGCCCGGCGCTGATGACATCCTGGGAAGGTCAGATTTTACCGGAACTGCTGAGAAACAAGAACCGGTTAAGATAACCCTGTTTGCTGAATTAGTTGGAATCCCCTTAATATCAATGGAGCAGGACATACCAGGGATTCCGTGCCCATGCATGACAACAAGTTGAGCCGCATTAAGGGCTTTTTCCGGCTTTGATGACAATGTTTTTACATAATCACCTTTGCTACTGAGGTGGATATTCCATAAATCTTTTCCTTCCAACTTCGCAGCATTTTTAGCTGCCGGAGTATAAACAGCTAAAGTTGGTGTCTCCAATCCGTATTCTGCAAACGTTTCACGCAGAATACCGGCTTTCTGAAGCGACCTTGTCTCCATAGCAGAAGGAACCTGACTAATCGCCATGAGGCGTAATTCTTTTTGAGAGATTGCACGGTGATTGATCGTGCGGTCAATAAACCGCTGAAAATTTTCCGCGTTACTTGCTAAAAGGATGCCTGGATAGACATCGATGAATGGATCATCGTCAAGCGTGCTGAAAACTTCCCATAGTCCCAGTAATATGTTTTCCCGATAAGATTCTATTTTCGGAGCCACAGCCACATACTTTGGATCTAATTCTAATAGTCGCTTAAGGAGAGCAGCACGGCCTTTTAATTCCGTGATTGCTCCCAAATCATCCATTCTTAAAACAGTACCCTGACGGAATTTCGCCAATTTATCAATTGCCGTGAGGAATTCCGGAGAATCATGATCGCTTAGAATCACATAGCCCGTGCCACTTACTTCATGCTTTTTCATCTTCAGAATGAAGGCTGAATTTCTAAGGATATTGGGTTCCGGTCTTGGAGAACTTCGGTCTATACGGGGTAAATCGGTGAGTGGAGGAATCTCCAGAGTTTGCGCTTTAAGTAATAAAGGCAGGTTGATCAGAGAGATCACTATAAGGAAGAAAAAAGAACGAATTGTCATAATTTTGATACCAAGGGGACAGATTTATCCGGAAGGGGGAATATTGCATCCACCCAAACAGGGAGTTCTCCGGAAAGAGCAAGATACTACTGAAATTTTAAATCAATAGTGCTGCTAAGGCCACTTGGGAAAAAAGAGGAAGTCGATAAAGTAGTTGGGGATCTGGCCTGTTCAATTTTCGATTAATGCAGATTCTGATGAATGCTGAATACGATTTTATTGCATAGAACGCCTACTAACGTTAGTCCATCGAAAGCAAAAGACTCTCTATTTAGAGTCTTGAGGCATCTTTAATAATCCCCGCAACGACAGCCCAAATTCAGTTGGCGGTGACGCGTTGCACGCTAATGGATTTCAGTAGCAAACGGAATTCACCTTCTTTTTTGTCTCCCAAAAGAAAACCGAGCCCGGCAACATCCTGAGGCGCAAGTTTTTGTCTGGGGAATACTCGGCCTCTCCAGGTGGCTACAAACTTATCTACAGGTAATTGGACTTCGATAAGTTTGTCAGGCACTGTTTTAAAGGATTGCCGGTATGAAAAGCCCCCCAGATTTCTCTGGGCATACAAGTTCATGTTGTAAGTTCTTCCATCACCTTTGAGTTGCAGAAGCAATACATCACCTTTTTGGAGTTTTATGTCTCCTGAGGGAAGTCGGATCGATGCAAAACCACCGTTGTTTTCCAGAGAAAGCCGGCCGTAAAACTCGAGCATCTTGTTGTTTGTCCAGCGATAGCGACCGACAGATCTTCCTCCCATGACGCCGTCGTTAATGGCACGCCAACTGCGAACACTCTTTGAGTCTTCAAATTCTAATAAGACCTGACGGTTGTTGTCAGCAAGCAGTGTACTGGTGAAGAAAAGCAACAAAAGTAATGCGGTAGACGTTCTCGCCATGATGGATGTTCCTTATTTAAACACTCGTATTGTTGCAATGACATTGATTCCGGAAAGGTGCGGTTTGTAAAAAAATTAAACTTTACATCAGAATTGATCTGATGAAAGAATACGGAATTCAAGCGTATCCGGCAATTCTTAGTTTAGCGATCCATCAGTTTTGTCAGTTATTACAGATGATGCAATATTACAAAGTCGGAAGTTAATCTTCATAATCTCTTTCTCAGCGATGTGGATTCGCCCGCTGAAATCAAACAGATTTCCGGTGATTTCGTTAAGAGTGACTTTCACATCTAACCGGTCACCCGGGCGGGCAAACCCTCGATATCGTGCTGAATCTACTTTAACTAAAACACCTAACGCATATTCGTTGTGTCGTGGATTGGATGTAACGTAGGATTCCATCGGGTTGTAGTTAGCAGCAATTAGTATCCCCGCGGTCTGAGTGACTAGCTCTTGCATAATGGCACCGGGAAAGACATGAGCCCCTGAAAAGTGCCCTTCAATCCATGGTTCATCCGGCTTCACCTGTTTTGAAGTAGTGATCTCCCGGTCTTCGATCGAATCAATTTTTTCCACCAACAGATAGGGCGGGCGATGATGGAGATATTCTTCAATAGTTTCAAATCGATGTTGGTAGTATTGCATCACACTTTTCCTGTGAACATATATTTTTGGGAATTGAAGGTATCAAAAAATCAGAGTTGATATTTAATATTGCCTTTTTTAGCTAGCGAGACAATGCGTCATATACAAGAGGACGCAAGACATCTCGTAACTGATGAGAGAAGGGCATATTTTGGCTTAATGCGATGACAATCAGATCATCTTTCGGAGAGATCCAGAAATGGGTACTGGCGATCCCATCCCAGCCATATTCTCCGACATGTGCTGTTTTGCATAATTCTGTAATTTCCATAACAACAGAGACACCAAGTCCAAAACCAACACCGTCTTGCTGCTCCACAATGGATATTGGATAGGCTGATTCCGGAAGTTGATTGCCGGTCATTTCCTTGATGGTTTTTGCGGTAACAATCCGTTGACCTTTAAACTTGCCATTGTTGCGTAACATCTCGCAGAAATTCAGGTAGTCCCCGGCGGTAGATATTAAACCTCCTCCCCCGGAATACATTGTTGGCGGTTCTAAGAATTCGCCGACGATACGGGCGTCCTGTGCCTCAGCGATTTGCAGTCCCTCAGAAGTATAGACTTTAGCAAACCTTGTTGTTGCCGTATCAGGTACGTAAAAAGCAGTTTCTGTCATGCTAAGAGGTATGAAAATTTCTTTTCTTAGAAAATCGGCAAAGGACATGCCACTTACTCTTTCAACTAAATATCCGAGAACATCAGTTGAAACTCCGTAAGTAAACTTTTCCCCGGGTTGAGAAGTAAGAGGAATTTTTATCAGCTTACGGATCATCTCTTTTAGGTTCTTGGAAGTCGCCACTTCATCCTCGAGATACATTTTTCCAACGGGTGACTCATCCAGGAAATCATAAGTCAGACCTGAAGTATGACGAAGTAGATCTCTGATGGTTATTTCCCGAGTCATGTTTTTTAGGATTAATACATCGTTTTTGTCCGTGCCTGAAAAAACTTTTAGGTTTTTGAACTCCGGAATATATTGGCTCACAGCATCATCCAAATTAAGCAGCTTGCGTTCCTGTAGAATTAATACGGCAATGCTGGTGATTGGTTTAGTCATCGAGTAGATTCTGAAAGCGGAGTTTAACTGCATTGACTTTTGCTTGCCTATGTCAGCCCACCCGTAGCAATCCGAGAAAATAAGTTTGCCCTTTCTGGCAACAAGCACAACTGCTCCGGCCAGTTTTTGTTGCTCAATCAATTTATTTACAGCAGGATTGATTTTCCCGAGCTTTTCTTTCGAGACGCCAACTTTTTCAGGAGTACCAACGGGTACCAGGGAAATTGGTTTACTGGTTTGGGCCTGACCGCATTGGCTTGGACCAATCAGCAGGATGAGAATGATGAACAGTCTGGTCAATATGAGATTCTCCGTAAAAGATCCCTGATATTATCTGGGAAAAATGAAAAGGAATAGGGCTGGTAGTCAAAAGATTTTCTCTGAAATCCGACCTTTGAATAGTAGATGCTTTACACTTCGTTAGGTATTTAAGCGTCTTTCTGTATGATGCCGTTTTGGCGGATATCTATTTCGGTGAATTTGACTTTACGATGGTGAGTACCATCGGTAAGGGGCGAATTCGTACGAAACCAAGAAAACGATCAGAGGGTCTGTTGATGATCTGCATTTCCCCATTCTTGTTTAATGCTCCCATAACACTACTGCCACCACCATCCATGTTTGTGGCCCGCCAGCACCCGAGTTGCTTCATTACTTCAGATAATTCGTGTAAGTTCATTCCTTCGCTGTAACCTGGTTGTCGGCCATCAACTACAACCAGCCAAAGTGTTTTGCCCTCCTTGTCGGTACCTATTGCGGTACGCGGATGACGAGCTCCTCCCTCAGAAACAAGTATTTTGCTTTCGGAAAGAATCAATTGAAAACCTGAAGTAGCTTCTTTCGGCTTGTCCTGTTGACCATGTCCGAGATGTACTAACCCTTCTTCATCAAACCACACAGACGCAGATGAAGGATCCATTTTGCTACGCAGATTTCCGTTGGTACCTGCCAGACCATGAATATCAACAGGCTGTCCAGCGAACCAATTCCTGTTTTTCTTACCTTCGGCATTGGGAAAGCTGTCCCACGGGTTGGTGTTTACAAATGCCAGAACGGATTTATCAGCGGCTAGTTTTCTTGGATCCGTAAGAGCAACTTCGGCTGGCCCGTCTCCATCAGGATCCGGGCCTAAGGCGACTCGGGGCTTGGCCTTGCCCAAGCTTAAATCAATTCGCAGAATATGAATCTGATTTGGAATCGGGGTATCTACTTTCTTTTGACTGAAAGCAATACCGTGCGTGGTCAATACCTTGACACTATCGTTTTTCTGTCCCCAACTGGTACTACCCCCAAGGGCACTCAGCAAAATTATGGTCATCAATGATATTTTCTGCATTGTCAACAATCCGAATGTTTGAGTGTTCGATCGACAGTAAGTAAAAGCCTTTAAAGACTTATTTATGCATGCGTCAAATTGTAGTTGACTTTGCAGAAGGGGCATATTGTTCTTTCCAGCTTTGCCCCTAAAAAATCTGATTAATAAAGCATAGAAAGCGATGGATTATCCACGACTAGCTTTTGTGCAAAATGAATTAGGTTTCGATCATCATCAGTACACAGCACAAGACTAAAATGGAAGTGGCTGGAATTGCCTTTGAGAAGTTGTCATTACGAAGCTTCATATGACAAATAAAAGCAACCAGCATCATGATTACCATGATAAATGTGCTGGGCAGTAACAGTTGTTCGACCCAGATAGCAGAGAGCATTGCTAGTGCGGTTAAAACTTTTGCAATGCCAACAGCATAGTAAACCCAACTTGAGAAGCCATAGACACTAAATTCTTCCCGCAGAGTTTTAGCTTCGCCACCACGGAAAGCAGTGATCTTTTCCCGTCGAAAAAGCCAAACGTTGAGAATGGTTAAAGATACGATTAGCTGAATTACTATTGAGATGTTGAACATCCGATACTCTCCTTTTTAAAACACAATACAAGTTACTTTGCTCTCAATTTTTCGTTATTTATTTCCGGAGACGTGCTTCGGACAATTAACCAGGTGACGCATAACGAACTACCTGCAACAACCGTCCCAAAAATAAGAATGACAATATTCACAATGCTCATCATTCACTCCCTCGAAGTAGAAAGCATTAGGCTGCCCAGGCTTAAAATCGATGGAACCCACACGCCAACAAAGATTCCCTCCTCTTTATGCCCTAAAAACCAAAGACTAACGGACAGCAGGAATGACACTCCACTCCCAAAAAGATAAACAGATCTAGCTTTGTTCAAATTCATACTCGCTCCTTTTTTTTTGCAACGCAATCAGTTTTGTCACGAGTCCTAAATCGTCAACTCTTTTAATCTGTTTTTCACAGCATGTTGTTACCCAATAAAGAGCGAGTGTATTTTCGGAAGAAAAAACAGGAATTCCGAAGGATCCAGCGGTTACCGAAAATAGAAGCATCAGTAACATGAACAATGTCCGAATAGGTGATGCTTTTAGGTTAAGAGATGTGCCCCTAGTGGCTTTGTAGATTAGGTCCAAAGCAAGGGTGCAAAGAATCCGATTTACATAAAACGGGCAGGAAATACTTCCCGGTTTTTGGAGCTTATAGAAGTAAGCATTTCAAATTTAAGCAGAGCAGATAACTCAGCAGGTTAATGTATGCGGAGCCAACCTGACGGCACTGGCCGTCGACTTGCGTGAGCTTGCCGAACATTTCGTGATTCTGACGCTAGCGGCAGTTACTGCCAACGATGCTCAGGACGATTTAAGATTTCGCTGGCGATCATTGCCTCGCGAGCTCCTCCGGGGGAGTGGAGTAAATCACGTGCAGTAATGGCAGGACCACTTAATCTTTTGTGTGACCGTGCCCCGCCAGTTTTAGGCGTGAATTGTTTCAGATCGACAGGTACCTGTTTAGTCTGTTCAGCCTGATTCTGATTTTGATATTGGGTGCCTGATGCGTCCTTTGGCCATGGTGTTGAAGGCACCTGTTGATTAGGAGGTGATCCGACTGAAGTTCGCGTTGCAGGAGCCCGTTGAGGTACCTGACGTTTCTGCGGCGGTCCATTTGGATCCTGAGCCATCTGATCCATGCCCTCCAGAATTCCTTCGATAATTGTCTTTATAAAGCCGGCCATTGACTAGGGTTCAACTGTTAGTTCTTCCTGTTCAGGACCTTTGGCAAAGGATGTTCGCATCTCGGTATCGGCCTGAATATTAGTAATACGATAGTAATCCATAATGCCAAGCTTGCCTGAATTAAAAGCATCGGAAATTGCCATCGGCACCTCAGCCTTGGCTGAGATCAGCTGTGCTTTGCTTTCCTGAATCGACGCTTCTTTTTCCTGTTCCAGTGCTACGGCCATGGCGCGACGCCCTTCAGCCCGTGCTCGTGCCACCTGCGTATCAGCTTCGGCCTGATCTGCCTGTAGCTTTGCTCCGATATTACCTCCGACATCAATATCGGCAATGTCGATGGATACGATTTCAAAAGCGGTTTGTGAGTCCAAGCGGTCGGACAATACTTTCTTTGAGATCACATCCGGATTTTCAAGCACTTCCTTATGAGATGAAGCGGAACCAATAGCACTGATAATCCCTTCACCGACACGGGCGGTAATAGTTTCTTCGGTTGCACCGCCAACTAGCTGTTGGAGGTTTGCCCGCACTGTCACGCGGGCTCTTACATACAGTTCAATTCCATCCTTGGCGACAGCATCGAGTTTTGCTTTGCCCGAGTCGAGTGAAGGACAATCAATCACTTTTGGATAAACACTGGTTTGAACCGCCTCAAGTACATTTCGGCCGGCCCGATCAATCGCCATTGCTTCCTGAAAAGTGAGGCTAATAATCTTAGCTTTTCGAGCAGCAATTAATGAGCGAATCACCAGTGGAACGTTTCCGCCGGCGAGATGATGTGAATTAAGAGCAGACAGTGTCACCCCTTCTTCTTCCGTGAGGTCAGCTTTCACCGCCATGATCTTACTTTGGACAATCATTGAAACAGGAATCTTCTTGAATGTCATACTGATAAGATCAACGAATCCGATCCCGGCTCGTGTCAGTTTACATTGAATATAAAGCTTGAAATACGACAGGAAGACATAGGTGATGACCAGCAGGAAGATCGCTACAACTATGCCAATAATTTCTATTAATCCGACGCCATCGTTCTCTGCAATGAAAATGTAATTCATAGAATATTCACCGTCACGAATCTGAAACAACATAAAACCATTATGAATGATACCTATCAGTCTTTATATTTTTACCAAAATTCTAATTTAGTTTCATGCAAGCGTGTCAAATTTCACAGTGTTTCGTCACCTAACGACTGTTCCAGATCATCTTCGAAGGTGGAATACTCAACAGTTGTGTCCGTTCTATCACCAGTCGATTGCTGATCGGAAGGGGACTGTTCAACTTGTGTTACCAGGATCCGATTACTTTCAATGCTAAGGACTTCGATAGCGAAGCCTTCCTCGATGATCGTCCCCTGGCTGACAGCATCATAGGTTTTGCCGTCGATTTCAATACGTCCGTTAGGCATTAATGTTGACGTGCTGACTCCGCGTAATCCAACAAGATGTTCAAGAGCTTTGGTGACAGTGTCTGCTGGATTTTCATCTGTCGGTAAAGCGTTGCGGCCCATTGGTGTATGAGGCCATATTTTCAGTGCCATGTAAATCATTACACCGACTACGAGCACAGAGCTGCAAAGTATTACGAGACCTGTTTTTTCGCCGGCCTGATAACCGAGATAAGTTGCTCCAATAAAGCAGCCAACCGATGCAACTCCGATGAGCCCGCCCGATGGAATGAAGAGTTCGAGAATAATTAAAGCGGCTCCCACTGCAATAAGAGCGATCGCCCAGATTATATTTGGATCCATAATGAATAGCTCAACTTTTATGAAGACTTGGATACAACGATACGATTACCAGTTACTTCGATAACTTCCACCGTGATATTTGAGTTGATCATTTCTCCGTCACTGAGGACATCGTAAACTTTGGAACCTAACTGAACCTTACCTGCTGGTGAAAGACGAGTGGTAGTTTGCCCGGTTTGTCCAACCAAGTGTTCCCAGTGAACCATCGCTTCATTCCAGTTGGTTTGCTTAGCGGTTACCGCGTTACTGTTTTCCGGAGCAATCATCCGGCCAATCCAGGAATCTCCTAACAGCCGTATCGTCA
Organism: Planctomycetaceae bacterium; assembly: GCA_002709045.1. Lineage (GTDB taxonomy): Bacteria > Planctomycetota > Planctomycetia > Pirellulales > Pirellulaceae > UBA721. The sequence goes on along the minus strand of PAPJ01000035.1, from coordinate 22,609 downwards.
TTTGATAAAGAATTATCGAACCGATAACAGTGCCGACAATGCCCAGGATTGAATTCGCAATTTGCTGTCGTTGAAATGGGTTGGTTGGAAAAGAAAATGACTGGGCAGCCAGGATTAACCCTATGATCAGCGAACAGACTCCTCCAATTCCAAACAGGCCGAATCCCGGGGTTACAAATAATTCGACACCAATGCAAATGACGCCAATGATAATCAGAATAATTTCCAGAGCGTCTACGGTACCGTTTAAGTGACGCGCCCAAATATGAAGACCAAACCCCAGCATTGAAAGGAGTCCCGGGAATCCGAGTCCGGGTGAAGCCAATTCCGCCATCAATCCATAGATGGCCATAGTCAGCGTTGCCCAGAGAAACCAGTTGCTGTCAGCGATTTCATTAAGGAAACCGCTTAAACCTGTCGTGGATTTGATTTCCACATCGCTCAGTTTGAGATTGTAATTTTCCAGCACGCTGGGTAAATCATCTGCGATGCCTTGTAAATGGCCAAGTTGCTGTAAATTTTCTGCACCAAAGTGCCGGCGATCATTGAGCGAGGCTCCGCGTATCCACTGGTCTTTGTCATCGAGACTCATAATTTGCTGAGCACAGAAGGCGCGCGATTCACCGGTCATTGCCTGTGTGTACACATGCATTTCTATAGTCGGGTCGAGACAGCGATAGAATAAAGACCATTCGCGATTGGTAGTCTGCTCCAGAGCCGTTAGCGTTTCCCGGATTTCGAAGGTCAGTTCTCCCATTTCATCACTGTTTCCAAATCCACCAATAGATCCATCGGAACCTAAATATATTTCGTCACAAGCCAAAGCCAGAATGCCCGCAGCACCCCGTGCATGATTTTTAACAAAGGCGACGGTCTTAATTTCTTCATAATGCAGGTCAGCAATTGTATTAGCGAGGTTAATTAGTTCGTCAGCATGGGCGCCATCATTTTGGAATTGGAAAATGAGCAGATTGTGATCGTTCGCAAGGTTATTGATTAGTGTTTGTTTGTCTCGAATGCGTGAAAGTCCCTCCAATTGAGCCATATCGATAACGACGGCATGGATTTTACCGATAGGTCCCGACGATTTGAGGAAACGAGTTGGAGCAATATTCAACTCGGTTGCCAGCGTAGTATCGTTGGTGGGGATAATAGATATGCCAGATTGCCGGGCGAAGATGGATTTCTTCAGGATTAGGGCATCGCCTGAGATGGCAATGGCTGTGGATGAATTTAGCTCACCCTGCTCGCGCAGTTTTTGTTGCTCTGCCCCAGTCACATAGAATGTTCTTTCATTGGTTGTCACCTCGTGAAGCGAGATCATAGGGTCGAGGACAGCCTCGATTACCGAGGCGGGGAGATGTTTATGTGCTTCTGTCACGCGCCGGTAGTCGTCTTTTATCTCTGGCGTCAGCAATGTTGTATCAGATTCCGGTCCGCTGATGGTAGTTTCGGAACTGACGATTAGTTTGGAACATGCCAGAGCAGATAGGATTGCATGATCCGCATAATGACCATTTAGAATAGCAGCTGTTCGACAACGACGTGTTAGTGACGGAGATGAGAGATAGCTTTCGAGCGCATTGCAGGCTCCAAAGTCACTCGTAATGCGGTTGTCTCTGCTGGCAGGCAGGAATCGTATTAAAAGCCAGGGACGTTGATTCTCCCTAGCTGCCTTGGCCGCATTCTCGACGGCAATATCCAACGCTCGGGTGATCGCGCCGAGATTGTTATTTTGGACAGGTAATTGGATTTCAATCAGCACAGATGTTTGCTGTTCATCTTGCTGCGGTTGTGCCGGAAGCAACTGGACCCGAGTGAATACAAACAGCAGACTCAGAAAAACAGTGATCGTTTTCCGGGAAATCACGGGATATCGAAGACCGTTAAGGTTTAGCACTGCGCTGAATTTATGCTCGAGGAATGAACGTTGTGTCCAAGTAGGAAACGTAAACCCTACTCGACTATTATTATTTTAGCAGACAATTTGTTGTTACCGTCAAATTGCCAGTTAGAGTTTAACGTGGTTGTTGGGTTGGATTACTGGCCTGACGACTTTTCTGAGTGGTCGGCGCTGCATTCACAACTTTCTTCCAGCCAGAAGGCAGTTCCGGTTCATAGAAGTTGCGGTAGAAAGGATTTAGCTTTTCCAGCGTTGTGGCAAAGTTAATCTCACGCTGCTTGAAGTTAAAAACAGTTCGTGAATGATTTTTTCCTTTCTCATAACTGCGATCAAAAATCACCATTCCCTTCGGAAGGAAATCTTTATTATCGATGATAATGTGCACTTTTTGGTAATTACCGGCATCATGGATTGTCTTGGGATATGCCTCTAGCCAAATTTCTCCTTTAACGTTTTGGGGTGTAATAGCCCGCAGCCAAAAACGATTCACAATATCCTCAGCATTACAGCCAAACAGGAATGGCAAAGGACCATTAATGATGTTTTTACCCTGCAACTGCGCGGGTAAAACCTGTTGAATGAGACGTTTGTTTAGATAGTCATATTCGAAGATGTTTTTTCCATCACAAACCCAAAATTCACCATGTGTCCCGGGGACTTCTTTGTAGATAGCTTTTGTTTGAGCTGTTGCCGGCTGGTAGGTGAGAACTTTTTCCACCTTAAAAAGTCCTTTATCAGGGTCAGCAAATCGTACTTTCCCGGTACTAAAAGTCTTAAAAGTATTAGGAGGCCCGTATACGGTGTCGAATTGCCAGCGTTCAAAGTTACTGCGGTAGTGGTCAATTTTCTCGGTGTGGTTTTGCCAGTAGAGTAGAACACGTTGGATATAATCCTGATGCTTTTCAGACAGTGGAAGGAATGACGGAGGCTGTACTGCTTGAGAAGCTTGCTGTCGTGAATCCTTTCGAGCGTTTTGCTGGATCTGAATGGCATTCGGTGCAGGCGCAGATTCTTGTTGTGCATGAGCTAACTGTACGAGTGCTAGTAAAACAAGGATCGTCGGACAGTATTTCATTACCCTGGAGTCCATTCCCGGAAATGTAAGAATTGTGAATTGAGCTGGATTTTAGCAGGAATGAGGCTTGAAGGGCTAGGCCTGTCCGTTCTATCCTGGACTGCGGTCACACGCTTTGACGAATTAACGTTGTTTGCTTACGACGAGTCCCGATGATCCTCAATAATCCTGTCTAATAATTCAGCCCCCTGAAAATTATCTTCCAGAATGTAGTCAGCCATTTGGTGCCAATCTGAATTTCCAATGACTCGTTTTTGACTGAACCAGAGGGTTGGACAACCGGCACGCTTACCGGCCTCGAGATCGAATCGATAATCACCGGCCATGACCACTTGATGCGTTTCAAGTCCCCAGTTTTCACATATATGACAGAGTGCCCAGGGGTCGGGTTTGATTGGCCCTTCTTCTCTACCGATAACCGGTGAGAACGTTACTGGTAGCATCCGCAGCATTTCAACCGCAAATTCATGAAGGTTTCGGGTAACGATGGCCATTTTCAAATCAAGTGACTGAGCATATTCCAGCAATTCGGAGACACCTGGAAAGACAGTTGCCTTCTCCACGCCAATCTGTTCGTGGACGCGCAGTACTTCATTACATTGCTGCCGACGTAATCCGGTGTAAGATTCGATGGTTTCCAGAATCGGAGCCTCTATCGGTAAGTCCATGTCGTGGCGCATCTGATCGAAATCCAGTCTGGAATCGATGAGCGTTCCGTCCATGTCAAAGATAATTCCTTTAATAGCCATCAAGAAATCCTAAGTGACTCCTTCGGATTTCTCAGGAACAGGCAATCCCATATCTTTCATCAGGAATTGAATATCTTCCCAAACATCACGTTTTCGACGAGGGTCGCGCAGAAGATAAGCAGGGTGGAATGTACAGAGGACTTTGATGCCGTTTTTGTCGAAAAACTGTCCACGCATCTGTCCGATCGGAGTTTTACATTCGAGGAACGAGTGGCTGGCGATGGCTCCGAGACAAACAATATATTCCGGTTGAATGATATCGAGCTGTCTTTTGAGGAAGTCAGCACAGTCCTGTTGTTCCTGTGGTGTTGGATTGCGGTTTCCAGGCGGGCGACATTTGATCGTGTTGAGAATGTAAATATCATCGCGTGTCAGTCCCATTGCGGCAATGATTTTATTAAGAAGTTTTCCGGCTCGCCCGACAAACGGTTCCCCCAGCTTGTCTTCGTCAGCACCCGGAGCTTCACCATAAAACACTAAACGAGCGTCCGCATTACCGACGCCAAAGACAGTATTGTTTCGAGTACTCGCGAGTTCGTAACAGGCATTACAATTTTCCACTTCCTGACAAATAATGTCTAATTGATTTTGTTTTTTTGACCGCATTAAGGCTTCTTCCTGAGAAATGTTTAAGGCGACGTTCGGGGTTGGTAGTGTAGCCGTTTTTTCGGTAACGGATTCCGGAGTTTTGTCCGGTATTTGTTGCAGATTAGTCCGGGGCTCTGAAATAGGAACCACCGGGGAAGCAGTCGCTTCGATAGCAGAAGTTTGTACTGGCTCAGGTAGTCCATTTTTTTCAATGGCTGCGAGCTGGTTTTGTAGTTCACGAAGGTCTGTTTGTGAGGTGCCGGGAGTACGAATAGAGGTGACTCCGGCCCGAGCTAGGCTTTGTAATCGCTGGCGTATTGCTTTTGCTATACGGGCAGCATCAAAAGGTACAGTGGGTGGCGATTGGTCAGCAGACATACGACAGTTTGCGATTCGAGTTTGAAAAGCCGGGATATTGAATGTTGAATTATAACGATTCCACTGAAAATACTACCCTATTGAGTGTTCGCAGCCTTAATTATTGCGCAATGAAAAGTGGATTATCGACGCTATGCAAAGGTGAAGATATCATTATAGCACTATGGCTTTACCTCAAGTTGTGATTATCGGCCGCCCTAACGTGGGCAAATCCAGCATTTTCAATTGGCTCGCCGGTCGGCGGCTGGCTATCGTTGACGATGTGGCTGGAGTTACGCGCGACCGAATGACTCAGTTATTGCGACATAATGAGCGATTCTTTGAATTGGTTGATACCGGTGGAATTGGCATTAATGATGTTGATAACTTGAGCGAGGAGATCGAAGATCAGATTCGGTTGGCAATGGATTCCGCTGATCTTATTCTGTTTGTCGTTGATTCGCGTGATGGTTTGCTGCCTCTAGATCAGGAAGTCGCACAACGTCTGCGATACATTGATAAACCGATCATCTGTGTCGTCAACAAGACGGATGAACCAGAAATGGATGCTGATGCGGATGAGTTCTACCGACTAGGTCGAGGTAAGCTGATTCGGGTTAGTGCGATGCAAAATCGCAACAAGCAACTGTTACTGGATATGATTGCTGAGCGTGTACCCTATCTCAGTGACGAAGACCTGATGAATGAAGATATAGAGCCGGGCGAAATGAAGATCGCTTTAGTCGGTCGCCGTAATGTTGGTAAAAGTACATTTATTAATACACTGACCGAAGCCGAACGTATGATCGTCAGTGAAGTTGCCGGTACCACACGCGATAGTGTGGACGTTCGCTTCGAATTGGATGGTAAGTCGTTCGTTGCTATTGATACACCCGGTTTAAGAAAACGTAAGAGTGTTCGCACGGATATCGAGTTTTACAGCACTCATCGAGCTCAGCGTAGTATTCGGCGGGCGGACATTGTATTGATGTTTTTTGATGCATCACAACGTGTCAGTCAGGTTGATAAACAGCTTGTTAAATATGTTGAGGATAATTACAAGCCCTGTATCTTTGTCGTGAATAAATGGGATTTAATGGTCAAGCATATGCCAACCGAGCGATGGGCTAATTATCTTCGCGATACATTTCAAACGATGTCGCATGTTCCCATCGCGTTTATTACCGGTGAGACCGGCAGGAATATGAAAGCGCTACTGAATCACGCGCAGATGCTTCATAAGCAAACTCAGATGCGGGTAGGAACGGGTGCACTAAACCGGTTGATTCGTGATGCGATGCGTCGCCATGCTCCGCCGGTATTCAAGAACCGACGTCCCAAAATTTATTACTGTAGTCAGGTTAGTACACAGCCGCCAACGATTGTGATGAAAGTAAATAACCCAAAAGCTTTTGCACCGGACTACAGACGGTATCTGTTGGGTGTTTTGCGTGATCAGTTGGACTTTGGAGAAGTACCGATCAAACTTTATTTACAGAAGCGTGAGAGTACGGACGAACAAGACGAGATTGGTGTCATTGGTTAGTCCATTCGGTCAGCCAAGGCAGCACGCTAAATTTTAGGGAACTACCCCATGAATGGACAAAGTCCTCAATCAGAATTAATGACTGTCCAAAACTCGTTCGCAGCAGTGTTCCGACTGTTACGTCCTCATCAATGGGTAAAGAATGCACTCGTTTTTCTGGCTCCTATTCTGGGCCAACAAATAGGTAAAGGTGACATTGCATTAACCGGACTGTGGGCCTTTCTGAGCCTCAGTTTTGTTGCTTCTGCAGTTTATGTATTAAATGATCGAATGGATCTGCAGGCAGATCGAATGCACCCGACTAAATGCCGCCGACCGTTTGCCAGTGGTGCAGTTGCGCCAAGTCTTGCACCGGCAATTATGGTAATAATGCTGGCTGGGGGTTTTGCGATAGCTTACTTTTTAGTGGGTGATCTGTCGTATTGTTATGCCTTGGCCAGCTACTTCGCTGTGACGACACTTTATACTTTTTGGCTTAAGCGGATTGTTATGGTGGATGCATTAGTTCTCGGCGGGTTGTTCACCTTGCGTATCGTTATGGGGTCGGTGGCTACTGGCGTTGTCTCCAGTGTTTGGCTGCTGGCATTTTCAATGTTTATCTTTACAAGCATTGCTTTTGGAAAGCGATTTAGCGAACTTTTCAAATATCAGGATGTATCTGCTGATGACCAGCGACTTGATAGTCTCCGTCGAAGAGGATATGAACCAGGTGACATTCTTTTGGTGGAAATGATTGGAATATGTACCGGGGTTATGGCTGTACTCGTGATGGCCCTGTACATGAATGCAGAAGCTGCAGCCCGATTGTACGTATACCCGCAGGCGTTGTGGGGTGTTGTACTGGCAGTTTTATACTGGGTCTGTAACTTCTGGATGATGGCTCACAGAGGAAAAGTTGCCGAGGATGCGGTGAAATATATCGTTCTGGATCGTTCTAGTTGGATTAGTGCTGTTATTGTGGCGATTAGTATGCTGATCGCGAGATGGCCATTCAGCGGATAAAGGGCAGGTGTTGTGAACGACTTGACTGCATTAAATGCTGCTCGGAATTCTTCAGGACTGACACGGCTTTCAGGATGGGGTAACTATCCAAAACTTGATTGCAATCTATTAGTTCAGCGTCGAGTCACAGAGTTACAGTCGTTATTGCAAACCGGGTCTGTCAGTTTGATTACGCGTGGTCTCGGTCGCAGTTATGGAGATTCGGCCATCAACAGTGATGGAGTACTTCTGCAGCGGGTACGGGACCGATTCCTCTCATTTGATACCGAGTCAGGTTGCCTTACTTGCGAAGCCGGAGTCTCGCTCGAGGAGATTATTCAGGTGGTCTTATCTAAAGGGTGGTTTTTGCCGACAACACCGGGCACAAAATTTGTGACCGTTGGTGGAGCGATTGCCGCCGACGTCCATGGTAAGAATCATCACCGTGACGGAAGCTGGGGGCAGTACGTTCACCGTTTTAGTTTATTAATCGCCGACGGCAGTGTCCTGGAATGTTCACGTGAGCAAAACGCAGAAGTTTTTTGGGCAACAGTTGGAGGAATGGGGCTTACCGGAATTGTTCTGGAAGCGACGATTCAGTTAATGCAGGTTCCGTCGGCCTACGTCAATGTGAATCAGCGCAAAGCAAGAAACCTTGATGAAACATTTGATCTCCTGCTAGAGACCGATGATCAGTACAAATACAGTGTTGCCTGGATCGATTGTCTTAGCCGGGGACACAGATTAGGAAGGTCCGTTTTGTTTCTAGGCAATGACGCATCGGCCGAGCTAGTGAAAGATACTACTAAACGTGAGCCTCTCGCCCTTCCCACAAAGAGAAGTAAATCGATTCCTATCCAATTTCCGGGACTGGCAATGAACAAATTGGCGATCAAGGCATTTAATGGATTATATTATTGGCGCCACAGTAGTAAAAACATGCTGGTTGATTTTGATTCCTATTTTTATCCACTCGATTCCGTGCATCATTGGAATCGGATTTACGGAAAACGAGGATTCGTACAGTATCAGGCATTATTTCCCCGTGAATGTTCCCGTGAAGCAATGACTCGACTGCTGGAGATTATTTCCAAATCCGGTCAGGCTTCGTTTCTGGCAGTATTGAAAAGTAGCGGAGCAGCTAATCAGGGGCTCTTGTCTTATTTATTCGATGGCCATACTTTGGCTCTGGATTTTCCCTATCGGGGTGAAAAGACAGAACGTCTATGTCATGAACTTGATCAGATCATGTTAGAGTTTGGTGGACGAGTTTATCTGGCAAAGGATGCTTTGGTGTCAGCCGATACATTCGCTCAGATGTATCCACGTTTGGAAGAGTTCAGGAAAATAAAAAGTCGACTTGATCCTGAAACTGTTTTTCGATCACAGCAGTCTGATCGAATTGGCATTACTTATGCGACCTAAGTTGTGTTAGACCATGAAAAAACAAAAAACGCATACAGATCGAAAACATGAACGTGCTCTGCAACGTAAGCAGGAGCGTCAGCAAAATCGGGAGCAGGGTAATGTTAGTAAGCAGATGCCAGCGGACATACCTTTGCTAAACATTCGTGTTGCCTGTTCTGCTGTTCTGGCATTACTCGCTATAGCTGTGGCTCTTAAAGCCTATGAGACTCCGGTACCGAGTGCTGATCAGCGGGCCGTAATCAATCTCTCTGCAGTCGGTATTGATGATGCCAATATATTCTTTACCTATGCCAAAAATGTAGCTGCCGGACAGGGTGCCGTTTATTATCCAGGGGGTGAACCGGTGGAAGGATATTCTTCCACGTTGTTTTTGTTGCTTTGCTCTGTGGGCATGCTCGTCACAGAAAACATCGAATTTTTTGTTTTGCTGGTAAACGCGATTTTTATGTGCGGTGTGTTGATTGCATTGCAGGTGTTTTTACATGGAATGGCCAAAGAATCTTTACCTGAGGGGACTCCGATAAGCAAGCGGGAGTTACTAATTGTAAATTGGGCAGCAAGTATTTTGTTATGGGCCTGGGTAATTCTAAGTCCGGCTTATGTGATCTGGACGACTGTGACGTTAATGGATGTTGGGTTATGGTCCTTTGTTTTTGTGTCCGGATCGTTAGCTGCAGTCAGCAAAGCACTCAAGCCGGAATCATCCTCGCGAGTATTGAATCTTTGGATTGTTCTCATGGTACTGACGCGTTCGGAGGCTTTTTACCTATGTCTGGTCTGGCTGATGGCTATTGTCATTGCACGAGTCAAACAGAACAGAAGCGTCACCGGGGCAATGAAATCCATCAAAGGATCATTTCTATGTTATTTGGCGGCGGTTGCTGTGATTACGACTGGGCGTTATCTGTATTTTGGCCATCCGTTACCGAATACCTACTACGCCAAGGTCTCTACGGACTTTTTTTATAACTTGAAGTTGGGCGTTGGTTATCTCGTTGAATTTATTAAAGCCGAGCCTTGGACGGGAGCAGCTTTATTAATGAATTTTGTCGTCCTCTTCAAATCGCTTCGGGTTTCCTGGCATTCAGAAGAGGGTGGCTGCAATACTGGACAACAGGCAATCGCACTGGTTTCTTTGATTACATTATTAGCAGCATTGGCCCCGATTCTGACCGGTGGTGATCATTTCAACTATTTTCGATTCTTTCAGCCGTACTGGCCGCTACTAGCTCTGGCTTGTCTCTATTACCTTCGAAAGTACTTTCTTATTGAGTCTCTTCCAACTATGCGTAAGCCGCTTCGAGTTGGATTTTCTAGCATTGCACTGATGGGAACCATGTTATTACTACAGGCTCCCCCGTGGACAATTATTCTGCAATCCCACGGCCGGGCGGAACCAACATTGGCGAATGAATTCCAATTGGCTTTAGGTGGAAGACAACTGGGGATAATGCTGAATCAATGGAATCTTGAGTTGCAAGAAGAGCCGCAGGTAAATATTGAGACTTTGAGTTTAGGAACGCTTACGACGGGCGGTATTGGATATACCTATGACGGTCCGGTTCTCGACATGCTGGGTCTCAATAATGTTCGCATGGCGCACAGCCAGGGTGACCGTAAAGGCAATAAGAATCATGCAGCGTTTAACAAAGATGTATTCTTTGAGTTAGCTCCCGATTTATTCGCGCCAAGAAGTTCGCTGAATAATGCGTCTGAAATTGCCTCCCGCGCTGAAGTGTTTCCATTCGGTCAGGGGCGCGGATTCTGGGATACGGCACTCAAAGGATTGGGTACAGATAAGAGGTTTTTGGAGGCCTATATTCCGGTTGAACTTGTGAGGAGTACGGATAAAGGAATACTTCGACAGCGCTGTACTGTTTGGGTGCGCAAGACTTTGCTACCGAAGATAGACAAAAAAACAACTCATTTTACGATCACTGCGATTCAATAAGTCCGGAATCCTATTCTTTTAGTCGAGTTCTATGACTTGGGTGGTACACCAAGACTTTTACCACCATCGATGGCAATGTCTGTACCTGTAACAAAACGGGCATCGTCGCTGGCCAGATAGAGAATCGCAGCCGCAACTTCTTCCACATCGATCATGCGGCCTTCGGCTTGGGCGATTGGACTGGCAGCGACTGTCGCTTTGTAAGCGGCAGCGAAATCACCGCTCGCTTCAAGATCACGAATCATCATTCTTGTATCCCCAACTGGTCCCGGACAGACGGTATTTACCCGGATCTTATCTTTGCTGTGGCAAAGAGCAAGACTTTTGGTAAAGGCAACCAACGCTCCTTTGCTGGTGCTGTAAACTGGATCATGAGCTCTGGGAAGGATGCCAGCATTACTGGCCAGATTAATAATCGATCCCCCTGAGGATTGCATATACGGAATAGCGTGTTTGCAACAAAGGAAAGCACCTTTCACGTTAACACCAATCACATGATCCCATTCGCTTTCAGTAACATCAGGGATTTGTTTCGTCAGTCCAACACCGGCATTGTTCACGAGGATATCCAGATTTCCGGAAGGGGACACTGCTTGTTCGATGAGTCCGACGACATCAGATTCATCTGTGACATCACAAGGTCGCTGGAAAATACCGAGTTCCGTAAATAACTCATCATTTTCATCATTGGTTACTATGTCACCGCAGTATACATCTGCTCCGGCTTTGGCTAGTGCAATGGCTGTTGCCTGTCCAATACCATAGGCTCCGCCTGTGACGACGGCAACTTTTCCTTCCAGATTCATGAGATAAGTGCTTTCCAGTCGATGAGTTATGATTCAGGGGATTTGGGATTTGTTATTGGCCCCCACCTTCAGGGATAGGCCAATTCCAGCCACAAGTATAACCGCCGTCGACATAAATCGTTTGGCCCGTAAGAAATGCTGAGGCCTCGGATGCCAGAAACAAAGCAGTGCCGACCATATCCTGCGGAGTCCCTAAGCGACGTTGCGGAGTATTTATTTTACCCCATTGCTGCATCTGTTCGAGTGACCAGAGTTTTTGCGTCAAGTCGGTGAGAATAAAACCAGGAGCCAGACCGTTTACCCGGACACCATGCTCACCCCATTCCAGAGCATGCCCCTTGGTCATATGACCAAGAGCAGATTTACTCATGGCATAAGGCAGTACATTTTTCAACGGCCGTAATGTATTGAGTGATTCAATATTAACAATGGCTCCTGCATGCTGTTTGATCATTACCTTTCCGATAGCACAGGACATTTGAAAGGCGCCTTTCAGGTTAATGTTCATAACGAAATCATAATCGTCTTCGGTAATTTCCAGACTTGGTTTTCTGCGATTGACTCCCGCAACATTAATTAGCGTATCGATCCGCCCATATTTCTCCATTACAGTTTCAACTAGTGCGGTAATATCTCCAGATTTTGAGACATCACACACAATGGGTAGGACCGGGTGTGTTGCTCCGGCCTGAGTAATTTCATCCACCGCGATTTTAAGGGAGTCGCCATCGCGTCCGGTGATAATGGTGTGGGCTTCACGAACGGCAAATCCCTCAGCGATGGCTTTGCCTATACCGCGGCTACCACCTGAAATAATGACAATCTGATCGGTTACAGAAAACAGTGGGTCTGACATGTTAGGTACCTGATGCGGGCTAAACGAAAAATGCTCGAGACAGACGGATCCGGCTCGAGCAGCAGATAGTCGGAATCACCTTAAGGATATCCTATTTTGGAAACAGCTGGGGAGTGCTCAAGCCGGAACCGGCTTGGACAGGTGCTGTATTACCCGCCGGAATAATAGGTCGGAGGAAATTGATTACATCTCCCTGTTGGCGAATGTCGTCAAACTTCACCGTCATGGCACTATGTATTTTTCGTTCGGACAGGTAACTTACTAATTCTTCACGAACATCATCAATTGAGTCGACCACAGGTACGGTATTTCCCATACATCGCATAATGATATATTTTCCACCTACGGCTACAATTCCGGAGAGTTCTCCTTTTTGCAGTCGAAATGCTTCTTCTTCCACAACCGGTTGACCGCCGTGTTTACGAATAGGTGGAACTTTTCCTTGATTGGCTCGTGAAACAGGCTCGATCGAATATTGTTCGGCTAATTGACCGAAGAAGTAGTCATTGGAATTGTTGTTGGCCAGATCCCAAACCATGTTGGCTTGACGTTGTGTATTAAGCACAATGGCCATTACTTCCACACGTGGTCCGTAGTTCGATTCAAATCCCCGCTGCAGATCCTCTTCACTTATTTTGGTATCGTCGCTGACGAGTTGTTTAAGTGCTGCAGATGGCCAAACGACATCTTTGACATAGATATCGACGGTGACATCATCTTTGCTTGTAACAGCCTTGAGCCAAGCTTTTACATCGGGTTTACCTGCGTCGTCGATATAACCACGGGAATCGGCCGCGCGTTTAATTTCAGTCAGAATGTTTTGCTGAACAACTTCTTTGTTTTGAGCAGTTAATGCCTGGGACAGAAGTTTACGATTAATTTCTCCCTGCAGTACATCAATGCCGTATCGTGTGATGCATTCTTCGGCTAATTCACGGACGGTGATTTGTTGGCCGTTGAGAATAGCCACAACGCCTGGATGCGATTCTTTCAAACGGGTATCTTCGTAAACAGACTGAATTTTGGCATCCTCCTGCAGACGTCGGAAGATGCGGCCAGCGGCAGCCTCCAGATTTTGCTCACGAATTTTATCTCGTAATCGCGCTTCAGCATCTGCTTTGAATTGGGGAGCGATGTAGGTTGACGGAATTCGCTTCTCGCATTTCATCAGAATGTACTGGTTGGCAATTTTGACTAATTCGGATATTTCATTTTCTTTGAGACTGAAAGCTTCTGCTTCCAGACTTGCATCGCCAACATGTTTTCCAATTGGTGGAATCAGTCCACGGGCACTGGCACTTGCTTGATCTTCGGAGTGTTCTTTGGCGAGCGTCCCGAATTGTTCCGGATCGGCTAAGACCTGCTTACGCAATTCGGTAATGGTATTTAGATCAGAGTGAGCGATGATACGAACTTTGACTTTGGGCCCAAATTCCGATTCAAAGGCCTTGCTCAGTTGTTCGGCAGTTACTTCGATTTCGCGTGAGGCTAGTTGCCGCAAGGCGAGATTAATCCACATGTGTTCATTGCGGTATTGATCCGGAGCGATGTTTCGTTCCTGCTGGAGCATGGTAAGCCAACGATCCACCGACATGCCAAATTTCTTAGCCATCCGCTCGATTTCATGGTCCAGCTTTTCATTGGTGATGACGATTTGCAGTTTTTCACAGGCCTGTTTAATGAGTCTTTTATTGAGGTAGCCTTCGAGGGTTTCTTTGCCGTAACGATCCAGACAGGCCTGTGCTAGTTCATTACGCGTAATGTTTTCGCCGTTAACCTGTGCCACAACCTTTAGTTTTTTGGTGTCTGTTGCCGTACCGGAAGCCGGAACTGAAGCGTTGGCCGTAGTTACCCGATTGGTTGTTGGATTAGGCTTTGCAACCTGAGTGCTGGAAGCAGACGTATCGGCTGTGGGTTTCTTAGTTTGAGTGCTACGTTGAACTTCAGCAGCTTTTTGCGGAGTACGGAATTGAGTTGGCTTTTGCTGAGCATCGGCCTGATCCGGTGAAATCCAGTACAGTCTTGCCAGATACAATGCCGCCAGCAATCCAACTGCAGTCATGCTAATAATGAACTTTCGCAGAGAGCGAGGTTGTTCGGTGAGATTTAGTTTGTTTTTAGTACCCGTTTGGCTGTCCTTGCCATTCATCGGATGCTCCTTAACCAATCAATTCCATTTGACCGTCAAGGGACTTCTACCGTCCCCCAAAAACTTGTGTTTTCCAACTGAAAGTTGGCGCGTAAACTGCCCACAAGGTGGGATGAGTATAGAGTCTTTTGGAAAATTGGGTCAAGACAGCTTTCAGATCTTCAAGGATACTTAACCGGCCACGACCAATACGGACGCAAGTTACTGGTTGCTACGGATTCAGCACAATTTTGCCTGCAATCGTTCCCTCTTTTCCAAGTGTGTTGTTTTCCTGAAGCTGATGCGCTCTGGCAGCTTCCGACAGTGGCAGAGTATGACTGATTTGGGCTTTCAGAGACCCGTCAGCGAGCCAGGTATTGATGTCATCAGCACAGGCTCGTAGTTCATCAGCAGACGCTTTGAACATAACAAATCCAAATAGTTGGAGACACTTTACATAGAATGGTCCAACCGGAAATTCAGGACGGGCGTCCCGTCCGGCCATGATGACGATACGCCCACGATCTTTCATGACAGAGACAATATCTTCGATGTTCGGTTCGCGTAAAGTTTCCCAAAAAACATCGATACCTTGCGGAGCGGCTTGCAGAATGGCTTGCAGTTCATTTTCTGTGTTGTAGTTGATGACAACGTCGGCACCTAATGCACGGCAACGCTCGGCCTTCTCGTCAGAACCAGCTGTAGCAATGACTCGAGCTCCGGCCCGCTTGGCCATTTGTAGTACCATTGATCCGACACCACCGGTACCGCCATGCACAAAGATTGTTTCACCGGCCTGAATTTTTGCATCCCGAAACAGCCCTAAGTGAGCCGTAACTCCCACCAATGAACAGGCAGCTGCGTCATTTTCTGATATTCCTGCGGGGATTGGGTAAAGCCAATCTTGATCGACGCTGCAATACTCGGCAAATGTACCCTGACGACCAAGTAGACCCTGATTGGTTCCCCAAACTCGGTCACCTATCACAAATCGAGAGACTTCTTCCCCCACAGCTTCCACGGTTCCCGCTAAATCACAGCCCACCACAAATGGATTGGGAAGTTCCCAATAGTTGGCTCCATTGCGAATATAAGTATCGACAGGATTGAGTGAGACAGCTCCGACTTTGACTAGTACTTGGGTACCTGTTGCATCCGGCCTTTCAAGGTCTCCGTATTGGATATTCTGAGGCGGTCCACATTCAGTGATATAAGCAGCTTTCATCGTCATTGGGGTACTCTTGATCTTTAATTGATTGTTAGATAATAGAGTATTGTACAAAACAATGGTGCGTTCGTTAGTCGGATCCCGTTTTGATATGTCTATTCATTTTTGAATTGCCAATTGCCTTATATACTCTATAAAGCCCTTCAGGGATTCCATGGAGCTTCAGATCAGGAACAGTTAAAATCCGATGACGAATATTGATCTTCAATTATTGGTAGCTGCCGTCCAGCAGGCGGGCAGCGAAGGAAAGATTTCAGCAAACGCAGTTGAAAACCTTTGCCATTGGATCACTGCTGCTGAGTACGGGAAGTATCTGCCCGGAATCATTGAGCATATTCAAAGCAATCGTTGGCAGGAACTGGATAATGCATTTTGGAAGGTACTGGAATTCGGAACTGGTGGTCGTCGTGGCAGGATGTATCCCTTTGGATCTAATACGATCAACGAACGTACGATTGGAGAAAGTGCTCAGGGACTGGCAAATTACGTAAAATCGCAGTTTGGTACTGAAGGCTTAAAATGTGCTGTCGCTTATGATACCCGACACCGTTCCCGGGAGTTTGCCGAGCTATGTAGCGGCATTATGGTCGCCAACGGTTTTCATGTATATATGTTGGATGACTATCGGGCAACACCTCAGTTATCTTTTCTGGTGCGTGAGAAACAATGTCATTGTGGAATCATGGTGACGGCGAGCCATAACCCTCCTTCTGATAATGCCGTCAAAGTTTATTGGTCCACCGGTGGTCAGATATTACCGCCTCATGATCAGGCGATTATTCAGGAAGTGATGGAAAATGTTAAGGATATTGAATCCACTCGATTTGAAACCGCACTTAATGATGGCCAGGTTTCTATTTGCACCGCTGAGATTGATGCGGCATTTCAAAAGACTCTTGTTCAGCTGTCCCGACCGGGACCCCGGGATTTGAAACTGGTATATTCGCCGCTGCACGGTGTTGGAGGTAATGTTATCCCAGCGGTGTTAAATGCTTCCGGATTTGAAGACGTAGTCATGTTTCCGGGACATGCCAATCCCGATCCTGATTTTACTAACGTGGCCGGGCAAATATCGAATCCTGAGAATGTCGAAGTCTATCAACCGATCATCGAATTCGCGCGGCAACAGTCAGCAGATGTTATCCTCGTGACCGATCCGGATGCGGATCGCTTGGGATGCGCCGCTCCGGTAAGTTTAAGTGCCGATGCTGACTGGAAAATATTTAACGGCAATCAGCTTTGTGCGATGCTCGGTGCCTATCGCCTGGAGTCACTACAACAAGTAGGTCGGCTTAGCGACGAAAGTTTTCAGGTGACAACGTTGGTGACAACGCAAATGCTCAAACGCATTGGCGATAGTTTTGGTGTAACTACGCATGGAGATTTACTCGTCGGTTTTAAATGGATTGCCGGAGCAATTGATCAAGGAGGGGCAGAACACTTTGTTTATGGTACTGAAGAATCCCATGGATTTATGATCAGTGATTATTGCCGTGACAAAGATGGAGCTGTCGCATCTATGCTGTTGGCAGAATTAGCTGCCAGACTCAAAGCTGACGGTAAAACGCTGTTTGACTATCTGGAGTCTCTCTACTGGCAATACGGTTATCATCAGGAAGAACTCATCACGATTTATATGGAAGGAAGCGAAGGGATGGGACGAATGACTCGTCTGATGAATCACTTTAGAGACTCCATGCCGGAAACCCTCGGAGGATTAAACGTCCAGAGTAAACGAGACTATTTGACACATACCATTACCCATCGCGGTAGTGAAACCGATGAATTGAAAGGGCCGACAGGCAATCTCATCTTCTTCGATTTTGATCAGGAAGGAAATTATTTATGCATCCGGCCGTCAGGCACGGAACCAAAAGTAAAGATTTATCTGTTTACTTATGAAGCGGCAGAGAATTTAGCAGATCTAAATGTAACGCATGAAGAAATGAGTGTCAGGTTAGAATCTCTGCAGGCTGATATCAGCAGGATCGTAGATCAAATACTCTGACAGTTTTTAGTTATTCCTAACAGTCAGATTGAAACCTAGAAAACCAACGAGTCTTGCCAGTAAAACATAACCAATCCAGATCATCGATCCTCCGACCATGGACTGCATTAAACTCCGGCTAATCAAAAGATTGAATCCCACTAAGTTAATGATGATTACCAAGATTGTGAAAAATAAGAATTTGGCCAGTAAGTCACTTTGATATTTAAGCTGTCTAGTGAATTCGCCTGAGAGAGGTCTTGCAAGACTGCCGGAACCCAGGATATTCATCAGAATGAAAGGAAATAGAATTATTGCTGTAATGGAACTCAACATCATGGGAATCAGAGATTGTTGGAACATGAGATTCAATACCGTGAACACAATGCTCGCCGGAATAAGAGAGTAGCAGATTCCAATAAACATAATGGCCGCATCTGAAAACCAACTGGTTATGGAAAATGGAGGCCAATAGGAGAGTTCTAAGTCTCCTTCAGCCGTTTGCCTCAGAATGTTCATGAGTGTTGGAAGCCCTGCCAGATTGACCACTATAAATAAGGTTAAAGTGGCAATGAATAACAAGATCGCTCCGACATTGCTGATGACTGAGGCAGGAGCCTTGATAGATTGTTTGATGTCAATTTGTTCCGAGACAGCAGTTGTTCCATCTTTTCCTGATTCGGTTTGAGTACTGGAATTGTCGGTAATGAGGTTCAGTGACATCGAAAAAAAAGCAGCTGTTACGGCGTAGCCAATGGTTAACAATGTAATGCGGGCCACCGTGTTTGGAATAGTGACTAATTGAGTAATCGCATTTAGCCATTCATTTTTGTTTTTGTGTAATTCTTCCTGTAGTTCATTTTTTTTGTTTTGTTGTTGTTGTGCCTTTTCAAGGATTTGTCGGCTGGCAACATATTCATCACGTTGAATCTTATCCCGCATATCAGGCATTTCACTCAGTATCTGCTTGCTGGGTGTGTTGCTTTGAGCGGTTGTTACCTGAGGAGAATTAAGTTCTTCCAGTTCTTCCAGTTCTTCCAGTTCTTCCAGTTCATCCCGAACCATCCGCTGTATAGGATCAGGCATTTTGGAAGGAGCAACAATTGTATGTACTTTGTAACAGTCGGGGCATTTTTTTTGAGTTCCCACATCTTCAGGCGTTGCTGCGAGGCCTGTGCCGCAGACATCACATTGTACCTCCCATTCAATAATTGTCTTATAAACGATTTCCCTCTCCGGTTGGGGCTGGTTTTTGGAGAGTACAGCGATTCTGGTTTGCTGACCGATGTAGTGGTGTAAAATTTTGGCGACACGTTCCGGGCGTGGGAGTGGTTGTCGGGATTCGACGGTAACCGGTTGATTACAATTGCTGCATTGCACAGTGTTTCCAACATCCTGTTGATAGACGATTAGTCGCGCTTGACAGCAAGGGCAAAGGACAGCCCAGCGGACCACTAATTCATACTCGACCCCCTCCTCCGGCGTGATATCCACGGGAACTGCGGTAGCGGGCTGTAGCGGGTGGACCGGAATTGAAGGAGCTTCTCCAATCGCTTCAAGCTCAATGATCTCTTCCTCTTGATTTGAAGGTTGTTCATTCGCAGGCGCAACAGACTCAATGGGAGTAAGCGAGACTGTGGTCGCCGCTGATTCGGGGGGGATTTCAGTAGCAGACGGAGATGATGATCCAGGCGGTTTATTCGCCAAAGGCTCGAGTTTAAATTCACCACTTTCGGCCGCAGAAAATTCATTTGGCTGTAATTCCTCAGCCTCTAGGGACTTATGTTCATGTGTCGGATTTAAATTATTGTCCTTGAGAACAGATTCTGGTTTGGACGTAACTGCGGGAGCGGCCTTTGGGGACGGTGCCTCGTTTTGAGTTGTAGTGGCCAGCGAACGTTCCGGTGTATCCGACTTAAGTTGACGCTGGTCAGGAGCCAACCCGGGTACGGGAATGGATTCGAGACAGGTTTCACAAAGGACTTCTTTGCCCGCCTGCTGTTGGGATGCATAAAGCGTTTTACTACAAAGCGGACAGCTGACCATGATGGCCCCGGTCTGTGATTGGTTTACCTTTGCATTTTTTTGACCGTTAGCAGGGTTGCGAACTATCGACGGCAGACGCATAGTTTCACCACATGCACTACAGGCTTGTCTATTGCCAGCGAATTCCATGGGTAGTTGATGGTTGACACGACAATGAGGGCATTGAAAGTCGAGCATGTTTTCAGACATGAAACGTTTCCTTGCCGAACGAGTCAAACGAAATTGCTACGAGGACACGATGCCTGAAAGTACAGTAATCGAGTTACTTGTAATTAAGCGTCTTCCATTACCTCAGATTCTCTAGTTTTTGCCGCATCGTTGACCTTTTCTTCGTAGCTATTGGTCAACTTTTGAATTTCGTCTTTTAGTGAATCTCGATCGTCTTCGGTAAGTGCTTTATCTTTTTCACCCTGTTCAGCCGCTTTGTTACCATCACGACGTACATTTCGAATTGAGACCTTGGCTTCCTCGGACAGTTCCTTAATACGAGTGACCATTTTCTTACGGACTTCACCCGAAAGGGCAGGGACATTAATCCGGATCACTCGGCCATCCCCCTGCGGGTTGTATCCCAGGTCGCTGGCAACAATGGCTTTTTCGATATCTTTGATCACGCTCGGGTCGTAAGGGCGAATGACAATTTGTTGTGGTTCCGGGCATCCGACGTTTGCAAGCTGCTTGAGCGGAGTCTGAGAACCATAACACTCAACGCGGATTGAGTCCACCAACCCTGGATTGGCCCTGCCGGTGCGGATCCCCGCGAGATTATTCCTTAGGTGCTCGAGGGCTTTGTCCATTCGTTCTTCGGTATCTAGTAGTATTTCGTCATACATCGTATTTTTTCAGCTATCTGTAATATTTGCCTGAGTCAGTTAATCTCGTTAATTGTGGGTTACCGTAATTATCAGCGTTTCAAGGGGCAATGTAAAGTTAAGCTAATAACCGAATCACACGGACTAATTTCATTTTAGCCAATATAAGTTCCCAGCGTCTCACCCTGAACGGCTCGTTCAATGTTGCCATTGACTTTGTAATTAAATACCAGAATTGGCATTTTGTTTTCCATGCAATGCGTGATAGCGGTACTGTCCATGACTTGCAGACCCTGATCACGAACGGTTTGGAAAGTAAGTTCGGGATAGAAAATAGCGTGCGGATTTTTTTCGGGATCTTCGCTGTAAACGCCATCCACTCGAGTTGCTTTTAGTAGGATATCGGCTTCCAGTTCGAGTGCTCGCTGAGCAGCGGCTGTATCGGTGGTTACAAACGGACTTCCAATTCCTGCTGCAATAATAACCACACGGCCCTTTTCAAGATGCCGTTTTGCACGTCGGCGAATATATGGTTCTGCAACACCATCCATGCGAATCGCCGACATAACGCGAGTTTGTGACCCCAGTGCTTCCAGTGCATCCTGCAGTGCCAGCGCATTAATTACTGTTGCCAGCATACCCATGTAGTGTGCAGTTGCTTCATGAATACTGACATTTTTTTCTTTGAATTGGGCACCACGTAGGATATTACCACCACCGCAGACGATGGCGATTTCACATCCCAACTGCCGCGCCTGACTGATTTGTCGGGAAATTCCCGCAACTTCTTCCATGCTGATGCCTCGTTCACCTGCTCGGGCGAGACTTTCCCCGGAGAGTTTTAAAACGACGCGTTTGTATTTAGGCGATTGGGTATTCTCTTGGTTTGACATCCTTGTGGCCTTGTAGCTTGTTGAGGAACTGGTGAATTCCGTTAGGGGGTATGAAAAAACGAATCGCAAAAAGTAAGCCCCGATTTTACTCGGGGCTTATTTTTTGTGCGAACACTTATGGTTTATTCTTCTGAAGCTTCCTCAGAATCTTCTTCGTCGTCACCGAGTTCCCAGTGGACGAATTGCTTCAAAGTTAACCCAACGCTGGCAGCATATTCGCCAACAGTTTCTTTGTTTTCGGCTTTGACATATTCCTGAGAAGTCAAAACTCGTTCAGCAAAGAAGTTACGCATACGACCTTCAACCATCTTGTCAACGATGTTCTCGGGCTTGCCTTCAGCTAAAGCTGCATCACGCAAAATAGCGCGTTCATTGTCGACGATGTCTGCGGGTAAATCTTCAGGACTCAATCCGGCAGGCCGCATCGCGGCGATGTGTTGGCAGATACCGCGGGCAGCTTCATCGTCGTTTCCGTCAGCCGCCAGCAATACTCCGGAAACAGTGCCGGCGTTATGGCTGTATCCACCACAACCACCTTCCAGACGAATCATTCGACCAACGTTGAAGACTTCACGTATGCGGTTAAACAAGTCGTTTTTTACGTCTCCGAGAGTCATACCAGGCTGACTTGGTGTGTTGAGAGCCAGCAGACTATCAGCATCTGAGATATCTGGATTGTTCGCCAGTGCTTCAGCCAGATCGTTTGCATACTGGATGAATTCTTCATTCGTGGTGACCGGTGCACTTTCGCACTTCAGTTCGACCATCGCGCCGGTGTCTTTTTCCAGACCAATGTAAAGTCCGAATCGTCCAAAGGCTGTTGTTCTTCCAGCCCGTTTTTCGAATACCTGAGCACCACGTTCGCGCAACCACTGTACGGCTGCTTGCTGGTCTCCGTCGCATTCGGTAAGAGCCTTCTTGCAATCCATCATTGGAAGGCCAGTTTTTTCTCGAAGTTCTTTAACTGCGGCGGCAGTAACTGCCATGACAGATCTCCTTCAAAAGTAGTTTCTAAAATTTGTGTTTTAATTAAATGCTCCGGCTTAAGAACGGTCGCTTGACTGAATCATTCGATAAAAGACTTAAGCAGGAACTAACGATTGATTGTAAAAGCAGCAGGCAGTCGCTAGGAAACGACCATGCACTGTTTTAGATGCTTACTCTTCAGCAGCTGGTTCTTCAGCAGCAGGTTCTTCAGCAGCAGGTTCTTCAGCAGCAGGTTCTTCAGCAGCAGGTTCTTCAGCAGGTAATTTGTTATTTTCTAGTATTTTTGCT
>PAPJ01000034.1 GCA_002709045.1 Planctomycetaceae bacterium | reverse complement strand
TGGGCATCCCAGTTGTAATCAAGCGCGGTATCTCCATCGACCAACTCGATAAAACGTACGCCACGTTCGGCCATGCGACGAGCTACCAGACATTGCCAGGCAAATGAATCTGTCTGGCCCGGTTTTAATCCGTATAGGCCCAGCGTTTCCTCGCTCTCACCGGTCAGATCCAGGGCCTCGGGGGCTTCTAATTGCATACCCGCGGCAGTTTCAAAACTGCGAATACGTGACTGTAGATCCGAATCAGTCTTCCTGCTTTTGAGGTGTTGTTTGTTAAAGTAGTCCACCAGATCGAGTTCTGTTTTTTGTCGCTCGCGCGAACTGGACTGCGGTGTGATATTACGAATAGGTTCTGTACCCGGTACTAAACGAGTCCCCTGATGAGAAACCGGAATAAAATCTGACCCCCAGTTTTGCCCACCGCCATAGGGTAATCCTTTGGACATCACCACAAACGATGGCAGATTCTGATTGACCGTGCCCAGCCCGTAACTCACCCAGGAACCAAAACTGGGGCGATTAAATGTCGCACTTCCGGTGTGAATGCCGATGGTCGCACCAAAGTGGTCACCATTGATATTTTTCATCGAGTTGATAACTGCCAGCTCGTCGGCCACTTCACCAAGATGCGGAAATAGGTCACTGATCTCAATTCCGGATTTCCCTCGAGGACGGAATTTCCAGCCACTGGCCTTGTAGACTTGTCGCGATCGCCTTTCCTGATCGTGGCGGGAATTTAGTTCGGGCTTGTGATCAAACGTATCCACGTGAGACACGCCGCCTGTCATAAACAGAAAGATGACACGTTTTGCCTTTGCGGTGAAATGGGGATCCTTCGGTGCAAGAGGGTTGTCCTGAGCATGCAACAATTCACTCAAGATGCCGGGCATGGTCAGCCCTGCTCCGGCAATCGAAGAGATCATTGTTCTTCTGTCCATGTTCTTGCTCCTAAAGACTTAATGTGAGTTACAGTCTTCCTGTACTTAGCCTTGCTTTATTTTAATCTTGTTTTCTAATTTTCGAACAAGTCCAACTCGAATTGCTTAGCAATCTTTGCGACGAATGGCCAGTGTTTTTCAGGGACTCTCTGGTACCATCCGGACAAATATGCCTGAAACGAGTCGTTTTCGCCGGCCTCTCCTAAATTGAGATACCTGATGCTTTGCCAGCCCGACGGAGTTTGTTCAAAGGTTTTTAGGAGTTTAATAGCGATAAAGTTATTTAACTCCCTGTCTGTCCCGCTCTTCGTTAGTGCAGCCATATTATTACGATAGAATTCTGCCAGTGACTGATTGTTTTTTTGTTGTTCGTCGATCCTGTCGTTGGCGTAATTCGTAAGCGCTACTGAATAGCTCTTCCAGTTAGAGTATGGGGGATTGGTTTTCCAGTGTTCCCCCATTTGTCTTAATGAGTACAGTGATGCGACTTCGCAAATCGTTTCTTCAAACCACAATTGCGGGTTGTCCACGTTACGATAATTACAAAGGATATGGCAGAATTCGTGAGCAAACTGAAAGGCCAGTTGTGCCCAGGCCCGATCTTCGGTATCAAGCTTGACGATGTACTCGTTGCCAACGCCACGCTTATACAGGGTGACGGGGCCGGACCTGCTTCGTTGCAGAAGGATTGGTGAAAAGCCGCTTGATTCCAATAGAGAGGCGATTGGGTGAGCGGTCGAGTCAGCGACCTTCTTGATGTCTTCAATGCCCGAATCGCCCCAGTCATCGGGTAGCACAATGATGCGGAGCCCATCTGCATTTGGCCTGGATGTGGCAGATTGTAGTGGCACATCTTTGAGTGTTTGCTGTACGTCACTGATTACTTTCCGCAGTGCCCGGTTCTCTGCTTCCAACTCAGCGATACGTTTTTTTAATAAGGGGCCTTCCTGTGCAACTAGTTTTGTATTGAAACTGTCACAGTGCAGGATGGTGATACAGCAGAATATTAACACTACACGCGATGAAAAGATCATATCAATTAAAGGTAAATGAATTTCGAGGGATTAGTCCAGATAGAAAAATTCGTTGCTACTTAACATACTGCGAATGACCGATAACCAGGCGGCACTTTGATCGGAGGCCTGTGTCAGACGTTCAACTATCGTTTTTACATGCTCGGTTTCATGCGGCATTGGTCTGCGTCCGAAGAGCAATTCATAGGACTGCTGAATACGCAGGTCTGTATTAGCCGCTTCTTTGAGAATCCGTTCTGCAATGATCTGAGAACGCTGGTGAATAAAGTCGGAATTCATCATAAACAATGCCTGCAACGTAGTCGTTGTGACCTTGCGTTCAGACATTTGAATATTACCGTCCGGCCCGTCGAATAAATCCAGATAGTCATTCTTAACGAAACGTTGTTGCATTTGGTAGACGGTTCGTTGAGGTGTCTCAAAGGATCCCACAAAAGGCTCGTGTTGACGGTAAAAGTACGTCAGTCGATGATCAAACGGGTGGCGGCTGCCCCGGGTATTGTCTAACTCCTGACTGATCGTCAGCAGAGTGTCTCGGATTTGTTCCGCATCCATCCGCTGTCGGTCAAATCGCCAATAGTTTTTGTTGTCCGGATCCCGTGCGATGCTTTGGGTAACGTCACCGGTTGAACGCATGTAAACATCTGAATTCATGATGCGACGATGGAGGTGCTTGATTGACCACCCCTGATCCATCAGCTCTAAAGCCAGATAGTCAAGCAGCTGTGGGTGTGTTGGTGTGTTTCCGCGAACACCGAAATCACTTGTGGAGGTCACCAGTCCCTTGCCAAAGTGATAATGCCAGATACGGTTAGCCATGACACGCGCAGTTAACGGATTGTCGTTGGCGGCGATCCAGTTGGCTAATTCCAGCCGTCCGCTTCCCTGAGCGTCTGCCGAAAGTGTTTGTCCTCCCAGAATCTGCAGGAAACCGCGTGGAACTAATTGCCCGCGTGCATTGGTTGCCGGGCTACCTCCACGCTGGACAAATTCATCGTGGGGTGATCCCTCCTGTATGGCATAAGCAATTTCCAAATCCGGAAACGACTCTGCATGCCGACGGCGTTGCTCACGAACGGCCAGTACATTTGCCCAGGTTGATTGCCGGGTCTTTCCGGGCTCAGTAACTTTTTTTCGCTGGAAGTCCCGGTAAAGCTCCAGCGCCACACGCTCTTTCTGATTCCATTGCTCAAGCACTTCGCGTTTTTCAGCCAGCAGTTGAGCAGCCTCGTCCTGGCCAATACGGTAGACGAAATCCTGACGCCAGGGTTTGTGCTCAGCCCCGGCGTGTGGGTAGATGGAACTGGCAAAGATGCCGTAAAGTGCGTAGTAGTCGGTTGTCGGTAGTGGATCAAACTTGTGGTCATGACAACGGGCACATCCCAGCGTAAGACCCAAAAAAGTCGTTCCGAGATTGTTAATCGTGTCTTCAATGGTGATGTGCTTAAGGTTTTGGGGGCTGACTCCGATTCTGCGGCTAATTGCAATGTAGCCGGTGCCAATGACTTGTTCCCAGCGGTGATCCTCACTGTCCGCTGGCAACAGATCGCCTGCCAGTTGCTCTTTGATGAATTGGTCGTAAGGTTTGTCGCGGTTAAAAGAATCGATGACATAGTTGCGATACTTATAGGCTTCAGGCACCGGGAAGTCAGCGGCATCGCCTGCCGTGTCCGCATAACGTACGAGGTCCAGCCAGTGCCGCCCCCAACGTTCTCCGTAGTGCGGAGATTCTAAAAGTCGATCAACCAAATCTGCAAACGCGGACCGGCCGTGTTCGGTAAACTGCTGTTGAAAGTCGCGGATTTGTGCGGGCTCCGGTGGAAGCCCTAGCAGATCGTAGTAAGCGCGCCGGATCAGGTCTCGTGCCGAAGCCTGACGAGACGGCTTTAAATGACCATTGTCCAACTGTGACTGGATGTAATGATCAATTGGATTGACGGAGTTTGAAGAGCTGGAGGGCACCGCGGAGCGGAGAACCGGTTGAAAAGACCAAAACTCCCTTTGCTCATCAGCAATCACATACTGAGGTGCGGCATTTGGTTCCCGCCAGTGAATACCGTCATTGATCCATTGTTGGAATGATGCCAGATCCTTTTTATTGAGTATCTCAGTATGATCGGTGGAACTGCTGACACGTCCGCTAAGCATATTGATTAACAGACTGTTGTCTGCATCACCTGCAACCGCCGCCGGACCGGACTGCCCACCTCTCAAAAGCCGCTCACGACTTACAAGGCTTAGACCGCCGGGCTTTTGTTTCTCGTCGTGACATTTAACACAGGACCTGGTGATTGTGTTAAAGATCGAACGTTGAAAGAACTCAATTTTAGAAACCGGCCAGACGGCTCCTTCATCAATCCATTTTCGTATATTTGCGATCTCCTCATTTGATAGTGAGTCATCCGGAGGCATGGCGAGTGATTCATGCGTTTGTGCAACCGCCTGGTAAAGTAGACTGTTTTTAGCATCACCGGGAATAATCGCCTTTCCGGAGACTCCTCCGGTAAACGCAGCTGCCTGATGGTCCAACTGCAATTCACCTTCGCGAATTAGAGAACCATGGCACTCAGTGCATCTGCTGATTAAGAGTGGCCGGATTCGGGCTTCAAAGAAATCTTCCCGTTCATCTGCAGTGACTGCCGGTGAAGCCGCGCAGCAAACAATACAGCAGGAGAGCAAATATTGAACGAAGTGTTTCACATCCACACCCAAGATGTAGTTGGACGGTTTAGCAAACAACCCGAACCGCTTTAGACTAACTCGGCGATGGGGTTCATTTGTGTCAGGTACTGCGGACGACCGGTTGGGTCGACGACTGTAGTGGCACTGGTATCGATGCCAAGGTTGTGATAAACCGTCGCAAAGATTTCCTGAACATCCACCGGACGACTGTGAGCGTGTTCACCCAGACGGTTAGTGCTTCCGATCGCCTGGCCGTTTTTCATGCCACCGCCGGCCATGTACGCACAGCTAACCTGAGGCCAGTGGTCACGACCACCATTGGCATTGATCCGAGGTGTGCGTCCGAATTCACCCCAAACCAGAACCGTGACGTTGTCGAGCATACCACGTTCTTCTAAATCGGTAACCAAAGCTGCAACCGCCTGGTCGATACGAGTACCATGGTGACGAACCAGACCTTCGTTGTCACCGTGACTGTCCCAACGACCGTAAGTTAATGTGACACAGCGAACGCCCACTTCCACCAACCGTCGGGCTTGTAATAGCCTTTCGTTATTAGTGTCAGCACCGTCATACTTGTACTGGAATGGTTTTCCGTCGCCGTATCGGGCGCGGATGGAAGGATCTTCTTTGGATACATCCAAAGCATCTACTAATTTACTTGACGTCAATACGTCAAACGCCTGTTGTTGGTATGAGTCCAGACCTTCAAGCTGACCGGTTGCATCGATACTTGTTTTCAGGCGATCAAAGCTTTTCAAGACTGCTTTTCTATCAGCCAGTCGATCTGTGGTGATTCCGCTCAGCTTCATATCGGCCAACCCCTGACCATCCGGAATAAACGGAGAGTAAGCAGCACCGAGGAAACCAGGAGTCCCGGGATTTCGCCAGACACCGTCGGTTTTCATACCAATGTATGGTGGAACACTGGGATCGACAGGACCCTGTAACTTATGTAAAACACTGCCCAATGCAGGGTGCCCACCTAATGCCCGCATCTGTGCATGACGGAAACCAGTCATGCACTGAAACGAATCGTGGCGACCTTCACAACCAACAACGGCACGCAGTACCGTTGACTTGTCCATGATCTGGGCAATCTTAGGAAAGCATTCACCAATCTGGACTCCGGGGACACTTGTTGAAATTGGCTTGAATGGACCACGGATCTCTTTCGGAGCTTCAGTTTTGATTTCCCACATATCCTGATGAGGAGGGCCGCCGCCAAGGAAAACATTAATGACGGCTTTATGCTTCATGGACGTTCCCGTTTTGCTTTCGGCTCGCAGAATATCGGCCATATTGAGACCGAATGCACCAAAGCCCAACGCACCAATTTTTAAAACGCTACGACGGCTGATCCCGTCGCAAAATGAGCCCTTTGGTGACTTCTTGCCGTAAATAGAAAGCATCGGAATTTCCCTCCGTTAATTCAATATCCACTACCTATATCGGTAATCCAACCAAGCTATTATAAGTATCAATAGCTCTTGCTGCCACAGCAGACCGCAAAAATTAGTTATTGCGGGGGGTAGTGTTCTAGTTGTCACGCTGTGAAAGCGCTTCCCAGCGATGCATAGCTATTTCAAGCTCATCTTCCAGCCTTCTTAGCCCTTCGCTGGTATTTTTGAGCTCATCAGCAGGTTTTTTGTAGAATTCCGGGGCAGACATCACTGTATGCACAGCAGAGATCCTTTTTTCTATTTCCTCAATCGTTTGAGGAAGTTTTTCGTATTCCTGCTTTTCTTTATAGGACAGTTTTTCTGCGAGGTTTGTTTTTGGCTGCTTCACGGATCTGGTTTGCGGAGGTTTAGCAACTGGTGTTTGGGGCTGTTTTCTGGCAGCACTTTGCCGCAACCAGTCGTCATAACCACCGTGGTATTGCTTGCAGTGACCGTTTTCAATCGCGATTGTGCTTGTGATAACATTATTGAGGAATGCCCGGTCATGACTGACGATAATGACAGTTCCCTCGAAGGCCAGTAACCGTTCTTCAAGCAATTCAAGTGTTTCGGTATCGAGGTCGTTGGTAGGTTCGTCCAAAACGATGACATTCGCCGGTTTCGCAAACAGTTTAGCTAATAAGATCCGATGACGTTCCCCGCCGGAAAGGAATTTGACCTGCATGCGCGCACGATCCGGGGTGAATAGAAAATCCTGCAGATAACCGAGAACGTGTTTTGCATTCCCATTGATCGTTATCTTTGTCGCCCCTTCCCCGACATTTTCCTGCACGGTTTGATTCGGATCGAGTTGCTCACGTAGCTGATCAAAATATGCCAATTCGATATTTGTGCCCAGTCGTATGCTTCCGGTTTGAGTTTCAAGCTGCCCAAGCAATAGCTTGAGAAGGGTTGTTTTGCCGGCACCGTTCGGCCCGATCACCCCGATTTTGTCTCCCCGCATAATTGTTGTTGAAAAAGAACGGACAACGGGTTGGTCATCGTAACTAAATGAGACATTCTTTGCTTCGGCGACAAGTTGTCCACTTTTTTGGGAATCCTGGATTTGGAGATTAGATTTTCCGGTATGTTCGCGGCGTTGACTGCGTTCAATGCGGAGTTGTTTTAATGCGCGTACCCGGCCCTCGTTGCGAGTACGTCGCGCCTTGATGCCCTGTCGAATCCAGGCTTCTTCCTGAGCCAGCTTTTTGTCAAACAATGCATTTTGCTTTTCTTCAGCGGCTAGAAACTCTTCCTTCCTCACCAGAAACGTTTCGTAATCGCAGGTCCAGTCAAAGATGCGACCACGATCGATTTCAAGAATCCTTTTTGCGATCTTGCGTAGAAAAGCCCGGTCGTGCGTGACAAACAAAAGTGAACCCCGCCAACGGGTAAGAAAAGACTCCAGCCAGCGAATGGATTCGATATCTAAATGGTTGGTCGGCTCATCAAGGCACAGCAGATCTGGTTCAGAAACGATTGCTTGTGCCAGTAATACGCGACGTTTCCATCCCGATGACAAATCACGGCAGCGGGCATTTAAATCGAGTTGCATTCGGGAAGCCAGTTGTTCAACCTTTTGAATTTGTTCCCACTCAGGCAAGGGGCTGCCCTGCATACCAGTCAGCACTATGTCCTCTACCGTTCCGGGCATATCTTCCGGGACTTCCTGAGGTAGCCAGGCGACCGTTTTGTCCGGATGGACAATGACCTGCCCTTCATCAGGATTCTCCAAACCAAGAATCAAACGCATCAGCGTCGTTTTCCCGGCACCGTTTCTTCCCAGCAATCCAATGTGCTGATTGTCCTCAATGCGACAACTCGCTTTTTCCAGTAATGTCGGTCCGCGATAACCGATTGTGACGTCTTCCAGAGAAATAATTGCCATTGAGTTTTATTCTGACTCCAACCCAGCACTATTAATGGAAACAATGTTGTACTTGTCGCTGCTCTTGCCTGCCGGATCGAGGAATTCAGGTTTTGGAAAGCCTGCGACCGGTGTATCACCATATGTTTTGCCCTGATAGAGATTGCGATATGGTTTTTTAGGCAGCGTTTGAGGAAGTCGTCCAACTTCCTTTCCGTTACGCAATATGACAAACTGCCGAATCCCACTCTCAAAATCCGCATCAGCTTTCCAACTGACATGGATACCATCTGCGGTAGCCCGAGCGGTTACCATTGTGACCGGCGGGGGAGGTGTGTTATCACCAACCACTCCGGTTCTGACGAATTCAGACCATTTTCGGGCATACTCTTTGTCAGGTAGCCAGGAGGCTTTTAGTATGTCACTTTCGTATTTTGCAGCAGGAACCGGAGCGGTAGAATCCGGTGAAACCAGGTAGGCCTTATTTTGATCAATTAGTCGAAGTGAACCACCAATCTTTTTAGGTAAGCGCATTTTTAGCGTGGTATCAAAAAATGCAATGGCCAGATATCGGGAATCTCCCGTGTCATGACCGGTTGCCGGGTCGGGAGTAAATGCGATCGGTGCACCCTGCTTTCGGTAATCACTGAACATCGCCAGACTATAGTCCCAGGCCACATGAAATCGCTCGTGCTCTTTTTCTTTAAGCCCCGGATTGGCCATCATTGGAACCTGCATCGCCGCTTTGGGTATAACGGGAGCCTGTGTCTCCCCCTTTTTCCAATAGCCATAGGCTGTTCCGGATTGGAACCAGATGGACACAATTCGTTCAGGATATTGCATTTGCAGCAGGCTCGACCAGAATCCCCCGCCCGAATGGCCCCACAAGCACCAGGGCGCCGTCGCTATTTCCGGATGTTCGGCATCGTGAGCCAGTTTTTTTAGAGAGTTGACCAGAACGTCGGCCGAACCATTGCGAGGGTCACACCAAAGTCGGCAACTCTGTTCGGCTGACTGCCGATAGGATGGTCCTAGAAGGGCACAATCCCACTTAGCGGCGAGGGCTTGCCAGTGTACGTCGTAAGCCGCTGTCTCACCTGATTTACAGGCACCAACACCGCAGCCGTGCTGATGAATGATGATCCCGCGAATCTGCCGCGCCTTTTCGGGTACCCATAGCGTATGAGTTACCCCGATTTGCAGGCCACCTTCCCGGCCGGTTGGTTCATAGTTCACGCTGTAATAATCGCCGTTGACGGCCGTAGCCGAAGCGACGGTCGAAATGGTGATGATAAGTGCGCAAAGTAGACGTGAGATAATAAACATAATTTGGGTTCCGGGAGGTCAGCTATGAGATCATTCCAGAAATCGTGGATCTGCTATCCGCAAAGGAATCTATTTCCATACCAAACGCGTGGGCTTGAGTAAGAAACAGATTGGCGAGCGGCGTTTCATCGGGAACATGAATGTGTTTGCCTTGTGCCAGCCCCAGCCTGGATCCGCCGGCGACCAAAATTGGCAGGTCGTTGTATTGGTGAGTGGTGCCGTCGCCGAGTCCGGAGCCATAAGTAAAGATGGTGTTGTCCAGCAATGTGGAACCGTCCGGCTCGATGATCGCATCCATTTTTCCGGTGATGTAGGCATACTGTTCCATGTAAAACCGGTCTATCTGAAGTAACTGTTCGACAAATTGATGCGGCTTGTGAGTCATTTGGTGGTGACTCATCGGTTTGTCAAACAATGATTCGAACCGGTAGGGCGTATCCCAGCGTTCCGGTCCAATCATGAGCGTAGCGACATTGGTTAGCCCAGTTTGCAAAGCTGCCACCATAAGGTCTCCCATCGTGCGAATGTATTGCCCGCGGGGAAGCAGGGAATCCGCCGGAATGGAGATATTGGCTGTTTCAATTTCAGCACGCATTGCTTCCAGACGTTCAATCTGAAGCTCCAGACTGCGAATGCCGTCAAAGTACTCTTCAAATTTGTCTTTGTCAGTCGTGTTTAACGACTTTTGCAATTCCCTGGCATCGTCCAGTACCAGATCGGTAATATCACGAAGATCACCTTTCTTCTTCGTTCCGAACAGACGCTGATATGCCTGGCGAACATCACGGATGGAAGGAGTAACGTGGTTCGTTCCGTACCAGGAGATATTGTCGAAATAGATCGACTCTTTGTTGTCTTTATGACTATTGCAACTTAACGTCAATGTACTGAACGGAGTGTGGGTACTGATCGTATCAGCGACAATATGGTCAAAGGTTCGGTCAAGCGGATAGGCCGAGTCTGTAATCGACTCCATTGTGGCGCTGCTAAGAAAGCAGGAACCGCATTGTGCATGGACATCGGTCCCCTGCTTATATGTTCGATCGAGTCCGGAGATGAAACTGAGCTTATGCTTCAGAGGTTCCAGCGGTGTCTGTGATGGTGTTAATCGCTGGAGCGTTTGAATGCCAACGGGTCGCTGTAGTCCAATGGCCTTGGTCGTAGCACCCTGGAACTTCGGCAATACGGTTTCTTCTTCACCCGGAAAAAATCCTTTCCGAACGACACCCATAGGAACATAGTAAATCGCCATTCGCTGCTGCGGTTTGATTGCAGACGGCTTTGCCCGCACAACACTTTCCAGAAACGGAATCGCCATTGTTGTGCCCGCCGCACCGCGTAAGAACTGTCTGCGATTCGATTTGCTCATGATGCGTCCTGTTTACTGGTTCCGGCTGTTTGGGTTGGCCTGTCCGTTTGCAGGAAGGCATCGCTCATAATTAGCTGCTTAATTAAGGCTTTCAGCTGATAGTCCCCGGCTGCCGACCGGGAAACAATGTCTTCAATTATTATAGTGTCCTGATAAGTGACCTTTCGGCCAAGAGCAAAACTCATTAAGTGTTGCGTGAACGCATAAGCAAAACGATCCTTTTCCTTTAATAGAGCCTGCTTAAGACCAATAATATCCTGAAAGGTATGTCGATTGTAGAGGCTCCCGCTACTGTCAACTTTTCGGCCGTTTGGGTAATGATCCCGCCAGCGACCGACAGGATCATAGTTCTCTAATGCAAATCCCAGAGGATCGAGTTTTTTGTGGCAACCTGCGCAGCTGGCGTTGTCCCGGTGCGCCGCTAATTGCTCACGTATGGTTAAGGTTTCGTTCGCAGCATCTGGTTTGCGATCGATCGGAGGTACGTCGGCAGGAGGAGGTTTGGGAGGGGCGTGCAGGATCGTTGAAGCGAACCAGGCACCTCGCGTAATTGGTTTGCTGTGATTCGGAGCCGAAGTCATTGTCATAATCGCAGCATTTGTAATAAGACCACCTTCACGCATGTCCGTTACGGCCACCCGCTGAAAATCAATTGCGCCGGGGCCCGTGTGCTGGATCTTATCTGCATTTTCGTACCAGTTGCGCAACATTACGCTGCGGTATGAGAAATCTGAATGAATGAACTGCAGGATGGACTTATTTTCAACCAGAACAGTCTCGAACAGCAGCAATGGTTCGATCATCATATGCATGCTGCTTTTATATCTGGCAAAGTAGAACTGGGGATAGATTTTAGGATCGGGTTCGGAAGCGATGATTGTCTCAAGTTGTAACCATTGGGAAGGAAAACTGTCACAAAATCGTTTGCTTCGCTGATCCAGCAACATGCGATCCACGTGAGCCGAAAGAACCTCGACGTTGGTGAGTTCGCCTCGCACGGCACTGTCGATTAATGCCTGATCGGGAATACTCCCCCAGAGAAAAAATGAGAGTCGTGCAGCCAGCGAAAACTGGTTTCCCCGCTGATCCTGCAGGTAGAAAAATCTGGGCGATGCAAGAATGCCGCTGATAACTGCCTTCATGGCAGTGGGGAAATCCTCGCCGTTATTAATAAAACTAAGCGCGTAACTGCTGTAACGGTTTAGTGTGGTCTCGGAAATGTTAGTCCTGAAAGCCCGCTGTAGAAACGGACGCAGGCGTTGCTCGACAGCCTGTTTGATATCACCTTCCGCAGGAGACACGAAAAGTTGCTTCCAGACCCCGACGGTTGCCGTATTGAAGTTAGAAGAGTTTACGATCGAGCGGCTTAGCTCCATGAATTGTTCCAGCAGAATGGGTGACAAACTTAACTGGTTCGCCTGATTGTCGAAGCCGTGTTCAGCCCGCAGGTCCTGAGGATAAGGAGTAATGCCTTCCAGCCGACGTTCTATAAGTTGCGATTTGCCAAGCGCTCGATTGCCCACCCGAACAACAGCAGGCATTT
The DNA here is from genome assembly GCA_002709045.1 of Planctomycetaceae bacterium. Lineage (GTDB taxonomy): Bacteria > Planctomycetota > Planctomycetia > Pirellulales > Pirellulaceae > UBA721. The sequence continues at coordinate 24,270 of PAPJ01000034.1, read as the reverse complement.
TTCCGGATTGGGGTTGGTAATATCCCCCATATTCACGTGCAACCTGTTCAGGCAAACTAAATACAGCAAGTTTCAAATCAAGTAGGTCCCGTACAGCATTACTATATTGAAAGCGAGTCATTCGCCGAATCGGGGATTGCTTTACTGTAGGGCCGGATGCGATTGCCTGATGTAGTAATTGCCCCACGGTCTTGACGGCCGTATGCCGCAGGTCACGGGAAAGTTCAGAACTTTCCCGGGGAGGCATCAGTGAAGTATCTATTGCCGTTCGTATCTCTAGTAATAGTTCGGGAACTGCAAGTAAGTCTGCTTTCGAACTGTAACGGGTGAAATCGTGGTTCCCGGCCGGTTCTTCACCCTGATGACAGTCAGTGCAGTATCGCTGGAGGAATTTGGCCGTGTCGAACTCGTCGCCAAACAGAAAATCATCTGGTGAAAGAAGAATGAGGCAAACCAGAATTGTCGTACAAATAGACTTCATATTATGATTCTAGCTGACCACTGAAATACGCAACAGCTTAATAATGTGGTTGAGCGATTGCCGGTAAAGATCATTCGACCCAATGAGAAGTAATCTTTTTTGCCTGAGTCCAGAACTGGATAGAGCCACGGCCGGTAATATCTCCGACACCGAAACGCGAATCATTCCATCCGCCAAAACCAAAAGGTTCGCGCGGTACCGGTACTCCCACATTGACGCCGATCATCCCGGCACTTGCCTGATCAGCAAACTGCCTGGCAACTTGTCCGTCCTGAGTATAGACGACTGCCGCATTGCCGTAGGGAGAGGCGTTCTCCAGATCAATGGCTTCCTTTAGATCATTCGCGCGGATAATTGAAAGTACCGGGCCGAAGACTTCCGCACTGGCGATGGTCATGTCCGCAGTTACATTGTCGAGTATGGTTGGGCCGACATATGTTCCGCCCTCATAACCGGCTACGGTTGCCCCCCGACCGTCAAGCAAAACCGTTGCCCCCTGCTCTTCTGCTTCTGTAATAAAATGCTCGATTCGATCTTTCGCATTGGCAGAGATGACGGCACCTAAATTATCGCCGGGCACCAAAGCCTTTGACTGTTCTACAACCTGATCGACGATGTGGTCTACTTCTCCCACAGCGACCATGGTGGCCGCAGCCATGCATCGTTGACCGGCACATCCACAAGCGCTGGCCGCAACATTGGAAGCTGTGTGTTGTACTTCGGCATCAGGCATGACAATCAAATGATTTTTAGCACCGCCCATGGCAAGAGCCCGTTTGAAGGTAGAGGTGGCTCGGGCATACACCGCCTGAGCGACTGGGGTCGAACCAACAAACGTCAATGCTCGAATGTCGTTGTGGTCGCAGATCGCTTCAACCACAGAACGGTCACCATGGATAACATTAAAAACGCCGTCGGGAAGACCGGCCTCGGTTAAAAGTTCTGCCGCCCTGTTAGCACTTAGAGGGACCTGTTCGCTCGGTTTGAATACCATCGTGTTGCCCAACGCCAATGCCATGGGGATTGTCCAGTGCGGTACCATAATCGGAAAATTAAATGGAGTGATGCAGGAGACGACTCCTAGCGGAGCCTGTTGAATGGAACAGTCAAAACCGGGACTTACTTCAAGAGATTCGCCGGTAACAATATTAGGTAGTGCGCAGGCTAGTTCAGTAAGTTCAATAGCCTTAAGTACTTCTGCCTTTGATTCCCCAATCGTTTTCCCGTTTTCCTCATGGCAAATTTGCGAAAGTTCATCAAGGTTGTCCTGCAATAGATTGCGATAGCGATAAAATACGTCGCAGCGTTGACGTAATGTCAGCCCTGACCAGGTCGCAAAAGCAGCCTGCGCGGTGGCGACTGCTGTCTGCACGTCATCGGTACTGGATAATGGTACCGAGCTTAATAGCTGTCCGTTAACCGGAGATGTAATTTCAAGTGTCGCCGCGTTACTGGACGTGTGGGTACCATTGATAAAATTTTCGAGCGGTGCGTATTTCATAGCTTCTATATATATCGCATTAGTGGTGAATTGGTTGTTACAGTCCGGCTTTGTTTTATTCAGGCTTATTTTAACCTTTCGACTGACGGACGTAGTAAAATCAGCAAGAAACAAATGAATAACTCATGAGCTAGCCGCCGGAGGAAAACAGTATGGCAACCGATACCGCCTTTCAAATGTCAGCTTCAAATGTCAGATTCGGTCCTGGTATTACTGCCGAGATCGGAATGGATTTACGAGACATGGGCGTCAAGCGAACTCTGGTTGTTATGGATCCAGCATTGGTTGATTTGCCCATCGGCGAAGTTGTACGTAGTTCTTTGGCCGCCAGTAATATTGGGTTCGAGGTTTTTTCGGAATTGTCTGTGGAACCGACAGACGCCAGTTTTAAGCGTGCGGCTGAGGTTGCCTGTGATGGCGACTACGATAGCTTTGTAGCCGTCGGTGGTGGAAGTACGATCGATACCTGCAAAGCGGCAAATCTTTATGCGACCTATCCAGCCGATTTCTTTAGGTATGTCAATGCTCCGATTGGTGAAGGTAAGCCGGTCCCGGGGCCAACGAAACCGTTAATCGCTATTCCAACAACGGCTGGTACTGGTAGTGAAACGACCGGTGTGGCGATTTTTGATTATGTTGAAAAACACGCGAAGACTGGCATCGCTCATCGATATCTGAAGCCAACGCTGGGGATTATCGATCCGGACAATACTGCCACGATGCCGGCGGCGGTCGCAGCGTCTAGCGGTTTGGATGTGTTGAGCCATGCCTTAGAGTCCTATACCGCAATGCCTTTTAATCAACGGCCCAAACCGAATTCACCGCTCGAACGCCCCGCCTATCAGGGCACAAACCCGATTAGCGATATCTGGGCAATTAGAGCTCTGGAACTGATGGCGGAATACCTGCCGCGGGCTTATGCAGATACAACCGATACGGACGCGCGAATGAATATGCTGATGGCATCTACGATCGCCGGGATAGGATTTGGGAATGCCGGTGTCCATCTGCCCCATGGAATGTCTTACCCTGTTGCCGGCATGGTTAAGTCATTTCAACCGGCTGGTTACACTGTGGACCACCCAATCGTCCCCCATGGGATGTCCGTGATTTTGAATACACCGGCAGTCGTGCGATTTACTGCACCTTCGAACCCCAAACGGCATCTGCTGGCGGCACAGGCACTGGGTGCAGATATCTCGGATGTGCCCGATCAGGCAGCGGGCGAAGTGTTGGCCGAACGCGTTATCCACTTTATGAAACTGACGGATATGCCAAACGGATTAAATGCTGTCGGTTATGACAAGGAAGATATTCCGGCACTGGTGGAGGGGACATTGCCACAGCATCGGGTAACCAAGTTGTCACCCATCGAAGCTGGTCAGGCAGAACTGACGAAACTGTTTGAAGATTCAATGGTGATTTATTAATTACTGGTTGAGGTTTGTGGCGGAATTTGTGGCTGCTAATGGGCTTGATTCGAGGGGTAAAGAATCCATGAAAGAGAATGAGTAATGAAGCGATTTACCGGGCAGGCGTTGGCTTGTTTCTTGATGTGTGTTTTGCTGGGGCTGCCGATAGAGCTTCACGCTGCTCAGCGGAATATTCTTTTTTTCCTTGCAGACGATCTTGGTTGGAAAGATCTTGGCTGTTATGGATCCGCCTTTTATGAAACACCGCATTTGGACAAGTTAGCCAGCCAGGGAATTCGCTTTACTCAGGCTTATACATCCTCGACCGTGTGCTCTCCTACCCGAGCGAGCATTATCACCGGACAAACGCCGGCCAGACACGGTTGCACTAACTATGGTGGTAGTATTTCAAAGTCTCACATCGGTCTGGCCAAAGCATTAGCCAACGGAGGATATCAAACGTTTTTTACGGGCAAGTGGCATATTGGAAATTTAAACCCTCAGTTGGCAGGCTTTCAGAGATCACAGGAAATCTCCGCCCGTGCAGGAACCCCGGAGGATCCTAAATCCACACGTAAAATCACTGCCAACACGGTTAAATTCCTGACTGAATTGGATTCAGATAAACCGTTTTTTGCGTACGTAAACTATCATGCAGTTCATTTAGCTTTGCGTGAAGCACCGGAATTAGTGGCTAAATATCAGGCCAAGTTAAAAGCCAACCCTCCTGAAACGATCGGTCCGATGGGACTCGAAAAAGAACGCACACGCCTCAACAAACAAGTGCAGAATATTCCTGAGTATGCTGCCATGATGGAAGGTATTGATAACTCAGTGGCGGAGATTCTTTCTGTTTTGAAAAAAACCGGCCGCGCTGAAAACACACTGGTAATATTTACCAGCGATAATGGCGGTCTGAGTACTAAACCCTGTACTTCCAATCTTCCATTACGTGCCGGTAAAGGATGGGCCTATGAAGGCGGAATTCGTGTTCCTTTGATTGCTTGCTGGCCTGGAATAATTGATCCAGATAAGCAAACAGATGTTCCAGTAACGAGCATGGATTTTTATCCAACCCTGCTTCATTTAGCGGGATTACCCCTCATTCCGGAACAACATGTGGATGGGATCGATGTCAGCCGGTTATTAACGGGGGGCAAACGGCTGGAGCGACAGGCTCTGTACTGGCATTATCCTCACTATCACGGTGCCGGTTGTATTCCCGTAGGGGCGATGCGTTATAAGAACTGGAAACTCGTGCATTGGTTTGGGGAGCAACGTTATGAACTTTACGACTTGCACTCTGATCCAAGTGAGTTGGAAGAGTTGTCCCGCAGAGATCCTCGAAAACTGTTGGTGATGAAACGGATGCTGACAGAGTGGCAACAGTCCTTCCCCGGTATTAAATACGATAATCCCAATACATTGCCAAAGAAGTAGCTACGGCCCGTAGTCATTCCACAACCACTTTGGCATCGATTGACTCGACACGAACGTGGCCTAGGGTCTTGTCATTGGTATCTTTGATTAGCCATGTGGCACCTTTACGCGTAAGTTGTGGTTTGGATTTCCCTGACTCGATTTGGAAATAAAGAACCGGCTTACCTTCCCGGTCAACCCAGTACACACTGACCGGTTGCCGCCTGCGATTCAAAAAGGTCACGGTCACTTTAGGGCCGGAAGGGTTTGAGTTCTTCATGGCAATATCGGCCGACAAAACCGGGAGTTTTTTCAGGTCCTGCAGTCCGGTCATGCGATAAGGCTCAAAATGAACCGGTTTGAGGTTTCGATATTTTCTCAGAATATCCTGATGGTCAGTCGAAGTGGCAAGGTTTGACCATTCATAACGATCATTATTGATGTCATAGAGTTCTTCACCGCCATCCTGATAGTGTATATACCGCCAGCGGATGTCGCTGATACTGTAGTTGTCCGGTCGGTCCAGATGAGTGATTGCAACATGCGGCCAGGCGGCCTGAGGATTCTCAATTAGCGGCTTTAGGCTCGGATGGTCATGATGAGGTTCCGGCGGAAGGCTGACCAGATCCAGCAGTGTCGGAAATAAGCTGGTCAGACTCACCGGTTGTTTGCAGATGCCCGGTTTACTTGTCGGCGTGCGAATCATTAGCGGCACACGCGTACAGGCCCGCCAGGCGGTAAATTTTTGCCAATGTTGTTTTTCGCCAAGATGCCATCCATGATCAGACCAAAGTATAAGTATTGTATTATCTCTATATTGGCTTGCTTCTAATGTATCGAGAACGCGCCCGAGCATGGCATCGGCATAGTAAATGGAGGCCAGATATCCCTGAACCGCCTGTTTCCACTGCCCGTGTTGGCGAATGTGTTCAAAGTAGCGATTGGGGCCTCTTCTCTTTCCGGCCGGCGGAAGATCCTCCAGATCATCGGCCTTGTATCCTGGTGGCAACTGGATTGATTCGAGCGGGAATGGTTGGAAATATTTGGCGGGTACGAACCATGGTTCATGAGGACGATAGATACCACAGGCTAAGAAGAAAGGCTTTTCGTGTTTCCTCTCCAGCGTTTGGCTGATCCAACTGGTTACCAGAAAGTCGCCACCGTATTCCTGATCGCTTGCCTGCAGTGGCCCCCAATCGGTTTCCACGTATTGCCAGGGGCCGCCGCGGGGAAGACTTAACGGACGTGTTTCCGGATAGAGCGTTCGAGGGAATGGGTTTTCCGTTTCTTTCGCAGGAAAATATTCCTGCCAGGATGCAGCATCGATAAAATAATGCAGCATTTTACCGGAGCCGCTGGAATGATAACCATGGCGGCTCAGTGTCTTTGGAATAATTTCATCCTCCGGCATAATGGTGCGCATAGATTGGTTGTTCGAATATAGCCCGGATTGATTTGGAGATATTCCGGTAAAGATAGCTGCCCGTGAAGGATTGCAGGCGGGAGCAGCACAATGAGCATTGGTAAAGAAAACACTGGACTGCGATAGTCGGTCCAGATTTGGGGTGATCGCCTGAGGGTGGCCTCCCATGCAGCCAATCCAGTCGTTCAGATCATCCAGCGCGATGAACAAAATGTTGGGTTTGCGATCAGCGCCCGATGCACACTGTGTTGTGGTCTGAATCCCGCTTATGACCGCGGTCAAAATCAACAGATTCGAAAGAGATTTATGCATGGTGTATCCTTTGGATGCTGGTGTCAGTGGTATTTTAACGGAGTTTTGGCTTCTTCGTGAGTCTCTGGTTTGATTCGACTCAGTAAGCTTTATGAAAAAGCCGTTGATAATTTATGGGTGTTATACCGTCGTCTCGTGATTAGCGGTTGTTAAACTGCGGTTGCGAGTGTTTAGTGAATGATATGACTAGCAAGCATACCTTTATCGCCACTACTGCCTTTGGACTGGAAGCCGTCGTGAAGCGCGAACTTGAGGCGTTAGGGTACGAGGGCCGCAGTACTTCACCGGGTTGGGTGGAATTTGACGGAGATTTGTCGGCTATTTGTCGTGCCAATTTATGGCTCAGGACAGCTGACCGTGTGCTCATTAAAGTTGCCGGTTTCCCGGCGGCTGATTTCGAGGCCTTGTTTGAAACTACCAAGGCAATTGACTGGACTCAGTGGCTTCCTGCGAACGCCTGTTTTCCCGTGGAAGGCAGGTCGGTACGTTCTCAGTTAACCAGCGTGCCTGCCAACCAGCGTGCCGTTAAAAAAGCAATTGTGGAAGCGATGAAATCCGGACACGGCGTTAGTACGCTTGCTGAAGATGGTCCGCTTTATAAGTGCCAGATTGCGTTACTTAAAGATCAGGCAACATTAACGATTGATACGACCGGACCAAGTCTGCATAAACGCGGATATCGGGAGTATGCAGGTGGCGCTCCAATTAAAGAAACGCTCGCTTCCGCTATGGTTCAGCTTAGCTTCTGGAATAAAGAGAAGCCGTTTATTGATCCATTCTGTGGTAGTGGTACGATTGCGATCGAAGCGGCCATGCTTGGACGTAATATGGCACCTGGACTGCACCGCCAATTCGCCGCAAGTGGATGGGGAAATCTGGGCGCGAAGTTATGGGATGAGGCCGCTGGTGAGGCCCGTGATCTCCAACAACCGGCCTTTGAGGAAAAACTGATTGCCACGGATATGGATTTCCGTATTCTCAAGACAGCACGGTTCAATGCGGAAAAAGCCGGGGTGGCTGATCTTATTCACTTTCAGGAAAAAGACTTTGCTGATTTGCAGAGTAGCCGTAAGTACGGTTGTCTGATCACTAATCCACCCTATGGCGAACGACTTGGCGATTGGCGTGAACTTAAACCACTGTATCAATCGATGCCCCTGATTCTCAAACGCCTGCCGACCTGGTCCCATTATGTCATTACCAGCTACGAAGGGTTTCAACAGTTATTGCGGAAGAATGCAGATCGCAGACGGAAGCTTTATAACGGAAGAATCGAATGTGTTTACTACCAATTTCATGGTCCCCGGCCAAAGTCCGATGAAACGCAACCTGTTTTCGGCGGGCTGAGTGAAAAAGCTCAAGAACAATCCGAGTTGTTTAAACGTCGTTTGGTCAAGCGAGCCCGGCATTTACGTAAGTGGCCGGATAAACGCGGTATTCATTGCTACCGCCTGTATGAACGTGACATCCCTGAGATTCCATTGGTGGTTGATAAGTATCACGATTATTTGCATATGTCCGAATTCGAGCGCCCTCATGACCGTGATCTCGCCCAACAGGATGATTGGCTGGAGTTGATGCGCGTCAGTGCCGCAGAAGCGATCGAGGTGCCGGTTCAAAATGCATTTTTGAAACGTCGCGGAATGCAACGTGGAACATCGCAGCATACGCGGGTGTCTCAGGATAAGTATGAGACCGAGGTCGAAGAGAATGGCCTGAAGTTCATTGTCAACCTTTCTGATTATGTTGATACCGGTCTGTTTCTGGATCATCGGGAAACACGTATGATGGTCTGCAACGAAGCGCTCGATAAAGATGTCCTCAATTTATTTGCCTATACCGGATCTTTCTCCGTATACGCGGCTGACGGCGGCGCAAAAAGTACCACGACCGTTGACTTGTCAAATAATTATCTCGACTGGGCTCAGCGAAACATGCAGTTGAACGGATTTAGCGGAGATGAGCATGCTTATGTACAATCCGATATCCGCGAATATCTGCAATCATTGCCTCAGCAACAGTTATTTGATCTGGCTGTTATAGACCCCCCCACGTTTTCCAACAGTAAGTCCACTGAGGAAGACTGGGTACTGCAGGAACATTATCCCGAACTCATCAACTCAGTGGTCAACAGGTTGCGTCCCGGCGGAGTGATCTATTTCTCAAATAATTATCGACGATTCAAATTTGAGGAATCGTTGATTCGCGGTAACTGCCATGAGATTACCAAACAAACGATTCCGGAAGATTTTCGTAACAAGAGAATTCACCGCTGCTGGCGTATCGAAAAACTGGATTAGTCACGGTTTATCAAAAAAATGCGGTGAATCCGACAGCAAGCGTCCTGCATATCCATCACAATAAAGGCTAAAGCCCAAACGCTTTACGGTGTATCATTTTGCGAAAGTTAATAATAGTGTCCCGAGTTATCCGAACACTTTCCGGTTCCATCCTGTTGTTTGGTTGCCTGCTTGCCTGTTGTCAGATGGCGCGCGCCCAAAAAGTGCAAAATGTCGTTGTTACCGATATACAGGCCTTGGAGTTTTCCGGCAGTCAGAATTCAGTAGGTATAGTCAATGCCAGTAAAACATCGCGTGTGGGGGCTGCCGTGGACGGGCGGGTGGCTAAAATGCTCGTGGAAGAAGGTGATGCTGTTAAGGCCGGACAACCACTGGTCAATTTACAAACCGCTATTTTGGAACTTCAGCTAAAGGGTGCCAAAGCGGAGTTGGAATTGCGTGCCGCCGAACTTGCGGAATTGGAGACGGGTGCCACGAAAGAAGAGCTTGATGCGTCTTTGGCTAACCTGCGGGCAGCAGAAGCGGCCAGAAAGTTTTCGGCCTGGAACTATACGCGAGTTGAAAAGTTGTTTCAGGGTGGACAGGTCGTATCCGAAACAGAGTTTCAGCAGGCACAGGCAGACAAAAAACGTGACGAACAGTTATATCAGGCGGCTCTCTCTGTTCATCAAATCAACGTCAGAGGGCCGCGTCCAGAACAAATCAGCCAGGCACAGGCACGCATGAAAAGTCAGGAGGCTGTCATTCAGTCCTTCGAAGAACAACTCCGACGACACACTATCCTGGCACCGTTTAACGGATATGTGACTGTCAAACATTCTGAACAGGGACAATGGGTTACCCGCGGAGAAGTGGTGGTTCAGGTAATTAAACTTGACCAGGTCGATATCGTTGTGAATGTTACGGCAGATCATGTGACAAAATTACAGTTGGGTAATCAGGTGCGTATTGATGTTCCGCATGCAACAGACGAACTGGTGTTTGGTAATGTGTTCGCTATTGTTCCCGAAGCAGATCCTCAGTCACGAACTTTTCCCGTAAAGATCCGGGTTGCCAACGAAGCCGGAACATCAGGTCCGGCTTTGAAGGCTGGTATGCTGGCTCGAGTTCAATTGCCTGTTGGCGCGCCCAAGAAGATGTTGATGGCTCCGAAAGATGCAATTGTCCTGAATGGTAACAAACGTACGATCTTCGTTGTTGATCCGAAGACGCAGGTTGTATCTGAAGTCGATGTGGAACTTGGAGTTTCCAACGGGGAACTCATCGAAGTTCAGGGAGCCGTTCAGGCCGGACAGGCCGTTGTGATTCGTGGTAATGAACGGTTGAAAACGGGCCAGAAGGTTGCCGTTACTTCTACAAATCCGGCAACCTCTCAGGAAGACTAAAGGCGATTCGGTGAACCTCGTAAAAGTATTCGTCGATAACCCGGTCAAAGTCACGGTCGGCGCTCTGCTGGTCGCCATTTTTGGCGGCATTGCCATGTTCAATATGCCGAAACAACTGACGCCGGAAGTGGAAACGCCGATGGTCATGGTTTCCACTCGCTGGCCTGGTGCCAGTCCCCAGGAAATTGAACGCGAGATTATTCTCGAGCAGGAAGAACAACTGAAAAGTGTCGCAGGCATGATCAAGATGTCTTCCAGTTGTCGTAATTCAAGTGGCGAGATTGATCTTGAATTTGCGGTCGGAACAAACCTTCAGGAAGCTGTTGTTCAGGTAAGCTCCCGACTTCAACAGGTACGCCAGTATCCAGTCGATGCGCAAGAACCGGTAATTGAAACACGTAGCACATCCGATTCTTCTATCGCCAGACTGGTGCTTTCTGCCCGACCTCCGACCGTTGAAGAAATTCAGAAATTTGCTACCCAATATCCGGTCCTAAAAGATGAGCTGACGTATGTGGCAGGTGCTGTGAATTCTGCACTGCGTGTTTATCGCCTGCGACAGGTATTTGAAGATCATGGCGAAGAGGTCCCAGAGCTCAATACTATCCTGCCCCCCGATATTGACCTCATGAAACTTCGCAGGTTTACAGAGGACGTTGTGGAAGCACGGCTGGAACGAGTGCCCGGGGTTTCTGACGTATATACGTATGGAGGACTGGAAGAAGAACTCGAAATAATCATTGATCCTGAAGCCCTGGCTGTCCGGCAACTTACCATACAGGATGTTAGGCAGGCATTGCGGGGACAAAATAAAGATACCTCAGGGGGCGATATTTGGGAGGGTAAACGACGTTGGGTGATCCGCACACTGGGCCAGTTTCGCGATACCAGGCAGGTTGAAGAACTGATTGTGGCAATGCCCAATCAGGTTCCGGTATATTTGCGCGACGTGGCAACTGTTCGTGTTGGCTACAAAAAAGCAGATAGTGTCGCCCGGCGATACGGTGAAAGAAACAACGGGCTGGGAATTCAACGACGTGTCGGAGCCAATGTGATTGAAGTGATGAAAGGGATCCGTGAGGCCGTTGCGGAACTTAATTCAGGCGTGCTGGCTCAGAAGGATCTTGAGCTCTACCAGTATTACGACGAAACAAAATATATCTCCTCAGCGATCTCTTTAGTGACGGATAATATCTTCCTCGCTACCTCCTTTACGATGATCGTGTTAATGGTCTTTTTGCACCGCTCGGTGAAAACAATGATTGCCATTCCGTTGCTGGTCTTGTCGTCGCTGATGGCTGTTTATGTGTCGGCATGGTTCTTCCTGCTTACGATGGCATTGATTATCGGCTTTGGATTGTGGTTCGGGCGGGGAGCACTGGTGATCGGAATTGCCATTCCGGTAAGCTCCGTAGCGACATTTCTGGCACTAGGAATTGGCGGACGTTCGTTAAATGTAATTAGTCTTGCCGGGATGGCGTTTGCCGTTGGTATGCTGGTCGATAATGCCGTTGTAGTGTTGGAAAATATCCACCGCCGCATTCAGCAGGGTGAATCGTCTTTTCAGGCGGCTGTTAAAGGAACCAATGAAGTGGCCGGCGCTATTGTCGCCTCAACGCTCACCACAGTTGCTGTCTTCCTGCCGATAGTTTTTGTGGAAGACACATCGGGACAGTTATTCAGAGACATAGCATTAGCAATTAGTTTTTCGGTCGTGTTTTCGCTGTTATGTGCCACTACACTGATGCCCACCGCTGCCGCCCGTCTGTATCGCGACTATAAAGAAGAAGCATCTGTGTCGATTGGTGCGATTCCCTGGATAGGAACCTTTGGGCATTACATCATTGAAGCTGTTGTTCGTTTTAATAAAATGATTCAGCAATCCACAATACGCGCAGTCACCTTTGTGGTTATAGTTCTGACCATTGTCTTAACACTGAGCTTCGTGTTATGGCCGAAACTTGAATACTTGCCGTCAGGCAACAGGAATATGGTGTTCATCAGAATGTCGCCACCTCCGGGATACAACATGGATGAACTGATGAAGATGGGAGAGGTAATCGAACACGATTTGGAACCCATATGGAATGCCGATCCGGAACAGCAGATCGAGATGGAGTATCCTTTGATCGCCTATTACTTTTTCAGTGCGCGAACCAGTGGTGTTGCGATGGGCGTTCAGGCTCATGATCCGCTGCGTGTTAGCGAGTTAATGCCACGTCTAAAGGCCTATGGGGATAAGTTTCCCGGAACACGAGTTGTGGCATCTCAGGCCAGTTTGTTTGGTCGGGGATTTAGCGGCGGGCGGACAATCGATGTAGAGATTACCGGCCGGGATCTGGAAGAGTTAATCGAAATTGGCGGCGCTGTTATTGATCGATTGCAGGACGGACAGGACGGTAAGCCTTCGCGGCTAGCGGATGCTCAGATGTTTCCGCGACCCAGTCTTGATTTGTCCAGTCCCGAAATTCACCTGATCCCGGATCAGGTCGCCTGTGCCGAAAGCGGCGTGACTGCTGATACCCTGGGGTATACCGTCGATGCCTTTGTTGATGGTGCGTATGCGGGTGACTTTTTCTTTGGGGGTGATAAGGTGGATATCACGCTGAAAGGTAATCAGGTTGTTGACCTCCGAACGCAGGATCTTGAAGACCTGCCGATCGCCACACGTTCCGGGAAACTCGTCCCACTTTCAGCACTGGCTGATATCCAGTACAGCAGCGGACCGGAACAGATTATGCGACGCGAACGATTGCGAGCGATTACCATTCAGGTCACACCCCCGCCGGAAATTGCATTGGAAGAGGCAATGGATATCATCCGGGATGAAGTTGTTCAGCCTATGATCAAGGACGGTTCGTTGGGAACAGGCAATGTAATTACGTTGTCCGGAGCAGCCGATAAACTTAATCAGACGTGGGAATCCTTGCGTTGGAACCTGTTGCTGGCACTGTTAATCACCTATTTGCTGATGGCCGCCCTGTTCGAATCTTGGCTCTACCCGCTGGTCATTATCTTCTCGGTTCCTTTGGGCGCGGTAGGAGGATTGCTGGGACTGGCGCTGTTAAATGTGTTTGTGCTACAGACACTTGATGTGCTGACCATGCTGGGTTTTGTGATCCTTATTGGAACGGTGGTCAATAATGCGATTCTGATTGTTCATCAGGCTTTGAATCATATCAATGATGATGGTCTTTCGCATCGTGAGGCAATACCGATGGCGGTTCGTTCCCGAGTACGCCCGATCTCGATTACAACGATTACGACGGTTCTTGGTTTGCTGCCGCTGGTGTTGTTTCCCGGAGCGGGAAGCGAGCTTTATCGGGGTTTGGGCAGCGTTGTACTGGGAGGTCTGCTAGTTTCAACCATTCTCACTCTGGTTATGGTGCCAACGGTCTTTACACTCTTTATGGACGCACGTCTCGTTATATCGAACCTGCTTTCCAAATCCGATGTACCAGAGATGCATACACCGGTTGAGAATTAGAGAACGCCGGTTAGTCAGGCTTGCCGAATGCGTAGAGTTTAGAGTGAGTTCGTACATAAATGACGCCATCACAGATCGCCGGTGTGGCATAAGTGAAATCCTGCATGTCATTAGTTGCCAGGATCTTTCGGCTGGTGCCCAGTGCAATGACCGATATTTTTCCGTTACCAGACGTAGTGTACAGTTTCCCGTCGGCGATCACGGGTGATGCATAATGGGTGCCCGATCCACCTGTTCGCATACGATAAACACGTGTTCCCTGCTTCACATCAACACAGGTCAGTAAACCCCCGTTCTTAATCATATAAACAAGACCATTCGCGTAAATTGGTGAAGGGACTTCCGGGATGCTTTGACTTTCCAGTCTGCGGATATCTTTTTCGGCAACCTCTCCGCTACTGTCCAAAGACACGGCAATTAGCCCATGTTCGATATAGTTCTGTCGCCGCTCTTTTTCGCGGTTTAAAACCTGTTGCCATTCCGGGCGTTCAATTTTTCCGTTTTTGTTCGGATCGGCATGGTTGAACTGAAATGGATAACCGTTCTGCGGAGCCTCGGTTCCTTCACTCCGATGAAAGTAGAACAGCTTAGGAATTTCCTGGCGATCGATAAGTTTGTCACCATCTTTGTCGTTGTTTGCAACCAGCTCGTCAAAGCTGGGGAAATCGGGTCTGAGAGCCTTTTCACCGGTTTGGTTCCAGGTGGCGACGATTACTTCGTTGCCGGCAATCACCGGCGTACTGGTCGCTGTTGTTGAGCATTTGAGTTGCCAATTTAGTTTTCCACTTTCCACATCAAAAGATTGAATGCCGCGTACCGCATGCACAATAAGTTGATTTTTATGAATAAGTGGTACGGCGGTACAGGCCATATTAGGCGTAAATCGTTCCGGATTACTGACCTTCCACAACTCCCGACCTGTCTGCTTGTCGAGTGCCGTTAGATAATGATCGATGTAATTTCCCCGATAAAGAATGACTTTGTTACCCGCAATGATCGGAGAAATTGCATTGCCGGCATAGGATTTTGTTAGTGGTAGCCGCTTTTCCCAAATGAGTTTTCCCTCCATCGAAAGGCAGACCAGACCATAAGAACCGAAATAAGCCACGACCCGCTCACCGTCACTCGCGGCGGTACTGCTGGCCGGATCAAAGGACGGGGGTCCACGCTCCAGTTCCGCCACCTGGATACCGTAGCTCCAATTTTGGTTACCGGTTTTCCGGTCGAGGGATAAAACCTGTAGTTCTTTAGGAACCTTGCGTGAAGCTGTCAGGATGATTTGTTGACCGACGATACAGGGAGAGGAATGTCCACTGCCAACAGGCACGCTCCACAGTTCATTATGGCCCGGGCCAAACTCGGAGAGTGTGGGGGTGTTGTCGGCGATCCCGGCACTATTGTTACCGCGGAATTGCCGCCAATCGTCCCCGTGACAGAAAACGGGCAACAGAAGTATTGTCACTACTGGAAAAACGAGCCTGACAACGGGTTTCTTAAGAGTTGGTTTCATCGTGGTCTATCGACGGCTCGTCGCCTGAATTGTCGCCATTTCCCAGAACAGTGTCGCGAGGGCTGGCATGGAGATCGGTTTCGTCGGCAATTGGTTCACCAACGATAGATTCCAGCAGATCCTCATCAGCAACAATGCCCACAGTTTGTCCGAATTCATCCACCACCAACATCAGTTTGTGTGTGTTTTCGACCATCGAGTCGAACGCAGCCTGGGCCGGCGTTGAATCTACCACGCTTTCAAGTTGATGTTCGAACTTTGTTAAAGGTACGTCTTTTTCGGCTATATGAGCTTCCAGTATTTCGGAATAGATAACGTACGAGTTGATTGCCTCATCGTCCCGCCTCAGTGGGATGCGCGCAAAATCGACTGGAACGTGATCCGCTACAAACTCAGATGTTGTTTTGTTGGAATTGACGTGAAATACGAGATTGAACGGTGTCATGACATCACGAACTGTCGTGGTTCTAAGGTCCAGAATGTTCTGTACCATTTCGGCTTCATCATCAGTTATCGTCCCCGATTCACCGGCCAGACCTGCAATGGCTTTTAATTCAACACGTGAAAATGTGCTGTGATGTCCCGATGAGGAGATTAACCTGGAACAAATCTGTAACATCCACACGAACGGGTATAACGCCCAGATCAGCCACTGGATTAGCATGGCAGTCGGTTTTGCCAGAGCGTTACAGTAGCGGGCCCCTAGTGTCTTGGGAATCACCTCAGATAAAACGAGGACCAGCAGAGTTAAAATGGCAGAGGCCCAACCAAGGTACTTGCCGTCAAACAGAGTGCTTACTTCAGAACCGACACCCGCCGCACCCATGGTGTGTGCAATGGTATTTAAGGTAAGCACGGCGGATAACGATTTGTCGAGATCGTTTTTTAAGTCCTGCAGTCGTTTGCCGGCTTTGACGCCGTCGTCGATCATGGACTGAATGTAGCCGGGGCCCACTGATAATAAGACAGCTTCCAGAATAGAGCAGAGGAATGAAAACCCCAGAGCCAGAGCCAGATAAAGCGTTAACGGTATAAAGTCACTGAATGTCATGTTTTTAGTTTACACGTTTTACGTGAAGTCATGCAGCGCCGCTTTGGAACTCTGTGCTTTACGTTCCCGCACGATGTACAATGAAGAGGTTCTGACCGAGATGTGAACCTAAGAGTTTCTTGTTATGCCCAACATCCTTTTTGCCGAAATGCGTCAGGAAACGGCCTCGTTTAATCCGTTTCCAACAGACTATTCCATGTTCAGGCAAATGCATGGTCTACAAATCATAGAAAAATATCAGGGTACAAAGACGGAGATTTCCGGCTTTATGGATGTAATGGCTGAGAAAGAGGGTATCCAACTTATACCGACTATGAGTGCCGCCAGTGTTTCCGGAGGTGCTATTCCCACGGAAGATCTGCAACGTCTTATTAACGAGATCGTTACCTCGATGGCCGCAGTCGCTAGTGAAAATAAAATTGATGCGGTTTACATGTGCTTGCATGGTGCTATGGCGGGTGAAACGGAAGGAGATCCGGAAGGGTTACTTCTTGATAGGGTGCGCGGAGTTGTTGGCGACGTGCCGCTAGTGGCCAGTATTGACCTGCATGCCATTCTTACCGACCGAATGCTGGAATTGATTGACGTCGTCGTACCATTTCACACTTATCCCCATATGGATCAGTATGAGACCGGACAGCGCGCCGCTAACTGCTTATTGAAATTAATGGACGGTCACGTAAAGCCCGAAACCGTTACGGTGAAATTGCCATTGCTGGTACGTGGAGATGAATTAATTACAGCAACCGGTAAATACGGCGAGGCGATCCGCATGTGCCAGGAAATTGAAGCCTCAGAAACCGGATTGTCGGCCGGAGTAAATATCGGTAATGCGTTTACCGATGTACCGGAGTTGAGAACCAATGTTCTTATTGTTCGTGATGGTGATCGCACACAGGCAGAAGAGGATGCCCGACGAATCGCCCGGTTTATGTGGGAACACAGAGAATTATTCAAAGCGGAACTGATTTCAGTAGAAGCGTCTATTGATGTGGCACGGCAAACGAACGGGTTGACCGTATTTTCAGATGCTGCAGATGCTACTGCCAGCGGCGCGTCAGGTGATAGCAATGAAATTCTTAAGGCTCTGCTGAAATCGGACTTTGAGCGAAAATGCCTGGTGCCAATCGTTGATCAGCCGGCTGTCGAAAAAGCAATTGCTTGTGGCGAAGGGGGGCGGGTAAAACTGACATTGGGAGGAACGTTGGATCCGGGCAGGTTTACTCCGCTTGAATTAGAAGTCGATGTGCTGCGTACCTATGACGGTCATTTTGCGTATGAAAATGGTTTGCCGGGATTTGGTGGTCAGGTTGTTATATTACGTCATCAGAATATCGACATACTTGTCGTTGAACGTAGTCTGTTTTTCGTAGGACAGAAGGTGTTTGCCAGCCATGGTTGTGAACCGGCGGACTATGCAATTGTTGTGGTTAAATCACCCAATGGATTTCGACCCTATTATGAAGCCATCGCTTCACAGATTTGTGCGGTCGATGTGATTGGTTCGACTAGTGCCAATTTAAACAGCCTGCCCTTTAAGAATGTTGCCCGCCCGATCTTTCCCTTAGATGAAGTGAACTTGGAAATATAGGTGTTTTAATGAAGATAACAGCCGTAGAACCTATCCATTTGCGAGTCCCTGTGGTCGAGGCTCTTCCTGACGGAACACTGGATGTCCTGATTGTCAAAATTCATACTGATGAAGGTCTGAGCGGTATCGGTGAAGTCACAAGCCAATCCTACGTATGCAAGGCCTGTTTTGACGCTCCTCGAAGTGCTGCTCGTCGTCACGGGTTAACGTCGATTCTGGTAGGAGAAGATCCACGCGACGTCGAAGGCCTCTGGGAAAAAATGTATTACGAGACCAATCGTTATGGTCGGCGCGGAGCCGGGATCCATGCGATGAGTGGTGCTGATATTGCCCTCTGGGATCTGAAAGGCAAAATTGAAGGCAAGCCGGTTTCAGAATTGCTTGGAGGAAGAGTCAGGGACGATGTTCGGGCTTATGCAAGTGTTCTGTTTGCAGATACGCCTGAAGAAACCGCAGCGATGGCAAAAGAATATGTTGAGATGGGATTGACGGCCGTGAAGTTTGGCTGGGGACCCATCGGACCGGATCCGGATGTGGATGTCGCTCATGTGGCTGCAGCACGGGAAGCCGTAGGTTGGGAGCGTGATTTAATGGTCGACGCCGGCCATGCCTGGGATTGGGAAACAGCACTGGGACGCACGGAGTTGTTTAAACCATTTAGGATTGCCTGGCTGGAAGAGCCGGTGGGGCAGGATGACCGCAAGGGATACGCCGAGCTATGTAAACGTAGTGAAATCCCAATTGCCGGCGGCGAAGGAGATGTTACCCATTGGGATTTTGAAGACTTGATTGAGCGTGGTTTGGATATTGTCCAGCCCGACATTGCCTTTTGTGGAGGCATTACTGTTTGTAAACGGGTTTCGGATATGACCACAGCACATGGTCGTAAGGCGGTTCCTCATTGCTTCAGTACAGGGATCAATCTGGCAGCCAGTTTGCACTGGATTTCCACGGTACCTGATGGTGATTTGGTCGAGTACTGTTTGCGCCCAAGCCCGCTGATGAGAAAGTTAGTTGCTAATTTGCCACCGGTAATGGATGGTCGGGTGCCGGTACCGACAGGTCCGGGGTTGGGGATCGAGTTAGATCCGGCTATTGAAGAAGAATTTACGGTTCGTTATGACTGAAGCCCCGACCAATGTTAGACGTAAGGTGTTGTGGCTCGGCTTTGGTTTGTCGTGGCTATTGTATGTCCACCGATATGTTTTTGCATTGATTAAGACGGATCTCAAAGAAGAGTTCGCGAAATTCGGCATACCTGAAACTGATCACAACGAATTGCTTAGTTATCTTTCAGCCGGGTTTTCGGCGTCCTATGGCTTGTTTCAGGTTCCCGCCGGTATGGTGATTGACCTGTTCGGAGCCCATCTTTTTTTAACGGGCTCAGTGGTTGTATGGTCTCTTGGGTTTGGTCTGTTGGCACTGGCGCCATCGACCACGCTGATGTATGCCTCCAGATATACCCTTGGGATTGGGCAGTCGGGTGTCCTTGCCGGAATCGGTCGTTTGACAAAGGTCTGGTTTCCGGCTGAATCGCGGTCATCGGCTCAGGGTTTACTTGGTGTCACGGCATCCCGTAGCGGTGCATTTTGCTGCTATCTGTTTTTTCCATTGGCAATGACTTATTTGTTCGCTGATACCTGGCAGACTGCCGTGATTGCTTTAGCTTTGGTCGGTTTATTTTGGGCATTTTTGTTTTACAGGCATGCTGCAAATGAACCCGCCGAACATCCTCAGTGTAATACTGCAGAAATTGCTTTGGTTCGCGGTGTCGAGGCATTCGACACGAATGCTGCATCAAAACGAATGGGCATTGGCCAACTTTTGAAAACGGCATCCGGATGGGGACTCGCCAATGCAGTCCTGATTGCTTTGGCTGCTTCGTTTAGTACAGTTGCTGATGCATTTTACTCATCATGGATGCCCCAATTTTTAGAAGAGTCCCATGGTCTGGAGAAGAAGGTGGCCGGATTCTATTCAGCCCTGCCGCTTATCGGAGGTATGGCAGGTGGGATTATTGGTGGGTTACTGGGTGATAAGTTAGTGCGGCGCAATAATGGTTCCACAACATGGGTCCGCAGGTTTACAGGATCGCTTGGTAAAGGTGCTGGAGCTATTTTGGTTGCCGTCTCCTTACTGTTTATTGATCAACCCTTTATTTTTGCGCTGATTCTATGTGTTGCGAAAATCGGAGCGGATATATCATTGGCAACGCGTTGGGCTGCCGTTACCGATATTGGTGGTCCTGTGATCGCTACGCTGTTCGCGTTAACCAATGCGGCGGCCATTGGCGCAGGTATTGTGGGCAGTCTTGTCTACGGGAGGATTGTTCCGGATGTTGCCGGAGGTGTTACTCCAGAACCGACAGCGTGGTATCCGGTCCTATATGTTGTCATTGGAATGTATGTGCTTTGCAGTTTGACCTGGTTGATTCCTGATACGTCTAAACCATTATTTCAAGAACCTTCGGAGCCCCATTCATCTTATCCGTCGTTTGAAGATAAAGAGCTCAGGGAATATTAGGCCAGGCGGTTGGAATTAAGGTGTAGCTTTCCGCGACGAACGATTCCTGCAGCGGTTAGTTTGCAGCCGCCAATTCTGATTTGGTCATAGCTGTCGGTGAAGTTGAATTGGCCTGTGTGTTGTTCCAGCAGTGTAATGTCGGCCACTGTGCCCGGCTTGAGAGAGCCAAGATCTCCGGCCCTGCCAAGTACTTGCGCGGGTTGGGTTGTGGACATGTCGATGACATCGTCGAGTGAAAGTCCGAGATGCAGGAATTTGGACATGGTTGTGGGCATGTCGAACACGGGGCCGTGAAGATTCATTTGATGCAGGTCTGTGCTGATACAGTTTGGGATGAATCCCTGAGCGATCGCGGTCTCTGCGACCTCCCATTTGAAGCTGCCAAAACCGTGACCAATATCGAAGATGATGCCCTTCTTTTTGGCTGCGATTAATTCAGGATGCACCTCATTATCTTCATTAAGCACCGTAGTTGAACCACCTTTGAAGCAGTGTGTGATGCAATCTCCCGGTTCCAGATGAGGAATCATTTCCGGTAAAGTCATCGGACATTCACCGATATGGATCATGAGCCATGTGTCTGAATCACGCGCCGCCTTTACCGCTTTGAGAAAGTTGTCCCATCCCTGTTGTCCGGAACCAATGATATGTGCACTTGCGCGAATTTTAACCCCTACGGCTTGCCCGGGAAATCTGCGAATCGTTTCCACAACGCCCTCCGGATCTGCGTAACGATCGTCCATAAGTTCACCGTAGTGTGCGGCGACCAGACCAATGCATGACAGGTTCACCAGACCTAGTACTTCGGTTTCGACCCGGTCGATGACATCATGCTTAAAGCCTGCAAAATTGTAGCTTCCGGCACTTCCCGCGTCGAGAACCGTAGTAACGCCGCCGGCTAGCGAGGTGGCATCTGCATCGATACTCAAAGGTACATGTCTTTTATAGACATGGGCATGCAGGTCGATCAGACCCGGGGTGATTATTAATCCTGACACATCGATCGTTTTCGTTGCTTTGTATGATTCCTGATTCGAAAGATCAGCGATCGTGTCGCCGATAATGCCCAGATCCCGGACCTCATGTAGGTTTTGTGAGGGATCAACAACGGTTCCGCCGGTGAGAAGTAGATCGAGTTGCATGATCTTATCCAAAGCGTGAAGGTTAGCAAGAAAGTATAATGTGCTTGTGCAATCGTTATTGTCACTGATTAGAGGACGGGATTCAAATGACGAACCTACATGAGAAGTATGGCCTGCGTCGTATTATCAATGCGTGCGGGAAAATGACCTCGCTTAGCGGAGCGAAAGTATTACCACTGATTGCCGCGCAGGCGAGTGCCAGTCTGGGTGAATTTTACGATCTTGATGAACTGCAGACGGCTGCCGGCAAGGTCATTAGTCGCGTAACGGGGGCGGAATCCGGATGTGTAACAGCCTGTACGGCCGCCGGCCTGACGGAATCGGTTGCTGCCTGTCTTACCGGTAGCGATCTAGCTAAAGTGTTGAAGCTTCCGGATTGCCAATGGGGAACAAACAAAGTCGTAATTCAAAAAGGGCATTGCGTAAATTACGGTTCGCCGATTACACAAAATATCAGGATGGCGGGGGCAGAAGTTGTCGAGGTGGGTGAAGTTAACCGCACGTTGCCCGAGCATGTTCAATATGAACTGGAGGCAGGTGGTGTGGCGGCTGTGATGCATGTCGAATCACACCATACGGTCCAGAAGGGAATGTTGGATTTGGCGAGTGTTGTGGAAATGGCACATGCGTATAAAGTGCCGGTGATTGTCGACGGCGCGGCACAGGATCAGCGGATTCGTTCTATGATTGAAATGGGAGTGGACTTGATAGTGGTCAGTGCTCATAAGTACCTCTGCAGTACGACCGGTGGGATCGTTGCCGGCAGGAAAGAACTGGTGGATGCGGTCTATTTACAGAATCGTGGCATTGGTCGGGCGATGAAAGCTGGCAAAGAGGCGATTTTTGGAGCGATGGCGGCATTGGAGTATCGTGAACAGGAGGATATGGTCGCCTGGACAGCCGAGCAGGATCGAAAGGTGGCATTGGTGCTTGAATTGCTCGAGGGTATTGGAGGCTTGGCATTGGGGGCTGATGCTGACCCCAATGGCTGTCCGTTTTCCCGCGCGAAGATCACGCCGGATCCTGAGGTATGCGGCATCGATGTGTTTGAATTAAATCGCCGGATGGCTGAAGGGGATCCATCGGTACGTTTACGGGCGCATCATGCCAACGAGGGTTATCTATATATAGATGCGATAGAACTGGACGACGAAGAAGTGCGTTTGGTCTGTGAACGTATTCGGGAATTGCTGACCGGTAACTAACAGACGGTTACGGATTTTTGAACTGCGGTACTTTGATACGAGTATTACCCGGTACTTCATTTTTCCAGCGTGGCTGTTGCGTATATTGCTGGCTGACTGACTGACTGAATTTCTGGGGTGTTTCGCCCCCGCGTTTACCGTTACCTTGAGTTCGATATTCGGGGTGCGGATGGATTTCCGGCGTATTTCCACCGGTGCCATAGAGTCGCATTCGAAATTCGTTCTCGGCATGATATTGATCAGTATTGGCCCAGATACCTCGCCGGCGATTCATCGCTTCCCATTGTGCCATGACGTAAGGATAGCCGAAGGAGAATCGGTAGTCGTCTTTCGCCCAGCCGGAAGCGATCATTGCCTGATTAACGGCGACGGTGTTTCGATAGTTACGGACGACGGCAAAGAATCGAGTGGCGGAGCGATTGATTTGTTGATTGCGGTTAACTTCCACCTGGATATTGAGGTATTGGTTGTTGATGTACCGCATTAGTTGTGAACGGGACTGTTGCCAGTAGGGATGATTTTGCGAGCGTTCCGGACAGTCAATACCGGCCAGTTGTACGGTGATCACGCCAGCACGGTATTCGGGAGGTGTGAGATAGGGCTCGAGGAATTGCCGGGAGTTTTCGGTAAGTCGAACGGTAAAGGAGTCACCATCCCATACTTTGACGGCTCGGCCAGAGAAGCTGAGAAAGTCTTCTGCATGAAGGGAATTCAGCAGTGAGTAGCACAAGCAGACGGCGATGACTTTACTGTGATAATTCATAGTTTTTTTATTATAGGGCTAAAAAATGAAAACTCACAAAGAATTCCCGAGTCGGCTTGCCGATAAGATAAATCGTATTAGAATACAAAGAATATTGGGGCGATTAGCTCGGTTGGCTAGAGCGCTTCGTTTACACCGAAGATGTCGGGGGTTCGAGTCCCTCATCGCCCACTAGAGGCATTTCCTGTGACTGACCGTGAAGGTCGATGATGGGAAATGCCTTATTTTCTAGAGCCGCCGATTTTTGTGAAGGAGGCTGAAGGGACATGACAGCCGTATCTGCCCCCGTATGTGCCCCCAATTCTGCTGTTGGAATTGCAGTTGGAACAGTACAGGCCTGAGCCAGATGTTGCCCGGTCTCCTGAAGGTAGTGATTGATAGCAATAGCTTCTGTGTTACCCATCCACCTACAGACTAAGTAAGGTTGATGAACAGCACACAACTCTGTTTGCCGGCTGGATCGTAGGTTCTGAAACAGCTTTGGCCATTGCTCCATCCCTGCTCTCTTAATAGCCTTCGTGAATCGCGAGCGCATATTCAGTTTGCGTGGCTCTTTGCGGGCGGCGTATGAGGAGGCTGAAGCATTGTTGGATTAAGTATATTAGCGTTTGAGTCAATTGATGAAATTTTGACTCCGCATTTAATCGTAGTCATAATCAACAGAAATAGCCTGACGGCTTAATTCGCAGAGATAAGGCTGTATCTGAGGAACTTTTCTAGCAAAAAGAAGTCTAATTTGAACGAAGTGAAATACGAGTTTGAAGG
>PAPJ01000033.1 GCA_002709045.1 Planctomycetaceae bacterium | reverse complement strand
TCGATTAGCATTACAAAATGCTGTTTCTATCGCAGGATTAATGATCACAACTGAAGCGGTTATCGTTGAACTTCCAAAAGAAGATAGCGATGGCGGTGCAGCTGGTGGCGCCGGTGGAATGGGTGGCATGGGCGGCATGGGCGGCATGGGCGGCATGATGGGCGGCATGGGCGGTGACGTCTTTGGCGGCGGTGCTTCGATACTTAGCAAAGAAGAAAAACGCCGTGTTGATTATTCCCGTCGAATCCTCGCTTACCAGCTTTACCATGTAGTGTTGGCCATTGGTAAACAGGGACGACAGGCAGGCCCGAACACAATTCCATCCACAGGAATGATTCTTGCTCTCACTCAAGATAATGCTGGACAGGCAGCGCTTGCAAAGTTACAGGAAAGTATGGATAAGTTGATCGCAACGATTAGAATTCCGACCAATGATGGTCAGGTTTCTCCTGATGAACCAGTGAGTGAACCTGATCGTGAAACGATGTTAGCAGATCTTGAAGATGAAGTCCGTAAGCTTGAAAGTTTTTTGCTGCCCGCAGCCGCTCCGGTTGAAGTTGGAACGCCGGCAGTTAATCCTGACGAAACTGCCCCGGCCGTACCGGGCAGTTAAGTGGGTCTAGAAATATTGATTAAATATGAATTCTAAAATAAACAAGACTGAAATTCTTCTCTTAG
Source organism: Planctomycetaceae bacterium (assembly GCA_002709045.1). Taxonomy (GTDB): domain Bacteria; phylum Planctomycetota; class Planctomycetia; order Pirellulales; family Pirellulaceae; genus UBA721. The sequence continues at coordinate 32,301 of PAPJ01000033.1, read as the reverse complement.
TACTTCTGGTATGTGTGGGCATTGTTCTGCGTATGTTGCTTGAAGATTATCCAAATGTTTCGCCGGTAGCGGCTTTAGCCTTGCTGGCTGGATATTTGCTTGGCGGTCGACTTTTAGCTGTAACTGTTCCCTTAGCGGTTTTGATCGCAAGTGATTTGTATTTTGGAGGTTATGCTCCAATAGTGATGTTTGCAGTTTATACTTTGCTTGCATTGCCGGTGGTTGCCGGTAAACCACTGAGAAAAATCGCTCGAAATAACAAGTCTCCGGCGTTGACAGTTTTATTGGTAGGGATAAGCGGATTTGGGTTTTCGATTTTATTTTATCTTGGAACAAATCTCGCTGTTTGGGGGAGTAGTTCGTTCTATAGCAGGGACATCATAGGCTTATTAGAGTGTTACACCGCTGCATTGCCTTTCTTCCGTCAAACCATTCTGGGTGACATGTTATTTATAGGTTTGTTTTTTGGAAGTTATGCAATCTGTAAAGTTTGGTTGGCTTCAAAAGTCGACCAGTTGGTGGCAGAACTGGACGTACAGTAGTTGTTTACTGGAATACTTCGTACTTCCACATGACTTGATCGTTTGCCTTTATCTTGTAGGCACCAACACCGATGGTGGCTCGTCTTCCGTTGACGTAAAAGATCCAGTTTTTTCCACGGCCTTCATTGCTAATCATGTCAATTTCATAGATGAAAGTAAGCTTACCGGTTCCTCGAGTTTTAAAGAGAATTCTTTGAGGGTGTTTTTGCATTGCCTTCATTACATCTAAAATGGTATCTCCTTGAGTAATGGGAATTGATTTATACTGTTTGCTAAATCCATTACCATATTCAAATTGAAGTGTCACGGACTGCTGGTTGGCTGCGGTTGTTTGACTGTGATTTAGCAGTGATACAAAAAACAGGCAGCATAATAAAAAAATACGGTTAGACATGATTCAGATGGGGGTAGAGTCAGGTGTTATGGTCTTACGTACAATGAATAGTGCTCGCATAAGTTTATTATAAAGTGGTTGCAGCCCTTTAATATTATCCAGTTTTAAGTTTCATGAAGTTCCTTCAAACTCTCTATAAGCATTCTGCGATCGCTGCGCACGATCAGGCATTGCAAATTTTAGGACAGAATAACAGCCGATGGATTGGCTGGAAAGAACTCTATGACCAAGTTCATGACACCGCGGGTTTATTGAAAAATCTTGGGGTTTCGTCGGGCAATCGGGTCGGCGTACTGGCTGAAAATAGTCTGGAGTGGATTTTGATTGATTTGGCCTGCCATTTTTTACATGCCGTGTCTGTTCCTCTCAATACACAATTAAGTATTCAACAGATTCGAAGGCAAATGAGACATTCAGGTATAAGTCTGATATTTGTTGCGGATAAATATTTCTCATCCAATGAGATAGATTTGGAAGTTCCTGTTGTGATACTGGGAAAGACGGCAGGAATTCCCGATTCACGAATGGAGATTGTTTTGGGCAGTTTCGGTGAAATGATTAGCTGTGTTTCAACGCTGGAAGTCGAGTTAGCTATTCCAACTGCTGAACCGCGGCGAGTTGCTTCGATTGTGTATACTTCTGGAACAACCGGCGAGGCCAAAGGAGTGATGCTGACAGAAGATAATCTGGTCTTTAATTCCGAGATGGCTTTGAAACGTTATCGGTTTGAGACAGATACGCATCAATTCAATTTTCTCCCATTTTTTCATGCATTTGGGAGAACATGTGATTTGTATGTTTGGTTGCTTGGCGGACACCAGCTGACGTTAGGGTCGAGTCGTCAACAGGCGGTAGACGAAGTTGCAGTCGTTGCCCCCACACATATTAATGGTGTACCTTATTTTTTTGAGAAGTTGGCGGCGTTGTGCTCTCAGACCAAGAACAGTGATGATGTGCTCGGCCGAGAGATATCTCAGATCAATTCTGGCGGAACAGTTCTGGATCGTGAGACCTTTGATTTTTACCAGGCTAAATCAATTGCGGTTCTGGAGGGTTATGGATTAACCGAGACTTCCCCTGTAGCAGCATTGACCGATCCCGAGGACATTAGATATGGATCAGTCGGTCGTGCGATTGATGGAACTGAAATCAAACTGAGTGCGGATAAACAAGTGCTTATAAAGGGACGTCATGTATGCGCTGGATACTATCGTAATCCTGAGGCAAGTGCAGAGTTGATTTGTGACGGTTGGTTGCACACCGGAGATCTGGGAAGACTGGATGATGATCAGTTTTTATATGTGACCGGACGTAAAAAAGAACTGATTGTCACCTCATCAGGTCAAAACGTTTGGCCACAATCGATTGAGTCGTGTTTGCAACGGCACGCTGCGATTGAACAGGCAGTTGTTTTTGGCGATGGTCGAAAATTTTTAGTGGCGATCTTATTTCCTAACTGGGAGTATTTTGCTGAAAGAGTCGATGTTTCCGGAACTTCTGATCATTGGAAAGACAGCCCGAATGTTGAGCGGTGGTTCATGCAACTTGTAGAGCAGCAACTCGAAGATCGCGCTTCTTTTGAACAGATCGCACAGATTGCACTACTCAGCCATCCGTTATCCGCTGAGCGAGATCAATTAACGTCCAAAGGTACGTTACGTCGAAGTGTGATTAAAGAGCAGTTAGAAGATGTTCTCGAGCGGCTTTATAAGAGTTAGGATGTACTTAAACAACAATAACCTTAAATTAAAATACGTTTATGTCTGATGTAGCTGTTATTATTGTTGCTGCCGGGAAGAGTACCCGCTTCAGCGATGAAAACTATAAAAAGCCTTTTGTATCCGTCAATGGACGGGCATTGTGGCTGTATAGTGTTGACAGGTTTATCAAACGCGATGACGTCAAGCAATTGATCCTGGTAATTGCCGAGGCTGATCAACAAATCTTTGATCAGCGGTTTGGGACAGATGCAGCCAGTTCAAATATTAATGTTGTTCATGGTGGTAATAGTCGTGCCGCGTCTGTTTTAAATGGTCTCAAAGTAGTTGATAAAGATGTCGGTTTCGTTGTTGTTCACGATGCAGCCCGCCCCTGTTTATCGGATATTTGGCTAGATGAGTTATTTGTGCTAGCTAAACAAACGGGAGCGGCTATTCTGGGTACTCCCGTGGTTTCCACGGTTAAACGCGTCGCAGCAGATAGTATCAGCGAAACTATTTCCCGAGACGGGTTATGGGAATCTCAGACGCCTCAGATGTTTGATAAATCGAAATTGCTTGGTGCTTATGAATCTGCAGAAGATTATGCTTCGGCTACCGATGAAGCACAATTAATGGAATGGGCCGGGCACCGTGTAAGTGTTGTTCAGGCCTCACCACTGAATAGAAAAGTCACTACGCAACAAGACTTGAGGTTTATCGAATTAGCAATGCAGGTGTTGCATAAAGAAAATTCTGAGGGTTCGGATGTTTGAGACGACGCCCGCCGGTTGGCTGATAGAAATTTCGTGAAATAGGAGTATAAATTTGATGGCTGAGGTAAATGTACTTTTGGCGGTGGACCGAGATAATGCGAAAGCTATGTTTTCTGCGCGGGAACCGGATGCAATGCGTTCTTTTTTTAACCACTACCAGTATTCACCAGAACAGCGTTTGGATCTTGCAGATTGCTGGCAGGAAGTGAAAGAGTATCTGCAGAAAATTGGTCAGGAAAATGAGCGATTAGCAATACCACTATCGATGGCATTTAATGGCGGTCGTCAACTGTTGAATGAACCACCTCAACAGGTTTTCCTCGTCCGCCCGGATGTTGTTGCACATTTAGGAAATATTCTGTCTGAACTTAATCTGGAAGAAATCGAAGGCTCGGAGGATGTTCTAAGTGAACTGGTTCGGCTACGGGATTTCTATGCTCAGGCAGCAAAGAGTTTGCAATGTGTCGTATTCACAACGGGTATTCTCTGTGATAATTAACAAACATAAACGATCTAAAAGTTTCCAGCAGACGGTTTAATCAATGAACGACATCTACGCAGATTTTTCCGCTCGTGGTCTCATTCATCAGACCACGGATGACCTCGCTCCGTGGCTTAATGAAAAGTCGCGTACGATGTATATTGGTTTTGATCCAACGGCTGACAGTATGCATGTTGGGCATTTGATGCAGGTGATGACGCTGCGACGTTTTCAAAAAGCGGGACATCGCCCGATTGCCCTGGTTGGCGGTGCAACGGGTATGATTGGTGACCCCAGCGGTAAGAGTCAGGAGCGAAATCTTCTGACAGTCGAACAGTTACACGCCAATACAGAAGCCATTAAAAACCAGATGCAAAACTTCATCGATTTTCATGAAGCAGATGGCGGGGCAGTGCTGGCTAATAATCTGGATTGGATGAAAGAATTTTCATTCCTTGAGTTTTTGCGTGATATCGGAAAAAACTTTCCGGTCAACGTAATGCTAGGCAAAGATTCAGTAAAAAGTCGACTCGAAGGTGAGAGCGGTCTTAGTTATACCGAATTCAGCTATATGCTGTTGCAGGCCTATGATTTCGCTCACCTTTACCAGAAGTACGGATGTGAATTACAGGTTGGTGGAAGTGATCAATGGGGAAATATCACCGCGGGTATCGACTTAGGTCGCAGAATGTATGGTGCTTCACTGTATGGTATGACTTGTCCTTTGTTAACCAAGGCTGACGGAACCAAGATGGGTAAAACTGAGTCAGGTGCTGTCTGGCTGTCTGCTGAACGCACGAGCCCTTATAAGTTTTATCAATACTGGATTAATGTGGCCGATGACGATGCAGGCCAGTGCTTGCGATTCTTGACCGAGTTGTCAATTGACGAAATTGTCGCCCTAGATGAGTCTCGTAAAAATGAACCACATCTGCGTAGCAGTCAAAAGCGATTGGCCGAAGAACTGACGCTGAATGTGCATCGACAGGAAGGTCTGAATGCTGCCCGTAAAGCAACGGAAATATTTTTCGGGTCTGAGATTCAGGATCTTAGCGATATGCAGTTACTGGATATTTTTGCCGATGTTCCGAGTGTAAATGCTTCTAAAGATGCATTAGCAGGTGGCGAAATCACCATCATCGATGCGTTGGTTAATAGCGGATTGTCCAATAGTCGCGGAGATGCACGGCGAGCTATTGAGCAAGGTGGCGGGTATGTAAATAATCGACGGGTGGAAGCTATCGATTACGTTCTGTCACCTGAAGATCTGGCGAGCGAAACAGTGATTGTCTTACGGCGCGGTAAGAAAAAGTATGCCTTGATTCGCTTTGAAAAATAACAGAATAAAGGACAAATCGTATGAAGATGTCCTGGCGGAAGTTTCTCTATATTCTTCTTGGATTGAGTGGACTGGCGATTCTCGCAGCCTTTTACCTGATGCATCTTCTTCGGGCGGTTCCGGAATTATATGCGCAGGAACTCAACCGACCAACATCTGCTCACAGTGAACCGGTGCAGGAATTACTAGATGCGGTGGATGATATCCAGAAAGACTTACGACTTGGACATGATCTTGACTATGAAGTAACTCAGGATCAGATCAACGCCTGGCTGGCAACACAGTTAAAAGGCAACTCCAGAGTTTCATTGCCAGCGGGTATTGAAAATCCCAGAGTCATTATAAAAGATGTAACACAAACGATTTACTTTACTATTGTCGGAGCTAGATTCCGCTCGGCGATCTCGATTGATTTGTCAACAAAACTGGCGGATGAACAGAATGCTGTTGAGTTGAAGATTGAATCGATACGTGCAGGGGACCTGCCGATTCGACTGAAGAGAGTGTTCGATGAAATTGAGTCTGCAATGTATCGATCAGGCATCGATTTTAAGTGGAAGCAGGGCAGCGAACGCACCGTGGCTATCGTACGTATACCTTCGAAAGTGCGTGTGAAACGTGAACGCGAACTGCAGATTGCAGAACTGGATTTCCAGACTGGAAGTGTTCACGTCACGGCCGAAGTTGACTAGATCGGAGTGAACTCAAACTGCCAACGATCAGACTCAAGACACTGAGCATTGAGCGTCCCTTGAAGTTGGTCAGATTCGATTTTAATTTCCCACTGGCTGTCATTTAGAGAGATCCTATCTTTATAGATTCCGACGATGCTTCTGGTCACTTTTCCGCGGTCACCAGAAACCGCTCCTTCGTATTCAAGGTAAGCAAGACGGTGAGGAGGAAGTTGAATAGCAGTAAAAGTTGTTTGTTGAATCGGGATTCTTTCCCACCGCCAGGTGGCTAGAGCCGTACCTTCCAGTGATTCCAACATAAAGTCAAAGTGTTCCGAATGACTTGAAGCCTGGCCGGGTTCATGGAATAGAATGACAAAACGAGACATGAATTACTTAGCCGGTAAAATTTCGACTTCTCCGCTAATCTCAATAGGCTTTTCCATCCCCTCAGCATTTACGGTGACCGTTAACTTGCCTATTCCCTGCTTCATCGCATTGACCTTTATCTGATATGGCATGATGGACGTTCCGGCTGCTAGCCGTGCCATGGTGGGCACAGAGACTCTACGGTTTTCATGTTTGATGGCATTGGAAAAATCGTCTGCATCAGAGTCTTTTTGTGCAATTGAAATGACATCGAAGTGTTCACTGGCTTGCGCCTGAATCATAATATTAGCGGCCAGAGAATCACCATTGTTTCTCAGATAAACAAAGAATACGTTTTCATCGTCTACGGCTATCGGATTATTCAGTGTTAGTACCTTAGCAGTGATGTCAGAGCGATTGTCTGAAGTTTCAGATGATTCTTCTAGTGCAGTGTTTGGTTCGTCTGAAGTTATAGTTGGAGCATCGCCTGCTTCGCCTTCAGCGACTTCCTGTTCTTCCAACTGTTCTTCCAATTGTTCTTCCAATTGTTCTTCCAATTGTTCTTCCAATTGTTCTTCCAATTGTTCTTCCAATTGTTCTTCGGAATTATTGGTTGGTATTGCGGATGCCTTAGATTCTTCTAAACCCTGTAAATCTTCATTCGTTGTAGTTACCGTGGGTTTATCTGTATGCTCTGGTTTAGCAGTCGGCCTACTGTCGTCCACCGTATCTACCGGTGTTGGGTTCATCGGTTGAACAGGTGGTTCATTCAGTGGAAAGGTGTCTTGGTCGGCAGGATTGGCCGGAGTATCGGCAGGTTTAAGAGCGGGAAGTGGCTGTTCTGTCGGTGGTGCTGGTTCTGCCTCGACCATCGGTTCCTCCACTGGTGGAGGCGACAGGTCTAAAGGATTAGCATTCGTGTTGTTAATGACTTTACTCTGATTAGTTTTGACAATCTTAGAGATGGCATCACCAGTCACTTCCATCCGAATTGGGAGGTTACTACCAGCCTGAATGGCTAGAATCTGAATAACGAGTGCGCGGGTTTGTCCCGGAAGTAAAGTTGGAATATCCAACATAATGGATTGCCCCTCACTACGGTGCCCTTCACTGGCCAGTTGTGCTTGAAGTTGAGTTGGAAGAGTCGTTTTTATTTTTACATTAGTGATAGGCTGCTTTGATTGATTGGCGATCTGGAAGCGAATGGTATTTTCCTGTCCCGCTTCCCAGACTTGAATTGTCTGGTTGTTGATGATCTTAGCATCGATGACCGGGGCTGCAGTAGTACCCGGTTGAATCGGAGCACTAATCTCCAGACAGATTTTTTTCTCGAGCACTAATCCGTTAGAGAGCGTGGCCTGTAGTGTGTGACAGAGCGTTCCGGTTCGTATCGCACGCATAGAGATTGCTTTTACTGTGGTACTATTGGGCTCAATTGTACGGGATTGGAATGCTAGTTTTCGTACGGAAGGATTACCAAGAGGATTTGACTTTGATATGTGAATCAGCCCTGGCCCTAGGGTTTCAAGAAGGGTAAGTCCGGAGATAGCTTCCGAAGAGGTATTGTGCAATAAGATTTGGAATTGCAGATCGTCTCCAAGTTTGGCAATGCGAGGTCCTTCGATCGTGATTTCCAATGGTGCGATGACAATACTAGTTAGTGATTCCGCCTCCGACTGCAGTCCTTCATCACAGCTGACGAGAAAGCTGAGATTACCGGCGCCGGCTTGTTCAGCGGTATATCGAACTGTCAATTGTCTCTCAGTTTGTGGCGCCAGATTATCAATGTTCCAAACAGCCTGATTTCCAGTCAGATTAGCGACCGGATTACTGGAATCTAATGTGAGTCCGGACGGAATTGTTTGAGCCAGAACTACATTGGTTGCTGTTTGATTGCCGGGGTTGGAAATAGTGACCAGACAATCTATGGTTTGTCCAAGTTTGACAATTTTAGGGCTGGAAGAGGATATCGACAGGCCTGGCGAATTCCAGGTAACAGCCACGGTGGATTGACCGACCACTAATGAAGGTGTTTCGAGGGAAACATCAGCCGGACGAATGACCTCGGTTTTTACATAAACGATGCCAGCTTGGTTGATGTTGGGAGAAACTCGGATTGAAGCTTTTCCTTGCTCATCTGTGGTCACATCAATAGTATCCAGTTGCTCATTATTAGCCTGCGATGAAAGTGTTGCTTGGCGGTTGCTTACCAATTTGTATCGAACAGTCCATCCGGAAAGAGGATAATTATCGGAAGGCCGTGAGACGGTCGTGGTCAATGTCTGATCAGAGCCGGCATCACCAGATATAGAATTTGGGAATTGCCATTGAGCATCGATCCAGTGGACAAGGATTCTTTGATACTGGTTATCCCAATTGGTTTCCGTTGAGGCGCCTACCAGAATTTCGGTCGTTCCCTTCTGGTCAGAGGAGACGACTGTCCAGGCTTCTCCCTTGGCTACGCCGATATCATCCAGATAATCGTTAGTATCCTGATGGACGACTTCTGCACGTTCTGATGTGATGGTATGAGCATAAGTGTCAGTAGTCTTATTTCCATATTTTGGAAATAACCAGCGGAAGGTGTTGGGATTTCCTCCTCCGGCCTTTTCGATAATTCCCGGACTACCTTCTGAAACAGTCCATTCGAGTTTACGTCCGGATAATAACTGTCTCTTTGAACCCACCAGTCCGGCTTTAAGTACTACGGCGCTGCCTATAGGTGCAGCCATGATTTTTGGTGTAGTCCAGATCATACCAGCTGTGACTTGAGTCTTTTCTTCAGCATTCTGATTGGAATCGCTTAGTAGACCTTCGTCGGAATTCTGCCCCGGATCAGGAGCCCTAAATGCCGGTTTGGGAATAATTGTCGGTAAATCACGAATCTTCTCAGTGTCTTTGAATGGCTGAGTTACTTCAGTGGTATCGCCGCTGACAAAAAGTCCTTTCCCATTGGAGTCGATTTTGGGAAGCCGTATTTGATTGCAACCAATCAGCAATGTACAGGTGATGGTAAAACCGGTTAAATACCAAATACCGGAAGACAGCCGGAATGAACCGAATCTATTTAAAATCGATTGTGTAAAACGTACCACCCCACGTTGTCCTTTCATCTAAAGTTCAACTCACACCATTATTTTAGAAAGCCATGCTTTGAGTTAAGACGAATTTCCCCTATTTGGTCCTTACGAGAAAAAAAACAGCTAAAAACAGTTAAATCAGGGGGATTTTGTCAGCTAGTTGAACTTGCGACAATTGGCAATCTGGGAAAGAATACCTCCGCGTTTTTCTTTAACAGTTAAAGAAATATAAGTGCCTATGCCTGAATACGCATTCAGGCATAATGAGTCGAATATAATTTTGATGTGTTTAGATACCTAAAAATAATAGAAGTCGAGTCTCAGAATGCAGGCTCGGTGAAGGGAGAGTAGGATGCAGCGTTGTTTCAGGAACATAGTTGCAGGGATTTCGTTGTCGAGTGTTTTGGCAGGGATCTTTTTTGTCAGTCCGTCATTGAATGCTGATGATTTAACCGATGCCATTGAACGTGTGACACAGACCTCCGAAGGGCTAATTGGTGCTCAAAAGAAAGAAAAGGCAATTAACTCGATTCGAAATGGTCTTCAGTATGATAATCTTGAAGCACTGCTTCGACAGGGAGTGACGGCTAAGAAAGATGATATTGCAAAACTTCGAGATCACTATATTGAGACCATTCCGGACTTTCCTAAGAAGACCCGTATTTCTGCAGAGCAGATTCGGCAGGCACTTGAGCAATGGGTTCAAAGTCTTCCATCTCAGGATCTCAAACAGATTCTGGAACAGTTAAAGAAGCAAGCCCCGGCCTTTAAACCAGTCTCTGATGAGCAGGTTACAAAAACCCGCACGGCATTAGATGCTTCATTGACCAATATGACAGCCTTTTTAAATGCAGGTGAAGTTGAATTTGATTGGAAAGAACAACTGCAGTGGGATTTATTACAGCAGGAATTGGATAAAGATACTCCAAACCTTGGCCGTATGGAGGTCAGTCTAAATGGATTTTATGGTGCAGATGTTGTTGGCTTGGAGCGTCCTGAGTTCACGAACGTGCGGACTACGTTACGAGCTTATATGAATGCAGTGCTCTTTAACACGAATCCGAATTCGAAGTCTATGTATGAAGCACAGATTGGCAATCTGATTACTGCCTTAGAGAACTATACGGAGCGAGCTAATAATGATACAGCTTGGCAGGTCGGCCGTATTATTGGTTGGCTTGATCGGGCAGGACAGGCGAGTGAAGTTCAACAGCAGATCCGCTACCACTTCTATCAGCCCAATATTTATTTACACGTTTCACAGAATCTGATCTCTGCCGGCGAACTGATGGAAGTAGATGAGACTGAACAGTTAAAAATGAATGTGAAGGGACTTGAAGTAGTAGGTGAAGCTCGATTACGTGGTCAAATATCGTTTCAGATTGCCGAATCTCAGGAAAAAGCCACTTTACGTGTGATTCTTGATGGTACGGCAATCAGCCGGAATGTTGCTGAAAAATCCGGTGTAACGGTAGTGACTAGAGGGACAACAACGTTACAGGCAACCAAACTGGTTGCGTTTGATGGCGACGGTTTTTCTACGGAACCAGCACAAGCTCAAGCTACCACTAAATTGGCTCTTGATAGTATCAAAGGACCCTCCTCAACTCATGAATCGATCGCTAAAAGTAAATTCAACAAGATGCGTTCGCAAAACGAGAAAGATGCTTCCGGTATTGCTGTGGATTCGGTTACAGCCAAGATGGATTCTCAGGTACTTGACCTATTAGCTAACGTGATAGATGGTTATCAGGACAAAGTTCGTAATCCTCTTATTCGTCGGGGCGGCTTTCCGGTAAATGTAAATTCAACCAGCACTGAAGACTATATTCGCTTAAATATGCTTCAGACAGGACGTTATCAACTGGCATCGTCGACAGAACCCCCTGCACTCAATAAAGGCACTGATGTCGCTCTCAGACTTCATGAGTCTTTTATTCGTAACTTTACTGAAGTGGTACTTGGTGGTGTCGAATTGACTGATGAGAAACTTGTTGAACACATGACAGACTTAGGTGCCGAAGTTCCAGAGGAACTAAAAACAGGTAAAGGGAAAAAGTCCTGGGCGATCACCTTCTCCAACACACAGCCGATCAGTGTGAGTTTCCGGGATAATCAGCTGGAAATTGCTATTCAGGGTAAGCGATTCCGTGACGGTGCTAAAGTCATTAATGAGCGAATTCGTATTGCCGCTACTTACAACGTGCTTAAAACAGATGAGGGTATGCAGTTAGTTCGAGAAGGAGACGTCGCAGTTCAGTTCATTGGGAAAAAGTCACTGACAGTTGGGCAGGTTGCTATGAAAACTGTGATGAGTAAGAAGTTTAATGCATTTTTCAAAGATGATATCGTTGGTAAAGGTGGCATTTCACTGCCTGGGAACTGGGCTTCAGCAGGCAACCTGATCTTACAGCAGATTGTGTCAGACAATGGATGGCTGATGCTGTCTTACAATCTTGGTAAAGGTGCACCGGCTGAATAATAAGAACCGGTGGTGTGAGTCTCGAAAAAGAGGATAACACGAATGGATCGTTGCGTCGAAATATCTTTTGATTGCCTGCCATTACGTACTGTCGGCCGACTGGACATTCCAATGGATGCATCCCCAAAGTACCAGCAGCGTTGCGAGTGTATTAAAGGGGCAATGGAACGGCATGGTTGTTTTAATTCTTATTACTTGTATAACGCCAAAGCTATTTATTATCTAACCAATGATTCGGCCAGAGGTATGTTGGAGTTCAGCTTCGAAGGGACAGTACTAACAGATACTTCGGACGAAAGAACTAAATCAGCAGATTTGAAGATTAAGTTAAAGGGAGAGACCTGTGATTGGCTGACTCAGCCCGTGGTGGACTGGTTTCTTCAGACGGTGCGCGAGGCTGTTAAAGTCGAGTTTGATCGCTATATCAATGCTGGTGACCTGGACAAGACGCGTCAACGTATTAAAGAAATTGAAGAAGCCTCAGACGGCGCTGATGGTTTTCTGGGAATGTATCTCTAAGGTAGGCCTCTTAAGCGATTCTGACGCTGGTGTAGGACCCTAAAAAAAGTACTTTTTACCAACTCTTTTCCCTAAGTTTTGGCAGATCATGGACGATTTGCAATCTACCGTTAAGCCTATTAACGTCTGGATATGCTCTATCTGTAGACTGAAAAGGCCTTCGGTTGGGGGGTATCCTGACATTGTCAGGTTAAAACAATTCATTTTCTTTGTACCTGTAACGCCAATTTCAGGATTTGATTGTGAGCAATCGACGGCACAATTCGTTTAAGCCTATCAGTTTTTCAGCTCTGCTATTAATAGCAACGTCGATTGGCTGTACACCTTCGCGACCGCATTATTTGAGAGAACCAGGAGAATTACGCACTTATGTCGACAGTCAAATCCAAATTGAATATCCTAATGTCCAGACACAGTCTCTGGACGAAGTGACCAACACCAAGTCACCGATTACGCTTTCGAAACCTGACTTTGATAAGCCATGGGATCTAACGCTTCAGGAAGCGGTGCAAACCGCTTTGCGCAATAGCAAAGTCATTCGTAATCTGGGTAGTGTAACTCCATTTGGGTTTGCTGATGGCTTATCCGGACGAACTGCGGGTGCAACAACTGTTTATGATCCGGCAATTTTTGAAACGGACCCGCGTAGTGGTGTGCAGGCTGCTTTATCCGAGTTTGATGCTCAGTTCACTACAAGTATGTTCTGGCAGAAGACCGATCGTCCACAAAACGTTAGTACGAATGATTTTGGATTTGTACCGTTTAATTATCAACAAGATTTGGGACAGATTGATGTTGGACTAACTAAGAAAGCAGCAACCGGTACTCAATTCTCCTTAAGAAATCAAACGATCTATGACAAGAACAATCGTGGTTTTGGACGGGCTTTGCCATCAGACTGGTATACAGCGATTGAAGGTGAAGTTAGTCATCCCTTGCTTCGAGGCAATGGAACTATGGTTAACCGAATTCCGTTATTACTGGCACGTATCAATACAGATGTAAGTCTTGCCGTATTTGAGTCGTCTGTCCGTAATATGGTGTTAGACATTGAGAACACTTACTGGGATCTCTACACGGCTTACAGAAATCTAGAAGCGGCTAAGATTGCTCGCGATAGTGCACAGGTAACTTGGAAAATTGCTTATGAGAAAATGGTAGGTGGCATTGAAACCGCTCAGGCAGAAGCTCAGTCCCAGGAACAGTACTTCTTCTTTCAGGCTCAGGTTGAGACAGCCTGGAACGATTTGCTGAAAGCTGAACAAAGTATGCGATGGTTAATGGGGCTGTCACCAACAGACGGTCGCGTAATTCGGCCTGCAGATGAGCCGGCTCAGGCTAAGGTTGTATTTGACTGGCAACAGTCACACGAAGAAGCACTGATTCGCAGTGTGGAATTACGTCAGCAAAAATGGTCGATCAAGCGACGTGAACTTGAACTGAAACTCGCTCGTCATAATACTCTGCCACAGATCAATTTGGTAACGATGTACCGTTGGTTAGGTTACGGTGATCAATTGATTGGTAAACGGAATGGTCTAGATTTTGTTGCCCCCGATTCAAATGCTGTCGAGGGATTAACCGGCGGTAATTATCAGGAACTTCGAGTCGGTATTGATATTCGCCCTCCAAAATTCGGAGCACGCGCTGAATTGGCAGCATTGCGGAATGCTGAATTGAATTTGAAACGAGATGTAGCCCGTCTTGAAGATATGGAACTCAACACTTCGCACCTGCTTACCACTGCGATGAAGTCGTTGGATTACACTCATCGTCAGGCTCAATTACATTACAACCGCTGGGCAATTTCTAAGAAAGAAGTTGATTCGGCTGTAGCTTTGTACCGCGGTGGTAAAACGACGTTAGATCAGGTACTACAGTCTCAGCGGCGTCATGCTCAAGCTCAGACAGACTATTACCGGGCACTGGGATCCTATTCAAAAGCAATTGCAGAAGTACATTATCGTAAAGGTTCGTTATTAGGTTACAACGACATACATTTATCCGAAGGTCAATGGCCTGACAAAGCTTATGATGATGCTCTAGAACGTGCTCGCCAGCGCGATGCCGGACGCTATATGGATTATGGTTTTACCAGACCAGAGGTCGTCAGTAATACTTCGATTGCCGAGCCTGCGGGTGCGATTGACGAAGTGGGCGGTTCAGAAGCAAATCCTGCAAACGACAATGATGCTATCGATAAACAGCCGGAGCCGGCTGACGCTTCAGGGGACTCCGAAGCACATACAACGGAACCTGATGTTGTACTCAACCTGCCGGATTACAGTCTGGAATTGTAATTCTTTCTGGATGGTGTTCCGGAAACTGAGTATCACATAACTTCGCCGAGAGTCGTGTTAATTACACCTATTCTGTGTTAAAAAGTGAGTAGGTATTCTGTAGTAATTGACATGGAAGCAATGCAAGAGAATGTTCTTTAGCTTTGACGGAACAGATGGGGTTGGTAAGTCGACTCAGATCGAACTCTTCAAACATTGGCTTATCGATAGCGGGCATGATGTTCTCTTATGCCGTGACCCTGGTAGCACGCTACTTGGTGAACGGCTGCGAGATTTGTTGCTGGATAAGCATGATATTGCTATCTCCAGGCGTAGTGAGATGTTCCTCTATATGACAGCCCGGACCCAATTGGTAGAGGAAGTTATCAAGCCAGCTTTAAAGGAAGGGAAAACGGTTATCTGCGACCGATATCTGCTTGCTAATATTGTCTATCAGGGATATGCGGGAGGTCTGGACGTAGAAACGCTACGTCAGGTGGGAGTGATAGCCACTGACGGTGTTCTTCCCGATCTGACGATTCTTTTAGATATGGACGTCAACAACGCCCGCGGACGGATGGATCGAGAATTAGATCGTATTGAATCGCAGGGTCTGAGTTATATGGAGCAGGTGCGTCAAGGCTTTCTACGCGAAGCTTCCCGCGATCCGGATTCGATCAAACTTATTGATGCTGCCCGGGATATTGACACGATTCATAATGAAATTGTGAGTCTAGCGTCAGCATTTCTTGATCAGAAGTGAGGGACTTGAAAATGGGATGGCACGAAGTCTTAGGACATGGCGCTCAGATTGATAGGTTTCGCCGTAATCTGAAAAGTGGACGTCTGGCTTCAGCGTTTCTATTTATTGGTCCCGAAGGGATTGGTAAACAGTTTTTTGCACGTAAATTGACTCAGGCTTTGTTCTGTGAAGAACATTCGGAATATGAGTGTGAACCATGTAGCCATTGTCCTTCGTGTCAGCAGGTTATGACAGGGACACATCCTGATCTGCATTTTGTGGAATTATTAGCCGGTACAGCTGAAATTAGAACGGCACAGATTGTCGGTGGTGCAGTCAAGATCAATGACAAAGAAGAAAACTTTCCCGGCGTTTGTTATGAAGTAAACCTGAAGCCGATTAGTGCTAAACGGAAAGTGGTTATTATCAACGATGCTGATTCATTGAACGACACTTCAACGGCGAATTTACTCAAGACACTGGAGGAACCTCCCCCGGGAGCTGTCATAATTTTGTTGGGTACCAGCTTGAGTCAACAGCTTGATACAATTATTTCACGCTGCCAGGTGATCTCGTTTAATTCATTGTTGCCCGAACATGTCCAACAGATTCTGCTTCAGCAACGAGTGGTTAATGATTCCAATCAAGCACTCGAGCTAGCAATGATTTCAAACGGTAGTGTGGAATTAGCACGTCGTTATCTGGATAGTGAATTATTAGAAACACGGTCTGAATTGTTAAACTTGTTAGCAACTTTACCACAACACCCCGAAAAGTTATCAGCGATGATCCTGAAATTGGTTGATGTGAAAAGCTTGAGTCGACCAGAAAAAATGGAACAGCTCGAGTTTTTAACTTCGATTGTTGTATCTTGCCTTCATCAGGTACTCCTGCAACTCAGTGGCCAGAGCCCTACCGGTGACCCGTTATTGCAGGAAATTGGTCGTCGGATAGTTGATGACTGGTCTGGTGATGTGGAAACCTGTCTGGCCTGCATTGACCGAACTTTGGAAACCTCATTTCATGCGCGCGCTAATGCAAACGTGAAAACTCTTATTGATGCCTGGGTAGACGATCTAAGCCAGATTTGGATTCATGGGGGATTCAAATTGCCAACCTAGCGAGTCTTAATCCTCTTTTTGGCGGTGTAACAATTACAGAATATTTAAAAATAAAAAACCCTAATCACTGAGTTGGTAATTAGGGTTTTTCGCTTCTTGAAATCTGAAGGACTTCGTTTTCCTTCACTCATAACACACAGGGAATTATTCGCGAGGGCGAACAGCGCCTGTCAGTCCGCTGTAATCACGGCGATCATTTCGGTGCCACATGGGACTGCCTTGTTCAACACGGCGACGCAAAATTTCAATTTTGTCTTCTGAACCGGCTGGTGCATTTGTTGCTTCGAAACCCTTTTCGGTCGGAGCGAAGTCTTCGTCGTGGCCGTACTTTAGGATCGCTTCGAAAACGTTCCGTACATTTGACATTGGATTAATATCCTCATAGTTAAAAGATGTATATTTTTTCGTAGTTGCTTAATATTTGACCGGCTCCAGTTTTGTGCTGTAGCAGTCACACTATTCCGACATAAAAGAGGCAACCTAGTTCAGTACGATATATATCGAATACTGGTTCAGTGTAAGGCCATACTTTATGCTGGAGCGATTTGGAAGCGAACCACGTAAAACGCGTGTTTGTTCCTGGATTAATTGATCAAGTTCTTCTCAAGTACCCTGGGCTTGCTTGATCATGCTAAGGAGAGATTCAATTCTTATAACAAGTTTTTGGAATGCTATTGAATCATTGATTTCCCCACCTTAACGTCTCTTGGCTAATAACTGAATTAACTGCCACGCCAAAAAACTAATCTCTTGAAGAGCCCTATTATTAGCTCTAACAATTCAGAGTCAACAAAAATCTTAAAAAAATAAGGGAAGAATTTCTTCCAGAGTACTCAATTTAGAAAGTTCGATATTTCCTAATAATAGTTCCTACATCACAGTTTATCTAAAATCTCAGATCAGTCTTTATTTTCGTTAAAAATGTTAAATTTTGACGAGCTTCGGATGAATTACAGCAGTATTTTATAACAGTGGATTTACCATCATTTAACATGTAATAGAGGCGTTAAATCTCCCCATAAAGGTTTTCTTCGCATTTAAATTGGTCCCCCCCTAATTGACTTTTAAAGTGTAGTTCTAAAAAAGTGAAAACCATTTAGTCAGAATAACTGCTGAGAACCTTCAGAAATAATGTCTGTTGAGTGGAATAAAAAAATCTCACAATCGGTAAACTTAATAGGTCAGAAATAAAAAAAATTATGAGAAACAATATGCTCTGGTCTCAACGAACGATCACATTAGATGCACGTCAACGCGGTTTCCATCTCATCACCGGGGAAATTCTTGATGGGCTACCCGAAATTGCTGATGTTGCCATTGGTTTATTGCATATATTTATTCAACACACATCGGCTTCACTAACAATTAATGAAAATGCGGATCCTGATGTTCGTGTTGATCTGGAGTCTTCTCTGAATGCTATTGCACCGGAGAACTTTCCTTATATCCATACGATGGAAGGTCCGGATGATATGCCTGCTCACGTAAAAAGTTCGTTATTAGGTGCCAGCGTGATCGTACCTGTTGCTAACGGTAAAATAGCCCTTGGAACCTGGCAGGGGATTTATTTGGCAGAACACCGTGACTATGCCACACCGCGCCGATTGGTTTTGACTTTGCAGGGAGAATGAAAATCAAAAAAGAGTTTTCTTTTAGCTAGCTTGCAAAGCAGCGAGTTCTGCTTCAATTGACTCAAGAGCGAGTTCTGAGTCGCTAACCTTCTTGTTTTCGGCCTCCGATGAAGCTTGAGCGGCAGCCAATGCTTCTTCATGAGGTTTACGAGCAGCCAGAGCCTCTTCGTACGCCTTTTTCTTAACCGTCAGATCGTTCTGAGCCGTAGTTACAGCTTTCTGAGCATTCAGGTAAACAGCTTTAGCGCCGTTGAGGTTCGTCAGAGCATCAGCAACGGCTTTGTCAGTAACTGGTATTTCGGCAGTCTTTTTGTCGGTTAAAGCTTTTAGAGCGTCAGCTGCTTTCTTTAATTCAGCATCTCCGCCACTCTTGGTAACAGCCTCATTTGATTTAGCAACAGCCTCATTAAGAGCGCCTACTGCGGCTTTGAGTTTAGCGGCGGCAGCTGTAGCGTTGGTATGAACAGTTGTGGCAGCGTTTTGCTTATCCAGTTCAGCTTTGGCGACAGCTTCGCTATCGGTCACACGTTTTGTTGCATCCTGAACAACAGTGTTCGTTGTAGTTACCACCTGGTTTGCAGCATCGTACTGTTTCTGAACCTCATCCATATTTGCCATCATTTCAGCATGCGTCTGCTGATTGGTTAATAAAGTTTCAAAGGCAGCGGCCAGCCGACTTTTGAGGTCAGTCATTTTAGCAGTGAATTCTATTTCTTCGGTCCATTTAGCTACCAGTGTCTGTGCTGAATCTACGATAGCCTTGGAGTCTGTTGCAGCTTTAAGAGCTACTGCGGCAGCCTCCTCGGCAGGCTTAACAGTTGGTGTGATCGTAGCAACTTCTTTTTGACCGGCGGTCATAGTTGTTGTTGCATCCGTTGCGGCTTTTTGACTAGCCGCCAGCTGAGTACGAGTGGTATCAAGCAGTTTCTTGATAGCAGCGGCATCAGCTTGAGCTTTAGTCAGATCAGTGGATCGTTTAGCAAGAGCAGCGTCCAGTTGAGCCGCAAGCTGACCGAGTTCTTTATCGTCAGCATTTTTACCAGCCGCTTGTTTGGCCTGAGCCACAGATTCGGTCAGTGAAGGGATGACCGGAGTCGTTTTGGCAATCGTAGCAGTTAGCGCCTTATATTGCGTATCCTGTTCAGCAGCCGTTTTGGTATAAGTGGCAATTTTTTCATTTGCTGCATCCAATGCTGCTTTGGCAGCAGTCACTTTTTTGTTAGCAGCTAACAGATTTGTCTTAATTGTATTGACTTTGGCGGTCGCTGCTGCAGAAGTATCAGCCAGCGGCTTGTAGGCTGTCTGAGCCTGATTCAGACCGGCATTTGCCTGTTCCAACCGGGCTTCTAAAGGCAGCGGATTGACAGCTAGTTCACCGACTAGTGCATTGTCATCTGTCTTCCACACGTTTATTTTTCCAGTCCAGTCACCGGCGATAATACGATTAGATTCATCGCAGAAAGAAACTTCCAGAGCGATGTCAGCAAATGCCGGGTAGGTCGCCTGAGCCGCTCCGTCCTGATTCCAGATTTTCGCTGTGCGGTCTCGACCTGTGGTTACAAGCCGACCATCTCGAGCGAACTCCAGACTCGTAACACCACCACCATGGGCTCCCCAGGTTTTTACCTGACGCCCTTCTTCCATTTCCCAGAGTCGAACACTACCGTCGATAGAACTGGTTGCAAGAATATTTGAATCGAGTCGCCAAGAAATACCCGTGATACGATTTGAATGGCCTTTAAGTGTCAAATATTCACGCCCGGTATGAGCTTCCCAGACGTGCATACCGCCGTTGCGATCACCGGTGGCCAAAAGTACACCGTCAGGACTGAATTCCATTTTAGTGATCCAATCGGTATGTTTTTTGGTTTCATAGAGCAGATCACCTGTAGCAGTTGAATAAACGCGGATCATTTTCTGTGGTCCACCCAAAGCAATCATGGATTGATCCGCACTGATGTCAGCTCCTAGTACGACATCATATTCGTCACCCACTTCAAAAATACGTTCGCCATTTTTTACGTTGTAGACGACAACCTTGCCGGATTGTGAACCTATTCCGCCGCCTGCTAACAACAAGCTTCCGTTACGGCTGAACTTAAGTGCATGCGCGATCCCTTCCGGATAATCGAGTATCCCAAGTAACTCCATGGAAGCTACATCATAGAGGGATATTTTTTTCTGACCAGCCACAGCTGTTAAGGAAGACCAGGGGTTAGTTGCAATAGCCGTAATGGCCGCTCGTTTTGGCGAATATACACCAGGGGCTTTGTTAAGACGTACCGGCATTGGTGGTGTGTCAGGCTTGCCCGTGGCATTGGGATCTAAAGTCAGTTCGAATCGTGGTTTTTTCGCCACCATGACTTTACTACCCGAATTTTCAGGCATTCCCTGATTAATCCACTTTTCGATCAAGGAGATCTCTTTAGCGGGGATCGGATCTTCATCCGGTGGCATGAAGGGTTCAGACTCATGTGTGATTAACAGATAGAGATAACTGCTGCCAGCATCGCCGGGTTCCAACACATCACCGGAGGAACCACCCAGCATGATGTTCGTATAGGTTGTAATATCAAGGCCGCCGCTCTTCAGGTCCACATTATGGCATGTCACGCAGCGCTGACGTAAGATGGCAGCAACATGATCGTCCCATGTTATCTTTTCTTCTTTAGTGTTTTCCTGGCCGTAGGTTACAGTGGCGATTCCAAGCAGAAGCAGGCCAAGCAAAAAACGACGGATCATAACTCTTCTCCAAGTAATGATTGCTTATGACCGGAAAGGTTGCGGAATGCTTATAGATGCAAACCATGCTAATTTCAGATCAGGCGATGTTTAGAAAAATCTATCTTGAGTTTTCCGTGGATTTATAAATAAGCTTTGTCTCAGGACACCCGTTATTTGGATGTGTCTGATCACAGACTTAGTGATTAAATACGAATTCTCTTGAGTTCAGGAGGGCCCAGAAGACGTCTTCCAGAGCTTGTTGTTTGTTTTCTTCTTGTCCAACCAACTCCATCAAGTTGGTAAGTTCTTTTTCGGTTGGTTTGCGAGTCATACAACGAATGTAGATTTCTTCAATGATCTTTTCGTGCGGGACCTCTTCGCCAAGACGTGTGGCGACCAGACCACCCTGCGTGACTTTGGCATTCACAGTATCTCCATTAAGCATGTGCAATGCTTGTGAGAGATTGGGTTCCATTTTGACTTCGCAGGAACAGACTGTTTCACGTTTGGCCCGACCAAACGTCGTTAGGAAGTAGGTGCTGGTATTACCATTAGCAATTTGGACAGCACGAGCACCGCTGGGTAGCCCAGGGAATTTATTAGAGGTGGTCGTTACCTGCGTGATGGCATCAAGCAGAACCTCTGCTCGTAAACGTCTTAATGTGGCATGTGAGAAATTGGTGGTGTCTTTCTCGTTTGTTTCATTGGTCTTCGTACTGAGTTGATAGGTACGCGAAGTACAAATATCACGAACCAACTTCTTGAAATCATAGTTGTATTCGGTGAGTTTCAGTGAAAGAGCGTCCAGCAGTTCTTTATTCACCGGTGGATTACTAATTCGAACATCATCCACTTCCTGAATGATACCTTTGCCGAAGAAGTGAGCCCAAACAATATTGGACAGGTTCTGAGCGAAGAACGGATTATCATCAGAAGCAAGCCATTGGGCCATTACCTGACGACGGTCTTTACCGGCAACGTCCGGGGTTTCGCCTCCGAGGAATTTAGGAGCCATAACCCGATTTCCGACTGGATGACGAACGTCGCCTGAGTTACTGTTAAAAACGATGATTTCACGCGGGTCTTCACCTCGCTTGCGTCCGATCTGAGAGAAGAATGCGGCAAAACTGTAGTAGTCGTCCATTGTCCAGCGGTCAAATGGATGATTGTGACATTGAGCACACTGCATCCTCATGCCCATAAAGACCTGAGCTACATTTTCAGCGACCTTCAAAGTATTTGTTTCGTTTTGGTAGTAATTTGTTGCTGCATTGGCAAAGGTACCACCATTGCTTCCAAGTAATTCCTGAACCATAACATTCATCGGAACATTGTTCGCTACACGCTCCTGCAGCCATGTATAGTAAAGCAGCATAGATTTATAGCTAATCTGATTCGTCGTTCGAATTGTTAAGAGTTCAGCCCATTTCATTACCCATAATTCAACAAATTCTTTACGGGTTAACAATTCGTCAACAAGTTTGTCACGTTTCTTAGGATCGGTATCAGTGAGGAAAGCATTGTATTCTTCGACCGTTGGTAAACGTCCGGTCACGTCGAATGACACACGACGAAGGAATTCCTCATCCGTACAAAGTTCTGAAGGAATGATACGCAGATTTTTGAACTTGTTGTGCATGTGCTTATCAATGTAGTTGTTTTCGGGAAGTTCATTCCAGGCAAACTGCAAGTTTTTAGGCAGCACGATGAAGTGAGTACCAACGGTGTGAGTATCAAAACGAGCCATGATAAATGCCTCACCGCGATTCTGAGCTGTGACTACACCGTCCTGTTCAATAATGGCAGAGTTGTCATTGTTCGAGCTAAAGTAAGCCAGATGAGTTACATCGCGATCGGTACCATCGGAGTAATAAGCCCGAACAGTAATCTTTTGCTGAGTACCTTCACCGTTAAGAACAGCGCCTTTGGGATAGATATCCACTTTGGTTACGGTTGGTATTTCTCCCTGATCGATGATAGCACCGTCAGCAAGCCATTCATGAACAGTTTCATACAGTTCATCGCCTTTACGGAAACGCGTCCCACCTGTGTGGGGTACAATACCAGCTCCTTTGGTTATCAGCAGGCTTTCTTCAGGGAATGCGAGGTTAATTCGACGCGAAGAGAAGTCTCGAGTGATTCGTGTATAGTCGCCATTAATGTCAAAACCATATAGGGATAACCTGAATCCGTCTTTACCTCGCGCGGCTCCATGGCAGCTACCAGTATTACAATTTGCCTTAAGAAAGACCGGCATTACGTCGAGTGTAAAGCTGATCGGAGGAACTGTCGCGGCATTCTGTACTTTTGCCGGAATTTGAACCACTTTGCCTTGAAACTCCACATTCACGGTCGTTTCGCCATCAGAAGCGGGAAAAAAAGTGTATCCATCCTTGCGCAAAATTTCGCTATTAGCACTGGTCAGCGTTGCCTGTTCTGTGACGTCTTCAGTAATCCCGTCAGCAAACCGAGCCTGTACGATGAGACGTTGCCGGTCTCTGGAATTCGTAAGATCAATGTTTTCTGGATAGACATTGATTTCCACCAACTCAGCAGCCGAAGCAACCGCGCTGGTCAGAATGAATGTGAATAGAACTAGATTTCGCAGGATGTTTTTTGTAGCAGTCATTGTGTTACAAGACCTGAATATCAAAATGTCAAACGTATCTAAAATAATACTGGATTTAATTCAATTACTTCTCTTCCGAACCGGCCGGGGTATCGCCTTCTGCCCGCTGCTTGGCAGCTAGACGAAGTTTTTCCAGACGAGTCAATGGTTTGGCCATTGGCATCGGAGCTGGCATCGGCATTGGCTTTGGTGCCTGAGCAACAGGCATCGGCATTGGCTTGGGAGGAGCATTTGGTGGTGGAGGCAATGGTTTGTCGATTTGTAGTGTGGTCGCTGCAGTACGGAAAACGATGGGTTCACCATTTTGCATGATCGTAATACGGCAAAAGACATTTGTGTGTTTTCCAGCCGGACTTGTTTTGTCGGTCTGAATATTAAATGTCAGTTCTTCAGCCGCTTTGTCAAAGTCCAGATCGGTCGAGGTAACCAGATTCGGAAGTCCTAGCAGTTCGACTTTAGCATTCCCATCAAAGGCAGTTGTTTGTGTGATTTTCCCATACAACTGAGTTTCCTGACCCTGTTCGCAAGCAGCTCGCTCAAGTGCCAGTCCAACATACGGAGCAGCTACACCGAGCGTGGCCATTTGACTGGAAACCCAGGCTGTACCGTTTACATTGGCAGAACCTAAGACATAGATTGGCCATTCGCGAATCTGAGCATTGCCGGCAGCATTGAGTGGATAAGTGGCTTCCGTTGCCCCGGCCGGAACAACTACTGTTGAGCGGGTACCTATCCCCGGCGGTCGGAAGGGAAATTGCAGCGTAACCGCTTCATTGTATCCTTCTTTACGATGGATCAAAACTTTCAGAGCCATTTCACCATTCTGAACAATCGGCACTTTTGGTTGAACAATTTCGATATTGAATGGTAGTTCGTCGACAACGGCAATTGGTAGTTGCTCAACATCTTTGTAAACATAGAGCGACTGCCCCGGTGCGGCAACGACAAGGTCAGCACGGTTCTTGAAGTGTCCTGCGATCCCTGTGGCGGGATCAACATGCTTCCCCTGGAATTTTATTAGTTTACCGGCAATTGGAGCATCCGCTGCTGCTTCGAAGACAACTGGCATAACGCTCATATTGGAAGGCATTGGTGGAGCATGCATCGTAACTCCCTGTGGCAGGTCGTTACCTTCGATGGTGATGTCTCCACCAAAGTTTGCTCGTGATGCTGAAATCAGAGTTGCATATTTACCACCGCGGGGAACATAGATTTGTTGCCGTGATTGGGAGTAGCGTGCAACGCGGGGAATACCTAAAGAAAGTTGTGCTTTTACCGGACGGAACTCCACACGGTAGACAAAGGTATCCCCTCCTCGTTTAAGGTGATCAGTAATTCGCAGCACATATTCACCATCGGCTGGAAAAGTGTAGCGGAAGTAACTGTCAGGTCCACGAGAGTCATCGTTACCGGCCAGCGAAGCACCACTAGCATTATAAAGATTCATGACAGGATCAAGTGGTGAGCGAATACGGCGAGCGAAACATTCGATATCGAATACCTGACCTTTCTTTGCCGTAAACTTGAAGCAGTCGATATCTCCTTCCGCCTGTACGATACCGTTGAATGCATTTGGCAATGCAGCAGCACAGGCTTCAGCGACAGTTTCATTTGGTTCAGTTTCCAGTGAGTTTCCGTTTTCGGAAAGCATGAATGGATTACCTGAAGGAGCAACGCCGTTGGCATCCTGAGGTACCAGAGCGTATTGATCAATGGATTCAGCCGGGAGTTGAACAGATTGACTAATAACTCCGGTTGGATCGCCAACAAATTTCACATCAATGGTGTCACCGATTTTTCCACCGGCAGGATAGACAGCCAGTGGGCGAGGAAATGTTCCAACGTGTAGGTTGTAGCGACAGTTACCGTTACCGGCATAACTGCTTTCACGAACCATTACATAGTAAGTACCGTCCTCTTTAGCAACAGCCGAAGCAACAGCATCCTGTTTTGTGAGTGGAGTATCGTCATCAGCGGACAATTCAAATCGCTTTGCATCGATGATGGCAATATAAGGGTCAAACAAAGTGGTTCCTAAACGCATCGCTTCGATTTCCGCCGAGATACGCTGGCCAGCTTTCAATTCCACCGCATAGTAATCCACGTCTTCGTTGGTTACTACACCATGGACTGTGGTATTGAGTTCGATTTTTTGAGGTGCTTCAAAGCTACTGTTTGGCTCGACTTCAGCGGTAGCTCCAAAGGGTCCAACCCAGAATGTTCGGTATTCAGTCAGACCACTTTTACAGCGAACATGGGCAACGTGTTCCCCTAGCCTGCAATCAGCTGCAATATTAACTTTGGCTGTCACCTTCCCGGCTTCCGGTGTCAATTCGACAACTTCAAATCCGGATGAGAAGAAGAGGATTTCTTCGGCATCATCCAGACGAGCTCCGTTGAAGGAGATAGTATTTTCAGCACCGCGCTGCACATTACGTGGAGTAATAATGCTCAGAGCAGGTGACGAAGCTTGAACGACCGAGGTGAGGATCATCAACATCGCCAAAAGCGATGCCGAAGTGACGATTTGCGGGGATAAACGTCTCATTATTTCCTGTTGCTCCAAAACAATGTGAAGTACGGGTGACGCATTGTGCGCCACCCGCAACACATGTCGTTAATAGTGGTAGTTAATTGTTTAACTGTAGTGATTAAACAATCAATTCTTGGCGTATTTTACCGCCATCTACAATTTCAATTGGACGGTCGCCAGGAGCCATCAACTCCTTATCAGCAACAATACCAATTCGGCTGTAGATTGTAGTCGCCCAGTCTTCAACCGTCAGAGCATTCTCTTCAGGTTCACTAGCTGTGGCGTTGGACTTACCGTAGACGATACCAGCCTTGGTACCACCACCGGCCATGACAACACTAAAGACCTTAGGCCAGTGGTCACGTCCTGCATTACCGTTAATCTTCGGAGTACGTCCGAATTCAGAAGCGATGCATACCAGAGTGCTATCAAGCAACCCTCGTTGATCAAGGTCTTCGATTAGAGCTGCAAAGCCCTGATCCAAAGCAGGCACCTGACCTTTGATGCTTCCTTCGATATTGCTGTGCATGTCCCAACCACCATAGGTGAGGGTAACAAAGCGCGTACCGGCTTCAACTAATCGGCGAGCCAGCAACATACGAGCACCAGCAGTATTGCGACCGTATTTGTCACGTAATGCAGGATCTTCTTTATTAATGTCGAATGCATCGCGAGCTTTTTCACTACTAATTAAGCTGTAGGCACGATCGTAGAAAGTGTCGACAGCATCGAGTGAATCAGCCTTCTCTTTATTTGCGAAATAGTCGTTTACCGCACTAAGCATCTTGCGACGCTTACCAAACCGGTTGTCATCCACACCACCGGGAAGTTTCAGGTCACGAACCTGAAAGCTGCCGCTGGCAGGATCAGAACCGAGGCTAAAACCAGCATAAGAACTGCTCAGGTAACCAGTGCCAGCAAATACATTAGGCTGGTTGGGAATGCAGACGTATGGTGGCAAATTGTGACGAGGACCAAATTCATGAGCAACTACAGAACCCATGGAAGGATACTGTAGAGCCGGACTTGGTCGGTAACCGGTGAACATGTTGTGAGTCCCACGTTCGTGAGCCGCCTCACCATGTGTCATACTACGGCAGATTGCAATCTTGTCAGCAACCTTGGAAGTCTTGACCATTGTTTCGTTAAGACGTGTTCCGGGAACAACAGTTTCAATGCTGCTCATCGGACCGCGGTATTCAATAGGAGCGAATGGCTTCGGATCCCATGTTTCCTGATGGGCACAACCACCAGGCAAGTAAATAAAGATGACGCTTTTGGCCGGGCCTTCCACGCTTTCATAGAATTTCTGGTCAGCCTGAGCTGTCTTCATTCGGAAGTAATCCGAAAGAGATAGTCCAAGACCACCGAGGAATCCTACTTGCATGAAGGAACGGCGACCTAAGCTGTTTCCGTTACATTTCATAGCTACAAGTTTCTCCACTAATTAAAACGACATATGAACCACGTCTGGTTCAAACAATTCGAACTGTAAATAATTACATCACCAATCTAGTCTGCACAGATTGCGCAGAACTATTGATGAATGAAATTTTATTTATCTATTTATCTTAGCAGTAACGTTCGCAATTTACCTGCGTTTTTAGTGCTAAGAGGATTTTTTTTGAGGTAGGCGGTTAGAGCAAAATTACCAAAGGCGGGAAGTAATCCGGAGGTTACTCAATACGACGAATGAATATTTTGCACTTTGCTTTACCACTAATCTTATTTATTTCGTTCTTTTCTACAATCATTCTTTTGGGGGGATGGAACAGGTCTGCCGAACTTATTTGTTCTCGGCGCAGTCCACCAAATGGAAAATCGTCCAAAATGGAATATAATTGGAGTTTAATTAAAAAGAAAATCCAGCTTTTACGAAGCAAGCGGCAGAACTTCCTTATTAGCGTCAAGTAATAGTTTTGCAGGATGTGCGATCGTTTGTGGACCATCATCCAGCAATTCAAGCTCGTTTCGCAGAACTTTCACATTAGATGGTGCTTCAATTCCCAGACGAACTTTATCTCCGGATACTTTTACTATGGTTAAAGTGATGTCGTTTCCGAGTTGAATCTTCTCACACTCTTTGCGAGACAGTACCAGCATCTTTTTACCTCCCTGTAATAACGTGCTTAAATTTGCACATGTTAGCTTTTTTGATTAACCGGCTAGAGCCAGTAGTTCGGATTGATTATCCAGATCGACCTCTGCTTTACATTGCCGTTGTCCGGTCGAGTCATAGAAGAGGACGGAATTTGAAACTGTTTCCCAGATAGCAGTTAACTTTACGCTTCGTGGGCCATGCAGACAGAACATGATCCCGCATGCCTGACCCTGTTTGGTCAGGACTCGCTCGGTAAAGGGGAATGCCCCGGGTTCAAGAAGATTGAAATCGCATAAGGTTTTTTGGATTTGGTTTCTAAGGTCAGGCAGGTCAACAGCCTGCAACAGGGTAGAAATCGTTCCCGGCATAGCTCTTCTTTATTCTCTAAGACTGACTCGATCGTACTTGGATGTCGTATTCGAGGGGTGTCTTAGTTTGGGTTAGTTAAGGTGAATATTAACTATGGGTAATATCGGGAGAATGAGTTGTGTTGTTCGGTTAGGGATCAAGATTCTAAAAAATAGTCCATGAACTATGTGGAAGGATTTCGGGAGAAGTAGCATGTATCGATTATGACGGTCAGGAAAAGACTGATAGAATAATGAAAGTTTGCTGAGTTCCAAACTCGGCCGAGTACTACACATGCTAAGTACTTCATATATAGTAGCCCCTTTTGTCAGTCCATTGATCTGGGCGTATAATTCGAAATTGTATGCCAGCTGAATGTGAAAAGTCTGGAGAAAAATAATTATGTCAGGCAATGCGATCAAACAACTTCTTCTACTGATAGCAGCAACTTTGGTACTGAGTTTGCCGCCAGCAGTGATGGCAGACATTTTCATGATCAAACAAGTCGATGGTGGTCTGGAAGTCATTAAAGATGGCAAGCTGTTAACTCGTTATTTGACTAAATCCGGAGCGAAACCAGTACTCTGGCCGTTGATCGGGCCTCATGGAAATGAGATTACACGAGCGTATCCAATGCGAGATGCAGGTGAACACGAACGAAATGACCACGTGCACCATCGTTCGTTTTGGTTCACTCATGGAAATGTCAACGGTGTTGATTTCTGGGCAGAAACTGAAGGCCATGGGAATATCATCCATAAGGGTTTTACTATTGCTAAAGGTGGCGACACTGCGGTGATTGAAACCAAGAATGATTGGGTCGATTCCAAGGGTAAGAAAGTTTGTGAAGATGTTCGCCGTTTGACCTTCGGTAAAAGCGGCGGTGCTTATTGGATTGACTTTGATACAACAGTTACCGCCAGCGAAGGTGAACTTCTCTTTGGTGATACTAAAGAAGGCTCTTTCGGAGTTCGAGTTGCGGGGACGATGAAAGTAACTTCCAAAATGGGAGGAAAGATTGTCAATCAACAAGGTGACGAAGATTTGCAAGCCTGGGGCAAGGCTTCACCCTGGGTGGATTATGTCGGTCCTGTGAAAGGCAATACGGTCGGCATTGCGATTATGAATCACCCAACTAGTTTCCGTTACCCAACGTACTGGCACGTCCGTACCTACGGTCTCTTTACAGCCAATCCATTTGGTCTACATCATTTCAAAAATAGCAATGATGTTGATGGTTCTCACAAAATGGCTAAAGGTGAAACAATGAAGCTGCGTTATCGAGTTTATGTACATAAAGGCGATACTGAGGCAGCAAAAATTGCGGCACAGTTTAAGGTTTATCAGGGCGTTAAGAAGTAACGAACTCTGCGGACCAAGTGTAAAAGCCGAGTCTGATATTAGGGCTCGGCTTTTTAAATTATTGAGTTAGAAGTTTGGGGTTGGCGGTTGGTAGTGCTCCAGGTCAATTATTCTAAACCAATCGATTGTCCGTTGTAGTCCTTCCCTTAATTCAACGGTAGGTTGCCACTGAAGTTTCTCTCTGGCCAGACTGATATCGGGTTGACGTCTGACCGGATCATCAATCGGTAAATCTGTTTCTGCAATTTGACTCGAACTTCCGGTTAATTCAATTACTAGTTCGGCCAACTCTCTGATGGTGAATTCATTCGGGTTCCCGATATTTACCGGTCCAATGAAGCCAGATTCATTTTCCATCATTTGTACTATGGCATTAAGCAAATCGTCTCGATAGCAAAAAGATCGAGTTTGTGAACCATCACCAAAAATGGTTAAGGGTTCGCCAGCCAAAGCCTGACGAATAAAATTTGAGACGACGCGTCCGTCAAATGGATGCATGCGTGGTCCGTAAGTATTGAAGATGCGAACGATGCGAATATCGACTTTGTTCATTCTGTGATATTCCATAAACAAAGTTTCCGCGGCCCGTTTACCTTCGTCATAGCAGGCCCGAGGGCCGATTGGATTTACGCTGCCGCGGTAATTTTCCGTCTGAGGGTGAACTTCCGGGTCGCCATAGACTTCGCTGGTGGATGCTTGTAAGACTCGAGCATTACAGCGTTTGGCCAGTCCCAGGACATTAATTGCACCCATGACTGAGGTTTTGATGGTCTTGATTGGATTGAACTGATAGTGGCATGGAGATGCAGGACATGCCAGATTGTATATCTGATCCACTTCTAACCAGATAGGCACTATGATATCGTGGCGAATTAACTCGAAATTGGGCTTATCTAACAGGTGAGCCACATTCACTTTTTGGCTGGTAAAGAAATTATCAATGCAAATAACATCATCCCCACGTGCAACAAGCATTTCGCATAGTTGAGATCCAAGAAATCCCGCTCCACCGGTTATTAAAATGCGCTGCTTTTGATTCACGTTTTGGCCTTGCTGTTATCAGATCATTCATCGCTGTCTTTCGTGCTACGTAAAGTATTGCTTATTGGATCATTGTTGGATGCGGAAACCTTAAAAACAGAGGGTGCTAAGCCAAATCTAAAACGCCGTGAATGTTAAACGGTATGATCTACGTAGACTTGGCCGGTTGATATGCGGTATTCTCTGTGAGCTTATGGCCCTTTTTGCGGATACCCGGATTAAATATATGAAATCAACACGAATAATTTTTCCTTACCTGCTCGTTGTAGTGGCTGCTATTTTTGCCATTCCTTCATTTGTACTTGCAAATGACTTTCGTATGGAAACGGAAGTATTTATCGAAGGAGGCTCCCGACCGGCTACCAAGAGTTTGACGCTTTTTAACGGAAATACAGTTTATGATTTCCTGAGTGGGGAACAGGTTCAGGGAGAAATTACTGTATTTGATGTGAGTCGAGGAAGATTTGTTCTGATCGATACTGATCGGAAACTGAAAACAACTCTCACTAAAGACTATTTGATCAAATTCTTGGAACAGGTTAAATCGCAGGCCAGCGAGGATGTAGTGAGTCGGTTTGTGAGCCCAAAGCTCGCCCAGAAATTTAATCCCTCGACAAAGACGGTCACCGTTTCAAGCGACCATCTTACCTATCAGGCTACGGGAATCCCGGCCAGATGGGATCCGGCAATTCAAAAATATCGTCATTTTGCCGATTGGATAGCTCGGCTTAATAGCACTCGGATTGGTAATCTACCTCCCTATTCACGTTTTGAATTGAATCGAGTGATGGCAGAACAAAAACTAATGCCCAAAACAATTCAGCGAACCGTCATGCTGGATCGAGTTGGTCTAAGAAAACAAGTGGTGCGTAGTGAGCACAATATTCACTGGCAACTAACCAATTCTGATCGTAAGCGTATTAGCTCAACAGGTAATCTGATGGCTGCTTGCAAAGAGGTTTCCGTTAACGAATTCTGGCAAACCCAAAGTCAAGTTTCTAAATAGTTTCAATTCGGGTCTTCATCGCCGAGAATAACGGCAAAAACAGAAGTTTGTAGATTCTGTAGGAAAAGCTGTCCAACATTTTGGTTAAAGACGATTGAGTCTCCATAAACCGAATTCATAGTTTTTTGGTAATTCATTGGGACTGTCTTTTGTAATGTTCGTTAAAACAACGTTACTATCCATCATTATTATTTTGATGTCGACGGTAAAGATAAGTGGTCAGGAAGAGCAGACCGAAGTCCCCGCCGCCCCCATGATTGATCCCAGTGTGGATTCTCTGGAACTGGAAGTCGACGAAGATTCAGTTAAGTCCGCTGGGGTTGCGTTAGCTAATAAACAGGAACCAACTGAGAAAGAGACTGAGAAAGAGACTGAGAAAGAGACTGAGAAAGAGACTGAGAAAGAGATACCTCCTGAAATTGCCCCAATTGTTG
>PAPJ01000032.1 GCA_002709045.1 Planctomycetaceae bacterium | reverse complement strand
TTATTCGGTACATACGCCTATCCAACCGAAGCCCGAATACAAATCCTATTTTGAGAATCGTGATCCGGATCGGGGTCATCGGAATCCCGGTTATGCAGCGATGGTTCGGAGCATGGACGAATCTCTGGGACGCGTCCGCGATGCGTTGAGGGATCTTAAACTCGAGGATAATACGGTCGTAATTTTTACTTCAGATAATGGAGGGCACGGCGGCGTTACCAGCAATCGCCCGCTTCGTGGTAGTAAGGGCATGTTGTACGAAGGAGGAATTAGGGTTCCCTTCGTAGCGTACTGGCCCGGGCAGTTCGGGGGCGCTCGAATCGAAAGTACTCCCATTATCGGCGTTGATTTATTACCAACGATACTTAACTTAGCTGGGGGCAAACCTGATAAAAAGCAAGTTGTGGATGGTGAATCTATTATTCCCCTTCTCAAACAGAAGAGGCATAGTCTGGAGACCCGCCCAATCTATTGGCATTTCCCCGCGTATTTAGAGCGTTATCGAGGATTGCCGGAACCGGGGCCATTTAGAACCACGCCCGCCAGCGCAGTACGTATTAGCCGTTGGAAATTACTACGGTTTTATGAGTCTGGCCGTGAGGAATTATATGACCTCAATATAGATCTTTCGGAAGCGAACGATGTGTCTACAAAATATCCTGATATTGTTAAGCAATTGAGTAATAAACTAGACGCATGGTTAAGAGAGACAGAGGCATATCTACCAACAAAACAAAATCCGAAATATGGTGGAGTGAACCGTGACTAGATTTATTCTGATAGTTCTGAGTTGCTGCCCGTGGTTGTCAACGCTTGTGGCTGATGAGGCGAGGCCGAATATTGTCTTAATTATGGCTGATGATCTGGGTTATGGAGATTTGAGTTGTTACGACGGCTGGATCAAGACACCTAATATTGATTCGATCGCTGCTAATGGAATTCGGTTCACCGACTATCATTCCAATGGAAACGTTTGCAGCCCTACGCGGGCAGCCTTAATGACAGGGCTCTATCAGCAGAAGGTCGGGATTCCATTTGTTGTTGTTGCTGCGGAAAAAAACAAGGCTCATTTTACCGGGCTTCAAGATATAGAGAACACCTGGCCGGAAGTAATGCGAGCCGGCGGTTATGCCACGGGTATCTTCGGTAAATGGCACCTTGGTTATTATCCGCAGTACAATCCCGTGCGTCATGGATTTGATCAGTTCGTTGGTTACGTTAGTGGGAATATTGATTTTATATCCCATATAGATCAGGCAGGGAATGCTGACTGGTGGCATGACCATAAACTGACCAGCGAAGAAGGTTACTCAACCCATTTGATTACCAGGCATGCGGTACGCTTTATTGAGCAACATGCTAATAAGCGGCCATTCTTTATTTATGTACCCCATGAAGCCCCACATTATCCCTATCAGGGTCCTGGTGATAAAGCCGATAGAACTGTGGGTGGTGAGTTTAATAATCACGGTAGCCGGGAAGACAAAAAAGAGGCCTATCGGGAAATGGTAGTTGAGATGGATGTGGGAATTGGAGAAATTCTGAACTGCCTCCGGCGTCATCAAATTACCGATAACACAATTGTAGTATTTTGTTCGGATAATGGAGCGACATCCTTAGGTAGTAATGGCGAACTTCGAGGCACGAAGGGCACTAACTTCGAAGGTGGTCATCGGGTCCCCTGTGTTGTCCAGTGGCCAGCAGGATTCCCAAAAGGAAGGATCAACCACCAGTTAGCGATGGGTATGGACTGGATGCCAACAGCTTTGGGAATTGCCGGGTTGTCAGAGCATGCCGGACGCACAACCGATGGAGATGACCTGACTAAGCGGATTAGGGAAAAACAGGAGGTGATTGAACGGACTGTAGTTTGGAATGGAAATACCATTCGTCGTGGTAACTGGAAATTAATGCTGCCTCAGAAGCAATTGAAAGAAATATCCCTTTTCAATCTCCACGAGGATTTGGCAGAGCAAACTAATGTGGCGGTAAAATACCCGGACATTGTCAAACAGCTAATAATGGAGTTGGCCGCGATCAACGCTGAAAACAAAGCAGTGGCTACAGCTCAACCCACCTCGGCACCAAAATAAGGACTGAATAATGAAATCTGTGTTAGCAACGCTGTCAGCGTTAATGATGGTGGTAACTCTCTCTTCTTGGACGGAGGCAGAATTACGGACTAAGTCCACTCAGCAACAGAATGATGAGGCTGCCAAGAAAGTCGAGCGTAAATTCAAACAATACAAACGTGTACATCAGGAAATACTCAAGAAAATTGTTGATGGCAAGGAAAATCAGGCTTTGGAGGAATTGTCTACTATTCTCAGTGTCGTTCCTAAAGATGGCGAGTCCTATTATATGAAGGCTGTTTGTCATGCCAGATTAGGGATGCTGGATTTGGCTGTCAATGATGTCCGTAAAGCGTTGGAGTTGGGACTCGAGCCATCTCGGTTTCGCGGGGGTACGAAAACGGGCCTGGAAGCGCTCCGTGGGAATCAGGCATTTGAAAAGCTGTTTGAGGGAATTAAAAGTGGAATTATCCACGGTCCTATGGTTGGCCAAAATACGGGGGATAGTCTTTCAATCTGGCTGCGGACGGTCAGGGAGACGGAAATTCGTATTCGCTGCTGGGAGAAGAACAGACCGGAAAAGGTCGTTACCGGCGTTGGTCAGAGTACATTAGCTGCTGATTATACCGTAGTGATAAAACTGAAGGGTCTTAAAGCCAATACGCATTATCAGTATTCGATTCAATTAGATGGTGCTTCAGAACATCAGGATCTATTCCACGCTAAGACTCTTGCGACAAAGGGTAATGCTGTCAAATTTGACATAGCATTTGGTGGCGGTGCGGGTTATGTCCCTCAACATGAGTCTATGTGGACAACCATTGGTGCAGTGCAACCTGATGTGTTGATGCTTTTAGGTGACAATGTCTATAGTGATGCACCTAAAATCCCGGAGATGCAGCACTACTGTTATTATCGTCGTCAATCTCGCCCAGAATTTCGCGAACTCGTATCGAAGACGACTGTGTATTCGATTTGGGATGACCATGATTTTGGTACCAATGACTGTCAGGGCGGTCCCGAGATTGAAAAACCGGACTGGAAAATACCAGTTTGGAAAGTCTATCGA
Organism: Planctomycetaceae bacterium; assembly: GCA_002709045.1. Classification (GTDB taxonomy): domain Bacteria; phylum Planctomycetota; class Planctomycetia; order Pirellulales; family Pirellulaceae; genus UBA721. Next base: position 55,036 of record PAPJ01000032.1, on the reverse strand, counting down.
AATAACTGGGTTAATCCATTCTACGGTGGCGGGCCGAAACATCCCGGGGTTTGGTATGACTATTACATTGGTGATGTTCATTTCATAATGACAGACGGACGGATCTATCGCGATTTACAGCCCACTGACGGCGGTCGCCCCACTATGCTGGGACCGGACCAGTTGAAGTGGCTGAAAAATACTATCGCCCAATCGAAAGGTACCTTTACCGTGTTGGTATCACCCGTGCCTTGGGTATTTGGCGCAAAAGGGGATAGTAAAGATACCTGGAACGGTTTTAAACAGGAACGCAATGAAATCCTGGACGTTATTGCAAAAAACAAAAAAGATGGGGTCCTGCTGATGTCAGCAGATAGGCATCGTAGCGATCTGTGGAAGATCGAATATGACGGGGTCTACCCACTGTATGAGTTTAATAGTTCCAGGCTTACCAATCAGCACGTTCATCCGGAACTTCCGGCGGCGGAATTTTCTTATAACAAGAAGCAGTCGTTTGGGTTGGTTAAGTTTGCCACTACGTGAAAGGATCCGGTGGTAGAATATTCTGTGTTAAATATTGATGGAAAACAGATTCATTCCAGAAAGCTTAAGCGAAGTGAAATTAGTTATTAACCTAATTGCGGTTATCTTGACGCTGATCATTACAAGCGATGGAATGGGGACCGACTGGGGGCGGTTTCGTGGGCCTAATGCGTCAGGTGTGATCAGTGGAAATGAAATACCAACAAAAATAGAAAAAGCGGACGCTGTTTGGGACGTCGCCGTTGCTGGAAAAGGAAACTCGTCCCCAATCATTGGAGGGACTAATGTTTACGTTACCGCTGCCCAATTCAACGCGGAAACTAAAGAAGGTGTAAGAACGCTGTTCGCCTATTCGCTTTCAACCGGCAAACTGGAATGGAAATATGAGGCGCCTTTTACGACTTACAAAACGAACAAAAGAAATGGTTTTGCAAGTTCCTCGCCTTGTGCAGATGCCGAGGGGATTTATGTCTTTTGGCAAGCCGAACACGAATCGGTATTGATCGCATTTGACCATTCGGGCAAAAAACGCTGGCTGTATAAAGTAGGGCAGTTCGGCGCCGGTACAGGTGCTGCTACGTCACCAATTGTCCATAACGGCGTGGTGGTATTGAGTCACGACAATGAAAAATTTGAAAGCTTTTTATTGGCTGTATCTGCCAAAGATGGGAGCCGGTTATGGCAGACCGTGCGTAAAACACAACGAACGGGTTATGCCACGCCCGCAGTATTTCAAACGAACAGTGGGAAGACGCAGATTGTCTTTAGCCATTCCTACCAAGGAATGGTTGGTGTGGACTTTGAAACCGGCAAAATCGTTTGGCAGAATATTGTTTTCGGTGATCATAACCAGCGCGCTGTCGGGTCACCAGTCATTGCAGACGATCAGGTGATAGCCGCAAGTGGATTCACTAACGGGGTGCGAACTTTGGTTTCGTTAAAACCGGACAAAATCAATAACAGTCACCAAGCAGCGGAACATTTCAGAACCACACGTAATGTACCTCATTGTCCGACACCGATTGCTTTGTATGGCAGTTTGTATTGTTGGACTGATCGTGGAATCCTCTCCTGCCTGGATCTCAGCAGTGGACAACAGAAATGGCTTGCCAGAATAGGTGGCGAATTCTTTTGTTCTCCGGTTGCGGTCGGAAAACGCATTCTCTCAATCGATAGAAACGGCGCGGTTGTTGTCGTAGCGGCGGGTGAGAAATTTAAGGAATTAGGGCGCAGTGAACTAGAGGTTGGCGTGATGGCCACGCCTGCTTTGACTGACGAGGCGATTTTTATCAGAACAGAGAAAGGTCTGTTGCGTTTTAATCTGGAAACGAATTAGACTTTAATCAGTCGATTCTTTGATCAAATAACTTGGGAGTTCCTCTAAATTCGGGCATCCTAATTGCTCGAGGACTTGTTGAAGTTGGCGTTTCATCATAGCCATCACATGATTACCGCCTCGACTTCCTAGCGCGCCTACGCCGTACATAAAAGAACGGCCCATAAACGTAAAGTCGGCTCCGGTCGCAATGGTTCTTGCAATGTCGGGACCGCTGCGGATACCGCTATCCATCATAATGGTTAGTTTGTCCTTGTATTTCTCAACGAGCTTAGCCAAAGGCACAATGGTTGACTGTCCGGCATCAAGCTGACGTCCGCCATGATTGGAAACGATGATGCCGTCAATTCCAAGCTTGATGACTTCTTCACAGTCGGATTCATTAACAATTCCTTTAACCACTAGCTTGCCGTCCCAACGATCTCGCAAGACCTTCAGTTTTTCAAGATTGAGCCGTCCGTTAAACGTGGCATTCATGAATTTGCCAATTTCCTTAAGGTTCATCTTGCGGTCCATATATTTTTTCATGGTGTTGAAATTAGGCTTTCCATAACGAAGCGAATTACAGGCCCAGGTCGGGTGCATAAACATTTGTAGAATGTTTGCGAGTGTCATTTTGGGGGGCATCGCTAGTCCGTTGCGGATGTCGCGAGGCCGATACCCGAAGGTTGGGACATCGGCTAAGGCGACAAATACCTTGTATTCGTTGCTGCGGGCGCGGTCCATGATGTCAAAAAGTATTTCATTCTCTGCAGGATAGTAGAGCTGGAACCAGGCTTTGCCTTCAGTCACCTCAGCAATCTGCTCGATCGATGCTGTTGTCACGGTACTAAGACAAAAGGGAACATTATGCCGACGGGCTGCTTTGGCAAGTATTATAGGGGAATTCGGCCACATTAGTCCCTGCAGCCCAACCGGAGCAACTCCAAATGGAGCACTATAGGTTTCACCAAACAGCGTCGTACTTATATCATATGCAGGGGGTGGCGTCAGGTATCGCGGTTCCAGTTCGACTTGCTGAATATCAGAGGTGTTTTTATCTAAATTGACATCTTCATTACAGCCGCCATCAAGATATTCAAAAGCAAATTTAGGCATGCGTTTATAGGCGCGGTTCCGGAGATCGGCCATTGCTGGGTAACGGGTGTCTAAGTCCTGGAGTGCGTCCTGCGGATTCATAATTCAGCTCGATGGTAAGGGAAGTAAGAAGATCTTTAAGTCCTGTTTATTCTAAGCAAACCCCTTGCCACTGCCAGACAGGCGAAAGAAAAAGTTGTCTCACGCATGGCGAATCAAAAAGAGTTATAATAAACCCATTAGGACATGATTAACCTCGTTATTTTCGTACGATTAGGATTCGTTAAAGATGATACTCAAGAGAATATTGGTATGTATATTCGCGTTGCTATCGACTTCCTTGATTCAGGGACAGGAATTCACCAGTATTTTTAATGGAAAAGACCTAAGTGGCTGGAGCGGTGATAAAGCTCTCTGGTCGGTCAAGGAAGGTGTGATTACGGGAGTCACCAATAAGGAGGAGCCCATCTCTCATAACAAGTTTCTAATTTGGGAAGGGAGCGTCAAGGATTTTGTCTTTAAGGCACAATTTCGTTTAACGGGCAATAATAATTCCGGTGTTCAATATCGCAGTCAGCGGTTCGGTGACGAAGCGGCATATCGCGTTCGTGGGTACCAAGCCGATATCCACGCAAATCCACCTTATACGGGAATGCTCTACGATGAAGGTGGTCGTGGTATCGTCGCTCAGCGTGGTCAGAAGGTGATTGTAAATAAAGAGGGGAAAGTGGAAGTAAAGGGTGAAACAAGCGAAGCGATTGAGGAAGATCTCTCGAAATGGAATACGATAGAAATCGAGTGCATCGGAAATCATCTAGTACATAAAATTAACGGTAAAGTGACCGTGGATATTACCGATAATGATGAAAAAAATCGTGAATTCGAGGGGATACTGGCGTTGCAGATTCATGCGGGAAGCCCCATGACTATTGAATTTAAAGATCTGCAGATTAAACACATCGCAAAAAAAAAATAAGCAAAGCCATTCCTCAATGGATATGGCATGGCAACAACAATACGACTGCAGAAAATCAGTTTGTTTTCTTAAGAAAAAATGTTGTTGTACCTGGTGGACGATTTGGTGGAGCTAAGCTAACGTTTGCCTGCGACAACCTTGCTCATTTCTATATCAACGGAGTGAAGGTTGCCAGTAATGACAACTTTACTAAGCCTACCGGTAAAGAAGTCAAAGACTATCTGAAACGCGGAAATAATGTGATTGCGGTTGTCGCATCCAATGCGGAAGCTGAAGGACCGGCGGGGTTTGTGGCCCGGCTAGACCTGGAACTTGATAAAGAAATTCCGCAGATTATCACCGATGACAGTTGGTTTGCCGGACTTAGCGAAATCGCGGGTTGGAAGACCGACGTGAAAGTCCCGAACACCTTTATTCCAGCAAAGGTAGCCGCGCCGCTTGGTGGCGGTGCATGGCCGCAGGTTACTACAGCGGTATTCGATGCGGCGATTCCATTGAAGCCCCTGACCGCAACAAGTACAGAAACGCTGGTGATCAAGAAGGGTTTTGAAGTCGAATTGTTGTACGATGTGCCTAAGGATATCCAGGGCTCTTGGGTGAATATGTGTACGTTACCCGATGGACGACTTATTGTTTCCGATCAATACGGAAGCCTTTATCAGGTGACTCCCGCGGAAATCGGCGCTGACGCATCTCAGACACAAGTCGTGCAGCTTGATATTGATTTAGGCATGGCGCATGGTCTTTTGTGGGCGTTCGATTCTCTTTATGTAATGGTAAACGGCGGCAACCGCTATCGCTCTGGTTTGTACAGACTAAAGGATACAAACGGGGATGATCGGCTTGATGAGATAACGTTTTTGAGGGAACTAAAAGGTGGTGGCGAACATGGTCCGCACGCTATTCTCGCACACCCCGACGGCGAACATCTGGTTGTTGTATGTGGAAATAATACGAAACTTACGGAAATGGTCGGGTCACGTGTACCCTTAGTGTGGGATGAGGATTTGCTTCATGAACGAACTTACGGTCGTGGGTTTATGCAGGGTGTGCCAGCACCTGGTGGGTGGATAGCAAAACTGGATCCGGAAGGAAAGCAATGGGAACTTTTGGCAACTGGATTTAGAAATCAATTCGACGCTGCCTATAACCGGGAGGGTGAACTTTTTGCTTACGATGCAGATATGGAATGGGATGTGAATACACCGTGGTATCGACCGACGAGAATTTGCCATGTTGTAAGTGGAGCGGAGTTTGGCTGGCGAAACGGATCAGGGAAATGGCCGGTTTATTTTCCCGATAGTGTGCCCCCTGTTGTCAATGTCGGCCCCGGTTCGCCCACCGGTGTGTGTTTCGGTTACGGTGCCAGATTCCCCGCTAAATATCAGGAGGCGTTGTTTATTTGTGATTGGAGTTACGGAAAAATATACGCCGTTCACATGAACCCCAATGGCTCAACTTACCGTGGCGAATTGGAAGAGTTTGTCGCTGGCACGCCGTTGCCTGTTACAGATGTCGTTGTGGGCGCTAAAGACGGAGCGATCTATTTTACGATTGGCGGTCGGCGTACGAAATCCGGATTGTACCGAGTAACCTATGTTGGGAATGAAAGTACCGAACGTGCGGTGCCGGACAAAACCGAAATAGCTGCTCGGCAAAAACGAAGGGCACTGGAAACGTTGCATATGCCAGTCGGAGTTGATGCGGTGCATCAGGCTGTCCCTGAATTGGCAAATGATGACAGATTCATCCGATACGCCGCAAGGATTGCTTTAGAACATCAGCAGGTAGGCCAGTGGCAAGACTCCGTGTTAAATACAACAAATCCAGAGATTGGCTTAAACGGCATGCTGGGCCTAACCAGAGTCGGGTCTCCAGATTTGCGAGATAGATTGTTGGAAAGACTCTATTCGATTTCGTATCGCGAATTAAGCGAAACACAACAAATACTGTGGCTACGTGTTTATGGTCTCATTTTTATGCGTATGGGGGAGGCCACTGCAGAGGACGCCGTTGAAATTCGTAAACGACTGGAGTCTGAATTCCCGACGTCCAATGCGGCCATCAATTCCGAATTGTTAAAGTTGCTTGTTTATGGTGAGTCAGCCATGGTCACACAACCGGCAATTGATCTTTTGCGCAATGCTCCAACCCAAGAAGAACAGATTGATTACGCCAAAACCCTGCGTCATCAATTACTAGGGTGGAATGCAGAATCAAGAAAAGAATATTTCGAGTGGTTTCTGCAGGCAGCCAACTATCGAGGCGGTGCGAGTTTTACGATGTTTCTGCAAAATATTAAAAAAGACGCGACAGCAAAACTTCCGGCCATTGAGTTGGAGAGGCTAAAACCCATTATTGAAAAAAGTCTGGAACAAACGAATCCATTGAATTTTGCAAAACGCACCATCGTGAAACAATGGACCCTAGACGAATTGGTAACATTGTCAGCGGAAAAAATGCGAGGCAGAAATTTTGACAAAGGTAGCCAACTATTTGGTGAAGCTAACTGCTTTGCCTGTCATCGTTTCAATGGTAAGGGAGGAGCGATTGGACCTGATCTGACAACCGTTGCTGGACGGTTTAGCAGAAAAGATCTGCTTGAATCAATTATCCATCCCAATAAGGAAGTTAGTGATCAATATGCTGCTACAACCTTTATTACACTGGATGGTAAAATCGTGACGGGGCGGGTTGCGAATCTATCTGGGGATAATATTATGGTTCAGACCAATATGCTTGATCCCTCCAATTTCACTTCGATCGATACAAAAATAATTGACGAGCAGTTTCCGTCCAGGACGTCATTAATGCCGGAAGGTCTATTTAATACGCTGGACGAAGAGGAAGTGCTGGACCTACTTGCATTTTTGCTTTCTCGGGGAAACCGTAATAGTTCGGTATTTAAGGAATAAAACGATCGTCGTTTAACATTTCAAATGTCGATAAATCGAATGGAATTGTCGTCAGACCCAATTTCATATTAAAATAACGTTAGGAATTATATAGGCTTACGAGGACCTTTGCTGTGCTATCAATCTTTGGAAAAAAAACACGTAAGTGCTGTAATGGAGTAAATCGACGACGATTTATGCAAATCGGCAGCCTCTCGTTAGGGGGCATGTCACTAGCCGAACTAATGCAGGCTGAAGCAGCATCGACTTATCCTAAGCAATCAAGACGTTCAGTAATTTTGATATGGCAACATGGCGGTCCCAGTCAACTTGATACTTTTGATATGAAGCCTGACCAACCTGAGGAAATTCGTGGCCCATGGACATCAATAAATACGAATGTCCCCGGGGTGCGTATCAGTGAACTTTTGCCTCACCATGCCAAAGTAATGGACAAGGTTTCCATTATTCGGAGTTTTACACATGGCAATGGCGATCATTGGGCAGCAGCACACTGGTTGCTTACAGGTTATACCGGAGCCACCGGATCGGACAGAATTCCCCGCAATCCATCGATGCAGGCTGTATCATCCTATTTGTTGGGTCCCAGACGCAGTGGCGTGCCAAGTGGGATCAATATTAATGATGGTGGGTTTGGGTTTCACGGCGCGTCGTTTCTGGGCGTCAATCATAATCCGTTTAGGATTGGCGACTTTAGCTACGGAAACGAAGCGGGTAGGTTGCCAACCGGCTCGGATAAGAGCTTCTCGCTGGTGGATGGACTTTCTTCTAATCGTGTCATGGATCGTGTTTCGTTATTGAAGCAATTCGATAGAATGCGTCGCGAGGCTGACAGTTCAGGTACCTTTGCGGGCATCGACGAAATGAACGAGCAGGCGCAGGAGATTATTCTCTCAGGGCGGGCACGCAAAGCCTTTGATTTATCCGAGGAAGATCCAAAGGTGGTGGAAGCCTATGGCACTGGCTGGGGTGAACAAGCGTTATTGGCGCGACGCTTCATCGAAGCGGGTGTTCGTTTCGTTACATTGAACACAGGCTATTGGGATGACCATGGTAATATAAAAAATGCATTAAATGATAAAATGATACGTCATGATCGGGCAGTAGGCGTACTTATAAAAGATCTCGCTGATCGCGGAATGTTGGATGATACATTGGTTGTTACGGCTGGTGAATTCGGACGCACACCGCGCATTAACGCGTCTTCTGGAAGGGATCACTGGCCTCAGGCGCAAAGCATTATGGTTGCGGGCGGCGGATTTAATCATGGCCAATTCATCGGCGCGACAAACTCGAAAGCAGAACATCCCGTCGACCGTCCCGTTAAACCGGCAGACCTAAATGCCATTATTTATCATTCATTAGGGCTACGTGGCGAAGATACCTATCCCAACCTAACGGGTCGACCGATTCACCTGTTTGAAAAAGGTGTCGTTCCGCGTGAACTTCTTTAATTAGCGATCACTGTTCATAACATGTGCGGATCTGGTCTGAGCTAATTCTGCTGCCTAGTAGGGTCTCGATATCAGAAATTGTCAGGCCAGTGGCTGTCCGTTTAAGTGAATGTAACGCGTTCTTCATAATGGTTGGCCGTAAATAAACGCCGTTGATTAGCGGAGTTAGTGGTCGTAAAGTCTTGTAGTCCAGAACCACTGTACTAGCCGGCGTTGTTAGCAGGATATGTGTGTGCTGGTCGTTTAGGTGTAAATATTTAATTCGCGCCTGCATTTGCATGGTCATATCCGGCTGATGAGTGATGGTTGAATAGCGGACCACTCGATTGTCGATAGTTCCGATAATTAATTCTTCTGAGTCGGGATTAAAAATGGCGTGATTCATCGGGAACTCGAGTAGATTTCGGTTAGAAATTCCTGAGGCGTCTAAATCGATAAGCTGATGATGATCATAAACGTCTTGTAACGTCGTGATCAGTAGAAAACGATTTCGCGACGAACTCCAGAAGACATTGCGAATAAATCCATCGATGGAGTATTGTTTGTTATAGGCAAGCGTGTCCAGAGAAACGACGTAGACCTTTGAAGTTATATTGCTAGATGAGAGAAGGGCCTGTTGGCCATCGTCGGAGAGAGTAATTGAAAGGGCTCCATCGAGGTTGATCGGATGAGCGTAGGTATAAATCTGCTCGTCGGAACAATGATAAAGTGTGCTCGGGCTGGCAAGTAGGAAGGTATCCGGATCAGATTGGTATGTAAAGGTGTTTAACCGTACATCAAGCGGAAGAATAAGTGGGTTGCCGAGTATTCCCCCGTCGTTGATTCTTAAAATCGTAAACTGCGCATCGTCATTGACAATTAGATAATTACCGTTTCCGACGGTGCGAAAGCCGCTTATAGCGCGCGGATGTTTATAGATAATCTTACTGTCGCCCGCTTCGAGAACTCGTGCGAGTTGATTGCTTCCTATCTGAATCAAAGTGTCGCCATTGAAAGTAAATTCAACGTGGCGGACGGAATTGGGCAGCCTGATTTGTTGACCGAAAGAATTCGCAGGTTGTTCATAAACTCCAACAACGCCATCTGCGGTAGCGAGTGTGATTGCCGAGTCCGAACGTATAGCTGCAACAATCGGAGACTTTAACATGATCGGAATCCCATCGCTCAGTAGTGTACTTGTATCCAACGTGAGGAGCATCCCACGTCGGTTTCGGATCAGTACAGATTGCTGATCTATATGAAGAAACCTGGACTTGATAGCATCATCAAGCTGTCGGGTTTTGGGACTAAGTTGTTTGCTAAGGCGAACGATGGTTCCTTTGGCAAATAACATAAAATGTTTGTCTGCATAACGGATGTAATCCACAAGCTGGTTGTCATGTGGCGAGGGGCGAAACCGAATTTTTCGAGTTTTAGATTCGTCGAGGTAAAATTCATTAACGTAGAATTTGTCGGTTAACACGGCAACCGATTGGCTTGAAGGGAACCAAAGTTGTTCGCATGCCGAAGGTAGCGCAAATGTGTACTCTAGCTTCGCGGTTTTCAAATTAAATATTTGAAGTGTGCTTGCAAAATTACAGGCTAGAAGGTTTCCGTTTGCAGACACGGCCATTCGCTGAGGGCGACTTGGAAGGATCGTGATCGGGGGAGATTGTGTTAGTTCCGAGATGGAAAAGGTCACCACATGTCCATTACGGAGCCCGGCGTACAGAGTATCACCTACTAAGACGGCCGTGTGACAGACGTCGGAAAGCCGACCGTAAGTTACCTGCTCGTTGTTAATGATTGCTATGGTTGCGTCGTGGTCGTTATTGCTTATCGTAACGACCCCATCCGACGTGTGAAAATAATGTTGGATTTGACCAGGTAGTTCGTGGGTATGGTGACGAGTTGGATCAAGAAAATGTAGTTGGGTTGTATTTTGTGTTGGTTGGAATTGGGTAATCGTTATGGGGCCTCCCGTCACGTTGGGACGAGCCATTATGGTAACAGGCTGTAGTGTCAGCCCGGGCTGATGTTGAGATGTACGGATGTATGAAAAACTCGCTAATCCCTTGAGAGATTGAATAGGGGTGTCTGGTGCATTTGTTAGAAACGGAAAGAGGAGTTTTGCGTTACGCATAGCAAGGTCTCCACGACCGTGGAGAATATTCGTGGTAATCTGTTTTTGTAATGAGGAAATGGACTCGTCCCGAATGCGGATGGCGGATTGGTTAGCGGCGACTTCATCGGTTTTAGCCTGAGCTAAAAGATCAACGGCAATCGCTTCCTGCGTCAAAGCCAATTTGTAGTCTGCCTGTGCATCAAACTCCAGCGCTTTACTTTCTGTTTCAAGTGCGCGAGCAGTGTTTCGAGCGTCCAGGGCAAGCTGTTCACTTCTTTCTGCGGCAAGTAACTGTATGTTGGCCGTCTCCAAAGCTGCCTCCGAAGTAGATGTCGCATCATCCTGGGCTTGTTGTTCCTGACGTATTTGGTTGTTGTCAATGATTAGGTGGCTGGTTAGTTGGCGCGTCGCTGCGAGACTTGCCTGAGCCTGATCATTCGCGTGGCGGAGAATAAAGGTTTCGGTAAGTAGTGTGAAAGTAACTAAGAAGAGTGCGGCCGTGGCGAAAAGTATATACAGCGGGTGCGTTCGAGACCAACGTAACGCTGATTCGCGGTATGTATCTTTGTGCGCTTTGAGCGGTTGATCTGCGAGGTAAGCCCGAAGATCGTTAGCGAGTTCTGCAACAGAATTATAACAGGTGTCCTCAGAACTGGATTCGAGTAGGATTGAACGCAATGGATTCGGAACTTGTGAGGGTAGCACGGGAATCGGATTGGAGTTGGACTGGGAGGATGGAGTTCCCGTTAGCAATTCGTACAATAGCCGGGCAATCGCCTGGCGATCGTCGTTCATCATCTGCAAGCAATCAGAGCTTGGAGGAGAGACGATTGCGTTTGACCAATTAAGCACCATCACTTCTCCAAATTCTCCAAGTGAAATGGCTGTCGAGGATAGCTGTCCGTGGTAGACGCCGCGTGAATGTGCATATGATATTGCGTTACAGATGGCAAGTAGAATATCTAGTGATTCACGAAGTGTTCCTCGATTAAGAACTGTATTGCTCTCATGGAATAATTCAATATGCTGTTGAAAACTCCTTCCGTCGACAAATTTCATGGTGTAATAAGGCAGGTTGTCAGATGACCAGGCTAGCGAATATACAGGCAGTATATTTGGGTGTTCAAGTTGACCGGCGATCTGAGCCTCACGGACAAAATGATTTACGGCATCGTCGCCCGTCGAAGAGTCATATTCAAGTTCCCGTAGGAGAATCTGTCGCTCCAGCAAGTCATCGGAGGCAACCCATGCATCACCTAAATCAAAGGTATCTCCCAGCGCCGACGGGGAATAGTAGATGGACTGTTCTCCAAGTCGTTCTAACTGAGACGGTCTTGAATTCGCAGAACCTAGCGTCAGTTGCGTATGGGTCACGTTAAACGCTTCAACGCCGGGGTGTTGGGTATCCACGTCGCGAATGACTGTGGAATTCGGATCTATCGTCATACAGGCGAATTCTGGGCGTATTCGTAAAATCAGATCGGCGTGAATCTGCTGCGTGTAGAAGTTTGACAGTATACGGTCAAGCTCCGAGGAGACCTCAAAGGTCTCATCTAACTCGTGAGGGCGGGTATTGGTTAACTGTTGTAATTCCCGGAGAAACGCCACGTCGTCAAGGGGCGCGGTGAGATGCTGGCATAATAGTGCACGTAATTTGTCGCTTGTCACGGACGGTCCTCCTTATAACGATTGCGGAGTTTACGTAATCCTATATCCGTAATGCACCTCTCTGTCCAGCTGATTCCCGGATTACCTGTTTCCATTGCTGGCATTAACTCTTGACTCGATTCGAGAGTTCGAAGCAGTTTTAGGTTAGCAGTCGTCGCTGGTGCCTCCGCCAAACCTATCGATAAGGAAAAATTACGTATTGGAAGCGGCGGGCGAGATTTCAATATGCGTTGCACATAGCGATGAATAGCAGCAATATCATTAAGCCGAACAGCATTCATCATTAATGCTCGCTGTAGAACCGGATTGGTAGAGTTTGAATTTTTAAGAGTGTTATATCTGTTATTCAGGTCGGAAAAGTCGGTATCATCAGTAACGAATGCCGACACCATAGAGAAATAGACGAACTCCTGTGGAGTTGCTAAATCCACATTTGAATTCAAATCAGTATACGCCACGTTAAATAAATCCGAATCGTCGAGCCATACTGCTAGCACACATGCCTGATAGAGATGTCTCACCTGACCGGAGAGTTTGTAACCGTTTGTTAGTGATCTGATTGCGCCGCGGAATTGCCGAGCACCAATTTGTGCTCTAACCAGCTCATCGAGAATGCGCGACGCCTGTTGGCTGGTTGGATTATCCAAATTATCGAAGCGTGTCTGAGATGATTTCACTATTGGCATCCAGAGTTCGTGATCAATTCGCGATGAATGTCTCATCAGCCATCCCAAAGGGTTCGAGCGGTTTACAAAGTCGGTTTTTGGTAACGAATTGAAAGCTTTTATTGTTTCCATTGGGCTGCGTTCACGTTTTCCATAATCAGGAAGTGTTGTGCCTGTTATCGCAAGTGATTCTTTGGTTATTTGGGAAATCGGCTTCTGTTCCGATGCGAGTTCATAGAGATGAAGTCCGGACGCGGTAGCAGCGAGGAGACGAACCGCCGTACCGGTATTACTAAGGTCTAGCGAGTTGGGAGTAGTATGAAAATTAATAGGCAGCGAAATGGGTTCTGGTTTGCCAATTTGAAAAATCGTTGCCTGTTGATCTGTAAGCAGTGCGAAATAGTTGGTATGAGTGGTACGTGTTGCCTGATCGGGAAAGATCGTTTGATATTCTAAAGCAACCCCGTTGCGCAGCTGTTGTACGGTCCCGTTTTTCATAAATGATAGTGTTGGATTCGATACAGCGGTAATTGCAATACCTGTGCTTAAGTTGTGTGTTGCTTGAAAAAGTGTATCGTTTTGCAGGCTTAGAATGTTTCCAATTTGACTAATCAGATAGGAGTCACCATTGACGTCCTGTAGAAATTGATAGGGCCCGCCTGATAATGTATGCGAGGGTGGATTGTCCGCTTGATCGAGACGGAGGAAGTCCACTCGAGTTTTGTCGGTAGCAGCATCGAATATTAGACCGATTACGGAATCGTCTGAATTCCAGGCGATCGAATCATACGAAACGGGAAGGGACTCCAGTCGTTTGTAAGGCACGTCGGAATTGGGTGTATAGAAACTTATTGTTCGATCAGAGTGCGTCAGCGCGAGGGAGTGCGTATTTTGATTTAGGGCATGGCCGGATATCGGCGCGTATAAGGGTATCTGATGTACCGATAATTTATCATCGCCATACCCGATGTGAATTAATTGTTCATCGGTTAACCTGAAAATCCCACCCGGATGTGGAACATGAATCGCAGCATTAGACGGGGCGACAGTTAATGCGGTCGAGTCAACAATATTAAAAGGAGAGTCAGCCTGTCGTAATTCAACCCGTCCGGTATGAACTAGCCCAATGATTCGCTCATCATCAAAATGGGCATGATCGTAACGAATCCCAACGGAAATTTGGTGAGGAGGGTTCCGAGAGATAGCCAGATCCCATTGACGTATTTCCGAGGACTCCAGTTGGCTTAGGATAAACCGATTGTTATGTGTAAGGATGAGCTTGGCCAATTTGGAAGGATGGTCCAGATTCCGATATAAATATTTCTGATTGGAAATGTCATAGATATCAACAAGATGATGGCCTGATTTAATCACCAGTACTCGACTATCAGAGCTTAGGATAAGTGCTTTGGTGGCGTCGTTTAATTGTAGTGGCGCGGTTGCTAATGAACCGGATGCATTGCTGATAAACACCCGTCCGAAGGTTGTACCGTATGCCGTTAGTAATCCCTGTGGATGGAAAACTGCGGTAGTTATCTTTTCATCAGAAGCAAGCGGCAAGGACGTGTTTGTCTTAGCCTTAGGTAGGAATTGTTCTGAATCAATTACAAGTTGTTCACCACTGGACAATATCAGTTGTAAATTATTGGTACCCTGCTGGAACTCCAAAGCGACAATCGCCGTTTTGGTTTTAATAGGCGCTGTTAACAAGAGTCCTTCAGATGTATCCCAAAGACGTACTGCGTGACGGCCATGAAGCGTGGCAATTCGTTCTTGCCGAGGAGACAGCACAGTTTTAGTGATCGACGTAGAGGTCGTGGGTGTTTGGGTTATTAGCTTAAATGTATCGCGATCGAAAATGGATAGGTAGCGATCCTGTACTATGACAAGCGTGCTAGTAGTGAGATACAAAGCGGGGCTATTGCTTAACACTAAGTCCAGGTGCCTCGAAGATTTTAAATCACCGGAATCGGCGTCATACAGATTCACCGTTGTTTTTTTGTTAGAACCTGCAATCAGCGCAGCATAAGTCCTTGTTGGAGCGTCCAGGCAATGTCCTGCAACCTCGTGTTGTCCAACGTCATGTTTCCAAATCGTATTTAATGTACGGGCATCGCGTTTTTCGATAGTGGATTCGGTTTGTGGTGTTATAGGAGGTTTTGAAGCGAGGTAGAAAAAATCGTCTTCAGAGTCGTGAATTACAGGAACAACTGGATTGGCATTTGCCGTAAGTGATTCCAAATTAGGAATGTGTGTATTTAAGGCATCGAATGTCAGGCGTTGTTGGCTGATTTGGTCAGAGTCTAAGTCAGATGAGATTGCGTGAGTGAGCGCTGCTGACGTCCACGCCAGGGCGGGCTGATAGTGCGAATTGTTTACGGCAGAGTCTGCATTTCGAGCCAGTGATTCGAAAAGTTGTGATTGGATTTGCCTGCTAAGTCTTTGCACTGTTAAACGATTGTTGTCCGCCACTGTTTTGGCAGCGACTTTGGCGGTTCTGCTTTGCTGAGCTTTAGTTTTCGCCTGCACGGCCTTTTCTGTGGCTGTGATATGTTTATCACGAGCCTTCTCAGCCTGAGTTTGCTCACGCAAATATGTGTTTCTATTTTTGGCTGCAAGTTGGCGATTCCTATTCGCCAGATCGGTATTCTCGTCGGCGTTGGCTTTCGCTTCTGTTGCAAGGTGGATTGCTTTGGCAAGCTCCTGCTTGGTTTGTAAGTACTCGTGCTGTTTGAGAACTTCCACGCGTTTAGCTGATTGCAAATTGGCGTATTCGTTGTTGTAGTTATTAACGAAAACCACGAGGATGAGGGCCGTAATTGGCAGAAGAATACCCGCCGCAAACAATGTTCTTCGGTTATGCCGCATAGTACGACTAATTGCACGGGTGAAATTATCAGGACGTGCCGTAATGGGCAGATCATTTTTCCAAGCACGTATGTCAGAAATTAGCTCGCCGACGGTGCGATAACGCAGTTGAGGCTCGACATGTAGACATTTATTTGCAATGAAAGCAAGGCCCTTCAGTCGGAACGGACAATGTTTGGTTGCGTCGGGAATATCGCCGGCAATGATAGAGGAAAGGAGCTCGTCCAGGCCCCGCTGTTGTCGCTCCTTATAGCGTGGTACAGAACCGCAGATTATTTCAAAAAGAATCGCCCCAAGGCTGTATATATCGCTAAATGGTCCTGTCATCTCTTTACCGGTTGCTTGTTCCGGCGGCATATAATTGGGCGTCCCTAGTACACCTGAGGTCCGTGGCGAATCGGCGTCTGCATCATAATTATCTGCTAATCCCCAGTCCAATACGGTCACCTCGCCAAATTCGCCGATGGCGATATTCTCAGGTTTGATATCTCGATGGATGATTCCACGGTCATGGGCATAAGCAATTGCCTGACATACCGATAAGAAACTATCAAGGAGTGATTGTAGGTCTATAAATGCTTTGGCTTCGCTATTGTGGTAGTCCTCCAGATGCGCTGCGAGCGTATCACCACGAATGTATTTCATCGTATAAAAAGGAGAGTCATCATTATCCCAATTCATTGAATAAACGGGAACGATATTGGGATGTTGCAGCCTGCCGGTTACCTTCGCCTCATTTACAAACCGGTGTTTCGCTCCGTCATTGTTCTGAAAACCCGGCAACAGTTGCTTCAGCACAACCTGACGTTGAACCTGCTGATCCTGTGCAAGCCATACGCGACCGATTCCGCCGTCAGCCAAAAAAGCTGTGATATTATGAGGATCCTCGGTTGAAGGAGAAAGCTCATGGACAACAACCACGTCGTCGCTATGACTGGCTGGTGATATTAACAGGGAACGGAAAAACGTGATTTGCTTATTGCTTAAATCGTCTTCGTACTGGCTTACGAATCTGGAAACTATCTCAACCGAGGTTAAGTCCGATGCAGTTTGTGGCGTCGATGAATCAATGTGCTCTTCTAAGGCAAGTGCGACCACTGCGAGGTCACTTTTGCTGCTCACAAGTTTTTCGATTTGTGCTAGCACTTCCGTTTGAATGGACAACCCGTATATTCCTTCTGCTTGATAGCTTCAAACACCTGATAGTATTAAAATGAAACATATTAGGGAATATTGATATTCAGATATCGGGTGAAAACCAAATGAAGAAAATGCTACTGATTTTTATGTTAGTTATTGTTTCCAGCGTTCAGGCGCAGCCACCCGGATTCAATTATGACGAGTCCAAGGTACCCGATTACGAGTTACCTCAAGTGCTAAGGTCTTTGGAAGGAAAGCGTATTAAGACGGTGGAGTGGTGGCAGGGGAAACGTCGTGGTGAGATTTTGGAATTATTCAGAGAGCATGTCTACGGTCGCGTACCGTTAGATGTTAAGGCTGAAATAATACCGGTTATTGAGGAACAATCTGATGAAGCCTTGGGTGGGATTGCGATCCGGCGACAAGTTCGGCTTTATCTGCAGGAAAAAGGCAAAGAGCCCTATATTGATGTCTTAATTTATCTACCGAAATTACAACTTAAGCGCGATGGTGCCGTTCCTATCTTCACCGGATTGAATTTCAGCGGAAATCACACGGTTACATCAGAGAAAGAGGTAGCGGTACACGAAAAATGGGCACGAAACGATTCACGCTTGGGACATAGTAATAACCAGGCCAACGAAGGCTCGCGAGGTAAAAGTGTAGAGCGTTGGCAGGTAAAAATGTTGCTAAAGAATGGCTTTGGACTGGCCACAGCATATTACGGAGATATTGACCCGGACTTTGACGACGAATTTAACAACGGTGTTCACACGCTGTTTAATTCGAGCCGACAGCTTAACGGTGGTGATTGGGGTTCGATTGCTACATGGGCATGGGGTTTGAGCAGGATGATGGATTATTTCGAAACGGATGGTGATATTGATCACCAACGGGTTGCGTTAACCGGATTGTCGCGACTAGGAAAAACGTCGTTGTGGGCTGGAGCGGAAGATCAACGTTTCGCAATTGTGATCTCCACAGATTCTGGATGCGGAGGTGCAGCATTAAGCCGGAGAATGTTTGGTGAAACTGTAAAGAGAATTAATACAGCTTTTCCTCACTGGTTCTGCGATAACTTTAATAATTACAATGACCAGGAAGAGCGTATTCCCGTCGATCAACACATGTTGATAGCGTTGTTGGCTCCTCGTCCGGCTTATATCGCCAGTGCGGAGAAAGATGTATGGGCCGACCCGAAAGGAGAGTTTATTAGCGGTTTAGAGGCTAATTCAGTGTATAAGTTATTCGGCAAACAGGGAACCGTTGTCAAACATCAACCGGCGGTAAATGTACCGGTTGGCGATTACATTGGCTATCATATCCGTTCCGGCGACCACGATGCGAATGAATTCGATTGGCAGCAGTATATTAAATTTGCCCGGCGACATTTTAATATGAAATAATACGAAGGTTCCTGATAAATGATTCTCTCGTTAGCCGGGTTAGTGCCATTAACTGTTGCTGAATTCTGATCAATAGTTATCAGATCTGTAAGTCGATATTGACCGATTATTTTGTATTGCGAACAGGAAGCCCGTAGCTTCCCTGAATATTTACCTGATTATTAACCCAGGTCTTCAGAATCAGGTATCCAGAATCATTTGGCTGGTAGCGTCGGCCTCCCTGATGGCCATCTTCTTCGCCTGTCTGGACATTCAGTGGTTTACGGATGAGTTTGGAATTCATAATATCTTCAATGTTTACGCGATGTTGCAGAATCCGATAGTTGATCAGTAACTGATCGACTGGTAGGAAACCGACCTGATCCGGAGGGTGTAGTTCAAGTGATGGTACACGTCCTGGTTCTCCATGACAGATCATGCAAGACCTTTCATCACCCCGAAGTACCTTCGTCATTTCTGGCATGACGTAATCCCGAAAATAAACGATGTCATTAAAAAAATCTTCCGGTATTTGAACAGTATCACCCTTACGCTCAAATCCATGGTCAGGCTCTTTGGAGATCGCCGTTAGTAACGACGCCTTGAAAGCACCCTGGCTTTGTGACAGAACTTTCCGGGAATTTTCCAGTACCTTCTTGTCAGTTTCAAACGTTTGTAGTGCTTCTAATGCCACCAGAATCTCAGGATTCCGTTTCATAGATGTTCGATTCGCCAGATCGACTCCTAACTGCCGAGTCCGTATATCGGCTTGCTCTGAAAGTTGATTAAGAAAGACTGATAATGCTCGAGTACGAAGTTCTTCGTATAAATCTATGGGTGGCAGACTTTTCTTGTCTTTTACAACCTCTGGTAACTCTTTCTTGTATTCAAGTAACCAGGGGACACTCTGCATCCAGTAGTGCGCGTATGCATCGTTCTCAATCGTTTTCGGCAACGCATGAATTACATTTTCAAAATGAAGATCTGGATTTTCAGCTACCGCCTGACCAAGTCTATCGGCGACATACCAGGCAGCATCACGTAATTTGATAGCTTCCACCTTTTTGGCATCATCGGTGATCTGATTTAACTGGATATCGGTCAGATAACCGTCGAGGTTAGGGATAAGGAAATGCAGGATTTCATCCTTTTGTTCCTCACTTTGAGGGATAATCCAACGTACTTTGGCGAACATCTTAAGGATCGGCTCGGAGAGCTCCTTTCGTCGTGGAGGATCTAATGCTCCGCGCCAAAGTTGTGCAATCATGGGCTCGAGTTGTTCAGGAACCGCGATCAGCGATACAAGTCGCGGATCACTTATAGATTCTGAGGCCAGTGGCCGAATATGCTCAGGCCCGTTGATTGATAGATCGACGAGTATCTCTTGCAGGTCTTCATTAGGAATGTTTGCCGAACCTTCAATGGTTGAAAGAAAAACTGGACCATAATCGGTCGGATTTCGTTCCTGAATGGTAGCCAGATGATCGATCACTGCGTTTCCAAAAAGCTCGTCGGCGAAAGCGGTGGTGTAACCGAGCTGGCCGGGACCTCCATCCCCTCCTCGTTGTTTGTGGAATGTGGAGGCGATGGCGACAAGACGTTCGGTTAAACGATGGAACGTGTCATGATCGGAGTTTTTCGCCTCTGCACGTAATTCGCGCAATTCAACGAACAACGAGGCAAGTTCTTTGTATTGATGCTCACGCGAACCATTCGCGATATGCCCGTTGACTACAAACAATGCATGACTCTGATAACGCAAAGTAAGTTCTGTTAGCGCTTCGGATTCAGGACGACTTAAAAGCCGAATCCATGCGCTATTGATTGCCTGTCGCGTTATTGGATTCCAGACCCACCATTGCCAGGCACTACGCATCGCCCAGGAACGTACCGCGGGGTGGGGATCGTTATTGAGAGCATGATTTAGTGTGGAAGTTAATGCCGTATGGTCTATGGATGCGTCGGGTAATTCGGTATCTACAAGCATCACCAGTGAACGTAAGGCTGCCTCGCGCGTGAAATCATCCCCGGTTTTGGCGGCGGCTAAAACCTGAGTCCAACCATGATCGTCAATTAACGTCTGCCGCAGTGCCCAGTGAGCCGCCTCACGAACCTGTTTTGAGCGATCGCCAAGAAGGGTTATAAGTTGATCAACATAGACTGATTTATGAACCGCACCTAAAGATAAGGCGGCATAATAGCGAACGATAGCTAACCTGTGGGTCGTCAGAGTTGCGGCGTGTTTCACAGTTTCAGGTGTCGCATCGATATAAATGCGCCGCAGTGCGGAAACAATGGTATCGACGGGTGCGTCAGGCCGTACGGAGTAGTTGGAAGCATCAATCACATATTCTTCCTCTGGAAAATAACGTGATAGAGCATTCAGTGCGTAGCTAGTGGACACGAAACCTGTCTGCGATGCGATTTTCCACATTCCCGTGGGTTTTTGATTTCTCAGAAGATTGTCAATCGTTGCCTTAACGGCTGGATGGTCCACAGGCAAATCTAATGCATGAAAGGCTAATAACGAGGTAGAGGTTGGACTTGGATCTGACGTCGTGCCATCCGGCGCCTGCCATCGTCCGTCCTTCATTTCCCCAGGATTAAATCCCCAGCCACCATCTTCAAGTTGAGTTTGAAACAATCGTTCCCGGTCCGCCTCAACCTGTTGGTCGATACGGGATTGAAGATCCTTGGCTCGCGAAATCAGCTCGTCGCGCTGATTGACATCGGCTTGTGTGTTGGCTAATTCAGTAACCTGAGATACGTAATCCTGAGGAAAATAACGTTTATAGAATTCAATGCGATGCCCCAGATCGTCGGAGTATTTGACATTAATTTGCAATAGTTTCGCCGCCTTTTCTTCAAGTGCACGCAGGAAGCGTATTTCCTTATGTTCCTTCCATGCGCGGGCTAAAATCTCACCGGTATAGTTATAGACCACTCCTTGTCCAACGTTCGCCCCGGGACCGGCTGCGTTAATCCCTCCGGGATCGGCGGATTGAAGGACAAAATTTGCTGTTCTGAGTTGTTGTTTACTCTGTAATTTACGAGGCGTAACAACCCGTTCCAAGGCGACAATTGCGTGGCCCGCTACTCTGGTTCCGGCGGGGCCGTCACCAAGGTCAAGTGGAGCAAGGCTGGTATTATTGGCTGCATCTTTAAGGACATTCGTCGGGCGAAGCGATTGATAACATGTATTAATGAGGTGTCGCCAAAGCTGAACATTCTGCGGCCGATATCCGTTTTCAAAGGGAACAGCTGGCCCCCATACGCCGGACTGAGTATGGCAACTCATACAGTTGGTGCCGAGTAGATTTCCACTGTCACGGATTCGACGGTCGACACTGGCCCCACGCGGTCGATTTGTAAGCCAGGCATCCACCTGACCGATATGGTCATAAAGTCCATGACGAATTGCCCGTCTGGGATCTTTGAACGGTGCGGGTTGGACGCAACGTATTTCCAGATCATAGGCAGGAGAATTCGCTTCGACCCTCAGGAAATACGTTTCTCCCGGTGTCAATCGACGATTGATCGCTATGCGATGTTGCTCCTGTTGCTGGTGATTGCGTTCATTTTCGTTTTTACCGACGGAATACTCTTCGATCGGAATTAGTCGACCGGGGACATACTTTGCGAGCCCCTTTGCTGCTTCGTCTGGATTTACACGATAAGCCCGGATCTGAGCTGCTACCTGTTGATCAGGAATAGAAAGGCATACCGTAAGCAAACGGGTTTCCGGTCCCTTGAAATCGATTCGAAACCAATCATCGCCACTATGGCCAAAATTGCCGTTATCAAAATATTCAATGTCATCAGCGCTTCCGAGGATAGAAAAGGACTGATCTGCAATGGATTGCCGTAGAACAATCGGCTGCGCTAGTTCAGGCGTATCATTTGGTTCAAGTTCGATCCCGGTGTTTGAACCTAATTGATAGGAAACAGGAAGCTCTAGTAGCTGATAGTTCACTTCCACTGAAGCATCGGGTGGCCAAATGACAGTAGCAGGTGGACCGTCGGTATTGCGTATATTCCCGGGTTCGCGCCACCGTTTAGAATCATGCATTGCCAGCCTGCCCTCGGCGGCCTTTACGTTCAAACGGTACAACCCGTCTACGGGAGCACGATAGTTGACATAAACATCAGGATCATGGGAGTGTAGGACCTTTGACCAGTTGGCAGACGGATCTTTGTAAATCCCGTAGGCGTCAGGCACTCTGGTTTCGGGGGCATTTTTATCTCTTGCTCGGGGGACAGTAGCCGGATCGTTTGCTTTAATCAACTCGAAAGAGGCTTTCAGTCGCGCGTTGGGGAACAATTTGGAAGGATTGACAATGCGGACGGTAGTTTCAAACGTTTCGCCGGCCTGCAACATAAAATCCTGTGTTAAAGGTGTTGACGCGGAAACCTTTGCTGTGATCGCGGTGTTCCCCTGATCTGCTATCGCAGAGTGGGAAGATATTGAAAACGTTATTATTAAGCAAATGAGCAAAGATTTCATCGTCATGCTTGATCTATCAAGAGGTACGGCTTTGAAGTTTTCACAATGATGCAATTATACGAAAAAACGTTGCTCAGGACATTGTTGAAAACTTCTCAGAGAAGGAGTAATACAATAAGTAATATGCCTGCAGACAACGTTGACGAAAGAAAGAATGCGGTCCAGAAGGCTCGATGTAATGAAACTGTGGCTTGAATAGATTCGAGTGTGTGATTCGTTGGAGTTCTAACTAAGGTAAATAGCTTACCAAGAGGAAGTAGCATAATGACGCCGCAGGCTATTAATGTGTTGGTTAAGGTTAAAGCTGAATTGCTACCGGCAACACCAGCTCGGGTCAGCGGAATAAGGGTTAGAATTAAAAAGTAAAAACTGCTGAAAAAAATCATCAAACGGCTACGATTGAGTTCTTTTGCAATTTGATTAAGAGAATGATGTTGAGGGTCACTAGCGGCAATTGGCGGGTTAATAACTGCTGGTAATATTCGTTTGGAGTCGGTTTCGTCCGGACGTGTTGAAAGGTCGGAAGGGCTTGTCGAATCGTCTGGCACGGCATCCAATTCATCAAATGGAAAAGCGATCAGCGCGGGTTTCCAACCACCCCAGTCATCGGATCGTATAAGCGTAGCGTTTTCTTTTAACTCTGGTTTCTTTAGCAATTCAAGTAATTGGTCCAAGTCATAAGGCCCAGACTCGTTGCCTCGATAGTCTTTGATATACCACATGAAAATGCTTGATTCTAATGTAGAGGAGAATGAAATAATGTAATGTTGGTCGATGATATTATCGTAAAATAAATACCGATCGTGTATAGCTGGAATGCGGTTTGCACCTATGGATTACCTTATGAACAATCGAGAACGTGTTCCGTTTTATCGGGCAACTTACAGTCGGGAAACCCTGACCAATAGACGTAAACAAATTGCCGGCGCACTGGCCGCCAGTGAGTTGGCTGTATTTATTGGTGCACCAGCAACGGGTGCCTTTGATTTATTTCGTCAATATAACGATTTTTATTATCTCACCGGTACCGAAGTGCCGCACAGTTATTTGTCGATAGAAGGGGGCACAGGAATCAGCACACTTTTTGTCGAACCATTAGATGAACGAATGGAACGAAGTGAAGGCCCGATCCTCAGCTTATCGGACCGCCTGTACATTCGCGAGATGACCGGCATTGAAAATGTTAAACCACTATTGGCATTAAATGAGACATGCTCGCGCGCGTCTAAGATCTATGCAGCAAATGAATATCAGGAAGGTCGTCAGGCATGCCAGGATACCCTTAAACATGCGTTACATAGCCAGCGCAAAGATCCGTTTGATAATCGCGTAACCCGTCAACGAATGGTACTAGACCAGATAAATAGTGAACGTGGGAATGATAGCCATCTCGAAAAAATACTAAAAGATATGCGGCTTTATAAGGATACGGAAGAGGTTTCATGGATGACTAGGGCCGGTGCGATCACCGCAGCCGCTGTTAATCTGGCAATGCAGGCAACTAAACAGGGTATTTATGAGTATCAATTGGGTGCGATTGCGGAATGTGTTTTTCTGGCGGCGGGTGCGGCGGGAGGTGGATACCGCCCTATTATCGCCGGCGGTGAAAATATTTGGAACGCTCATTACTTTCGAAACAACTCTGAATTGCAAGAGGGTGATCTGGTAATTATGGACTATGCACCCGACCTTCATTATTACACTAGTGATATTGGCAGGATGTGGCCGGTCAACGGAACCTATTCAGCAGTGCAGCGAGAATTATATGGATTTGTGGTTGAATATCACAAAATATTACTTTCCGTAATAAAACCCGGACTAACTCCTGAAGAAATTCATTTGAACGCGAAAGAGAAAGGAGAGAGACTCGTCGAAACATGGCACTGGTCTAAGCCGATTTATAAACAGGCGGCGCGCGACGTCTTAGAGTTCAAAGGACATTGTTCCCATACGGTCGGGATGGCCGTGCATGACAACGGTCAATATTTTGGCCAGCCAATCAAACCCGGCCTGGCCTTCGCTCTGGATCCACAAATGTGGATTGCCGAGGAACAATTATATATTCGTGTAGAAGATACAATCGTTATTACTGCAGAGGGCTACATCAATCTGACTGCTGAAGCGGCTTTGGAGTTGGATGATGTAGAGTCCCTAATGAAACGCGCCCCGGAATTCGACTCACTAGGAGTTTAGGAGTTAAAGTTAATGAACGACAACAAGGCGGTAATATTCAAAATAATACTGGGGACGCTAGTGGCATGGTATTGTTCTCATGCTTTTGGGCTTAAACCTTTGTCGCAAAATTATTCTGCGATTAAACCCGAGTTGGTTCGGTGGCACACCCAAACGACTGCGAGCAGTTGGTATGGATATGAAATAGAAGCCGCTAGGGGCGGATTGTCGGTTAAACGGTTTCCTGTGAGTTGGGACTTTTTTATTGAAATAGTGATTTTCCTGAGTGGTTGTCTTGCTTTTATACGGATGGAAACCACCGAATCCAACAGCAGGAATATTGTACTAATTGTAAAGAGCCTTACCGCCTCAGTTATGTTAGTCGCAGCAGGAATTATCGTCGAATCGCTTGAAAGCAGCACGACGGTGTTACCCGGTAACTCGTTATTGGTGTGGCTTGGAGTGTTAACGTTTGTGGGAAGACTCTTATTATTCCTTCCCATGCGAAAAGCGACGATTTTACTACCAGTCGGTTTATTATTTTTGGCAATTCATTGGACGATCGTTCAGTATTCGTTTGCTGCAGAGGATATTACTGAAAACGAGAAGTCGACCGAGCAATCAGAAGTTGTTGAACAGGACGATGAAAAATCTGTCTGGGATTATGAATCCGGAGTATTAGATAGAATGGCCGCTGCTCTTAATCGATTATTGCCGATGTCGGTGCGTAATAGCGGATTGGATGGCGAATATAAGAACTACAGTGAAGTAAATTTCGTGGCCTATATTGGAGTTTATCTACTTGGAATGGCGGCAGCCGCGTTGTGGTTGAATGCCAGCAGTGCGAGTCGGACGATGATTAATCTGGTCATTATTTCGTCGTCATTTATTAGCCTTAGTGGCGCTTTCCAGTTACTTGGTTTACCTGCTGTTCCCCGACTTGCGTCGCCGACTCATATTTTATTAGCATGCGGAATTGTCTTCGGCTTGCTTGCCATTGCCGTGGTGTTTATGAAGATTAAACATGCAGAGAAAGTGTGTTTCCCGTTGATTGCTTTGGGAGGACTAAGTGCCCTTTTATATATTTTAGAACGCGCATGTGGTGTGGTTTTTCGCACCGAAGTCGACAAACATCTCGAGCCGATTTTAGAGCCGATCTTTGGGGATTCATGGTTGAAATGGGAGCCCATTGTGTTTTACAACCTGGTGTTCCTGATTTTTGCGGCGGGTTGCATTTATTTGTACAAAAAACGTGTAAACTTCAGCCTTTAAGATACAAGTTCTTAGGAAATTAGCGGGTCGATAACAGGTGTTTCTTCTGCGAGGCGGATCAGGTCCGCTGGAAATTGTGATTGCAGACGCAATTCACCTATATCGAAGAATGTTCGCAAGACGGTTCCCAAAAGGTGTTTTGGCTCGTAGGCTGTGCCAAGCGGTTCGCCCGCCTGGCGGTCGCTTTGTCCAATTACCTGGCCGGGCTTAATACCTGCTCCGGCCATCAATAAACTAGTTAGGTTACCCCAATGGTCCCGCCCCCCGTTCTTATTGATTCGCGGAGTACGACCCATCTCGCCGGTTACAATCAACAAAACCTTATCCTCGAGGCCGCGGTTAAATAAATCCTGAATAAAAGCGGCCACTGCGTGGTCCACCTGGCGCGACATTGCTGGAAAAGCAGTCATGTTTTTTGGACTGTTTCCGTTTGCGTGATGGTCCCAACCACAATCTGATACGGTGACGAACCCGCAGCCACGTTCTACGAGACGTCGGGCCAAAAGCATTTGATGCCCAAGCAAATTTGACGTTCGGCGTAAATCGCCGTGGCGATTAAGGTCCCGCATATTGAAATAGCCGGTGGTATCGTAAGCCGTAAGTGTCTCCGGAGATTCCTGTCCTAGATCAAAAGCATCAGCCACACCCTGAGCAATTACATCAAATGCTTGTTGTTGAAACTTGGAAGCACCCTCCAGTAGACCACTGGTGTCGGCGAACCGTCGAATATGATCTAGTCGGCTGAGCAGTGATCGGCGATCTGTAAAACGAGATGCTGGTATTTTTAATTCCAGATTGTCTTTCAGTTCACTGCCTCCGGCTGGATCGAAAGCCATGTAGTTCTGTCCCAGTGAACCGGGCGAAGTAAGGCCGGGAAGTGCATTGGTTTCGAAATTGCTACCGAGTTTAAGCTCAGGCCTAATAGCTTCAGGCTTGAGCAGGACGTTGGATGGAAGTCCCGTTACCGGATTGTTGGTGCCGGAAATTCGCGAATAGATAGAGCTCATCGTTGCCTTAAACGGGTTTTTTGCACTGACGACGTCCTGATAAGTGTGCCCCGAATTACGGCTTTGATATGATCGCAGGATCGTGAATTTATCTGTCATCCCAGCTAACTGTGGGAAGGTGGAACCAAAAGTAATACCGGGAGTGCGGGTTTGAATTTCTCCGGTGATGCTCCGAATCTCTGGCGGCGCGGTCATCTTAGGATCAAAGAATTCAATGTGGGATGGCCCACCCTGCAAAAACAATAAGACTACAGCACGGTCTTTTACAAACCCAGGTTGTTCATTAGCCGCCAGAAGGCTGGGAAGGGTCAGACTACCCAATCCCGCACCACCGATGCGAATGAAATCACGTCGTGAGTACCCGTCGCATGTCTTTGTGGAACGGACGTCTGTTATGGTGAGCATTTGAGTTCGGGGGGATCCTATAGGGTTAGGCAGTAGGCGTTATCTTACCTTACGTTAGGTTATCAAAAGTCGCCACAATTAATAAATAGCTGTTTATCGTTACCAGATTGAATAAAACGCCCTTAGTAATCCCGATAGGAGAAACTTATAACGGGATTCACTAAGAGCGTTCTAGTGTTGATTGTTTTTGCGACGGTTTCGGTGATTTAATTCATATGCTCGCCGTTATTATGTAAAAGACCAACCTCGTCATGCGTTAAAAATGCCCAACGCCGTAATTTCGGCATCCAAACCGCAAGCGATTTGGGCGCGGATCGTCGACGAAATTCGTCAGCGGTCCATTCGTTACGAATTTCCTGACAGCGTTGTTGAATTTGAACTGGTGTGGGATCTAGTCGAACCATGACACACTCTCCTTTCGTAAATCGAATCGTTGATAGGCATCGGACTATTATTCCGACGTGATTACGATATTAGTTATGCAGATTGCGTGCCAAAGTGAAAAATACTAAATGTATAGACAGATTACATTTCCAATAGATTTAAGAATGTATCGAAACGAACCACAAAACCTAAATAAATCGCTAACGTGTATTGAATTGCAACACAATGATTAATTTACTGTTTTGATTGGTTTGGGATGGTTTGGCTTTGAGTCGGTATTGGCTTCCCTAAGGCAATGGCCATAAAAAATTGTTTTTCCAGTTCTTTGATTGCTGGATTTCTAAACCCGCCGTGTCCACCGTTAGCGATTTTGATCAAGGCAGTTGGTATTTTCTTTGCTCTTAATGCCTGATAAAGCAATTCGGATTGGTTAAATGGTACTAAGTTATCGTGGTCACCGTGTATACAGATCAGCGGCGGATCTTTTCTATCTAGATAGGTTATTGGATTTGCAGCCCGCGTTTTATCGCTAATGGATTGAATAGGACCGCCCACTAACTGGGATTCCGGGCTGTTTTTGTCGTCATGTTTAAAATTCGAAGGGAAATCGTCCATTCGTAGGAAATCTGTGGGACCAAAGTAACTGATAGCGCCTGCTACATGTGAAGGTTGATCAAGATGCACACCTACCATTCCATTCAATTCGCCTTCATTGCCAGTTGTGGCAATGGTTGCTGCTAAATGCCCACCTGCTGAAGTACCAAATACAATCAATCTGCTGGTATCGATATTAAATTGTGAGGCCTTTGCGTAAAGAAAACGGATAGCGGCTTTACAGTCGTGAATCTGAGCGGGCCAAATTGCTTCCTCGGACAATCGATAGCCAATGCTTACCCCGACGAATTGTTGTGAATTTACATAATCCCTTATTTGTGAATGCCCCTGTGATTTGTTCCCGGAACGCCATGCTCCACCGTGCACAAATATTAGGCATGGTAAACGATTCTTTGTTGTTGTCTTGGGAGTTAGAATATCTAATTGCTGACGTGGATTGTCATTACCGGCATAGTTAAATGTCTGGAGATTGAATCGTGGCTGTGGTTTGAAAAGGGTTTCGTCTTCTCGCGCGGAGATTTTACCATCCTGATTCTGATCAAGTCGCTTAATCAGTGCAGGTGGAATTCCGTTCAATTCCCCTGCTTCAAGAATCCCGTTACGATCAACATCCCTGCGTTTGAATTGATCAGACGGCTCTGCAAGCAATAGAGAATTGATTGACAGAATCAACAATATCGACGCCGCTGAGAAGATTTGCGGGATGCTAATTGTTGGTATGATGGTAGTACGAGTCATTGGTCTCACTGCCCCCGACGGAAATTGATAAAAATGAAAAACAAACGGTACTCATTTATAAAAAATATTATTAGTTTCGTTTTATTATTTATCTGCAGTCTCAGCAAGGGTAACGATGATCGACCGAACATTGTATTAATCATGTGTGACGACATGGGATACGAAGGTGTCAGTATATATGGTTCGGAAACCTATTCCACTCCGCGGCTAGACGCACTGGCCAAGAGTGGAATGTATTTTTCGCATGCTTACTCAACGCCCATTTGCACGCCGTCTCGAGTGCAAATTATGACGGGGAAATATAATTTCCGTAACTACGTAAAATTTGGATTGCTAGACAATTCGCAAAAGACATTTGCCAATTACCTTCAAGATGCAGGTTACGAAACTGCGATTTGTGGGAAATGGCAACTTGGCGGCAATGCCACTTCGGTCAGGAGTTTCGGGTTTACCTCGCATTGTCTATGGCACCTAGACGGACGGGACTCTCGTTACTGGAATCCTCGGATTTCGCGAAACGGCGAGTTAATTGCGGGTTTAGAACAGGCCTTTGGGCCGGATGTGATGACTGAATTTGCCTGCGCCTTTATTCAACAGAAACGAGACAATCCGTTTTTGCTTTATTTCCCGATGACACTGCCACATTGGCCATTTGTTCCGACCCCGGAATCAATGGAAAATGGAGCGCGAAAACGTAGTGGTGAATATGACGGTCGAGCCGGCGGCGAAGAATATTTTCCTGATATGGTTAACTATCTTGATAAACTGGTTGGCCGTATCGTTGATTCGTTGAAACAATCTAATCAACTTGATAATACGCTAGTTATATTTACGTGTGATAACGGTTGTGCCATTAATATTACCTCGGAGATGAACGGGAGACAAATTAAGGGAGGTAAAGCATCATTACCGGACAACGGCACACATGTCGCCATGCTCGCTCACTGGCCGGCTCATATTTCGCAGGGTATTAACAGATCACAATTAGTGGATTTCACGGATATATTGCCAACATTA
Source organism: Planctomycetaceae bacterium (assembly GCA_002709045.1). Lineage (GTDB taxonomy): Bacteria > Planctomycetota > Planctomycetia > Pirellulales > Pirellulaceae > UBA721. The sequence goes on along the minus strand of PAPJ01000032.1, from coordinate 24,812 downwards.
TGCGATGTAGCCGACGTGAAGATTCAGACGTCCGACAGTGATGGGTATTCGCTTGCTCCGGTTTTTAAGGGGAAGGGAACGTCGGGACGCGATTGGGTTTATTGTCATTACATTCGAAATGGATTTCCGAAAAAACCGGATGACGAAAAAAAGATTAAGGAACAGATCAGGAAACAGGATCAACAGATTAAACAGAAAACGGCTGGAACCTTCGCACGCACAGCTCGGTATAAGTTATATGGAGACGGGCGGTTCTATGATATACGCAGAGATTTGCTGGAGAAGAATAATCTAACCGAATTAAATTCCAGACAACGTGAAGTACTGGAATCGTTACGGGCGGTGCATGCTGCAATGCCACAGTGGCAGTATTTCGCCCCTGAGGCAAAATAAGGAAACGAACTGATTGTGATAAACAATAAAAAGGTAAATATAGGTGTGGCGGTATTCGTCTTGGGTCTTATTGTTAGCTCGAAGTTACAGGCCGCGCCCAATATTGTTATCATACTTGCCGACGATCAGACCTGGAGCGATACGGGATGTTATGGCAGTCCGATTGTTAAAACTCCCAATATTGACCATCTGGCGTCCGAAGGTTTGCGGTTTGACAGAGCCTTTACTGCCACGGCCATGTGTGCACCAACTCGTCAACAACTGTATACCGGTATCTTTCCCGTTAGAAACGGTGCATTTCCTAACCATAGCAAGGTGAAACCGGGAACAAAGAGTTTAGTCCATTATTATCGGGATGCAGGGTATTCCGTTGGGCTTTGTGGGAAACGCCATTTTGGCCCCGCGGCTAGTTTTCCATTTAAAACCGTGAACAGAGATCAATTAAAGTCCTTCGTCAACCAGGAGGATCCCTTTGTTCTCGTATACGCAAGTAATAGCCCTCACCTTCCCTGGGAAGATGGTGATACTTCAGCCTATGACCCGGCCTCTTTTAAGTTACCACCTTATATGCATGACAATGTTGAGACTCGTTCGGCATTGCGGAAATATTATGCTGAAATAACAGACTTTGACCGCGAACTAGGCGAATTGGATCGCATCGTTGATGAAGCCGGTAAAAAAGAAGATACGATTTTTATTTATACTAGTGAACAGGGTGCTCAGTTTCCGTTTGGGAAATGGACATGTTACGAGATTGGATTGCACGTTGGGTTGGTAATGCGATGGCCCGGAAAGATCGAAGCTGGTTCCGAAACTAAGGCGCTGGTTCAGTATGTCGATGTCCTACCCACACTGTTAGACCTTTGTGGTATCGAGAAACCGAATAATTTGGACGGACGTAGTTTTGCCGGCGTTATTCATCGAGAAACGACAATCCATAATGAATATGTTTACGGTGTCCACACAACCCGAGGAATTATCCAGGGATCATCGAGCTATCCTGTTCGGTCGGTACGCGACAACCGTTATAAATTAATAAGAAATCTTAATCATAGAATTGAGTTTAGTAATGTACTGATCAATGGAAATGGAAGTTCTTATTGGAGTAGCTGGGTACGAGATTCCGGTACCGATGAAAATGTGAAGCGACTGATCGATAGATATATTCGTCGTCCGGAAGTAGAATTATACGATTTGGAAAACGACCCCTATGAACAAAACAATCTAGCTGGTCAAACCGGTTACCGGAAGATATTTCGGCGACTCGACGATCAGCTAAAGCGATGGATGCAACAACAGGGTGATTCTGGTCATCAGACGGAAATGACTGTGCCCCCACATAAAACAATGCAGTAACATACTGCAACAATTACAAAAAAGGTAGCGTGCTATTAAAAGAGAAGTAGATATGCAACACTCTGAACGAAACCCGTTAATAACGCTTCACGATTCTAGGGGTCGGATTGTCTTTGCCCAACCACTTGTGTATCACTCTGCAGCAGAGGTTCTATATAGCCAGCCCTGGGAGTGGGTTGATACTGAGGAGGAGCAGACAAAAATCCGCGATGCGTTTCAAAAAGTCCTCTTTGATCGGGAGTCAATCACGATTCGTGCAAAATTTGTTTTTCACGGTGAACCAACACTTTATGAATGTCAGGCGGTACCAGTGGACACTAACGAGGTAACGGTTATGTCCACCTCCATTCCGATCGTTAATGAAGAGCAAGATATGGGCCTCACGCCGCGTGAGAACGAGTGTCTGCGATATCTTATTAGTGGCTGTCAAACTACCGAAATAGCTATATCTATGGGAGTCAAATCCACTACCGTAAACACGTACAAGCAACGGTTGAAGGAAAAGATCGGAGTTGACTCACTGGCCGGGCTAATCGCGTGGGGCTGTAAGCATCTGCGGAATTAATCACGATGATGCAGATAACGGACCGCGTTTTCGACAATCTTTAGTGCTACGGGCTGTTTGTATACCGGGAATGTCTCATGACCGGGTCGGAAGTAAAACACCTTCCCTTCACCGATGTTCCAGATCATCCCGCTGCGAAACCACTCACCGGTAGGCCAGCGTTCTTCGAAGACCACTTCGTCGGGAGCCGGTATGTGAAATGGCTCGTCATACATTTCAGTACTTGGCAACTGAAATTTTGCGGGGATTCCGTTTGCAATAGGGTGGCTTTTCTTAATGGTAAATAGAGTACTCGGTTTTCCGTCATTGCGGTACGCCGGAAAACAACAATTTGGCCAATGGATTACCAATTCGGTTTTACCACTTGGAAATTTGCGAGGATAAAAACGGGGCGTGAGAGGGTCATTGCGGTCCGGAGCGAAATAACGTCTTGGCGGATCGACATATTTGATATCGAGTTGTTCGGAATCGAGTTGCTTGAATTTATTAATTGCATTGGTTTTTGTTCTGTCTTTCATCGCTTCAACAAAGGGTGTAGCCCAGTGTGCTGAGTGCAAGGCGATCAGAGAGAGTTGTCCGTTCTTAATTCGTGTGACGATAGCCTGACCCTGTTCAGGGGTGATTTCGAACTGTCGGATATGACCCCACCAGATTAGCACATCACATGAATTAAGTACGTTATCGGCGATCCCCTTTTCTGGCGAGGCTAAATTGACCGAACGCACGGATAGGCCTTCCTGTTTACTTAGATAGGCTGCAATCTCATTACCCAAAAAGTTTGCGTATGCTTCTTTCTGCGCTGGTTGCTGCTCGTCCCAGACAACGACGTTGATGGTTTCGGCAGCGTGGGCCAGGGGGCATAGAATTATTAAAATGGTAAAGCATAATGCGCGGAGTGTTATCATCTCGTTAACCTACAAAGAATTATTTAGCGGGACCCTGATTGAACAGTATATGGGTTCCTGATTTACCAGCCACGGCGATGTCTATATAGCCGTTGGCATCGATGTCAGCGGTTCGGATTTGCAGCCCAATACCGGTGCGACCACTGTGCACGAGGTGACGCGTAAAGCTACCCGTCGTTCGGTCGATTGCAAAATAGACGATCTCAATGGGTTCTTTGGCGCCCTTGTCAGAGCCGTTATGGGCAAAATATCGTTTGCCGGTAATAAGCTCAGGCTGTCCGTCACCTGTTAGGTCGGCGAGGTGGAGAGCATGGAGTTGAGAGGTTTTGTTGTCGATGAGGTGCCGTTTAAATTCAATCGTTCCTTGGTTCTCCCCCAGGTTCTCCCACCAGTACAAACCATGCGCATGAGCCTGGCCTACAAAGACGTCATTTTTGCCGTCGTTATTGACATCATATACGAGCATCGGCACGGACCCCTGTATTTCCCAGTCCTTATGGTATTTCCAGGTTGTAGTTAAAGCATCCTTTCCAGGATTTTCATACCAGCCCTGACCGAGAAGCAGGTCTGGGTATTGATCGCCATTAATATCACCGACGCCCATTCCATGTCCGTTGCCTCGCATTCCAATTAAATTTTTGCGTAGTGCAGGTCCGGTGTGTTCGACCAGTTTCTTTTGACCCCCTTCGACGATCTCGATTTCGCGGCTGGCGGTTGTTAACTCATAAACATAGATCGGGGCGTCCTTTGCCCATGTATTCACAATCCATTCAGGCTTACCGTCGTTGTTAAGGTCTTCCATCAACTGCCCTTCATTTTGAGATTCACCGGTATCAAAAAGTAAGCGTTGTTCCCATTGATGTCCCAGTCGGAGTCCTTCATTGCCGGGATTTTTATACCAATTAACTTCGGTTGCAAAGAAGCCCCCGGCGATCACGTCCATAGTTCCGTCGGCATCAACATCATAGGCAAAATCACCATTGCTCTCGACATAACCGTTTTTATCACTGAAATTACGTAATGGGCGAGGTCTAAAGTTGGGATTTTTATACCAAGACCGGCCTGCTACCACATCCAGCTTGCCATCACCGTTGAAATCGGCGATATCAATCCCTTCGTTTGCATCAATGGCAAGTGGTATAACCTTCCAGGATAAATTTGGCTCAGCTGCTATTGCAGAGGTTGCGGTTAATGCGAGCAGGCACCTTGAGATAGTTCGAAATAGCATTTGATCTCCGTTGTGTTAGGAGTTTAGGGAGTAGCCAGATTTAATAATACCATTTTGTATGACCGCATAGAACTTATTACGATCTTCCATAATATCGATTGTCTCAAATGGATTACCATCGATGATCAGGAGGTCAGCTAATTTCCCAGCTTCCAGAGTTCCGACGAGATCACTTGAACCAGCGATTTCGGATCCGGTTTTAGTGGCACACATTAATGTTTCCTCTGCTGTAAATCCGACGTAATTAACAAAGAATGAGATTTCTTTGGCATAATCGCCGTGTGGGTTCCAAGCGAATCCGTAGTCTCCTCCAAGTCCGATTCGACCACCCGCCTTTAGTATACGACGAGCACTTTCGGTACCCCCGTCAAGGGTTTCCTGATGACCGTCAATAACCGATTGGGGAAGGTTGAAATCAGGCCCTTTGTTGACACTGGCTAATTCAAAATACAGAGCAGGAACAACAGGGACGTCCCGTTCTAGCAGCAGGTCCATGGTTTCGTCGTCCATAAATGTGCCATGTTCCAGGCAATCATAACCGGCGAGTAAAGCATTTTTAATTCCTTCAGTTGCCCGACAGTGACCGGTAACCTTGAGATTATGATTATGTGCAGTTTCTACAACAGCATGCATTTCCTCAAATGTCATGCAGAGTGTATGGTGATCGTTTGCATCCGGCGCGGCAGCATCTCCTGTAGGATAGGTTTTAACCCATTCAACGCCATCCTTTACCAATTTACGTACAGCGGCGCGGGCTTCGTCAGGGCCGTTGATCAGCAGCACAAGTCCTTCCATACCAATTTTGCGGTAATCAGGATTCCAGTCCATCAAGCCCCCCACACCACAGATCTCCCTGCCGTTAGCTACCAGGCGGGGTCCGACGACAACGTCATCATTGATGGCTTTTTTTAGCCAGACGTCAATATTGAAAAGACTTCCTCCGCTGCGGGCCGAGGTGTACCCACATTCTAACGCGAGTTTTGCATTGGCAGCCGCGAGTAATGTTACGTACTCAACCGGGTATTTAATATCTAAATCTTCGAGTTCAGCGACGTTAAAGTAGGTTGGATGGAAGTGAGCTTCAATCAGGCCGGGAATGACCGTGAAATTTGGATCCTCGATAACGCGTGTGTGCTGAACATCGTATTCGGGCTGTGAAACGGCATCACCTACATAAGTGATAACACCATCATCATAATGTAATGCCTGATTTTCGCGTGCCGCTGATCCTGTCCCATCAAAGAGACGGCAATTATTAATGACAGTTTTTCCGTGTTGTGATTTCATCATGTTTCCTTATTAGTTTAGTAATATTGTATCAAAAGGGGCTGATGGTGGAGGCCGTGTTGGTTGACGTCCGCGAGAGTGTTGCGGTAGCTCCGAATAAGCAGAAGTAATAACTCTGAAAGCTGTATTTTCAATTAGGATACGTTTTCAAGCACTGCATGTACGCCTGCGGTAATGAAAAGAAGCCGTGCACTAACCTGTGACACATCAATCTTGAACATCTGTGCGATCGTTGCCTGATAGGCTGCAAGTTGGGGCTGGTAGTGTTGCACGCGTTCCTTCAGCAAACTGTTGTCCGGTCCCAGATCATCGGTTTTAAAGTCGACGATATCCGCTGCTACGATTTGGCCCCCTTTCAAGCCGATAACAAGACGATCGGCGAAACCGCGGATCAATTGACCCTCTACGATTGATGTTACCGGAAGCTCCATCTTCACGACCAGATGCTCAGACCCTGCAAATGAATCTAATTTCGAGTAAAACTCTTCACTTAATACAGAAGTAATATCCTTATGAGCACAAAGATTGGTTAATGTAGATCGCAGAGATTCATCCCAGGAGATTCGTCGCTTTGTTAGGTGGTCTAGATATTGTTCAATTTGTGTATCGTTCCACCAAGTAATACCTTCAAAGACCTGATGGACTAATGTGCCGAAGTTCAATGCATTATGGTTAGGAATTTGCAAGAGACCAGAAGCATGGAAGTGATCACCGCCTTCCAGACTGGAAGGCGAAGCAGTTGGTAGAAGTTGATTCTCATTAATGACGTGTCGATTAAGTCCATCGGGTAACTGGGGACGGTTATCTGTTAACTCAGCAGTATTGTCTTTATCGTTATACCAGCAGGGATTACCTTCTTGGTAAAGAATCGCTTCGGGTTCACAGTTGTAAGAATCGTTTAGTGCCATTTGAATCAATCCGGCTAAAGTGACTGGCACGTCGCTAGGAGTCTTGGGTTGACTCGGTCCGATCAGATAAAGTGCATGTGCTGCCCGCGTCATAGCTACATATAAAACGCATAGTACTTCCTGCAACTTCTCAGTACGGGTTTCTAATACCGCGTCCCGGTAATGCTGCGGTAATATGGATTGAATCTTAGCATTACGATAGGGGAATATACTAGCTGGTAACTGCTCGTCGTCGCGAGCCACAATAATATCAGGAGTTCGAGTTAGAGCGGGTTCCAGATCTGGTAAGACAACCGCGTCGAATTCCAGCCCTTTTGAAGCATGAATAGTCATGACACGCACGATCGATGAACTTTCTTCAGTAAATCGTTCGCTGTCCATCGATTGTAAGAGTTCGGTTAAACGCAGAGGTTCGTCGGAATCAAAAGAATCAGCGTGGCGAATCAGTTGCTGCAGTCGGAATTGTTGAGAATTAGTCAGGTACGGTCTCATCAATTGGCTCAGTTCGTCGATGTAATCACCCGCACCAAGTTGTAATAGTCTCTGTCGCTCATACAGGAAAGTAGGACTGGATAGACACGCGTCAGCATCCCCTGTATTCAGTCGGTCTTTTAGAGGAGATTGTCTGATTTGGAATAAGGCCAATGAGTCATTGGGAAACTCCAGTAAATGCAACCAATTGCGGATTAGTTGAATGGGACAAAAACGTGTTAGTGTATTGCCGCCCTCCTCACTTGCGATAATTCCTTCGGAAGCGAGCATTTGAATGAGCTGACCTATATCATCATTTTTCCTCAGTAATACACCTATGGATATGTTTTTGTCGGTCGCCAATAGTTGTTTCACTAGTTCTACGGTCTCATTTAGGCTATTTTGCAGACGGTCCTTCAACTTAGAAGCCGATGGACTGTTCTTGTAGAGCACGTAGCCATCCAGATTTCGGGCAGCCGAGTGTTCTTCAAAGTCGTCTGACCATTGCTTTAATACCGGCGTAAGTTCCCCGAGTCGGGGGTGGTTTGATAGATTTTGAAACACCTTGTTAATAAACTGAAGTACGAACGTTGACGAGCGATAACTATCCTTGAGTTCATCACTTCGAATTTGAGGAACATAATTAGTTAAAGTGTCAAATATCTCACGACGCCCGCCTCGCCACCCGTAAATCGCCTGCTTTGTGTCTCCTACACAGAAGAGTGATTGCACCGGGCTGCCTGCAGTTGTTGTAACATCGGTTACTAAATGCGAGATGGCTCGCCACTGAGCCAGAGAAGTATCCTGGAATTCATCCAACAACAAGTGAGAAATATCACTGTTAAGCCGAATTAGTAATTCGCCGGGAAGTTCGCTAATGCGTGCTGCATAATCAGTGGCATCCGAAAACTCAAGTCGTCCTGCCTGCCGTTTCAAGTTATTAAAAGTGGCTGTAAACCGATTTAAGAGATCGTAGGTTGCGAGAGCCTGATTGTGGACTTCGTGTGAGAAATGGTTGCCGAGGTATTCCAGCACCGGCTGATAAAGTGATATTAGTTTGTCGGGTATTTCTACGCGATTGTATGTTGTGGCATGCTCAATAATCTTTTTGAGAACGCCTTTGTCAATGGCTGCGGTAAAATCTTGCGCTCGGAGCATATCAAGATCAGCAAGAACACCTTTGGTCAATGCTGGTTGATCAATATTGTTAACTGCTGCTTCGAGATTATTTAAGGCATCGTCGAGATATTGCGGCTTTAACCGGCCCGTGGCCAAACGCTGATTCCAAACATCCTCTGAACTCTGTTGGTATAGTGATCGTAAATTTTGGATCGAGTCGTGAATGTTACTGGTAATGCTTCGACTTACAGATCCTTTGTTGAGAAGGATCAGCAGCCGGGACAGATCAGCATTCTTGCCATACTGCACTACGTCAGAGATTGCGGTATACATCAGATTGTCATATTCGGTGGTATTGAGTATTGACCAACCCGGAGTTAATCCAAATTCAAGTGACAGCTTCGTGGTCCAGACGGAAAAGAATGAATCCAGCGTGCCGATGTTTAGTCTGTTTAAGTCAGTAACCATTGCTTGGAAACAGGTTTTGAAGTCAAGCTGCTCGGCTGCAGTAGGTACTAGTATGTGGGAGAGTAAATCCTCAGATGCCTTCTCATCTAGGATGGCATCGGCGAGCCTCTCAAGGATTCGATCCCTGATTTCACCGGCCGCTTTACGGGTGAACGTGGTTGCAAGAATATTGGTAGGCGAAACTCCACTGGCAAGCAGTGATATATATCGATTGGAAAGCTGAAAAGTTTTGCCGGTTCCAGCAGAGGCCCGAATCAGAAGGTGTTCCAGAGGTGTCTTCATTTGTTCACCTCTTTAATAATGTGACCGGGATGGTCCAACGTGGTTTTGCCAAACAGGTCGGCATAATCGTCAAATATTGCGGGCACATCATCATTTAATTCGGTAAATTCGCCGGCTCGTATCGAGCGTATCACTTCAACAGCCACTTTATCAGCGTCATTGAGTGCGGTCTCGTCCCAGTTTGCAAACTGGGCTCCGATAGACGACAGATCCTTCCCTAGCGTGATGTAGCCAAGTAAGAGCCCGGCATCGCCGGTCAATGCCTTACAAAGATGTCGATACATAGGAAGCTGTAAATCCGACCATCCCGGCGGTTTGGATGACTTATGGGTCTTCTCTGGAGGATCAGACGATTCCGATGTCTTGTAATCAAAGATTGCGTAGGTGTCTTTTTGCGGGTTGTAGTCGATTCGATCAATACGCCCACGGATCTTGCATTCCGGGAAATCTGGATGAACTGTAATGGGTTCGACAGGTTGGTATTCCGCTTCTATTATTTTCCACCCCTCAGTACGCCAATTGGCCTGCCATTGAGCGAACGCGTCGAAACGATGGTGGAGTTGTTGGATCTGTAGTCTCACCGCGGGAAAAGTCGAGTTTCCATGATTGCGACGAAAATGCTGGGATAAGCTGGATTTAAGGTATTCTGAAATCTCGGAACTATCGATGGAATCTCGGACTTCAGAAATCCCGAATGCATGCAGTACATTATGCACAAGGTTCCCAAACGTTAGCGGCGAGAGTTCTTTTGAATAGTCGTCAATAGATTGAAGCCGGAGAACCGAATTTAAATAAAATCTGACCGGACAGGCGAGGTAGGATCGTAAGGCTGTTACGCTGATTGCTTCCGGTTGATGTGGTGCGACAGTTATTTCCAGCACTGGTAGGTGATCAATTGGCCGGAACTCTTTTAATTGATGACTGGCGATGGTTGTTTGGCCACTACTGTAACGCTTGATAAGATCGGCCTGTTGGGTTACCGGCCCGTGCAGTAATAAACGTGATATAGGAAGCGGGTCGCCCTGTTGGTTACTTCGTTTGCAAAGGCAAACAAGGTTCCGGCTGTTTTGTAAAAGGGCGAGTGTATAGGCATCTCGGGCTAAACGGCGTTGATTATTATTCAGACCAAGAGCCTGTCGAGTATTGTCCTGGAGAAATAGATCGGTATTTGATGTTGTGGGTACAATTCCTTCATTAATTCCGCTGACAATCACGGTGTTATGCGCTGACCATGGAGCATCTAACCAGCCTGAAATTGTAATCGCATCAGAATCTGGAATGACGGGTACATTGGATTGACTTAAAGTGGCAAGAAGGTGAGTAAAAAAAATGTCGTTGTTACAGGAAATGTGAAGTTGTTCGTAAGCCTCGAGCATTTCATGGGATGTATTCGTGATAGCCGACAGCGCTTTGATCTCTGCGATGTGCGTATCGCGTTGAAAGGATAGTTCACCATATACCTTCGTTAATACAGCGAGCATCCCATCATGAATATTCTGCGAGGTGTCTTCAAGTTTTAGTAACGGCTCACACCAGTTACGAATAGCGGCAGCGGCTTTTGCTAGTGAGGGATAACGTTTCGACCATGCCTGTATGTCAGAATCATCCAAAGGGAGTCTCGCTTCATGATATTCGGTAAGTTCCGTAAGGACGGATGAAATATCAATTGAACTAAGAATATAAATTCCAACATCGGGATGACGCAGTAAACCCGAGAGAGCGGAAAATGATATATCCCTGAGGTAATTATGAAGTAACCGCAGAAGGACAATGATTCGGGTGTCGGTTAGCCGCATTCCTGTGGGCGGATTCGCCTGAAGGTGATGCGTTTGGAGTTGTCGAATCAATTCCTTCTCATCACCGACATCAGGTGTTGCAATAAGGATATCTGTGGTTGCAACGTCAGCTGGCATGCGGGTAATTAAGTCCAGAATTAGTTCGGCCTGATGCGTTGGATCACTGGCAATGCTGATATCTTCCGGCGGTATGGCAGGAACACTCGCATCCCACTTCTCCGTGATCAAACATCCGACCTGATCAAACCGGGAACGCATTGAGACCGGAGCAAATACAATAAACTCGGTCTGAGCCGATATTGATGCGAGAAACCCGCGTAGAATACTGTTAAGATCCGTGCATCCGGCAACGACAAACAGTTCAGAGGAGTCAAAGGAAATTTCCTGATTCTTTAGCGCCATCACGCGCGCACTCTGAAGATCCCAGACCTGATGCTCGTCTAAAAGATTAAAGTACGCTTCTTGGATTAGCTGTAGCTGTTTCCAGCGACGTTCTTCATGCCGGAGTTGATTTTTGTTGCAGTGTGAGACAATGTTTTCGAATCGTAGGCCCTCGCCGGATAATTCGCGGTGGACATTGGCAACCGCAACTGCGAGTTCCTGCCAGGCCTGCCGTTGCTGTGGAGCAGGTGCAATAGGAAGGAATGTGTTAAGCGATCCGGATAATGCCTTATCTGTGACTGCCTTGTACCATGCCAGTTGTTGAAAGGCATCAGTTGCTGCTGACTTGTGTGGATAGAGTCGTTCAGGAAGGCCGCCAATCGTTGTGATGTCAGGTGGCAGGAAGGCGAGTTGCTGCTCGTTTGCATATTGCACGAGACTCTGTTGTAATTGACGGACGCCGCTAGTTGAAGGCAGGACGATGGTAATTCCGGACAAGTCCAGCAAAGAGCCTTCTGAATACTTTGCTGTAAGCCAGTCACTCAATAGGCTAATTGGGGGAGCATCCCATCCCAGGAACGTTGGTTGGTCGGCCACCTGTGGTCCTCAATGCTGACGGAGAAAAATGCGGACAGTTATTGTACCAAATCATAGTGTCGAGAATCAAAAATCAGGCGAGTAAATCCTGACAGGTTGACCGTAAACGAACGATTGATTCCTGGTATCGCGAAGTGCCTCTAAAATGGAAGTCCCGACCGTGTTGGCTAACAACATTAATAGTTAGCGAAAGAAGTTCTCTGGGTAGCATTTGCTTAAATTTCTCGGCCCATTCAATAAATACGTATCCGTCGGATAAGAACATTTCATCGACGCCCAATTCAAAAAATTCATCTTCATCGGTGATGCGGTACGCATCCAGGTGATAGATGTGTTTTTTAACGGGATATTGGTTGCATATGACAAACGTTGGACTGGTGACGTGTTCTGCCCGGGCGCCCAATGCCACGGCCACACCCTGTACGAAGCGGGTCTTTCCTGCGCCAAGGGTTCCGGTTAGCGCGACGGTTGTGTTTCCCGGAATATGCTGACTAAAAGCTGCGGCAATGTGATCTGTATCTGCTTCAGAACAAGCCCTTAATGTGGTAGTCGTGAGATTAGTGTTCATAGCCGGTGATGTCTAGTTGCTGAATGTTATTGTCGTTGTATTTGATGGAAATCCGATTGTTACTATTAACGGCGCCGATCTCATAAATATCCCGCGGCAGGGCCGCAGTCAAGTCTTTGATGTCGAACTCCGAATCGACTGTGAAAAGTAACTCAAAATCCTCGCCATCGAATAAAGCGTGCTGGATGTCAGAATGAGGATCATTGGAGGGGTTTCGGCAGGGAATTCTATCAGCGTCAAGAATTGCGCCTAGACCATCTGGCAAGATAGAATTGAGGTCGATGACGAGTCCATCTGTGACGTCGGTAATAGAATGAACAGCCGGAAAGGAAGCTAAAATACGGCCCTCCGCTAAGCAGGGTGTGAAGTTTAGATGATGGCCTTCAATGCTACGCCCCAAAGGGCCGGTAATAAAAATACGATCGGTCTCTTTGGTTGCAAATCGATACTTTAATTGTGATGGAGACGCCTGCCCGATAACTGTGAGGCCTATGGTTAGTGGCCCGCGATGGGAATTAAAATCGCCCCCCACGATTTGAGTGCCTGTCTCCATCGCTAGAGACAGGATTCCTTTGTAAAGCGTTTGTAACTCAGCAAGTGAATAGGTCGCCGGTGTAATTAGAGAGACGACTGCGTAGGAGGGAGTGGCGCCCATTGCAGCGATGTCACTTAGGTTTACAGCCAACGATTTCCATCCAATTTGCTCTAACGGTTGGTGAGCCGTATCAAAATGGACCTGATCAACCAGCGAGTCTGTTGTGATCACCGGAGTTAAATGCGGTTCAAGTACTAGTGTCGAACAATCATCACCGATCCCCGGATGTGTTTGTGTCTGTAGCTGAAGTGTGGTTTTCAGCCACCTAAGAAACTCAGCTTCCATCAAAATACCGTTAATTGAAGACCGACAATATTAAGAAGTTAATCCTACCGTGAACTCGGCTTGCGGTAAAAGCGATGCGATTATTCTTTAAAAAATTCCCCAAAGAAGAATTCAGTTTCACGATAGATGTAGAACGTAACAGGACGTCTGCTGGCCACTATTTCGCTATTTAGGATGTATTCTAGATTGTCTAGGCTCAGCGTTTCCCATTTATGAATTGCCAATAATACATCACCGGCACGAATCCCCTGTTGGTTTGCGGGGCCTTGATTTCGTACCTGGAGTACTTTTAAGCCGCCGGCATATTTATTCTTGCCGGGTAGGCTACGGAAAGATATAGGAGATACCCGTAGTCCCAGTTCGCTCCAGGCCCGATTTAAGGCCAGTGTGTCCTGGGTGGCGTTGGTTTTCGCGGCAAAGGGAAGCGTCATAAGTTCCTCTGCTCGTTTTGCCGTCAGCGTGGATGGTGTAAAACCATTCTCCAGAATGTTGATATACAGTTGAAAGCCCCAATTGAGTTCACGATCACCAAATTTGATAATTTGATCGCCTTCTTTTAATCCTGCAAGGGCGCCTAGGCTACCGCTTTTAATATTTGCCACACGCACATAGGTGTTGCGTTTTTCTACCTCCGTTGATACTTCGATACCTGAAGCCAGCCGACGTTCAACAGTTTCCTTGAGAATGCGGGTGGTGATTTCCATTGCCCGATCCATTGGGATAGCAAAACCAATAGCCTGAGCACCCACTCTCACCGCTACGTTAATCCCTATCGCCTCGCCTTGAATATTAATCAGCGGCCCACCGGAATTGCCAGGGTTGATACTTGCATCTGTTTGAATCAGGTTGCGATACACCTGTTCTTCCGTTACCTGAACTTGTCGTTGCAGGCAACTGATAATACCTTTGGTGATTGTATCCTCATATCCGTAGGCATTACCAATGGCAATTACAGTCTCTCCTAACATCAGATCAGAAGACGTTGCTAATTCGATTACAGGAAGAGGTATATCACTTTCTATCTTGATGACCGCTAGATCCGTTGGAGGATCCACCGCAATTATCTGGGCCGCATAATCCTTTATGTCTATATTGCACGTTCGACTCAGGCGGACCTGAATTCGGTCAATGCCGGCGATAACATGATGGTTGGTCAGGATATATCCACGAGGGTCGATGACCAAACCGGTACCCATACCATTGACTTCATTATCACTTCCATCAAAAAGTTGTTGAGGTCGATTTGCCGGTTTGCGACCACTAATATTTACGACTGCGGGGGAACTACGTTGTATCGCCCGGACAACCGGACTAACACGTAACAGTCCAGCAGAATCTTGTTGCCCATAAGCTGTACTGAGACAAGCCAAACAGAACATTAAAAAGATGGTGATGCAATAATATAGGCGCGTCACAGTGATGCGATACCAGTCTTGAAGCCATACAATCGTTAATAACTGTATTTTCGGCATCTGCTAGCAGACTATTAATCAGAAGAGGAATCCGCCGTTAAACTTGACGCATCTTTCGTAGAGTTTCCAGCTTTACTTTCAGTTCGAATCAACAATTTCAAGAACTGAAAGGATAGGAATAGTGCGAGCGGATAGACGGGCCACAATCTGATCCATAATGGCCACCGTTGAGTTGTTGTGTTGTTTGTTTCAAGCGCCGTGAGATGTTGATCTCGGGTTTCTGAGATTTGCCCTATATCAATAGCTGCAAGTGCTGTGATCAATGTAAGTGCAAGTAATAAAATAAAACAACCGGCTGTTGACATGACACCTTTGAAAGAGTCGCGTTCAGTTGGATTACCTTCGAAGATTTCAATGCGTCTTCCCTTTTTTAACGATAGGCTGATTAATTCTGCTGCCTCGCGGGTTGTGGAATATTTCACCCAGGAACCATCTGAATCAGTATTTAACTGAAGTTCCTGTAATGTCCTCAAAATACTGGCGGTCGAGAAATTAGTGCGCGAAAAATCGACAAGCTTATCATTTTGGTTAAAACGGCTAGTTGCCAGTGGATTGCCAACGCCCCAATTCAAGAGACATCCCGACTCGAACTCAACATTAACCGTTAGATTTCTGACGTCATCGGTAACGCGAGCGCCCATGGCAAAAACATATTTAGGAGTTCCAAGTGATTCATCGAGATATAGTAAGTCGTGAGTGAGATGATGATAGATATCGTTTAAATCAGACTTCTGTAATTGTGCTTGTGCCTGTACGGTTGTGGCATCGAAGTGATGGTCACAGGGTTTGGGGATAATCGCACTGAGGCGAGCCCCGGCATCCACCCGAACCATTTCAATTTCATACGCAAAAAGGCTATCAGCGTCTGGATTAGGTATGGCAACCGGGATCTGGTTTTGCATGAGAATGCGCAGTATGTTTTGGTATTCTTCGGATGATTGCGTTATCCCAAATACGACAACGTCAATATTCCGGTTGGCCAATACGGACTCCCACGGATCGTTTAGAGGATCCTTATAGACTTCGGTGATCTGAACCCCTGCTGGCAGACAACTCAGCGGCATGGTGTCTTCGGGGATACCGAACCAGGCTATACGAATCCAATTTTCGTTTCGCATACTAATCCTACAATCTACGGATATGATATCCACCGTCGACGTTAAGCCGCTCGCCGGTCGTGAAGTTAAGTTTGCCGGAGGCTAAAATCTGCACCGCGGTAGCAACGTCCTCGCATGTTCCCCAGCGTTTAATTGGAGTGAGACCGTTTTTAATTAATTCGTCGTATTTGTCTTTGACCGGGGCGGTCATATCGCTTTCAATTACACCGGGGCATATTTCATAAACCAGAATCTGGTCTTCGGCCAGTCGGCTGGCGAAAATTTTCGTCATGAGTTCCAGTCCTGCCTTTGCAATGCAATAATCGGCACGGTTATGTGATATCGCATATGCAGAAATGGAATTTATATTGATAATGACACGGGGATAACGATCATTCTGATTCAGCATTTGACGAGCGGCTAATTGGCTAAGAAAAAATGGCCCTTTAAGGTTAGTATCAAAAACCAGATCCCAAGAATCCTCGGTTGCATCTAGTAAGTCAAGTCGTCCCTGAGACGTTATCCCGGCGTTGTTTACGAGGAGATCGAGACGGCCGTAGGCAGCGAGTGTTTTATCAAGTAGGCGTTGTCGATCACCCGAATCACAGATATCTGCCCGGCAGGTTATTGCAGAATGGCCAGCATCGGTTAATTCGTCGAGAATGGCATTGCCAGCGTGTTCGTTTTGAAGATAGTTAATAACCACTCGATAACCACTTTCGCCTAAGGTTCTGGCGATAGCAGCGCCAATGCCGCGGGAACTTCCAGTGATCAACGCAACGGGGCTATCTGTGGCAGGCATGGTTTTTCCAACAAAATAAAAAGATCATTCGCTTCTATTGTAGTGGCAAGTTGAGTCCCGTAAATGATGTCAAGCCATTGTGTTTATAACTAATAACATTCATAGGAGTAATATATATCCGAGGGGTTCGTGACCTGGAATACCATCGTAGTAATGATTTTATTAGCAACCAAGAAAGGTAGAAGCATTATCAGTAATTAAACCGGCCGGAGCACGTCTGCCAGCAAAATACCGGTGGAATAAGCGGAACCCGCATACGTGTTGCATGGTAACGTCCGTTGCTTTGAAAGGCCCTCCGGCAGTTCGGATGATCGGTAAATGCTTAACTAATGATGCCAGCAGCGGCTCGAGTATGTTGTATTAACAAAGTCCTGTTGCTTACGCTGGACGAGTGCTTAGTTAATGCGGTAACTAAAAATAATTACCTTAGATTATCCATCTGCGTAATCTTCAAAGCGAAAAAGGTCACGACCATATTTGGCAACAGGATTTAGAATTTCTTCAATGCATATGGCGGCGATTTCAGTGTCATCAAAATAGAAGGTCTCGTTGCCAAGGATGTCGAAAGTGTTGTCACCTTTACCGGCGATTAATACAGTGTCGCCTGATTCTGCTGTCGTCAGACCGAAGACAATCGCCCTTTCACGGCCGGGTATAATATAGGCATCTGCGGATCTAAGATAACCATCCAGTACGTCGTGGGCAATTTCCAGAGGATTCTCATAAGCGGCGTTGTTTTCTGTAATAATCGAAACGTCAGTGAATCGTTCCGCTACTCGCCCCATTTCGGCACGTTCAATCTTCGAGTGTTCCGAGGAAGGACCGTAAACAAGGATTAGCTTACCTTCAGTAATCTGTCGTAAAGCTAATACCGCTCGGTTAAGGTCTTTGGCAGTATTTGCGCGGTCAATATACACGTCAAATGCCTGTCCTCGATCGACGCGTTGGAGTTGACCGGGTGTACTTTTATAGCTCCGAATCGATTCGCAAAGTCTTCGCAATGGCAAATGGAGTAGCAGGCCAACGGCAATCGACATTAGACAATTGAACACATGTTGATGACCAAGGATAGGAGAAAAAATTTCCTGAGAATCAGCTCCGGCGTGGACGATAAAACTTTGGCCAAGTCGACCGTGTTCGAGGTGTTGGACCCAGATGTCAGATTCGTCATTCGGCCCGATCGTAAGAAACGCTCGGTTATCCGGAACAAATTCAAAACGGGTGACAGGGTCAGCGAAATTAAGAACAGCAACACCCTGTTGATGAAGCCTCTCAAAGGCTCGTTGATAGCTATTGTTGTAAGCCTGAGTTGTCCCGTCAAATTCCGGGGAATGATTTTCGACAGAAGTTACGACCAGAAAGTCAAACGACAATGTATCGAATAGTCTCGTGGCAAGGTGTTCAGCGGATAATTCGACAATAGCGTATTGGATAGACGCCGCGGACAGCTCTTGGAGCGACTTTGCCTGATACATGAATGCCTCCTGCGGCGTACTATTCTCAGGTGTCGAGATGACCTGGCAACTACAATCGGATGTCTCAAACATGTGTGCCAGCAAGCGGGAGGTAGCCGCGACAGCCGTACTGCCGGTTATTGCTATTGTTATTAATTCCGTATCGGTTTCTGTTTGCGCGTAAATGACCTGACTAAGTTCAGAGAAAGCTGTTCGTGTATCCTCCACAAGAAATAATGGATACTGGATGGGTAGTAAACGTTCTGCCAGAATTCCAGCAGCACCATTCTCAATTGCAAGTTGTACATCATTATGCCCATCACCATCCGCCGTGACGAGGGCAATGAAAAGATCACCAGGTGAGCAGGTGGAACCATCTGTCGAGATGCACACAAATTCGATTTCGCTCGTATTAAACGGACGGAAATTTGGTAAATGCTGACTTAATTTGAAAGGGTGGGAAGCCGGGTCCATGGCAGTCAATCAAAAGTCGTTGGTTTCTATCGTTGGCAACGTCCCTGTTGCTTTCGATTAACTTCCCATGAATTGGCTAATGGTGTCAACGTCGATATCCCACAAACATATAAGACTTGAACGGCCGACTAATCACTATTCACTCAGGACGGCTATAACGAATATAATTCGGAGTCTCGATGTTAGGAAATATGTAACTATGGCAAATTCAGTGATTAGTGTCGGCCTTTTGGAAATGCTGGGACAACCGCCGCTCATCCCCGTCGAAAAGTTACAAGAACTCAATCTTGAATTACTTAGAGTCTCATTGAATATCCCGAAGGGTGGCAAGGTCGCCGACGCCGACGTACGCCTTGTGATTATTCAACAGGCCAGACGCAGGCCCTATTCTAACGCAGAACTTCAAAAAATAAGACGACGGTTTCCATTGGCGTTGTTTATTGTTGTTAATGGTCGTTGGAATGAAGGGGCTGCCCGTAGCGGTAATCCCTATCCGGGCGTAATTAATATACGCGACACAGAGGCGATCCCGAGGATTCGTCGGTTGATTAGCTGCATGCGAGATGACGGCTCAAAAATCGCGGAATATCGCCCTCTGTTTTCCTCACGTGAATCACTTAATTGGTGGCTCTCCATCGGCGTTTCAAAAGAAACGTTAAAAAAACAAATGTTAGTACGGCTCTATGGGCACCGCGATGCAATTGGTGGAATAAAGATTGCCGTTGAAAATAATGGCTGGTCCTGCAAGCAATACAGAATAGCAGAATTAAAGTCGATATCCAGCGAGGGTGCAAACCGGTTGAAATCCGGCTGTTGTGGAATCGCTGTGGTTCGCAATCGAGCGGAAGTGCGGGTTTTAATGAGGATGCCGACAACGGATAAAATAACACTTTTGGTAGCTGATAATATTACTGCACAGGAACGAGTGCAGATTCAGGATCGATTGCATTGCGATGTAATGGCTAAACCATTTCAAAATGATGATCTGCTTGAAGCCTTACAGGCCACGATCGAGCTGCCGTTAAGGCGCGTTGCGTAAATACTTAGGCCAGTGATTCAATGATTGCTTTTCGATCAACTGATATTGCTCTGTGTTCTATCGGTACGAATACTCGTAGCCGTTTAACATAATGGTCAAATTGATCAGTTGCGAGCGCCTTTACTACCGGAGAAACTTCGGACAATGCCTGAATCAATCCCGTTTTCTCATCAATTACCTCCATATTAAATTGGACTTCAAGCTGCTGCGGCGCCGCGTCGATAATAACGTCCTCGGGCTCTACTCCCAGAAGCGTCGCAAGCCGACTTGACGCGGTCATCAGGCCGGTGAAATCGTGACGAAGTGCAGCACAATAAACTTCTCCGTCTGTGTTGGCATTGGTTTCATAAATTGACTTATAGAGTTGACGGCTATTTCCAAATAGGCGGTTAGCAATACCGGTCTGGTCTGAATCGCAAAGAATAGATTGAAATTCAGTCTCTGTTGACTCAATGAGAGCATTAAGGATATCGGTATCGTCCCGGAGTTCATAAATAGTTCGTTGCAACATTGATGTGGCGCTGCGAACAGTCCGGTGCCAATAAACTTCGGAAAACATGACATACCTCGCGAAAACCATCATTTCAGTGGCGGTTAATGATTTATTGGAAATACGTAGTTTGCTTGAGGAAGATGAAAATCGGAGGCCTTTAATAAGACGATTACTGTCAAAGTTACGCCCGTAAGGAACCCCGGCATGAAGACTATCGCGTTGAAGATAGTCAAGTTTATCGATGTCAATGGGACTGGAAAGCAAGCGATAGAGAAACTGTTGTCCTGGGTGATCGTTGTCGCCTTTAAGAAAGTTAATAACCTCGCCCGGAGAGACGGACCAATCTTTTGACACGAGTGTTGCAACCTCCCCCGTTGTTATCGCCCGTTCAGCAAAATATTCATGGCGTGGAATATCACGAAGATACATATCCTCCATGGGGTGACAATAGGGCCAGTGTCCGATGTCATGCAGTAAAGCAGCCAGGATGAAGATTTCTATTTCGCGAAAAGTTATTTCCTCGACAAAATGCTCGTTCGTTTGGAAATGGCGTATATATTGCAGAGCCAGGTGATAAACGCCGAGCGAATGCTCGAAACGGGTATGTGTTGCCGAGGGATAAACATTCCTAACAAATCCAAGTTGAGGTATCCGTTTCAGCCGCTGAAACGCAGTGGAATCGACCAGTCGTAATACTCTCGGAGTAACTGGAATATCCTGCTGGAATGCAATGCGTATAAACGAATTGCTACCTTCGAGTGCTTTGAGCTCCTGAATCGACATCATGATTACCTATTTGATGATCAACGCTATGTCACCCAGAATCAGGCTGTAGATGGCAAGAGCACTAATAAAAAGTATTACGTGGACTAACCCCTGAGTATATTCAAATTCAAATACCGCCATGGGTACGAATGATGCAATCACTACTAATGTAATTACAAGGATAATGACGCCAGGCAAAATGATATTGCCATCCGGTGTCAAAACACCGCTTGTTATCAATTCTTGCAGTCGCCAAAAAAAAGTATATAACACTCCGACAAGGCAGCCTTTAATAATCGTTTTCCTGTCGTTACGAATTTCGGTATCCTGACCACGTAGTACTATGTATCCGAGTAAAGAGGTCCCAATACCCAGCAGGCATCCCGCCGAAATTGCAAGCAGCATACCCGGATGCTGGTTAGCTTCTGAGAGAGTGAAACGAGTGATTAATGCAACAATCAGCCCCATCGAAAAAGCGGCTACCGCGAGAATGAACTCTGATTTATTCACGGTTGTTTTTTGACGTTTAATAGAATCAATCCTGGCCGGTGCGCCAGTCTTGGTTGTCTCACGTTCGTGGACGACAACGATATCCTCGAGATTGGGTATCTCGATCATCGTTTTACAACCCGGACAGGGGCCCTTTTGGCCCGCAAATTGTTCGCTTACCTGGAATCGCTTGTGGCAACCAGTGCAAATGACATCAATAGCCATAATGCTACCTCTTAGCCTAAAAGAAAAGATTAGAGGCTGTCAGTTTACCAAAAATACAAAGTATTAGTCGGCGGAGACGTTGATTTCAATGGTATCTGTTGTACCAATGATGTCCTGAATAATACTTTTGTCATTGTAATTAGAAGCGATCAACATGATCATTACGACACTAAAAAAGATTGGCAATAAGGGACCTAGTGTTAAACTTCGCATTAACCACGTTTTCGTATTATTCTTATCAGCCACTAGGCTTATAAGCCCGCAAAATGAACTCATAATTGAGATTAGTAGAATAACAACTGCAATGTCGACTGAAAAATCGGCGTTAGTTTCAAATGTAAAAATTGTAGTGAGCGTCGTTGTTAAATCGAGCTGTTCAATACGTCCTTTAGCCGGTACTTCATACAAGTGGCATAACAAAAGTACTAAAACGGCACTTAGGAATACTAGAAAAGTACAAATAGACCATTCTCCGGTCTGCTGCTTTAAATTTTCCCGAATTTCCGCTTCGATTTCTAAATCATAATTGTCGTTAGCCATAACTGTTCCTAATACCGTAATATTAAAACGATATACACAATTTTATTTTCGGTTATTAAAACTGGTATTATTTAAGTCAATTATAGAAACTAAGCGGTTTCATTGGTTAACTATTTAATGTTCTTTATTCGTCAAACAACAAATCGTCTTCGGTGATAAGGTTAAATCCCTTGTCGGTGAGCGTTTCGACGGCTAGGTCAATGTTATCGACCATTAGTGCTACAACGGGTCGGCCATGAGGACGGGAGAACAGCGGATAGGTTTGCGTAATATTGAGTTCTGCCTGAAGAAGGGCGGTGCAAACATTCAATAAAGGTTGGTTTGTGTCGGGTAACTCTAAAGCAATTAACTGGCTTTCTATCATCGGTAGGCCGGATCGTTCAAGAACCTCACGTCCGGTTTCCGGATTGCTTAACAAGAAGCGTCCAAATGCACACTCGGTTGAGTCGTTAATCGTAAGGGCGAGAATACGCACTTGAGACCCTTCGAATCGCCTGATCACTTCCATTAACTGACCAACGCGATTTTCGAGAAAGATGGTAAATTGCGTCAATGCAGGGTAATCCCGGCCTCGCATCGTTGATAATTCCGTAAAGCCGTCTTCGCCAAAACTCATGGGAACCCCGTCTTTAGTATGAAGTGAAATAAGGTAAGGTTACTTAGATACGATAACTTGCAATGATCGAAATCAAAAGAATAAAAACAAAACTGAGGGGATTCCACAGTGGAAAGTCACAAAATAGATATACGTGTTCGGTATCAGGAAACTGATGGACAGGGGATTGTTCATCATGGAAATTATTTGACATACTTTGAAAAGGCACGCATTGAATATTTGCGGGCCCTGGGAATAAGCTACCGGGATGTGGAAGAAGCCGGGCTAATGTTGGTCGTGGCTAAAGTCGAAGTGAACTATTTTCAACCAGCCTATTTTGATGATCAATTGCAGGTAGATACACGAGTCATCTCGGCCAAAGGGGCCGCGATAATTCATGAATATCAAATTACTCGCGGCGATGATTTGATTGTACAGGGAACTACCAGAGTTGGTTGTTTGACCAAAGCTGGTAAAGTCACTCGCGTCCCGAAGTGGCTTGGAGGTAAAGGTGATTTTGAACTGTCGAGTTAAACATCAATATCATCGAAAGCGTCGAGTAATGAATCTAAGTCGTCTCCGGTAGTTCGGGGTTGCTGGCGTTTAGGCATCGGTCTAGTCGGCGGAGCCAGAGGCCGGTCATTTAGAGGCGTCTGTTGTTGTTGATTATGTTCTGACCGAGCTTTTTGAGTTTCTTCAAGAGTCTTTAAGATTACACGTCGAGCGTCAATGGGTTTTTCGAATTGAGACAGGTTGAGACAGTGTATCTTGCGTTGGAGCGGATCATAATGTCCCGGGCTGGCGATTAGCAGTGTCGCTGGGGCACGGTGACCGTCATATGTTCCAACGACACCGGCAGATTCCAAGTGAAGTTTCGCCTGCTCATCATTATACCAGGAGATAAAAAAAAGGTTCCCCCGCACACCCTCCAGGCAGAGCGCATCAGTACTGTCAGCTTCGATGTTGGCAACGTCTCCAATGATGGAAACCTCCAGCCCGTCCTTCATTAAAAGGACCGCGACTAGTTCCTCCTCGAAATCCCGGTGTGTCGTAGAAGGTTGGTCTGTTTGGGAAAGTACGATAGCCAAAATAGGTTCCTAGCAGGTAAGAGCTTTCGTATTATATTATTAACAGCTTGAATTACAGGAAAGGCCTGTGACGGCTCATTTGTCCTTAAAAATCGAATTGAACGCTAGCCAGACTCCGATGAATGTACCGATAACGTTCGCAAATAAGTCCGTTAATTCAAACTCGCGGGCGTTAGTCGTTAGTTGAAGGACTTCTAGTAATATGGCCAGTAGGATTGCGATTGTTAATAGGCTGGAGCCTTTTATGCGCCACGATGCAAGCAGCATGCCACCTATAAGCAGAGCAAAAAAATGGCTGTAAAAATCGTAATCTAACAGCGTATGAATTACGCTGGTGCTGATCGTTGAATCTGTGGGTTGTGGTATCGGAGCCAACTGGAGAATGCTTAGAACAACGTAATACACAAAAGATAAATAAATCGCTATGGTACGTGATTTATCCGTATTTCTGTTCATGATAAATCGGCTAAAAGTGTTTATCTTCGATCGTTAAACATTGTGTGGTGGTTTGTATGTGCTAAAGGAATTAGGAAGGAATGAATGCGTGGTCAGGATTGCTAAGTCCGCTTGATTCAGTCCTTGCGAATTCTATCAGCGTGTTTTATAGACGACGCTAGTTGAAGAGTTGGCCCGCAACACACATTGTTAGAGGAAACGTAAATACTTTGCTGCGGTCCAATAAAAAGGCCTCCAGTCTCCTGAAGGCTCTGTTAGCAGAAAGTCTGCAAGTAGCGGGGGCCGGATTCGAACCGACGACCTCGAGGTTATGAGCCTCGCGAGCTACCGGGCTGCTCCACCCCGCGATAGTTAAGTCTCATTATAAGTCCGTGTAAATTAATGGGAAGGCCTTGCATTAAGCCTCCCTTAAAAAAAGGCAAGTTTGTTATTGAAGGCTGCCCGTGATAGAGTGTCCTCTGCTCTTTGGTCGTTGTGAAAGACGTCGTAGTTATTAAAAAGATTGCATATATTGAGCTATAAGGCGTCGTCTTTAAGTGAATCGTGATAGCGATCTGTTTATATCAATATGGATGTGCGGCCTTAATGCCGATAAAATCTAATATCATTCAGATTCATT
>PAPJ01000031.1 GCA_002709045.1 Planctomycetaceae bacterium | reverse complement strand
TTGCTTCTTCAGTTGCTTCTTCAGTTGCTTCATCAGCGACGACTGCTGCATTTTGCGAGTCCACATCCGCTTCGGACGCTTCAGATCCTTCGCCTTCAACCTCGTCGGCAGGTACCTTGAAAAGCGGGCCACCACCGCCAAGACCACCTTTTAGGTCTTCGTCGGTGGGCGTAACGGGTCCATCTTCTTCGGCCTTTGCTTTCGCTTCCTGTTCCGGAGACCAGTCTACTCGTTTCAACGATAATCCGATCTTTCGATCTTCGGTATCGACTCGAAGTACCTTGACTTCTATTTCCTGACCCACTTGAACAAGCGTTTCCGGGTCTTCAACCTCCCCATCGGTCATTTCACTGATATGAAGTAAACCTTCGAGGCCATCTTCGAGTCCGATAAAGACTCCAAAGTTTGTAATCTTGGTTACATTTCCGGTAATTTTCTGTCCAGGCTGATAACGTTCTGGTATTTCAGCGGTCCATGGATCCGCATCCAGCTGCTTGATACCAAGTGCGATTCGCCTACGTTCGATATCCATTGAAAGGACTTTACATTCAACTTCCTGACTCTTTTCAAGTACTTCATTTGGATGTCCTATTTTGCGCGTCCATGAAATGTCCGAGACATGCAACAGACCATCAATACCTTCTTCCAATTCGATGAAGGCACCGTAGTTGGTTAGATTCCTTACACGACCATTAACAACTGAATCGATGGGATATCGTTTTTCGACTTCTTCCCATGGGTTTGCCTGAGTTTGTTTCATTCCCAGTGATAGCTGTTGACCACCCTTATCAATAGACAATATGACCACGTCAATTTCATCGCCAATCTGAACCATCTCATTGGGATGGTTAATTCGTTTCGTCCATGACATCTCACTAATGTGAACGAGACCTTCAATACCTGCTTCAAGCTTCACAAAGGCACCATAACTCATCACGTTGACGACTTCACCCTGAACCTTGGTGTTCACGGGATATCGCTCCTCAATCCCTTCCCATGGGTTAGCGGATTTCTGCTTCATTCCCAGAGCAATCTTTTCTTTCTCATGATCGATCTTAAGAATCATCACTTCAATTTCCTGATCGATTGACACCATCTCTGACGGATGCCCAATGCGCTCCCAGCTCATGTCCGTGATATGCAAAAGACCGTCTATTCCGCCGAGGTCTACGAACGCACCAAAGTCTGCGATATTCTTAACCACACCCTTACGCAATTCGTTTTCAGACAATTCAGCCAACAGGGCTTCCCGATCAGCCCGGCGCTGACGTTCGATCATAGAACGACGTGAAACCACAATGTTTCGACGCGCCTCGTCGATTTTAAGGACTTCACATTCCACTTCCTGCCCAATATAGTCCGCGATATCGTTTGGACGACGTATGTCCACCTGACTAGCGGGGAGGAATACGTTCACACCAATATCGACAAGTAATCCGCCTTTAATTTTTCTAGTGACCAAACCCTTCACGATCTGACCTTCATCGATCTTCTCCATCATCGCGGTCCAGGCAAGAATCTTTTCTGCCTTACGTTTACTTAACGACACCATTCCGTGTGGGTCATTGGCAGGGCCGAATTCGTCCTCAACTTCTTCTATAAGTACCTGAACGGTATCGCCTACTTTGGGTTGTTCTTCCTCTTCACCCCATTCACTCAGACTGATGGATCCTTCACTTTTAAAGCCGACGTCAATAACAACGTATTCATCATCAAGAGAAACGATTCTACCGTCGATAATATTATTTACTTCGAAATCAGCTTCCTGTTCCAATGCCAGATCAAACGAGGATTCGCCTTCACCGCTGAACAGTCCTTCCAGCTCATTTTCTAAAGTATCGTCTTCTAGTGAACGGATTAAATTACGGTTTACCATAGTGTTTGTATTTCTATAAATTGTCGAAATTCAACAGGGCAACGCACCCTTTGCGAATTTCAGTCCGGCATATACACGCGATAGGCCGAAACGTTTGCACATCTAAACGGAGTTCCCTTCCTATAAGGCAACCTAAAGACCGGCAGATGAAACGTGTCATTTTATCATTGCACTATACAACCGACAACGCTAAAACGACGTGGGGGATTGACTGATTTCCGTTTCGATGATAAAAGGAAAGCTAAGTGACTGGACTACGTCAACGTTTTCCTGCTCATAAAAAGACAAACAAATTACCTTAACGAGGAAAGATCGTGGGAAAAAGCGAAAGGGCGAAAGAAATTCGCCGACGACGACAGCGCAAACATAAACTGCAGAAGCTTGAAGACAAATTCAAGAACAGCACTGGCGAAGCCAGAACAAATGTTCTGAATAAAGTCCGCGCACTAACACCAGGTTACGAAGTTATTTATGAAAACTGGGGAACGGGCAAATAAAGCGTTACAATAAATCCCCTGCCGCGTTCGTCTATTGACGATCTCTACTTTACGCCAAATTAGTTATTCTTCTTCAGTTTCCTGATCTTTCACTTCAAAATCAGCATCAATGGCGTCCTCGTCTTTGACATCCTCCGCACTATCGTCCGCTCCGCCATCGGCCTGAGCGTTCTGATAAAGTGCCTGAGATAGTGCCTGGGATGTCTGTTCCAGTTCGGAAACCGCATTATCAATCGCGTCTTTATCCTCGGATTTGGCTGCTTCTTTTACTTTATCGATCGCTGCCTTCACCGGCTCCAGATCATCGGCTGCCAGTTTATCGCCGTTCTCATCTATTAATTTTTCCATCTGATAGACGAGTTGGTCTGCCTTGTTACGTGCGTCGACCAGTTCAAATTGTTTTTTATCCTCTTCCGCATGTACTTCAGCATCCTGCCGCATACGCTCGATCTCTGCATCATCCAGCCCGGCCGAGTCTTCAATGCGGACACTCGATTCTTTCTGCGTACCAAGATCCCTCGCGGACACATTAAGGATTCCATTTTGATCGATATCAAATTTAACTTCGATCTGCGGTACGCCTCTTGGTGCAGGAGGTATTCCCTCGAGATTAAATTCGCCGAGGACTTTGTTATTCAAAGCCATTTTACGTTCACCTTGGAAGACCTTGACTGTGACCGCAGGCTGATTATCAGCGGCCGTACTAAAGACCTGTTTCTTCTCAACCGGGATCGTTGTATTACGTTCCACAATTGGCGTTAGAATTCCGCCTTCCGTTTCAATGCCGAGCGTAAGCGGCGTAACGTCCAGTAACAGAACATCAGTCCGATCACCGGCCAGAACACTACCTTGGATAGCCGCACCTAAGGCAACGACTTCATCGGGGTTTACACCCTGATGCGGTGCTTTGCCGAAGATCGACTGTACCATTTCCCTGACTTTGGGAACCCGCGTCGACCCACCAACAAGCACAATTTCATCAATATCTGACGGACTAAAGCCAGCATCAGAAAGTGCCTGCTCCACAGGTTTACGACAACGTGTTATTAGATCGTCCACGAGTTCTTCAAATTTTGCCTGTGTAATTGTCATTTGAAGATGCTTCGGACCACTGGCATCGGCCGTAATGAAGGGCAGATTAATATCCGTCGAGGGAACACTGCTTAGTTCCTTTTTGGCCTTTTCACAGGCTTCCTGCAGACGTTGCAGGGCCATTGTATCTTCACGCAGGTCCACGCCGTTATCAGATTTGAATTGGTCAGCGACATAATTAATTATTGCTTCGTCAAAATCGTCACCGCCAAGTTGTGTATCACCGGACGTAGATACCACCTGAAACACCCTACTCGAACCATCATCGCTGTCTGTATCGGCAACTTCAAGAACGGAGACATCGAATGTGCCACCGCCAAGATCAAAGACCACAATACGCTCGTCCGTCTTTTTATCGAGGCCATAGGCTAATGCAGCCGCTGTAGGTTCGTTGATAATACGAGCGACTTCCAGACCCGCGATTTGCCCCGCGTCTTTGGTGGCCTGACGTTGAGCATCATTAAAATAGGCCGGCACTGTAATCACCGCCTTGTTTACTTTATGGCCAAGATAGGATTCAGCAGCTTCCTTGAGCTTCCGCAAGGTCTTGGCGGATACTTCCTGCGGCGTATAGTCACTCCCGTCAATACGAATCTGAGTGTAACCATTCTCGCCTTTACTTACATCGTAGGGAACCATCTTATCGGCATCGGTTGTTTCTGCGAACCGCCGTCCCATAAAACGTTTCACCGAATAAACCGTACGCTGCGGATTCGTGACCGCCTGTCTGCGCGCAGGTTCACCTACATGTGTTTCACCACCATCCGAATACGCCACCACACTCGGAGTCAAACGACTACCCTCAGGATTTGGAATCACTTTAGGATCCGTCCCTTCAACCACTGCAACTACAGAGTTTGTTGTACCCAAATCTATACCGATGATTTTTTCGCCCTCAGCCATTTTCTTGTGTTGCTCCTAACAGCGTTTAATTCTCTGTCCCTGTTATCTGGTGCCTAATTGGCACAGCCAAAGGAAAATCTGGCTATGACTAATATGATTGCAATCAGCGTGCCAAAACCTGATTCGCATGTTGACTAATCTTCATTTGTTATAAAAAAAACACTAAAACTAATTCAATAAGACTGGAACTAATCCGAAACCACGCGCTATTATATTCTTTCGCAATTGGTAAACTCTCGACTGCCATTTTGACAGCTAATTATCTATCTTGGCTTATTTTTTCCCGCGTGTTATCGTTCAACAAAGGCGCATGAGTATTATTTGTAAATCATGTTGCACAGCTCTAAGGGAAACTACAGTTATGTGCGCAAAAAAGCGACAATCGCAATCCACACCAATTCAGGCTAAACGTACGTTAGTCTCAAATACCAAAGAGTTATTACGATCGTTGTTGCAACACAAACAGAGTTTCATCGAAGCAACAGAGGCGGGTCACGACGCAAAGGAACTTCAATCTCTGATAACTTCGACTATAACAACTAAATTATCGGCGAAAAAATACGAATCCGACCGTGATACGGTCATTCACATTCTCAGCGAACTTGCGCAGCGAGAATACAACGAACTAAAACCATCGACCGTGGCATTTCTTGGGCCAATCTATAGCTATAGTCACTTGGCAACGTCACAGTATTTCGGCGCGAACATTACCTTGCTTCCGGTAACGACTATTGCTAACGTTTTTGATGACGTCATTAGGGAGAATGCGGACTTTGGAATCGTCCCTATTGAAAATTCAACTGACGGCAGGATCGTTGACACCTTAAATGTTCTCTCGCGTTCACCAGTTTCAATCTGCGGTGAAATCAATCTTCCGATACACCATACTCTACTTAGTCGTGAGTCGATGCAAGCTATTACAGAGGTTTACAGTAAGCCGCAGGCTATCTCGCAATGTCGTGAGTGGCTCGCCAAACATCTCCCGGATGCACAATTAATCGACACGCCTAGCACGACAGTAGCCGCCGAAATTGCTTCACAGTCAGACGGCGGGGCGGCAATTGCCAGTCAATTAGCAGGTGCTCATTATGGTTTGAATGCCATTGCTGAAAAAATTGAGGATCGACAGGGTAACATTACACGGTTTGCAATCCTCGGGAACGAATTTCCGAAACCCACCGGGAATGATAAAACAACACTTATCGTTGAACTAGCGCATGCGCCCGGCTCACTGGCCGATGCCATGACTTCGTTTAAAAAACACCGCCTGAATCTTACCTGGATCGAATCCTTCCCAAAACCTAATCACCCGTCGGAATACCTTTTTTTCATTGAACTTGAAGGCCATCGGTCCGATCCCCCAGTCGAGGCAGCTTTGCAAGCACTCAGGCGTAAGACGCAGCGGGTTTCTATTCTGGGATCTTTCCCCAAACACGGTTAAATAGCACATTTTTCATCACTGATGTGGTATGTACGGCAATCGCCGGCCTGTGGTAAACTCCGTACTTACCTTGGAAACTCGTTACAAAGACATCTTAACGATCACATCCACCGTTAGAATTTACAGCTAGGCATCAGAACAATACCGTGATTATTATTCTCAAATCAGAGACCACTGAAGCACAAATCACTGCCGTCACCGACCATATCGCGTCACTCGAGATGAAAGCCCATGTGAGTCGTGGTACTTTCCGCACGATTGTTGGTGTTATCGGTGATGAAGCAAGTATAGACTCAGATCAAATAAAATCATTTCCCGGAGTAAGTGATGTGGTCCGCGTACTACCCCCATATAAGTTGGCCAGTATCGAGGCGCATCCTCAACCAAGCGTCATTCACGTCGGTTCCACAAAAATTGGGGGGGGGAATTTGGCGATGGTTGCCGGTCCCTGCTCTATCGAATCCGAGCAACGGATGGACAGTATTGCCCAAGCAGTAAAACAGAGTGGCGCTAATATTCTTCGTGGCGGTGCCTACAAACCACGCACTAGTCCTTATTCGTTTCAGGGCATGGGGGTAGAAGGGCTGAAGATCCTGCGGGCAGTGGGTGATAAATACGAAATCCCGGTAGTAACCGAAATTACCGACACACGTAATCTGGAAGTTACTTGCCAATACGCTGACATGTTGCAGGTAGGCGCGCGAAATATGCAAAACTTTGTACTCCTGACTGAAGTAGGCAAGACAGGTAAGCCTGTAATACTGAAACGGGGTATGAGTGCAACTGTGCAGGATCTGCTGATGAGTGCTGAATACATTCTGGCACACGGAAATCAGAATGTCGTACTTTGCGAGCGCGGAATCAAAGGGTTCGATTCGATTACGCGGAATCTTTACGATGTAGCGGCCGTGGCTGCCTTGAAAACGTTAACTCACCTACCCGTGATCGTTGATCCAAGCCATGCCACCGGAAGACCGGACCTGATCCCGCCTTGTGCCTATGCAGGAATTGCAGCAGGAGCCGATGGTGTCCACATCGAAGTACACGACTGTCCGGAGAAGGCCCTTTCAGATGGGCCGCAGGCTTTATTACCCGAACAGTTTGACGAAACATTTAAGCAGTTAACGAGAGTCGCTGAAGTTTTCGGAAAGAGCTTTGGCTAATCAGAAGAGGAAATATAATGCGTAAGACATTTATCGCTGGCAATTGGAAGATGAATCTTACTAAACAACAGGCTACGGAACTTGGTGCTAGCATTGCTGATGCCGTCAGCCAAACCAACGATATAGATATCGCAATCTGCCCTTCCTTCGGATATCTTGATTCCGTCGGCACCGCACTTGGAGAATCAACGGTTAAGCTGGGGGCCCAAACGCTTAACGCGAACGACGCTGGCGCGTTTACCGGTGAAATTAGCGGTCCTATGCTTTGTGACCTCGGCTGCAGCGTTGTCATCCTGGGGCACAGTGAGCGGCGAGAATTATTTGCCGAAACCGATCAACTCGTCAATGAAAAAGTAAAAGCAGCCCTGACTCACGGATTGCATGTAATCTTATGTGTTGGGGAAACGCTCGAGCAACGGGAATCCGGGCAGACTAATGATATAGTTGGCGGCCAGTTAGTTGGCTCACTTGCCAACATTACCACGCAACAAATGGCATCTATTACTATAGCCTATGAACCAATCTGGGCCATCGGAACCGGAAAGGTAGCTACGCCGCAACAGGCCGAACAAATACATGCCCATATCCGCGGACTGCTTGTTAACCATTTCGGCGATTCCGTTGCCCAGGCCACTCGGATTCAGTACGGCGGAAGCGTCAAACCTGACAATGCCCAAGAATTGCTTGCTCAACCGAATATCGATGGCGCTTTAGTGGGTGGCGCTTCGCTGGATTGCGAATCGTTTATGCAAATCATCCGACACGGCTAACTCTTGTTAACCTCCGCGAGCCCTTGATTTCATCTTATTTGGGCATTTACATTGCACAATTTCCGTGCAAAACTGAATAACTGCAGTTTAGATCATCCTGTCTGGTTGGATTAACACTTCCATGAGCGAATTCATTTTAGGCGTATTGGCCGTAATATTGTTTCTGTTATCCCTTTTTCTGATATTCATCATTATGATTCAGCGTGGAAAGGGTGGTGGAATTGCCGGTTCCTTAACAGGTACTGCCCAGAGCGCATTTGGTGCTCGTGGTGGCGATTTACTTATGTGGTGGACGATCGGATTAACCGGCGTTTGGATCTCTCTTTCC
Organism: Planctomycetaceae bacterium; assembly: GCA_002709045.1. Lineage (GTDB taxonomy): Bacteria > Planctomycetota > Planctomycetia > Pirellulales > Pirellulaceae > UBA721. Next base: position 20,047 of record PAPJ01000031.1, on the reverse strand, counting down.
GGAATTACAATCTTCTTCTACAGCAGCCCAATGGACGAGGCCCAGGCAGAAGTAGGAGGCGCCACGACGCAATCTGACGGCGATGACAACTCCCAAGCTATTGGTGCCGTTGATAACTTATCTATTAATGACACCGATGCCATAATCGAGGCTGTTGATGAAGCCGCCGCCGCGGAAGAGACCGACGCGGATGTTGATGCCAACGATGCTAACTCCAGTACTATTGGTAATGAGCCGGACGTTAATAACCAGAACACCGATTCCAACAAAAATGAAGCCAAACCTGATGCCGCGTCTGCCGACAAAGCAGACAGCGCCATCCCCGACACAACCGCAGACGACTCATCCGAATAGGCACACTGATTGTAGGTGAACTCGCCGCCATCGGTTTGTACATTTTTCTCCTCATTTATTAATACTGGGAATTAGAATGCTCTTAAGTATGACAGGACAAGGCGTCGCAACTGCAAGCGCAGAAGGGACGAGTGTGACTGTCGAGATGCGGGCTGTTAATAATCGCCATCTCAAAATCAATCTTCGCTCACCCGACTCGCTTATCGCTTACGAATCTGCAATAGAGAAACAGATTCGTGCGTCTGTCGGCCGGGGAACGGTAAATGTGAATATTAAGATCGAGAAGGATTCCCGCGCTGACGATTTCAGGATCGACACTGCACTACTAGAGTCCTATCGAATGACGCTCGAGGCTTACACAGGTACTGCGGTATCCTTGGAACATCTACTCACTTTGCCGGGGATTGTGAGTAATTCCATTCAGGGTAAAGGCAACGCCGGTTCATCCGGAAGTCAGTTGATCAAGCAGGCTGTTGCTGATGCTATTTCCCACTTCAATCAAATGCGAACAGTGGAAGGCGAGGCGTTAAGAAATGACCTTCATCAGCAATTAGAACGACTAACAGAACTGGTAGAATCTGTTCGTCAACAGGCCCCGCATGTAATTAAAAACTATTCCGACCGCATTACCGACAAACTCAATCAACTGCTTGAGAAACACAACATCACTTTAACCGATGCTGATATCGTTCGGGAAATTGGACTCTTTGCAGATCGATGTGACATCACCGAAGAGTTGGTAAGACTCGACAGTCATATTTCCCAGTTCAATGATGTTATGAACAGCACGATGAGTCAGGGTCGTAAGCTTGATTTTATTACGCAGGAATTATTCCGTGAAATCAATACGATTGGCTCCAAAGCAAATGATTCCTTAATAGCAAGTTATGTCGTCGAAGCTAAGACGGTAATTGAACGTATTCGCGAACAGGTTCAAAATATACAGTAGGCCACAGCATGGCGTCGAAACACGGAAAAGTGATTATCATTTCCGGTCCTTCGGGTGCCGGCAAATCGACATTAGTACGTCGACTTCTTAAGAACTGCCCGCTACCACTTCAACTCAGCATATCTGCCACAACCCGCTCACCACGTGCGGACGAACAAAACGGCGTATCTTATCACTTTTTGTCTCCTGAAGAATTCACCTCCAAACGGGATGCGGGAGAGTTTCTCGAGTGCAAGGAAGTCTTTGGACAGGGGCATTGGTACGGTACACTTGAGAAAAATATCACACACGGACTTGAATCGGGTAAATGGGTTATTTTGGAAATTGATGTCGCAGGGGCCATGTCGGTCATAGACCGCATACCAGATGCGATTACAATATTTATACACCCCGGATCGATGGAAGAACTCGAGCGACGATTGCGTAATCGTAAAACCGATAGTGAAGACGCAATCCTCCGCCGTCTTAACGTCGCAACGGAGGAAATGTCAAAGCGACACAGATATGCGCATCAGGTCGTGAATAATGACGTAGCAGTGGCAACGGACGAAGTTAGCCAGATACTACAATCTTTGGAGAATGAATAAATGCTTGAAGAACTTAAGGAAGAAGAGATCATCAATAAAGTTGGCGGACGTTTTAAGCTATCAACATTGATTCAAAAACGTATCGTCCAACTGAAACAGGGCTCTCGTGTACTTATTGATACGCATGGAAGCGAGGATCAGATGCGGATCGTGCTTCAGGAGATTTTACAGGATAAAATTTTTCTGGATGAAAATGAAGAGGTGCAGATCTCGCCAGATTCCGAACCCGTAACCGATGTTCCGGATATCAATCCGTTAGATCTCTAATGTCCGCCTCCTCTTCGGCTAAAAGTATCTGTCTATGCGTAACCGGCGGGGTGGCCGCTTACAAGTCTGCGCACTTGGCCTCCCGACTGACGCAGGCTGGTATTGATGTACACGTTGCAATCACTTCCTCCGGCTTGTCTTTTGTCGGTAGTGCAACCTTTTTAGCATTAACTGGAAATCCCGTAATCCAATCTGTTTTTCATGGCGATCAAGCACCATATGGGGGACACATTCAACTTGCGGCGACAGTCGACATTCTTGCGGTAGTCCCAGCTACTGCCGATTTCCTTGCCAAAGCAGCCCACGGGGATGCCGACTGTATTGCGTCTGCAACTTACCTTGCTTTTCAAGGTCCCGTCTTTATCGCACCCGCTATGAATTCAGCGATGTGGGCACATCCCGCAACTCAGCGAAATGTGGGGATCCTAAAGGATGACGGAGTTACGATTCTAGAGCCCGACAACGGATGGCTAAGCTGTCGACAGACGGGCCAGGGACGACTAAAGGATATCGACCAGATACTAGAGATCCTTATTCATTCCACTCGGCAGTAAAGTAGATAGCTATGGCGCATGTCCTCATTACCTCCGGACCTACACGGCAATATATTGATCCGGTGCGTTATCTAACCAACGCGTCTAGCGGTCAAATGGGAAGTTGTCTAGCTTATGCCTGTCTTTCACGAGGACATCAGGTAACGATTATTACTGGCCCGGTGTCCGTCAAGTATCCGGATGACGCCATCGTCGTCCCGGTTTCAACAACTGCGGAAATGCTTCAGGCAGCCGTAACACGATTCGCCGATGTTGATGGGGTAATCGGTGCGGCGGCACCTTGTGATTACACGCCGATCCTCGTATCCGACCAGAAACTTCGTAAAACCGGAGACGATCTTTCACTACAGCTTAAAGAGACGCCGGACATCATCGCCACACTCGGTTCCTCTAAGGCAGCAGACCAATGGGTTGTTGGTTTTGCTTTAGAGACGGATGATCAGCGATTCCGAGCACTGCGTAAACTGGAAGCCAAATGTTGTGACCTGATCGTCCTTAACGGTCCTTCGGCAATGAACTCGCCTGATAACACCATTGAAATAATTAGTCCCTCCGGTGAAATAATTAATTCATTCACCGGAGCGAAACCCGCGGTTGCGGCTACGATCCTGAATACTATCGAAGAAACCCTTATTAGGTAACACCTATGGACTACCACCAACTTCCGCTGCCGGACGGTATCAAAGACGTAACGACTGCTTCCTTCCTTGTATTTACCGAAGGACCAGCAGTCGGACATGACGGAACTCTTTATTACTCAGACATTCCGAATAATCGCATCCTTGCTATGAATGCCGACGGAGATACGACCGTTTGGAGGAACAAGAGTAATCGTACTAATGGTCAGACCTTTGACCGTGAAGGCCGCTTGCTTCATTGTGAAGGTGCTGAGTTCGGCCACGAACTTGGTGGACGCCGGATTACACGCACAACTCTCAACACCGGAGACTACGAAATACTAACCGAACGGTATGACGGTCAAAGATACAATTCCCCCAACGACATTTGCGTAGACGGCAAGGGGCGTATTTATTTCACAGATCCATGCTACGACGATCGCAGCATTATGGAAATGGATTGTGATGCGGTATACCGTATCGACACGACCGGTCAGGTCACCCGAATTCTAACTCAACCCGAGATCCAACGACCCAATGGAATCGCTGTGACTCAGGACTCGCAACATCTTTATCTTGTCGATAGCTGTCCTGTCTCAGGAGGCAATCGCAAGATTTGGCACTTTGATCTTGATGAAGATGGCAACCCCTCTAATCAAACAGTTGTTTGGGACTTCGCTCCCGGCCGCGGCGGTGACGGAATGAGGCTCGATACCGAGGGTAACTTATATATTGCAGCAGGTATCAATTCTGCACGAGGATCGCATGAGGCCACCACCGTTCCACCGGGAATCTATATCATCCTACCAAGCGGTGAGATGCACGGTCGCATTCCCATTCCTGAGGATACGATAACGAACCTCGCTTTTGGAGGCAAAGACGGTAAAACAATCTATGTCACTGCTGGTAAGTCAATTTTTACAACACGTGTAAACTTCCCTGGTCAGGTAAGTTTTCCTGAATGGTCATAAGATGAAAAAATTGGTACTGCACCCGGCACTCGATGACGAAAGGCTGCAGCAAATAGAACAACTTCATTGTGAACTGAAGATCGTCAATTGCTCACAACTGGCTGATGCCATTCGGGAAATCCGTGAAGCTGATGGCTTTTACGGAAAGATGCTACCCGAGTTATTACAAGCTTCCACTCAACTCCGCTGGATTCAAAGTCCAACCGCCAGCCTGGAACACTATTTGTTTCCAGAATTAATTGAGCATCCGGCACAACTAACCAACATGCGGGGATTATTTCATGACGTCATTGCTGATCAGGTATTCGCTTATATTTTGATGTTTGCCAGGCGTATGCATATTTATTTGGCGCAACAGTTACAACAACGATGGGCGCCAGTAGGAGGCGAGAATGCCCGTGCCGATTATGCCGTTGGCCCCGGCAATGAAACTTCAATGGATAGAGCGCATCAGCAACTTGCTGATGCTACTCTAGGTATTTTCGGGCTCGGAAGCATTGGACAGGAGATCGCGCGATACGGCAAACGGCTCGGCATGAACGTAATCGGTGTTGACCCGTATTGCGAACGTCCAGACTGCGTGGATGACTTCGGGAACCTTTCGTTTCTTGATGAATTACTTGAGCAAAGTGACTTTCTCGTAATCGCTGCTCCTCACACACCAGAAACCGAAGGTTTCTTTAATCTTAATCGTATTCAAAAAATGAAGCCGTCAGCTTTTCTAATCAATATCGGGCGTGGAGTCATCGTGCCCCTTGATGATTTGGTACAGGCACTACAAACTGAAACTATCGCCGGGGCTGCATTAGACGTCTTCGAAATTGAACCACTTCCGGAACATCATCCGTTGTGGTTATTACCAAATGTCATCCTAACGCCCCATATTGCCGCATGTACACCAAAGGTTCCACAACGTCATCTCGAACTTTTACTCGAAAATATCCGCCGTTTCGCCAATGACGAGCCATTATTAAATGTCGTCAATAAAGCACTTTGGTTCTAATTACGCTAAAACATATGACCAGTCAGACAAAAGATTCCGAAAACCATACCAAAGGCAATTATGCTTTTGTGAGTCTTGGTTGTCCCAAAAACACCGTTGATAGCGAACGGATGCTGGGATTATTACAATTGGACGGTTATCAGTTGGTTGGTGACCCAACCGACGCCGACTTTGTTGTCGTTAATACCTGCGGTTTCATCGAACAGGCGCGTCGAGAGTCCTACGGTGCAATCGACGAGATGATTGCACTTAAAAACGAAGGTGTTATCAAAGGCGTGGTCGTATCCGGTTGCTTAGCAGAACGCCAAAAAGAAGAGTTACTGGAGGAACGACCCGAGATTGATTCTCTCGTTGGTGTCTTCGGTCGCGAAGAAGTCACAAAAATTGCCGATCGATTACTGGGTGATCTTGAAGAACAGCGTACGGTCTTCCACCCGGCGCCAGTCCGGGCACTGCCTGATACGGATCGGTTACGAATTACACCGCCACATCTGGCATACCTGAAAATTTCCGAAGGCTGCGACCGACTCTGCACTTTCTGCGATATTCCCCGGATGCGTGGTAAACATGCTACCAAACCAATTGAACAGGTCATCATTGAAGCCAATCAACTGGCCAACGATGGGGTGCGTGAACTTAACATCGTTGCTCAGGATACAACATACTACGGGATCGACCTTTATGGCGAACCCCGACTGGCCGAGTTAATAGAAGAAATCGATTCACTCGTTGGAATCGACTGGGTGCGTCTTCTTTATTTTTACCCAATGTACATTACAGACCGTCTGATTGAAGCAATTGCCAAATCACGCAAAGTCATCCCATATATAGACATGCCTTTGCAACATATCAATGATGCGATGCTCAAACGCATGTCACGACGGGTAAACCGCGGTCAAACTGAGGACATCATTAACAGATTACGCGCGGGAATACCCGGACTCACCTTGCGGACCACGTTCATCACCGGTTTTCCCGGGGAAACCGACGAACAGTTTGAAGAGTTGCTAGAGTTTGTTAAGGAAACCAAATTTGAACGGATTGGTGTGTTTACATACAGTTTTGAAGAATATACGCCGTCCTCCCGTTTCAAGGGACATATTCCCGAAGAGGTGAAACTGGAACGCCAACAACGTTTAATGGAGGCACAACGCGAGGTGGTATTTGAACGCAATACTTCCTTGCTTGGAGCAACCATTCGAGCGATTATTGACCGGCCACATCCACAACAACAAGACGTCTGGATCGGCAGAACCAAGGCCGACGCACCCGACATCGATTGCCTTCTGTTTGTCACTTCTCCGGAACGAGAGTTTCAGCCTGGGGAGATCACGGATATACAAATTGTCGCCTCTTCCGGTTACGATCTTTCCGGAATCCCAGCATAAGAAGTTAGATCAAATACACCTTTTACCGAAAACTGTGTAAACTGTACTTATGCATCCACTGGCGGGAAAGGAATGCCATCATGTCAGAAGTTAAAACCACTCGCGTTTTAAATCTACCGAACATCATTACATTCGTTCGTTTTGCTCTATCGCTGGTGATTTTTGCGCTGCTACCGATGGGGGAATACCTTATTTCCTTAATTCTCTTTATCGTTGCGGCGGGTACCGATTGGATGGATGGCTATTTAGCCCGAAAAAATAATCAGGTAACGCAACTCGGACGCATCTTAGACCCGTTCTGTGACAAGATCATCATTTGCGGCATGTTCATTCTCATCGCAGTCGAAATGACGAAACTACAGGCAACCGACAAGCTCGATCAATCCGCTCTCTATCTGATCCATGGTTGGATGGCGGTCGTCGTGGTCGGACGTGAGATTTTAGTTACGGCACTACGAGGTTTTATCGAACAGCATGGTGGCGACTTTTCAGCTAATTTCTCCGGTAAACTTAAGATGGTATTTCAATGTGGAGCCGTTATTGGAACGCTGCTTATAATTATGCAGGCAACTGAAAACGGATCCGATACTGAAGCCAACGAACTGTCTGGATTTTTAATCTATGCAACCACGGCATTTGTTTGGGTCGCAGTCATCAGTACTGTGTATTCGGGGGCTATCTACGTCAAAGCGTCTATCAATCTAATTCCCAAATTGACCGGGACTAAAGAGTCTAATACCAACTAGTCACTTCCTATGGCAACCAACCAACTTGTATGTACAGCCGTCTTCATGCTCGGTCTTGTTCTGGTTTTTGTGGTATTACCATGGAAGGCCGCCTACCAGCGAAAAATTCGCCATGGCCAACCTCTGCTCGATCAATGGCCTATTGCCGCTAGTCACCTCGACCTCATCGATATGTTACTAACGCTTTTAATCTATTTTAGTGTCCAGATTATTGGTATTGGCATAGTGGTTGAAAATCCAGACTCGAGTGACGCGCCAAACTTCTTTCTTCAGTTGTCGCCGATAAATTCAGCCGCAGGATTGTGCACATTTTTAACACTTTTTTTCACGATCCCCGTCATCTATCTTCGTCGCCGTGATTTACGCTCAATACGCCTTCGATTAGACCGCCTTTCACAACAGACTCAAGTGGGATTTTTTGCCGCCCTGCTATTGGTTCCGGTCACGATGGTGATCAACGCGTTGGTTTCTATTTTTGTTACACCATATAGTCATCCTGTGATTGAATCGTTATTAGCTGAGGCCACGGTCCCTACTTTAATCTATACCGTGGTGACTGTCGTGATTGCGGCTCCAATTGTCGAGGAATTCGTTTTTCGTGGCGTAATACTGACTTACCTACAACGCGTCTTTAGTGGTAACTGGGGAAGCGATACCGTGCTGTACTGCAGCAACGCTTCGCGACCCAATGCACCAGCGGGCACTCCCGACTTATTTCAAATACATGGCGCAAATATCTTAACAAGTCTATTATTTGCGGGGCTCCATCTCGGTCAGGGCGCCGCCTATATTCCACTTTTTATCCTGTCTTTCGGAATTGGTTATGTGGGTAACAAGACAGGAAGTATTATTCCATGTATCATCATTCACATGATCCTCAACGGGATTAGCACCATTCCGCTTATATTTATGATCGTTTCACAGTCATAATCATTATTTACTAACAAAGGTAGGATTTTAACAATGGCGATAGGTTTCGGAATCGTGGGCTGTGGAATGATTGCCAACTTCCATGCTCGAGCTATAGCAGATATTCGCGGGGCACAACTTGTAGGCGCTTACAGCCGCAGTCGGAAAAGTAGCGAACGTTTCACATCCGAACACGGAGGAACCGCTTATAATTCACTGGATCAATTACTAACAGATCCTGATCTGGATGTGGTCACTATTTGTACACCCAGTGGTGCGCATATGGAACCTGCGATTGCTGCTGCTAATGCAAAAAAACATGTCATCGTTGAAAAGCCACTTGAAATAACACTAAAACGGTGTGACTCAATCATTGACGCCTGTAAACGCAATCGCGTCAAACTCTTCACGATTTTCCCGTCACGATATCATCAGTCATCTAAACTCCTAAAAAAGGCTATCGATAAGGGCAAGTTCGGCAAATTAACTATTGGTGACGCTTATGTAAAATGGTTTCGAACTCAACAATACTATGACAGCGGCGCATGGCGAGGAACCTGGGACCTCGATGGAGGAGGTGCACTGATGAACCAGGCAATTCACAATGTAGATTTGCTTAGTTGGCTAATGGGTCCCGTTGTGGAAATCACTGCGCAAGCCGATATGCTGGCCCACAAGCGAATTGATGTCGAAGACGTCGTGGTGGCAACGCTGCGTTTTGCCAATGGCGCTTTAGGTGTCGTTGAGGCAACGACGGCGGCTTTTCCCGGGGCGTTAAAAAAGATTGAAATCCACGGATCTCAGGGTTCAGCCGCTATCGAAGAAGAAGATATTATCACTTGGGATTTTGCCCGCATGACAAAGGCTGACAAAGACCTAGTTGAAAAAATGGCGGGAACAACGCAAACCGGCGGAGGTGCTGCCGATCCCGCTGCGATCGGACATCAGGCGCATTCTGCTTTATTTCGCGACGCTATCAGAGCAATTCAGGGGAAATCCTCCAATTCTATCGATGGAAGCCAGGGGCGTCTCAGTGTTGAGATTATTCTTGCAATCTATAAAGCCGCAGCGTCGGGCCGGGCAGTACAGCTGCCACTTAATAAAGACCCGATACTTTCGTATCGGAAGACCGGAGTACGACGGAAAAAACGCTAATATCGAAAGGGTTGCTATTGGTTAAATCGCTCTGATTTGGCAAACTCTCAAATAGAATTTAACTGTTTTCCCTGCTCCAATTCAGGTCTCCGTGCATTTATTCGGCTATTTAGTCTTACGAACTTTCTTTTGTTTGATACAGGCTTCCTCTCAGAACCTGTTGGAACAAATTGCGCGGATCCTAGCCTGGACAATGACCTATGTGGTGCGTATACGCCGTCAGGTTTGCTTAGAGAATCTAACCCACGTTTATCCACACGCATCAAGACGTCAACTGAATCTTGTCATTCTAAAAATGTGGGAGAGTCTTTTGCTGATGCTATTCGAAGTGGCACAAGCACCAAGGCGTATTAATCGATATAACTGGCGGCGCCATCTAGCAATAGACAATCCGGATTTATTATTAACGGGGTTATTATCCAAGCATCCCACGATGCTGTTATCCGGACATTATGGCAATTTTGAACTTGCCGGTTTTATCGCCGGCCTTTTTGGTTTCCCCAGTTTTACAATTGCGCGACCTCTCGATAATCCACTAATGAATGATTTCATCAATACATTCAGAAGTCGGTATGGACAATTTATTCTTCCCAAAAAGGGTATTTCTGACACAGTCGAATATCTACTTCGGCAGGGTGAAACGCTTACGGTTTTGGCAGACCAATCGGCCGGTAGGAAGGGATTATGGATGGACTTTATGGGTCGACCCGCTTCATGCCACAAGGCGTTGGCGCTCTATGCCTTGACGACGAATGCCGAAGTTGTGGTGGTTGCCGCCCGCCACAACTGGCGAATGTTTGATTTGATATTAGATTGTCGCGGGCACCTACACACCGCCATGCTTGAGAAAGAATCGCAGACCGTCAAATATGTGACAGCATGGTATAATCAACAGCTGGAAGCGGCTATATCTCTTTCACCGTCGCAATATTGGTGGTTGCACAGACGTTGGAAGGATCCTCGCGAAAGGAAGTCCCCGAGAATCGATAATGGCAGCTGAATGGAGACATGCAATTGAAATAACCGAGATGCCCGGTAACGGTGTTACCGAGTGTGTAGTGGAGGGTCGTATTATTGCGTTGTTCAAGCTGGAGGGTGAATTTCGGGCCATCGATGGTATTTGTCCTCACCAGGGTGGATCACTCGGAAAAGGCAGCCTGCATGGCTGCGTCGTACGCTGCCCATGGCACGGTTGGGAATATGACATTAACAGCGGACAACACCAGTCCATTCCAACGGTCTGTGTTAACACATTCGAAACTCGAATCGTAGATAACAACATTGAGGTCCGCCTATCATGATCAGCGTACGACCTTTCTTGAATCATGATCCACCGGCTATCGCACGCTTAATTAATGAATGCTGCAACCTTGAGGCCGAAGTATCAACGAATCTGCTTGAATTCGCAGTCTTTGCGAAAACCTATTTTGAGCGCGATCGGTTTTTTGTAGCCACCATCGCCGATCAGGTACAGGGTTTTGTACATCTCGGTTCCAAAACTACTGACAATAACGAAACAGGGACGCTCACGATAGCAAACTACCTTGTCAGGGAATCAAATCTAGCCGTTGCCCGAACCCTACTCGAACATCTAGCCGTCTTCGGAAAGGAGCTCGGTTTTCAACGGCTCCGAATTGGTACAGAACCTGATCGAGCTGAATATTACAACGGTATTTCGACCCATTTTCTAAATGTTGGCATACCAAAAACTCATCCTATTTTACCGGTGCTCGAGGAACTTGGTTTTCGGACAATCGATAGTTGGCAATGTTTGGAATTCGATGTAAATAATAAACAGGTCCCTTTTACGCGTGAACAGATGTCACTTCGCAGAACGCATATTCTCAATCAAAAATCTGATCCGGATCTAAACAGCCTTACGCTTAATGCTATCTATTCGCATCTGGCAACAAGCCGGCTGGAACTAAACGATCTAAAAACTGGACAAACCGAAGCCGCGTTAACCTATGCATGTCTGTCACATAGTTATCCGAACTGGCCGGCCGGCGGAGTTGACGTCATCGGTTTCTCGGCAAGTAACGCATTCGACGCAAGTCATTTTGAATTCTTGTTATGTGAGATTTTGCGCCAACTCCCTCAAACAGGTCTCTCGCCATTAAGAATTCACATCGCTGCAAACGACACTCAAAGCCTCAATACTGCAGAGAAAATAGGTTTTGAACGCGTCATCACGTCAGCGCACGTTGAATACACTCTCTAATCCCACTACTCTCCATAACGAATCAATTCGTAGGTGTCAAAACGAGGGTCAACACTAAAACCGAAGCCATTTTCATTTACGGTGCGCACACAGAGGCTACCCTGCTCTATTTTCAAGGCCGGCACACCATTAACCAGCTGATAAAGATCGCCATGCTGCTGAATAATTTCCTCATAACAGCCCCGGGAAAGATAATTCAACCCTGAATGATAGTGGTGGCCATTTCTCTCTACATGTGTTAGCCCCATTACAGAAACCAATGCTAGATCGGTTTGTAACGCTACGACACCAACACAACATAGGTCTTCACCGGTCACAAGAAATTGACGCTCTTCCTGTTCGTTCTGACATTCCGCAATTAATTGCCGGTTAATCAATGCTTTGGTGACTCCCTTGCAGGCCTTCGAACTGGTGCCGGAATAGCCAAGACATAATGCCTGCCAGCAATCATCTTTAGCGGCATCCGACTCATCGATAATAACAGGGACAACGCTGCTAAACTCACGCAAACCAGACGTGGCCGTTTCATCTAAAGCAACCATGCGATTCAAGGGCTGTTCGACGGCGATCACATTATCTGTAAACATCCTCAGTTCCGGTATCGAACGCAATTGCGACCAAAATTCTTCAAATTCTTCGATCGACGAATATTGTTCGTTACCATCAAGTGTAAAACTAATTTTCCACCCGGCGGTTAATTCACAAACACGCCATATTGCCATCAGCCGTTGAATGTCTTCTAGCCCACGGTTCCCGATTTTAACCTTCAGATAGCGAATACCATTATGCCTAAGATGATCCTCTAGTGTTGCGGGAAGGCCGTCACTAATTCCATCATCCAACTGCTGTTCGGAGTTGCTAAGTGGATCTCCCAAACCTACGGTATGACGTACGGCAATTCGTTCGCTGGAATGATCGTGTTGCCAGGGTGAAATATTCCTCTTATGACCACGGGCATTTAATTCGGTAACAAAATCGCCGTAAAGCGCTCCGGTGGAAAGTATTTTCCTAAAACTACAATTAGATTTCCGACATAACGCATCAATCAAACACCGCTCGGCCATGCTATGTCCGAAACTAGTCAGCAACTGCGGCCGGCCGGATAAGCCTGGTGTACTCCACAACACTCTAACCGCTTCGCCAACAGACTCAATAACTCCAAAATCTGAGAGCGCACTGGCTGCTATCGTAATAACATCGAGCATATCCTCAATTTGTTCACCAAACCCACGGTCTTCCGACTTGTCGAACCAAAGCGGTGGGAGACAATCGGCTGCGTACCCTCGAATGACATTACCCTGTATTTCCAGAACCAGTTCAAGCAATGCCTGTGGGCATTCGGTAAGGGAGGCTTTTCCGTATTTGAACGGTATTCTGGTGTTCGAAGGTCGGATTCCCAAACGCCACGATAAAACCCGCATGCTAACCCTGACGTTTCTCGTCAATAACGATATCTAGTTCTGCTTTCAACCGTTCAAGAATAACATCATATTCGTAACGCCCAAGTTCGCGTGGTCCTTTTTTAAGATTTACATATTTAGGACCGCACCACAGACCCAAATCTGCATCATCCGTTTCACCCGGGCCATTAACACGGCATCCCATCACAGCGATCGTTACCGAATGTGTTTTCGCATAGGCGGTCATCGCTTTGACATCTTCCGCCAACTGGATAAAGGCTTCATTTTCAACCCTTGAACAACTTGGACAAGAGATGATATTAAGTCCCTCAGTATTAAAATTGACTACGCTTCGAACACGGCCATTTTCAATGTCCTGCAGGATGCCGCGACCAGCCGCAATTTCTTCGCCTTTCCTGTCATTAGGTACGGTAAGTGATACACGAATTGTATCTCCGATTCCCCGACTAATCAGTTGTTCAAACGCAACCCGGGTTTTGATGACTCCGTCGGGGGGTAGGCCAGCTTCCGTCACGCCAAGATGTAATGGAATATCGGGCCGTTTTTCGGCAAACATCCTATTCACTTCAATGACCTTAAGAGGGTCGGAATCTTTCAATGAAACACAATAGTTTTCAAATTGCTCGCTCTCAAGCAGTTCGCAATGCTCCCATGCACTTGCCAACATAGGCCCGATGGAATCGTCTTCGCTAAACAGTTCTTTTTTTGCTGGATCAACACTACCACAATTAACGCCAACTCGAAGTGCACAATTATTGTCTCTGGCGACGGCTGCAATGAAACGGACTTTCTCCTGCCACTTCTTTTCACGCTCGATATGATACAGATGGCCGGGGTTATAACGAATTTTATCCACGTTAGCGGCAACGACTTCTGCGAGCCTGTAATTTTCCTGCAAGTCTACCGATATATTGACACTTGTTTGCCGACGTATTTCAACCAGGGCTTCAGCATCTCTAGGGCTATCCACAGCAATTCGGACAACATCTGCCCCGGCCGCCGTCAAGGCTTGAACCTGTTCTACCGTGGCATCGATATCTGAGGTATGGGTAGCTGTCATGCTCTGGACCGCAATCGGGTGTTTCTCCCCGATTTTTATCGAACCAATTGTGACACTACGTGTTGGATTACGTTCTATCGTCAAACCATCTCTCCTGCACTTCACGCTATACTATTGTCAATCCCACACTAGTTGTACGCAATATGTCTATCGCAATTGTTTAGCAAGACAATCAAGTAATCCGCTGTAAAATCCGGCTTATGTCCACCTCTAAATTAAATATCGTTCTATATACTCCCGAGATTCCGCCAAATACCGGAAATATTGGGCGAAGTTGTGTCGCCCTTGGTGCCAAGCTATGGTTAATCGAGCCTATTGGTTTCGATCTCGGAGAAAAGGCAATCCGCAGATCGGGTATGGATTACTGGAAACATTTGGATTTAGAAGTTGTTCCCAACTGGGAACGTTTACTGGAACGTATACCTCACTTCAATCCCTGGTTATTCACTAAGTACGCCGAACAAAGCCATACCGCCGTTAACTATCGAGAGGGTGACACCCTGATCTTCGGCAGCGAAAGCTCGGGCTTGCCTGATTTTATCCATCAGGCCTACCCTGAACGCCAACTCAGAATACCGATGACAGCTGAAGTACGCTCGATCAATCTGGCAACGGCCGTTGGAATCGCAATGTATGAATTCAACAGGCAGGTTCCGCTGGTTACGATTTAGTACAATATGACTCAGTTCAATATTTCCCCTTTTACGCACATTCCCTTCATGAGAAAGATTCACCAGTGCCCAAAATCTCGTTTGATTCATTATCCACGTTTGCTATTTCTCTTCTATCCGCCGGTGGAGCCACGAAAGAGGAGTCCTCCGTTGTGGGCCCGAGTCTAGCTACCGCAAATCTAAGGGGCTATAGCTCACATGGCGTGATGCGAATACCGTTTTATTTAGAGATGCTAAAACAGGGTGATATTAAATCCGATGTATCACTCGATACTATTTCAAATACCGCCTCGTCACTCGCCACCGATGGTAACTGGGGTTTCGGGCGCCTCCAGGCAGGCCGGTTGTTACAACAGCTTGTCGTTAAAGCAAAACAACATGGGGTAGCCATTGGTACCATCCGCAACTGTTCTCACATCGGACGATTGGGTGAGTACTGTGAGATAGCTGCAAACGAACATGGACTTGTATCCATGGCAATGGTTAATACACATGGAGCCGCTCGTCGAGTTGCTCCGCCCGGCGGTATCCGGCCAAGACTCGGCACAAACCCTCTTGCAATGGGCGTTCCGACTGAAGGCGCACCGGTAATTCTTGATTTCAGCACCAGCGCCACCGCGGAAGGTAAGGTACGAGTTAAAAACATTGCGGGCGAAGAAGTCCCAGAAGGCTGGCTTATCGACAAAGATGGTAACCCAACAACTGATCCAGCAACACTTTATGGCGATCCACCAGGCACAATTCTACCCATGGGAGGATTTCAGGCGTATAAGGGTTTTGGCTTAGCGTTGATGATTGACATCTTTACGGGTGCCCTAAGCGGCGGTTTATGTGCGCGTGAAACACCCATTACTCCAAAGGGTAACTGCGTCTTTTTCATGCTTATTGACCCTACCCATCTCGGAGGCGGAGACTTGTTTGCCCGCGAGGTCGCCCAGTTGGTTGATTTTGTTCGCAGCTGTCCGACCAAAACAGGCGTTGACGAAATCTTGCTCCCCGGCGATCCAGAGACGAGCAATACACAAATGATGCTGGCTAACGGCATTCTTTTTGATCAAGGAAACTGGGATAAACTGCTCGAACTAGCAGCAGACCTTAACGTTGAACGTCCGGCTGAATTGCAATAATCTCCTGCAATCGCCACCCCTTCCATAAGAATGTTAGTGACAACGCTGAACCTAACCCTATTTAATCATCAAGGTACTTTTCGATGCGGCCCCAGATCCTTCTGTCTATTACTTTGCTACTGTCGTCAACTTATTTAGCGGCTGAGGACCTCGTCTTCGACGTCGATGAACAACCGCTCCGTGCTCAGGTTAAACGGGTCATCGATGCGTTAGCTTACCTAGGCCAACCTCTGAGCGATAAGCAACAGGCACGAATTGCTGAACTAGATAATTCCGCCGGAACCGAATTCGTAACCGAAATCCAGAATCTACTTGATGAAATGGTTCTGGCGAATGTTCACATTAATCCGGAAAGCAGAGTCAAAGCTGCCGCCGGTAAAGCACGTCCGATACTTAACGAAAACGGCTGGACCGTTTTCCTGATCAAAGTACACAACGAGGCGGGCACGACGCCCACTCTGGGAATCGACAGTCCCTCAAATCAGCCGATTTTTATTCGCAGTCAGGGTACAAAAGAACCAGATCCCGAAAGGATAACAACTCGGGACATAGACAATCGCTGGTTGCAACTTGGGACTTTTGATAAACAACCTTTGACGCCAACACTGTCCGGGTTAGCACTCGAATATAGAATACTCGCGATTTATTCCGCCTCGGCTGGCCAGCGCGAGGCTACACTCACCTTCGATGCCGGTCAGGGAACTCAGGATCTGGGCTTCCGGAGTGAGCTTCCGATCCTCTTTACGTCGCGGCATTCCACGCCCGTGACCCTGCGGGTGCTCGACTATGATGGTGCTCCGACAGTCGGTCAGTTCATCATCCGCGATTCTCAACAACGTGTTTATCCGTCGCGTTTCCGACGTTTGGAGCCCGATTTCTATTTCCATGACCAGATTTATCGTTATGACAAAGAGATCATCAATCTACCTCCGGGTAAATATGAATTCGTTGTCTCTCGTGGTCCGGAATATCTCGTTAAAACCTACCAGATATACATCAAAGACCGAAAACCAGTTACTCTGGAGTTCAATCTTAAACGCTGGATTCGAATGGTGGATCACGGTTGGGTATCTGGTGATCATCATATCCATGCTGCTGGCTGTGCTCACTACGAAACGCCAAGACAGGGTGTGCTGCCGGAAGCTATGATGCGACATATTTTAGGTGAAGACCTTAACGTAGGCTGTGTTCTAACGTGGGGACCCTGTTGGTATTTCCAAAAAGGCTTTTTCGAAGGTAAAAATCACGCCCTGTCACAACGTAATCATTTAATGCGTTATGACATTGAAGTATCCGGGTTTCCCAGCTCACATGCAGGACATCTCTGTCTCTTGCGACTCCGGGAAGACGATTATCCCGGGACCACACGCGTTGAACAATGGCCAACCTGGGATCTTCCGATTCTCAAATGGGGGAAGCAACAGGGTGGTGTCGTTGGATTCTCACATAGTGGTTGGGGACTCGAAGTCGAAGATCAGGACATGCCCAGTTTCGCGATGCCGAAATTTGACGGAATTGGTGCCAACGAATACATCGTCGATGTGACCCATAATGTCGTTGATTTTATTTCTGCTGTCGATACGCCGTTGAACTGGGAATTATCAATCTGGTACCACACGCTAAACTGCGGTTTTGACACACGTATTAGTGGTGAAACAGACTTTCCCTGTATCTATGGGGACCGTGTTGGCCTGGGACGATCCTATGTAAAATTGCCTGCCAAACGAAAGGTTAGCTTCGACGACTGGATACATGGCATCCGGGATGGCCGTAGCTATGTAGGTGATGGCCGCTCACATCTATTTGATTTTACGGTCAACGGAATTGGCGTTGGCGAGCGTAAGAAACAGGGTAAACCAGGCTACCAACAACTCGAAAAAGGGCAGCAACTAAGTGTGTCGGTCAACGCTTCAGCATTACTAGACGAAAGCGAAAATACCGAACTTCGCAATCGGCCATATTCACAAAAACCATACTGGCATATTGAACGTGCCCGAAAACCGGGTACTGATTTTGTTCCCGTCGAACTTATCGTGAATGGGAAGGTCGTAGAAACCAAGCAGATTCTGGGCAATGGCGATATCCATCAACTTGATTTTCGGTATGTTCCCACGAAATCAAGCTGGATTGCCCTTCGTATTTTGGGGGCCTGCCATACCAATCCCGTTTTTGTATTAATCGACGACCTACCAATCCGTGCTAACAGGGCTAGCGCAGAATGGTGCATTCAGGCGGTTGAAGTCTGCTGGAATGCCAAAAAAGGGCAAATTAGTCCCGACGAAATAGGTGATGCCAAAGCAGCCTGGGATCATGCCCGACAAACCTACGAGCAAATTCTTAAAGAAACCAAATAACTACCACTTAGTGGCTATTTGAGATTATGTTTATAGATGGGCAGATGCCTGTAGTAAACTTCTAACATATAGATACAAAGGCAGGTAGTATAAAGCCGGCCTCCTAAATGTCCGTAAGTGTCATTGTGAGGATCCCAGCTACCGGCTTCCCTGCCAGTTTGCAATTGGTTTTCGGGAATTGCCTGACGCATAACACGATTCCATTGCGTCCATGGTTTTCCGCCCATGTGATGTAACGCCTGGGTTGCGTAATACCAATAATACACATCCATCGCTGCAAAACTAATCGGATTACCATTGACATACTGGATTCCACGACTGAGGCGGGCATCATCATGTTTCCATCCCAGATACTGCCGGCAAAGCAAACCCTCTGCCGTCATGCTTAAAGTATCTGACTGCCCTGGGATATAGGCATATTTACTACCACCATCGATTGTGGCGATATCTAAATAGGCCGAGATTCTATCCAAATTCACTGCCGGAACATTGAGGCCTGCCATGCGCCCACTTTGCAACGCCATTACAAACCATCCGGTAACAGACGTATCCGAGGCTCCACCAGGAGCATATCTCCATCCGCCCTGAGGTGACTGCGAAGCATAGCAGTAATTCAGGGCTTTCTGAGCTGGAGCCTGAAGATCGTTGTCTTTCGTCATTCCATATAGTTCACAGAGGGCAATTGTAGCCTGTGCATGCGTATAGAGCCGATGATGATGCCCGCCGATTAAAAAGAAGTTACCTTCAGCATCCTGTTTTTTAATCAAAGCATTCCATGCTCTAGCAACCACGTCCTTATAAGGTCCATACTGGTGTGTTGATCCATGCCCCTGAAATGCGAGCAATGCCATGGCGGTGGCGGCCACTCGATTCTCCGTAGGGGAGGCGTCGGCATAATTGCCTATCAGACTCCACATTCCATCAGGCTGCTGGTTTCGCTTCAACCACTCGAGTCCTTTTACAACCGCCCCTTCCGTTGTAGCAGTACCTCCATAAGCAGCCAGTAATGCTTTTTTCATACCCTTTTCCCGTCCATCAAGCGCCATGCCGATAGAAGGTGCCTGTATATCGCTGGTCTGTTTATTTGCCTGAAACTCAATTGGTTCAACCTCAGGGGGGGCAGCTAGGGGGTCCTCAACTTCTAGTTCATCTTCAGCCAAAACCGGCTCTTCTAACACCGGCATTTCCTCGGTGGGAGACTGGAAGATTTCATCTTCAGTTTGTTCCCCGATTTTCTCTGCATAGACGACTTCAATTTGTAACGGACTATCTAGCAATCCGGGCAGCATTAAAAGCCCCAGCACAACGAGAATACACGTATGAACACCGAAGCTAATTAACCAGGCAGGTGCTGATCGCCTAGCTACTTCAACAAATTCATCCTCTTCGCTATCCTCGTCTGCCTCGGGAACAACCAGCCGATCTCTGGCCGGACGAGTATCCAAGGGACGTGCAATAACGGGTCTGGCAATAATTGAATCCGCAGGTGTATTTGAAACAACTAAGTTATTCGTGCTAGCAATATCTGTCGCTACTGGTTTTTCATCTATCGATTTCGAAGACGAGGCCAATGGTTTAGCTACTGGCGCGATTCCACCGGTGTCGGACTGAACCTTTTTCTTAATGATCGGGCGCGCTACAACCCGTTTCGGGGAATTCTTATCAGGATTGCCGGACACTATAATTCCAATAA
>PAPJ01000030.1 GCA_002709045.1 Planctomycetaceae bacterium | reverse complement strand
AACTAGCCGATTGAGTCGATAATAACAGTGTCAAATCACACATGCGGATGTGGCGGAATTGGCAGACGCGCTAGATTCAGGTTCTAGTGCCCTTCGGGGCGTGGAGGTTCAACTCCTCTCATCCGCACTGCAAAAACAGGGGTTTTCGGTACTACGCTGGAAGCTCCTGTTTTTTCTGTTTGTCCTGACTACCAACTGGCTACAGTGACGGAAATTTCTCCCTCAACCGGCACTCGCAATAAACTCACCACGGCATTAGGCTCACAGATAGACTTCTCGCTCTTGGTCATTCAGCACGAAGGTTTCGGCGTAACTTTTTGATTGTGGTAGGCCTTCACTTTTCATAAGCTCATCATATACCTAAACATAATTGCAACAATGTCAGGAAGAACAATCGAATGAGTAAGTATCTTTTGGTACTGCTGATGAGCGTGAGTGTCATGGTGGCTGGGTTCAGCCATCAGACGCGCGATTCAGCCACCGCGAACATTGTAACTGCGGGTCAAATCGAGATGGCGCGTGTCGATGAAGGTAAGTGGAAACCTGGTGATGGATACATCGTCTCGACGGGAATGCACTATCTTTATGCGAACTGCGGACTTTGCGCTGGTGATTTCACGATCACGGCTACCGTTTGTCTTGAAAAACTTGCTAAGACGGCGGCAGCTTTCGTACTGGACGGGAACCAGTTTGGTTTTGAAGGTTCTCACGGCCGGATGTTCGTTCAGGGGCCGCAGTTTGGTAAGACCCGCGCGATTGCCGACCCTCGTGACTTCATCACTGCGGGAAAACCTTTCAAGCTGGAAGTTGCGCGTCGCGCAAGCGAACTGATTTTTAGAATTGACGGCAAGGAGGTCTGGACGACGCACTACGAGCCGGAGAATGTAAGCACGATTGGCCTGCGTCCCTGGCGAGCTACGCTACGGATTTACGACTTCACAGTAACCGGGAACTTGAGCGAGGCCGCGCTGCCGCCACTGCCGACTGAGGTAAGGGACTTATCAATACCGGTTATCGACATCTCAGGGGAAACGCATCGCCAGGTGATCGCCGCCGCCGGTACGGAAACGGAATATCGCGGCCAGGTCAACACCGTACTTATGGCGGATGGCAAGACCATGCTTGCAACATGGTCGATCGGTCATGGCGGTCGATGTGGACCATTGATCAAGAGCGTCGATGGGGGGCTCACCTGGAGCGGCCTGCTGGTAACGCCGAAAAACTGGGGTCAGATTTCAAGCTGCCCGTGCATCTTTCGGATGCGCGATTCGAAGTGCGTCGAACGTCTGTTTGTCTTTGCTGGACGCGGGAAACATCACAGCTCGATGTCGGAAGACGGCGGAAACACCTGGACGCCGATGAAAGAGACCGGCCTCTTCAAACCTGGCGGTAACACCGCAATCATTCCAATCGACAACGGTCGTCGTCATCTGTTACTGATGCAACGCGGACCAACGGACGCGCCGCGTGATGAAATGCCCAATGCGGTTTGGCAGGCCGTTTCATCCGATGGCGGGCTAACGTGGAAGGACTACCGGAAAGTTTGTGAAGTTCAGGGAGCCGTTCCATGTGAACCAGATCTGATCCGATCACCCAATGGTAAGCAGATCGCCTGCATAATGCGGGAGAACTCGCGTCATTTTCAATCGCTTGTGATGTTCAGTGACAACGAAGGAACAACATGGTCGAGGGTTCACGAATTACCCGCCAGCTTAACCGGTGATCGTCACGTGTCCTGTTTCACCGACGATGGGCGGCTGGTTGTGGTGTTTCGCGATCGAGCGATGGGCAGCCCGACCTACGGCCACTATGTCGCGTGGATGGGAACTTACGACGATATTCGTTACGGTCGATCAGGACAGTATCGTATTAAGCTTCTGCATAGCCACGCCGGCGCGGATTGCGGCTACTCCGGCCTTGAGCGGCTGCCGGATGGCACGATGGTCGCCACGACTTACATCAAGTATCGCCCGGGTCAAAAGAAACACTCAATCGTCAGCGTTCGATTCAAGCCAGGGGAAATCGACGCAGCGTTTGAAAAGTAAATCGGTGGGCTCACGGACTAACATCGCGGGAAACCGCGTTTTGCCGTATTTCCTCGGCATTAGGAATCCTTGAAATAGATTCAGGTTCTAGTGCTATGCGGGCTGTGGAGGTTCAATTCCTCTGATCTTAGAATCCCAACTCTGTTTCAATCGTATGCCAGCTAGACAAAATTCTTGCCGGCACGCGACTCGTCCAGATATTCGATTGGTTTTTCACCAAAGGTTCGCCGCAAAAGACCTATTTGACCGATATGAATATGCTCGTGGTGCGTAAGCCACTCGAGTGCTCCACCCTTTCTCGTGAAGATTGGGTGGTGGTCAAATTCAGGATCGTCAAAAACACAAGATTCAGTCAGTACGTCCGCAGACATTTCTCTGGTTTCCAGCATCACCTGATCATGCACCTGATTAAGTACAGTGCGTAATTCATTAGGGCTTGGATAGATGGTCGAGTCAGCCGAAACTTCGGAGCCATATCCGAATAGTCCACGGTATGTTTCCGGAATGATTGCGGCGTCGGAATCTCGCGGACCGCGTACCAGAAACAGTCCTAAGAAATATTCAGCAATTGCAATGTGCCCAACGTTCCAGGCCACATGGGTAATTCCCATCGGCATGTCATACCATTTTTCATGATCAATACGATCAATCATTTGAAGTGAGAGTACACGAGTCCGACTTAATTGAAAAAGTATTCGTTCTTTATCAAACATGTTATTTATAGAACTTCCTGAAATTAGTTATTGAGATTTTCCCGGGTAGAGAAAGATAGCTTACATCAATTGAAACAAACCAGGCTAGTTGTTTGGAGGCTCTGGCTGCGTGATTAGATTAACGCCCTTCTATTTGTGTATCAATGATAACTGCAGACTGTTTAGATTCTTCAAATAGCTGGCTCATTACCTGTGGACGGAGAGTGGTGCTTTAACAAACTTGCCATAGTAATAAGCGTAGCGAGTATGTATGCTCCGAATCAATTATGGAGAAAAGGCGATTGGCAAGCCATTGATATGGAATTACGATAACATGGTCGTAATCTAAAGGTTTAAAATATGATTATCCAAAAACAATATAAATTTTACGCGGCTCACCGAAATGAACAGTTGTCGGATAAATGCCGAAATCTACATGGTCATCGCTATGGCCTGATATGTTTTTTTGAGGTTGAGCGCGATGGCGCTTTATCGACCTTATTTGGTGACTTTGACGACAAGATCGAACCGTTGATTAAAGATTTTTACGACCACTGTTTTATCGTAAATCGTGAAGATCCGCTGCATGAAACATTGTTGGAGCATCAGCAGAAGCATGGTGAAGAATTTCGTATGAAGGTTCTTGAGTTTCCTTCGACCGTCGAAAATATTGCCTTCCAACTATTTACTGAAATTACGGAGCTGGGATTTCGTTTGAACCGACTTGAACTTCGAGAGACAGATACTTCGGTGATTGAATATACTCGTGAAGATTGGGTGGCAGACTGCCGCCTCGATCTGAAAAGACAGGAAAACCCTTCGGGTTGAGGTAATGACAGCCCCGTTGCTTTGAGATAGCTGTCTGATAAATAGATTTCTTCGAAGTGTGTTCTATAAAAAATACTCGCCTCCCGAGAAATCGGTCGGCGAGCGTTAAACTGTAATACGAATCAAACGGTTCTATTTAATCTTTGAGTAGTCGGTCGACTGCATGTAAATCGCGATTGGTGGCTTAGCTAATCGGCCTACGCCTGAAGCTGCGGCGGCTGCTTTCCAATCCGGATCAGCAATAAAGCCTTTCCATGAGGCAGCAGCAGCCTCTTTACTTTCGTGCCAGATGATGTAATACAGGTGATCCTTAGATTGAGGTTCGTCAGTCGCGTGCCAGTAGGCCAGGTTTCTCATACCATGCTTTTCGAACAGGCTTATCGTGTGATCCCGAAAACGAGCATCAAGTTTTCCGAGTTTGCCTTCGGCGGCCTGATAAATTCGCAGTTCAAAGAATCCACCTTCTTTACTATTTTTCCACTTCTTTTTTGGCGTGTAGTCTGTTGCTTCCAAAAAAGTTGATTCGGGTGCTTTGGATAACAGTGGGCCATCGACACGTGAGGCTTTAAACGCCTTCTGCCAGACGGGATCATTAACAAAAGCATCCCATGATTTAGCAGCGGCTTCACGATTCTTGTGGCTAAGCACGTAGATTAATGTATTTTTGGATCCTTCAGGTACCCAGTAAGCCATATTAGTCATTCCGTGTTTTTCAAACAGCTTAAGCGTATGATCCCGGAATCGGGTATGTAGGTCATCCAACTTACCCTCATTGGTTGTATATACACGTAATTCAAAAACTTCAGCGTTAGCACTTTCGGTTATCACACTGATTCCTAACAACAAAACGGTAGCTAGTGATAAAAGGAATTTGGTCATCATCTGATCTCAACTTAAAAATAATTATGCCCTCAGGGCTGGTATGCAAACAGTTCTTATGAACGATTATGCTACTAATTATAGCTTTTTCCAGCGACCAATTGGCAGTTACTCAGGTGGATGTTCGAATTACTGAAAACGTTATAATTAGTTTTTCATTTCATTAGCATCGGCCAGCGAGAATACCAATGCCTTCAATTGTTCGTTATTCCTTTCTTTTTCTGATAGCACTTCTGTCAATCTGTTCATCAGTCCTTCGGGCTGAACAACGTCGGCCCAATGTTGTTTTCTTTTTATTGGATGACTTAGGCTGGAAGGATTTGGGATGTTATGGAAGTGATTTTTATGAAACTCCAAATATCGATGTTTTCGCTAAACAGAGTGTTAGATTTACTCAGGCCTATGCGACTTGCCATGTTTGTTCGCCGACAAGAGCAAGTATTATGACGGGAAAATATCCTGCTCGTTTAGACATGACTGACTGGTTATCAGGCCGGCGGGATTTCCCGTTTCAACAGTTACTTAATGCTGAGATTCATCAGTTCCTCCCGCTTTCGGAAGTCACGATTGCCGAAGCATTGAAATCGGTGGGTTACGCTACTGCGCATATTGGCAAGTGGCATTTGGGTGAAGAACCAAACGGTCCGACAGCTCAGGGATTTGATTTGCAGATTCCCCGTTGGAATAAAGGTTGGCCCCGACGCGGATATCATGCTCCATTTGGACTTGAAGGTCTGGAAGACGAACCGGGCCAATATCTTACGGATCGTCTGACTGATGAAGCATTAAAGTTTATCGAATCTAGTAAAGATGAGCCCTTCTTTCTTTATATGTCTCATTATGCCGTGCACGATCCAATTCACGGACGTAAAGATCTGGTGGAAAAATATCAAAAGAAACTTGCCGGTATGAAGAAGCCAAAGGGACCTGCTTTTATTCTGGAAGGGAACCCCGATGCTCCTGTCTCGCTGGATGGACTGATTGAGACAGCGGAATTTGCCCCCTTTAGTGTGTTGCCGCACCGTACAGTCAAGATTAAACAGTTTCAGGATAATGTGCAGTTTGCGGCGATGGTGGAGACTGTTGATGAAAGCCTGGGCCGCATTCGAGAAAAGCTGAAAGCTCTCGGGATTTCTGAAAATACGATCGTTATTCTGTTCTCAGATAACGGAGGCATGTCTGCTGGTAATTTTGGTAATCCAAAACGAGTTATTAATCCTAATGCTTTGGACACCGCCTATTCCACTTCCAATCTGCCGCTTCGAGGGGCAAAAGGATTTCTCTATGAAGGTGGGATTCGCGAGCCAATGATTGTTCACTGGCCGGGATACCATAAGAAAGGTTATGTCTGTGATGTACCGGTTGTAAGTACAGATTTCTATCCTACGATTCTGGAGATGGTAGGGTTGGCCGCTATGCCCGGTCAGCATGCCGACGGAGTGAGTATCACGTCTTTAGTTCAGGGAGGCAGGTCGCTCGAAAGAGAAGGTATTTTCTGGCATTTCCCACATTACAGCAACCATGGAATGCAAAGTCCCGGTGGTGCAATCCGCGTTGGTGACTGGAAATTATTGGAGTACTACGAAAAAGGTAACATCCAACTTTTCAATCTGAAAAATGATCTTGGTGAGCAAAAAGATCTGGCATTGAAGCATCCGGAAAAGGTAGCGGAACTCCGACAGCAATTCCACGCTTGGCGTGAACGGGTAGGAGCTAATATGATGCCACCCAATCCGGAATACCAGGCTCGGTAATGTAGGGAGTTCCTATTTGGTTCCCAGACAATACAAGTGTGTGGCGGTTCGAATAAACAACTTGTTATCAGCAATAGCAGGTGAGGCCATACATCCGGCGGTAAGTGTGTTGCGACTCACAACATTGAATTTACGACCTAAAGAAACAACGGTGGTAGTACCGTTGCGATCCAGAAAGTAGATGTGATCGCTGGTAGCTACAGGCGAGGTGCTAAAAGATCCGCCAATTCGTTCACGCCAGACTAATTCGCCAGTATCGGCAGTGATACAGGAAGCGACACCGGTCTTATCAGCTATGAAATACAGTAATCCATCTTTAAATATTAGTGACGGGGTGGAAGGACAGGCGGCATTGTATTTCCATTTAACGTCTTTTTCCGTCAGTATACCTTTTCCGGAAATATCAACGGCCCAGATTTCGGGACGTCCAAAGTCCGGGATGATATAGGCCAGATTGCCAAAAAAGACCGGTTGCGGTACTGCAGAAAATCCTTCACAGGCGATTCGCCAAATCTCTTCGCCGGTGTTTGGGTCATATGCATAGCAACCTTGTGCCGCGGGGCTGACTAGCAAATCAGTACCGTTGACTTTTCGTACCACGGGTGTGACAAAGGCTTTACGAGCGTGATTTTCCACTCGCGCAAGATCAAGTGAACGTGTTGTTTCCCAGACAGTGCGGCCCGATTTCTTATCCAAAGCTGTTATGTGTTGTACGTCGTATCCATCACAGTGAAAAATCAATAGATCCTTATAAAGGATAGGAGATGACCCCGGACCTTCCTGATGATTGATTTTTATATCTTGTCGGCGCCATTTAATCTGACCGGACTTTGTGTCGACGGCTGCCACACCGTAAGTGCCAAAGTAGAGATACACAGTACCTTCTTCAATGACCGGCGTTGGCGAAGCGAAGGAATTAAGTGTGTTGCTGGCCTCCAGTTTTTCAATATGGAATAGCTTGACGTTATGAATGAGTTTGCCATCTCGATTGAAGCAGATGGCGTGCAGGTCATGCCCATTATTTAAAGCCGTTCCCATCCAGATTTGGTTACCCCAAATCACTGGTGATGAATGTCCTTTACCGGGGGTTTCGGCTTTCCAGATGACATTTTCATCTTCACTCCAGCGAGTGGGTAGTTTTGCCGAGATATGTAGGCCATCTGCGTTAGGTCCGCGAAATCGCGGCCAGTTCTCCGCCTCAAGCACGTTAGTTAGAACTGCCAAAGTTAAAAAGATTGCGGTCAATAGAAATTGCATTTGGACATCTCTTGCTTATGAACTTGGTAAGGCTAAACTTGTAAATATTATAACGCTTAAGTGGATCCCAATCTTTGGAGAGTTGTTAATGCTGATCAGAATTTATCTATTCGCCTTGTGTGTTATGGTTTCTGTAAATCTGTGGGGGCAAGAGCCAGGCCGGGACAATGAGTCTGAGGACGCTCCAGCTGATTCGGAGGTTGTGCTTTCTCAACGGATTGAGACCACAGACTTAAAAGATGTTGAGATTCGTGGAGATCTGGCCGAGCGAATTGAATTGGCTGTTGGCTATCTCGATTTGGCAACACGTCAACAGCTGTGGAGTGGCTTTGAGGCAGAGCTTACCGATGACCATTCGTTCGGGTTATGGGCAGCCGATTGGCCGGGACGAACGTTAGAAGCCTATGCCCGAGCCTCTCTGGCATTAGGTAAGCCGACCTCCAACAGATTCGATGAAGTCGGCTTCGGACTGCTGGCCAATCAACGGCGCGACGGGGCATTTAAAAATGGAAAGCCCATTGCACCCGAACGAACAGGGCATGCTTACTCCAATGGTTATTGGTTTGGTAACGCCCGAGGATTGCTAGGGTTAATTTGGGCACACCGATACAGGCCCGCGCAGAAATCATATCTGGTAGCCGCTCGAAAACTAGGAGATCATTTTCTGGCTAATTATTTTGCGGAGGGGCAACTTGGTCAGCCAAGTTCGTTCTGGTGGGTGGCCACAGAAGCTATGGTTGAGCTTTATCGCATTACCGGTGAACGTAAATATCTGGAATTTGGCGTCCGAGTTGCTCAGTCGGTTCCGGATGTTAGTCCAATCAGCCAGCATACTCATTCCTATCTTTTAGCGATCCGGGGCATCGTCAATATTTGTGACCAACTGGATATTGAAAAAGAAGCAGTCGTTAGACAGACGCTGCTGGCAAAAGCATTAAAGCAGCACAAGTATTTTAAAGATCATGTCATGTGGCCTGGTGGTGGGATCGTTGAACATCTGGGCCAACGTGAAGGTTACAGCCTGAATTACTGGTTTGACGAAGGCTGTAGTGTCTTTGACTGGTGGGGTCTGAATGTCGATCTTTGGCGAGTCACCAAGGAGAGTCGCTTTTTAGATATGGCGGAACGCACCGCCCGTAATCACCTGTTATTCAATCAGGATCGTTCCGGTGGTTTCTGTGGTGACAGGGGAATCGATTTTGTGCGAGAAGGGTCGCCCTGGCCGTTTTGCTGTGCAATGCATGGAACGCGCACTCTGGCGGAGATTCCTCAGTACATTGCGACGACAGATCAGGAGGCCGTCTTTATTAGTTTCTTTTATCCATCGACAACGACGCTGACCATTCAGGATAAAGTCCTTGCGATCGATTTAGACGGGGATTATCTGGCTAATGGCAATCTCAAACTGGCCGTTAAAACGTCACAGGAATTGAAAGCCCCTTTAAAGGTGCGTGTTCCTCAATGGAGTCGGGTAGTCAAACTTGTTGTCGATGGTGTTGAAAAAGAGCCTGCTGTAATCAATGGCTGGTGCGTGCTGGAGTATGACTGGCACTCAACCAACGACATCCAGATTCAATTTGAGATGTCGGTCAGAACCGAATCGATGAATGATTTTATAGGCCTTCGCGAAGATGATGATATTTCCCGGAAAAGTCTTTGGTATGGTCCTCGCCAGTTGGTTTATAACCAGGCGCTTAATCATGAGTTTCATCATACCGTTCAGGATCGGCCCGCTCTGAGACATGTTTATCAGTCTTATGATGAATTGAAAATCAATCAGTCAGTAAAGCAGACGCCGCTTACTATCGGAGAAAAGAAATATAAGAAGGGTCTGGGGACACACTCGGTCAGCGAAATTACGTATTGGCTGGGAGGAAGCTTTCAGGAATTTAGATCGGATATTGGTATTGATGCATCTGCTGAAGGTGCAGGTGCGGTGCGATTCAAAGTCTGTGCTGATGGTAAGGTTGTCCACGGTGATGTTGTTAAATCCAGCATTGGTGAAAACAATGCTGGACAGGTGCAGTCACTTTACGGGTTTGAAGTGACTGCGATGACAGGCAAGGATCCAGCGAGATCCATCCGGGTTGATATTTCCGGGGCGCGGTTACTTACTTTAGTCGTCGATGAAGCTGTTAATGGTCTGTCGAAAGACTACGCGAACTGGGCGGATGCCCGATTGGTTAAAGCGGATGGTACGGTGATTTACCTCAGTGATTTGCCGAATGATTCGCAGAAGGGTATTCCTTTTGAAAATGCGGTGATAGAGTTAAAACAAGTCGAAAGGATTGCAAAAGATAAGATGGCGTTTGCCGCTTCCTTCGGAGGGAAACAAGTTTCGCTTGTATATAGTTTTCTGGATACACTTGGTTATGACCTCATGAAGAATCGTCCGGTATTGCGGTCTTATTCTAAGATTAAGGTTGATTGATCTTGGAACGATAGGAAGGCATATGAAGTTGGAAGACACAATTTATTTGAAACGGCTGCTGTTCACTTTCATCTTCACCATCTTTTCCGGATGGGCCAATGCAGAGTCAAGTCGGCCAAACCTGATCGTTGTTCTGTGTGATGACTTGGGATATGGCGATTTGGGGTGTTACGGCAACCAAGTGGTTCAGACTCCGAATATCGATCAGTTTGCTGCGGAAGGAGTGAAGTTCACGAGATGTTATTCTGCGGCTCCTAACTGCTCACCGGCTCGAACGGGTCTGATGACCGGACGAACGCCATATCGGGCAGGAATTCATAACTGGATTCCTTATGATTCGCCAATGCATGTGCGAAAAAATGAAATCACTCTGGCGAAGTTGTTGCAAGACTCCGGATACCAAACGTGCCACGTAGGGAAATGGCATATGAATGGGAATCTTACAGATAGTCGTTACCCTCAGCCGCAACAGCACGGTTTTGACTGGTCCTTTGGAACTCAGAATAATGCATTGCCATCTCATAAGGATCCGGTCAACTTTGTGCGAAACGGAAAGCAAGTTGGTCCTCTAAAAGGGTATGCAGCTGATTTGGTCACTGACGAGGCTATCAACTGGCTGAATAACCAACGTCAGGAGGAGACTCCTTTTTTTATGTATGTCGCTTATCATGAGCCTCATGAACCAATTGCCTCAGACCATAAATATACAGCTCTATATGAGCCACAGGGTAAGCCCAGTATTTACGATCCTGAGGTTTCGAGTTTTCAGGCTCATCATGGCAATATTACACAAATGGATGCCGCCTTTGGGCGTCTGCTGAAGCATCTTGAACAACTTAGGCTGCGTCACGATACGCTAATTTTCTTTACCAGTGACAATGGGCCGGCAATCACGAATGCGCATCCACATGGCAGCACGGGTGGTTTGCGTAATAAAAAAGGTTCCGTTTATGAAGGTGGAGTCCGCGTACCTGGTATTGTTCAATGGCCCCGGGCTCTGACCGACCCCCGGGTTCTGGACATACCAGTCAGTGGAGTCGATGTCCTGCCAACGTTTTGCCAGATAGCAGATGTTGTGCTTCCACGGAACTTAGAGCTTGATGGAGCAAGTTTTCTGAGAGCATTAGATGGCCGGCAAATACGCAGAAGCAAGCCGCTTTACTGGCAGTTTCACGCTGCTCGAGGTGAATCTCAGCTTGCCGTGCTGGATCGGAGTTGGAAGTTGGTTGCACAGTTTGAAGGTGGGAGCTTGCCACCACACGGAGATATTTTAGAAGAACATCAAATGCGAATCCAAAAAGCTGAAATCGCAGGATATCAGCTTTTTAATTTGTCTGTTGATGAGACTACGGACGTGCAGGATGATAACCCTAGAATAGCTCGCCGACTGATAAGCAATATGCAACATACGTTTCGGTCCGTACAGGCTGATAACCCGTCATGGCCAGCCTGGCAGTGGCCGCGCAAAGAGGGTATGCAAATACGAGCTTATGTTGAATCACTGAAGATCGGGAAACAGTAGTAACCGATTCTGCTGAAATTCATTTTGATTCTTATTTTGTTTTTAGAGTAAGATAAAAACATTGGTAGTGTTTCTCTTTTCGATAGGATGCTGAGGCATGTTTCCGTCAAATTTGCAACCGGCTCCCGCTATTCATGTTGGTTCTCGCCGTTGGTTTTTAAAGACAGGTTCGGCAGCAATGGCGAGTCTTCCTCTGGCAACATTGCAGCAAGTCCAGGCTCAGACTACAGGTTCTAAATCTAAAAAATCAGTCATTCTGTTTTGGCTCAGCGGTGGTCCCAGCCAAATCGATATGTGGGATCCCAAGCCGGATGCTCCGGTGGAAATTCGTAGCCCTTTTGCCACGATTACAACAGCGGTGCCCGGTATTCAATTTACTGAACATCTTCCTAAACAGGCAGCCATAGCTGATAAGCTGGCCGTTTTGCGGGCGGTTGACTGTTCTGCAAGTAACCATACCCCGATAACGATGCAGGCTGGAAACCCATTAGCGCGGCGAACCAATGATGGTAAAGATGGTGCTGGATATCCTTCGATGGGATCAGTTGCATCTAAATTCAAAGGTTCGAATGATCCATCTATGCCAGCTTTTGTGGGCCTGGCTGATACCTGGGTTTCGGATGTTTATGGTGCTGGTCATATGAGTGGTAAGCATGATCCGGTTAAAGGGCTGGAACTGGCTGATAAGTTTAAGTTGCCTGTAGGTATTAACATTCAACGTCTGCAAAACCGCGCTGCCTTGCGAGAACAGATTAACGGAGCTCGTAAACGACTTGAAGATAATCAACTGCTGGATCAGTTTGATGTTAATACCCAACGAGCCTTTGAAATGGTTTTGTCCGGTAAAGTTGAAACCGCATTCGATGTTGCTCAGGAGTCGGACCAACTGCGTGATGAATACGGTCGTACGAGTGTTGGTGAGAAAACGCTGCTGGCTCGTCGCTTGGTGGAAGCAGGTGTGTCTTTTGTGCTGGTCAGCGGAGCCTGGGGATATTTTGATCATCATGGTGACAATGTCCGCTGGGGAGGCATTGAAAAGGGATTAAAGCCTTTGCTGCCACGCGTTGATCAGGTGTATGCGGCGCTTATCAATGATCTTGAGCAGCGTGGATTACTGGACGATACACTGGTGATGATGATGGGGGAATTTGGGCGTTCCCCGAAGATTAACACGGAAGCAGGTCGTGATCACTGGGTGCCTGTGATGTCGATGATTATGTCCGGCGGAGGTATTCAGGGCGGATTGGTTCTGGGCAGCACGGATCGTACCGGTGGTGAAATTAAGTCCGGTATAGTGCGACCTCAGGATCTGGCAGCGACAACCTTTAGACATCTTGAAATTGATTTGAATAGTCATTGGGTAAACCCACAGGGACGTCCAATTCCGATTGTTGAGAAAGGTGGTCGTCCCATTGAAGGACTTATTTAGAAGTTTGAGACGGGCAATTCTTTTATTTTTATTCCTCCTGCACAGTGTTATTGCCAATGCGCAGGATAACGTGGCCACGGCGGATCGCGCGATGGTCGCCACGGTCCATCCACGGGCCACTGATGCAGCGTTAAAGATAATTGCGGACGGCGGAAATGCCGTGGATGCCGCTTTGACTGCAGCAATTACCCTGGGTGTGGTGGATGGGTACAATTCCGGAATTGGGGGTGGTTGTTTCATTCTGATTCGGACGCCGAAGGGACAGTTGTTTGCAATTGACGGTCGCGAGACAGCTCCTCGTAAAGCAACCGCCGAAATGTTTTATCGGGATGGGAAACCTGATACGGAGTTGTCACAGATCGGGCCATTGGCATCGGGGACACCCGGTGCAGTCGCCGCGTATCACCTGGCCTGGCGGAAAGCAGGAAAATTACCCTGGGAATCGCACTTTAAAGAGGCGATTCGAATTGCTGAGGATGGATTTGAAATCTCTGATCGTTATGCGCGTTTGCTCGCTTCGAGAAAACAAATATTTGAAAGGTTTGCCGGTAGTAGACAATTATTCATCCGGGACGAAAGAACACTGGCTGGTGGAGAACTTTTGGTTCAAAAGGATTTGGCCAGATCCTTAAAAGGGATTGCGTTCAGTGGCCCCGATTACTTTTATCGTGGTGAGGTGGCTCAGCGGATTTCGAAATGGATGGCAGATAATGACGGCGTGCTGAGCGGGCGCGACTTGGCTTCCTATAAAGCTAAACTTAGATCGCCTGTCGTAAGTACTTATCGAGATCATACGATTGTCGGATTCCCGCCACCAAGTTCCGGTGGAATTCATGTCGCTCAGATCCTTAATATTTTAGAAATGTTTCCGGTGGCCGAGTATTATCGCAGCGATCCTGCGAAGTATACGCATGTTGTTTCCGAAGCGATGAAGCTGGCTTTTGCCGACAGAGCTTACTGGTTGGGAGATGCAGACTTTACACGGGTTCCGCAAGGGTTGGTGTCTAAAGAGTATGCCCGCCAATTGGGACACAGAATTAAGTTAAATGAAGCACTTGCGGTGGAATCCCATGGTTTACCTCCGGCAAGATTCCCTGCACGCCCTGCCAGACATACCACACATATTGCCGTGGCGGATAAGCAAGGCTATTGGGTGGCTATGACTGCGACGGTTAATACATCCTTTGGATCGAAGGTTGTTATTCCAGCTACGGGTATCATTATGAACAACGAGATGGATGATTTCGCGCTGGCTCCCGGAGTAGCTAATGCTTTTGGCCTGCTTGGTAGTCAAGCGAACAGAGTTGAGCCATTGAAGCGTCCTTTATCAAGCATGTCCCCGACAATCGTTATGAAAGACGGTCAGCCAATTCTGACCACAGGTGCAGCAGGGGGGCCGAAAATTATCACGTCGGTTCTATTGGGATTAAGCCGCGTTGTGGACTTGGGAATGTCCCCCGCAGATGCAATTAGTACACCCAGATTTCATCATCAGTGGTCGCCCGATCGGTTATATATGGAACGTTCCAATGACGAACGTTTAATAGAGTCTATGAAGAAAGTTGGTCATCAGGTGTATCTATCGGGTTCAGCAGGTGTTAGCCAGATGATTTATCGGGATCTCAGGACCGGAGAATTTACCGGGGTTTCAGATCCTCGTACTGCGGGTAAAGCTGCGGGGTATTAGGCTTAAACAACCGGGATTCTTTCTCCATACCCCTGGGGCAGGATATAATGTAATCTTAGGCTCGAGAAAACAGTTTTATCGCCATTGAGGTTCTTACTATGAAGCAGTCCATCGCCCGACGAGGTTTTTTATCCGCGGCCGGTGTTTCCATTGCTTTACCAATGCTGGAAACAGTGGCGTCGACAGCACGTGCGGATCAGTCAGGACCGGTAAAGCGATTTGTTTGCATGTCCAATAATTATGGCGTCTATCGTGATGCTTTTTTCCCGACGACAGAAGAGGCAGGTGTAGACTATGAGATGCCTGAAACTTTAAAGCCACTTGAAGCCCACCGTGAGGACTTCACCGTATTTTCTAACCTTGATCATGGAAACACGATTGGGCACCAGGGAGTGCCGGTATTGTTGAGCGGAGTTCGCCCTCATCTGGCTTCCTATTATCAGGAAGGTAATATCAGCGTTGATCAAAAGATTGCGGAATATGAAGGAGCAAATACCCGTTTTCCTTCGATGACCGTAAGAGTCAATGAGTCGAATCTTGTTAGTTTCACGCGAACCGGTGTGCAGGTACCGGATATTGATCTGCGAGGTATGTTCCGAGCTTTATTTATTGAAGACCCCGCTGACAAGAAAGCCACCGCAGCAGAAAAGTTAAAACGTCAAAATAGTATCTTAGACGTTGTTCTGGATAAGGCAAAAGTTGTTGAGAAAGACCTTAGTAAACGCGATCAGCGGAAGTTTGCAGAATATCTTGAAGCAGTTCGCAGCTTAGAAAAGAAATTGGAACTGCAGGAACCGTGGTTAGACCGTCCGAAACCAAAAACTGAAATGACAGAACCACAACAGGGTCAAGGGACAGAAAAAGATTTGCAAGCTATGGTTGAGTTAATTGCATTGGCGATTCAAACGGATTCGACGCGTGCAATTACACTGAGTTCCGGATTCGTTAATGGTGACTTTGGTCTTAGTGGTGGCTACCACGGATTTTCACACCATGGCAATCGTGCCGATCATATCAATGCATTGAAGAAAATTGAAAACAACATTATGCGTCAAATGGCTCACTTGATGGAATTGCTCAAGGCGCAGGATGATACGATCAATGGCGGTACACTTTTGGACCATACCACGGTTATGTTTGGCTGTGGGATGGCGACCGGACCACACTCTACCAAGAACCTTCCGCTGGTTGTTGCCGGTGGCGGATTTAGACATGGTGAACATAAAGTTTATCCCGACCCAGAATCCGCTCACCGCATTCCTGCAGCAAATTTACTTCTCTCGATTTTGCAGAATCATGGTTTAGAGATTGATCGGTTTGGCACCAGTTCCGGTACTCTTGCCAACTTCGATTGGAAACAGGCTTAATGAGTCAGTTGAGAATGATGCTGATGCATTGCTCCGCACTCATCCTCGTGGCGGTCTCTGTCGGTAATGTTTATAGCGCTGTTAAAACAGCTCCGTTCGAGACCATCAAACCGTTCCTGAAAAAGTACTGTACGGAATGCCATGGTGCTGATGTTCAGGAGAATAGCAAGAGGTTTGACAACATTAAGTCCGACCTCAAAGATCTGGAAACTCTCCAGTTGTGGCAGGGTGTCGTCGATCAGTTGAATCTTGGAGATATGCCTCCCAAAGACTCCCTGCAACCAAGCGAGCAGGAGGTGGCTGAAGTTATTAAAAAACTAACATCCCCGCTTCAGGATGCTTATGCAGAACTCAGGAGTACCGGAGGTCAGACAGTTACCCGGCGGTTGAATCGATTTGAATTACGCAATACAGTGCGGGATCTGCTTTACATTAATGATCCGGAATTACGTATCGGAAACAAACCGCGATTGATTGACAATAATGGGAATGGTCGGGTTGAAAATACTTCGACAGACCCGTTCCGCTCGTTTCCGGGTGATGAAACGGAAGACGGTTTTGACAATATTGGTAACCGTTTGGTGATGTCAGATTTTCTGCTTCGACTGATGTTTGATGCAGCCGAGGAAAGTTTGGCGCTTGCCACGTTTTCTGAAAAGCAGCCGGACATTCCTGTTCGCGAGTATAAAGGGTTGCTACTGCGTACTCATCGTAAAGATCTTCCACGTTTGGCCAATGAAATCAATCCGGATGTTGACACTTTATTTTTTCGTGAGATGGTAACACCTGATGAGTTACGTGGAGGGATGAGAACTTCTGCCAGGTATCGAATTACAGTCGAATTATCGGCTCATGATCAGGAGCATGATTGGGGAGAGATTCTTCCGACAGATCAAACTCAACCGATGCTGGTTCATTTGCGACTGTTTAAACGAGGGACACGTGATGACAACATCTCCCTGGAAAGAATTTCACTTCCTGGCAATGGTCAGACAAAGACCGTGGCTGTCGAGACGTGGATTGATAAGGATTGGATGCCTCAGATTATTTGGGAGAACGGCCCTACCGATCGTGAAGCTCGTGCTGATTTGTTAGCGAAGACGTACCTTCCGGATGTTTATCAGGATCCGCCGGATCGAAAAGTCATTACCGATAAGCAGGAATTTGATAAGGCTCAAAAAGCCTGGACGCTGGCGATGCACAAGGGCGTGGTTCGTAATTATCATGGTCCGACCGTGCAGATTCACGCACTTAAAATTGAACCTTTGCTGGATCAGTGGCCGCCCCGAAGTCATCGCGAACTTTATGGTTCCGAGGAATTTACAGTTGCTGAAATTGAACAGTTACTGCATAAGTTTGCTGAACGTGCATTCCGTCGCCCGGTTACCAGAGAAGAAATCCAGCCGTATATAGATCTGGTATTGGCCAGACTGCACACCGGACCAGAACTACCTGAAGTTGGAATTCAGGATCTGAAATTCAAAGTTTATAACGGGAAGTGGACCAATTTGCCGCTCTTTGATCAATTGAAACCCATCAAGTCCGGGACTTTATCCGAAGGACTTGTCGACATACGAGTTGCTGAAAAGAATGAGCACTATGGAGTTGTTTTTGAGGGCTTGCTGGGTGTAAAGCAGGATGCCGAGTACGAATTTAAGTTAGCTTCTGATGATGGTGCCAGGATAATTATCGATGACCGGCGCGTGATCGATCACGATGGTTTGCATGGTGCTTCCACGAAGACGGCTAAGGTAACGCTC
Organism: Planctomycetaceae bacterium; assembly: GCA_002709045.1. Lineage (GTDB taxonomy): Bacteria > Planctomycetota > Planctomycetia > Pirellulales > Pirellulaceae > UBA721. Next base: position 45,505 of record PAPJ01000030.1, on the reverse strand, counting down.
GCCAAAGGTGCGCGGAAAATTAGGATTGAATACTTTGCTTATGGACAGCCCAATACTCTTCGTGCTTTTTGGAGCGGTCCAGGATTTGTGGATGCTCCTTTTGCTGTAGCTGACCAATCCAATGCTCCGGTGACTACAGATAAAGATACTCTGGCCGGTATGAAAGCCATGCAAATGGGCTATACGGCCATATTATGTTCCCCGGACTTTCTTTACCTGAAAGAACAAAAAGAGCAGTTAACAGATTATGAAATTGCCAATCGACTGAGTTATTTTTTATGGTCTTCGATGCCGGATGAAGCTCTTTTAGAACTGGCGAGAACAAAGAAGCTGCATAATCATCGTGTGCTGCAGGCTCAGGTTGATAGGATGCTGGAGGACTCTCGTTCCAAAGCATTTGTACATCACTTTACAGAGCGTTGGCTACGACTGGATAAAATTTCCGAGAGTCCGCCGGAATTAAATGGCCCTTTCCGGGTTTATTGGGATCGACGTATGGAACCTCAGGTAATTGAACAAACCAATAAGTACTTCGGTGACTTGCTACATAAGAATGGTCCGGCGCGGTTATTGGTTGATTCTGACTATACCTTTATGAATGAGCAGATCGCACAGGTTTTCTATAATCGTAATGATGTGAAAGGGGATTATCTGAGAAAGGTGGCTACGGATGATCCCCGGCGTGGCGGAGTGCTAACAATGCCCAGTGTTATGACGTCGACTGCCAACGGTGTTGATACTTCACCGGTTGTGCGGGGTGTCTGGGTGCTGGAGAATATTCTGGGAATGCCGCCGGCTGCACCACCACCAGATGTCGAACCTCTTTCTCCCGATCTAAGTGAAGCAAAAACAATTCGCGAACAGCTTGAAATTCATCGCGAACAGGCAACCTGTAACAGCTGTCACCGAAAGATAGATCCGCTGGGGTTTGCATTTGAGAACTTTGATCCCATTGGACGTTGGCGAGATCGTTATCGGGTTGGAGGAGAAATCGATCCTTCAACGATGCTTGCCAATGGAACGGAAGTTAATGATATCGTCGCGCTGAAATCAATGTTGGTTGAGAATGAGTCACAGGTTGTGCGGGGATTAACTCGGAAGTTACTGGCGTATTCAAGTGGCCGTGTTTTGGAGCCGGTTGATCGTGGTGAGGTCGAAAAGATTGTTGCCACTTTGGATAAGTCAGGTAATCACCTCAAGGATCTGATTAAGCAGGTCGTGATTAGTGATATTTTTCTCAGCAAATAGTTTATTTGCTTTCCATCTTTTCCACTTTAAATTCATTTATTTTGCGCCTAAGTCGGAATGGTTTCGCATCTCTTTTGCTAGTGGATAACAGAAGATTTTTGCCGTTCTGGCTCTAATCAGTTACCCTGTATGCTCATTGGACGATTAATGGGGCTATTTTCGTAGGTTTACTTGAAGCATGAACGATCCACAGACGTTTTCAGGAGGCGTCTTTCACGAATCGATTGAGGGGGGCAGAGCTGGGGCTGAAATATCGATTGATACTCAGTCTGTTGTAGCCAGATTACAGGATGGTCAGCAATTCTCACTGCGTTTTGAAAAGCTCGAACTTGAAATAGGTGGCGCTTCAGGCAAGATGGTGTTTTGCCGTAATGACGACCGATCGTTAACAATCTTTTCGGAAGCGAAAGGATTTTTGAAAACGCTGGAGCATTCCGGTGGTTTGCTCACTAATCAAAAAGTTGATCAAGTAAAGAAAACCAGTCGTTCCAACCGTCGTAAAAGCCGTCGTTCGGTTCTGCTTGGGCTGGCTGTCATCGCTTTATTGGGTTGGGGTATCTTTGAGCTGGTTGTGTATGGTGCCCGCACAGCAGTGACCGCCTTGCCTATTAGCGTTGATCAGCAGATAGGTGAGTTTGCCATGGAATCAATGGATTTACAGGGGCCGATACTGGAAGATGAGGTAGTCACAGCAGCCATTAAATCTATGATTGATCGTTTGCAACCTCATACTGCTATCCAAGGTTTTCAGTATAAAGTCACGGTGGTGGAAGCTGATATTATGAATGCCTTTGCGCTGCCAGGTGGATATTTGGTGGTGTACACAGGCTTGATTAGGAAGTCTGATCGACCGGAGCAGGTTGCAGGTGTACTGGCTCATGAGATCGCACACGTTACAAAACGTCATGGCCTGCAACGTATAGGGCAGACCATTGGGATTAGTGGTCTGGCAGGTTTACTTGCCGGCGACATTGGTGGATTGGCGGTATTAGCCGAGTTACTTGAGTTTTCCACGATCAACAAATATAGCCGCGATCATGAGACCGAAGCGGATCTGGAGGGAGTAAGGATGATGCTTGCTGCTGAAATTGACCCGCAGGGGTTAGCGGAATTTTTTGAAATCATGCAGCATGAGCAGGGAGGTTTACCGGGAGCTCTCGCATGGATCAGCACTCACCCGGATCATGCCTCACGAATAAACGATATTAATAAAACGCTGCAGGCTTCCGGTAAGACCAGCTTCAAACCATTTTCGGTTGATTGGCAAGATGTAGTACAGCGTGTCAGTAAACAGTAGCAGACAAACAACGAGTTTTTGAAAGGTTTAATCATAATGGAAACGGAGATAAGGAATCGCCCTTCTTTTGCGAACATTAGTGTAGCGCTAGAGACGGGAGATACTATTGTGGCCGAAGCAGGGGCGATGGCCAGTATGAGTAGTTCGGTGAAAATTAACACCAGGTTGAATGGGGGTTTTTTCAAGGCTATTTTCAAACGGTTTTTAGGTAATGAAAGTTTGTTTGTTAATGAATTCACCACGGAGTCGGAAGGTGACTTGGTACTGACTCAGGCATTCCCGGGTGATATTGAATGCATCGAGTTGAAGGGGAATACTATGTATCTCCAACCCGGAGCATTTTTGGCATGTGAACCTGATGTCAAGCTTGGCATGGGCTGGGCCGGATTCGCCAGTCTCGTGGGACGCGAAGGGCTATTTCGGTTAAAAGTATCCGGAACTGGCAAAGTCTGGTTTGGTGCATATGGTGGGATTATCGCGAAGCAGGTGGAGGGTGACTACGTAGTCGATACGGGACATCTGGTTGCTTATGAACCTAGCGTGGAAATTAAGATGGGTATGGCCGGAGGAATTTTTACCAGTTTCTTTAGCGGTGAAGGACTGGTAACGAAAGTAAAAGGTCCGGGACGCATCTACCTGCAGTCAAGGTCGTTAGACGGTTTGGCTGCCTGGACGAATTCCCATCTTTGATTAAACGAGCATTCATTAGGAGTATACGAAAATGCAATTTGAATTATTAGCACGTCCCGCTGCCTCTGCTGCTCGTCTTACACTGGAAGCAGGTGAATCTGTGACCTGTGAGGTCGGTGCCATGATTAGCATGAGCTCAGGATTCAATGTTGAAACCACTTCCAAAAACCGTGGAAGTGGTAAGGGAGGGCTGTTGAAGGGTCTCAAGAGGATGTTTTCAGGTGAAAGTTTCTTTCTCAATCACTTTACTGCTTCCCAGACAAATCAGACGCTACTGATCGGTCCGCAGCAACTAGGTGATATTATCCACCATCCGCTGTCCGGTGGTACGTTGATCGTACAGGGCGGAAGTTGGCTGGCATCCAGCAGCGATGTGGAAATTGATACCACATACCAGGGACTTGGCAATGCGTTGTTAAGTGGAGAAGGCATCTTTTGGGTGAAATGTTCCGGAAGCGGTGACCTCTTCCTTAATAGTTTTGGTGCAGTCTATGAAGTCGACGTTGATGGTGAATATACAGTTGATACGGGGCACATTGTTGCCTACGAAGATACTTTGCAATTCAAAGTTGGCAAATCTAATAAGAGTCTGATTGGAAGCTTTTTGGGTGGAGAGGGAATTGTCTGTAAGTTTCAGGGACAAGGAAAACTTTATTGTCAAAGCCATAATCCACCAGGCTTTGGGAAGATTGTTGGTCCTAAGCTTAAACCCCGTTAAACCCTTTTCAGGAGAATTGAAATGACTAGTTCACTAAACTTTGAAATGTCTCAGCGTCCTGATTTCGGGATGTTGACAGTGCAATTAGAAGATGGTCAGCAAATATTTGCAGAGACATCTGCAATGGCCACAATGGATAGCAACATCAACTTAAAGTCCGGACTGAAAGGCGGAATTGGCAAAGCTCTTATGAGAGGTTTGGGTGGTGAAAGTATGATTGTTAATACTTTTACAGCTCAGAACGGTGGAGGTGAAATCTCGTTTGCCCCTGGCCCTCCGGGAGATATGCTGCACTACCACCTTGATGGTAACAGCCTGATGTTACAGCGTGGAGCTTTTGTTGCTCATAGCGACGGAGTCGAAGTCACCGGTAAATGGAACGGCGCCAAAGGTTTCTTTAGCGGCGAAGGTCTGATCCTACTACAGGCTTCCGGTAATGGTGATATCTTCTTTAACTCGTACGGGGCGATCGTCGAAGTTGATGTTACCGACGACTATTATGTTGATACAGGATATATCGTAGCCTTTGAAGATACTTTGGATTACAGCGTTACTGTTCTGCCGGGTCTAAGCCGTGGCGGAAAGGTAAAAAGTTTCTTTTTTGGTGGTGAAGGATTAGTTTGTAAATTCAGCGGACAGGGTAAGGTTTGGGTTCAGACTCGAAATGTCAATCCATTTCTGAACTGGATCCATCGATTTAGGCCGACGAAAAACAATAACTGATTTGACGCAGAAACGAAGAGAATTAGAGGTGTGATCAGCAGGTCACACCTCTTTTTTTTGGGACTTTTTGTTGGGCTCTACTGAGCTAAATAAAAATCTGCAATCGATTCACCCAACTGTAAGATCCCTGCCGTACTAATTACCAGTTTCTTTTCCTGTACGGGCAGGTCAAAGACTTTGATGTGATGTAGGCGAGTGTCTTTTTCAGCGATTGCTTCCACCATTGAAACCACATCGACTTTGTTAACTCGTTCGTCATCGGTAGGAGGTTGTTGGCTGACATACCAGTTGAGATCGGGTGCGTCTAAGTCCAATCGACTTTGATTGACGATTGCCTGTAGTCGTGAGGCGGCATCCTTGCGGTACGGGTAAAACGACATATCGTTTTCTCCAAGATGGTAGAAAATACCTGCGATTTCAACTTCGTATCCTTTCTCCGTCAGCGACTGGTGGGATTTCTTAATGAAATCGATGAAGGCCGGGTAGAGATGTCGGGTCTTTGCCATACTCCCTTCAGGTGTCCAGTCAATGATCTGACTGCCGCTATGAGTGAATTTAGCAATTGCGATTTGTTCGTTGGAATTTTTGCTAAGTTCAGCCGCGAAACTTATTTCCGGACCGAAGTTGTCATAGTAGCCGGCTGGACGCATTGCCTCCCACCCTTGCGAGATTTTATAGCCACCGCCAATGTTGTAACTGTAGGCAACTTTGCCTTGCGGATTGACTAGGTGCTTATGTTGCTCTAATTTTTCCAATTCCTGAGTAAACGCTCGCTCGCCTTCCATGTTGCGATGGCCAGCCAGAATGAAAAGCTTTACCGGCTTTCGTTTTGTATAAGGAAGTTTGTTCAGCCTGTGTTTCGTTGCTCCAGGTTTGGTGTTAACTCCGATGTTTTGCAGGTAGGCCGTGGCATAGTTTTCGCCATGTTCCAGTTGTCCGAGGGTTCCATAGTGGTAGTGAAGTCCGACACCACCTCCAATTTCCACACCAACATGAGACGTTGGTATGTACTGGGCTAATTTATCATTGGCAGCAACTTCTTTTTGCCCCAGACAGATGGCATACATACGTGGTCGCAGATCCATACCCCAAATTGTTTTCGTACAGAGTTCACCGATGTAAAAACGCAGCTCAGGTGTTTTAAGGTCAGTTCGCCATCGACTGAGGAAATTCTTTAGGTTCTTGCCGTAGTTGGGCATGTACTCTTCGTTGAACATATCGTTTTCGCCCTGATGCCACATGAAACCTTCAATCTGGTATGCATGCCCCTGATCTTTCAGTTGTTTGAGCGACTGTTGGATGACCTTCAAAGCCAAGGGGTACATTTTAAACCCGATAGGTTCATCGGGGTTCCAGTCACCACCCAAATGAGTACCTCCGGCAGCAACTTTGATGATCGCGATTGGGGTATCGATAGACTGTGTTACAGTTCGGGCAAAGCTAAGCTCGGGGCCTACTACGTTGTTGACCGGTTGGAGATCGACCCAACCATTTGATTCCAGTTTGTTCTCACGGCCGATCGAGTAAGAAAACAGGACGTTCTTTTGCGGTTGCTCGAGTCCCCGAAAAGGAGGAAATCGATCAATGTCTTTCACCTTTGAATCCGAACCGACCATATTGGACTGGCCAGCAAAGATGAAGACACGAATCGGTTCTGCTGCTGATGCCAGATAGGAGTCGGCCAGCATGATGATTAACCAACAGATGGTAAACGGAATACAAGTGAGCAGGTTTTTTTGAGAATGCATGCTTCAGACGTCCGGTAAGGGTGCTTAAGTGAAAACAACTATCATAAGTGATAATTATATGGGCGACAGCGTTTGGGCATTTGAATTGAGTTTTGCGTTCATAGATAATGAATGAACTGTGCCGTCGCGTTTAGAAAGTTCCATGAAAATACCAGTACAAAAAATACAGGATGTGAATTCCTCGACGATTCGCAAGTGGATTGCCCGACTCATGGTACTTACGCTTGTGTCATCAATTGCGATTTATATTGCGACATTGGAACGATTGCCGGACGAAGTCAGAATTTATAGTGGTAAGAGTACCGGGCTATATCACAAAGTCGTCGCTGAAATCAAAGATTCTGTTTACCGACGTACCGGGGTAACGGTGCTAAATGTTCCGAGTAACGGGTCACTTGCAAATCTTGATGCATTAGAGAAAGAAGATGCTGATTTTGCAATCGTTCAAGGGACTGTCGAATTCAGTGATTATTCCATTGTGACACCACTCTATCCCGACGTGATGCTGGTTATTGTTCGCAAGGGTAGTGGAATTGAGAATATTTGGGATCTTCGCGGCCGGGCAGTTTCGATAGGCCCGGATGGTTCAGGGATGCGGCAGTCTGCCAATAAACTGCTCGAACATTATGGAGTTAATGTCAGTGATCTGAAGGATAATGAATTATATTTCGATGAATTGTTGACCAATGAACAACTCGTCGGAGCAATTGTCACAATAGGAATTGACAATGCAGATTTGGAAAAGATCTTTGATACCGGAAAATTTGATCTGCTTCCGATTGATGATGCCAGCGCAATTGAATTGAAGAATCCGTTTCTCAAGAAAATGGATATTCCTCAGGGGTTATTTGGGATTCAGGGTGATGTGCCACAGCAACCTCTAACAGCTTTAACGACAACAGCGTTTATTATTACTCGTGAAGAGATGTCGGATACGTTAGTTCAAGCCGTTGTTAAGTCAGTGCATCAAGACAATTTGCGTCTTAGGTTTCCCAGTATTTTCCGGCGTGAGCAGGTATCGGAATGGGTTTCCAGTAGTTTGCATCCGGCAGCACTTTCCTACTTCTATCCAGCCGACAATATCGGTATGGTGACGCAGGTTATTGGTTCATTAAATGCTCTTAAAGAACTGATTCTGGCGACAGTTGCTTTGTGCTATTTGTTCTGGACTTACTGGCGTAAGTTGATGGCCCGGGAAGCAGAGGCCCGACTGGAAAAACAACGGGCGATTCTCGACCGTTTTATGGAGGCAACACTTAACGTGGAACAGGCGCAGAGCGGTTCGTATGACGTAAATCTCTTGCGTGATAGTCTATTTAGGATTACCACGATCCGACTGCGAGCATTAAAACAGTTTACCGGGCATGAAATTCGCAGCGATCAGCGGTTCTCGATTTTTATGACACAGTGTGGTGATCTGATTAATAAAATCCAGCTTAAAATGGTTTCACAATTGGCCAGTGGAGTCGAGTTAGTTTCAATCGAGAGAGAGTATGCGGTTCCCCCGGTAACTAAAAAAACTGAGAGCAACGAGAGTCAGCAGCAGGCTTTTGGTAAGTTACGTGGTAAAGCGGTAAGCTCGGATAGTAAGTCCAAAAAGAAACAACCCAAGAAAGATCTGAAAAGTAAGAAAGCCTCTAAGAAAAAATGATACGCATATTATTTATCCTGATGTTGATACCCATATCGTTAGCGGCACAGGAAAAGACAGAATTTTTCAATCGCCCGGTGGCAGAGTCTAATCCGCTTCGAACGGAACAGGCCAGAGAACTCGACGAATATATCAAGCTCATTGCCCGGGACAAGACTTTATTAGCGGACGTTTTTGAGCCGGATTATTCCAGTCCTCAGGCATTCCAGAAGTCAGCGGAACCTTACCGTCAGGCCTTTTGTGACTCGATCGGATATCCGCCTCCGGGAACACGCCCTGAAAAGGAGATGTCATTAAAACAAATTGGTGAAGACTCGATTGCCGTATATTATCGTGCGATGATTCCGATTCTTCCGGGAGTACATTCAGAAGGTATCTATATTATTCCTAAGTCCGTCAAAGGTAAGGCACCTTTGGTGATTTCGATGCACGGTGGCGGTGGTAGTCCCGAGGTGGCATTGTTCAACGGTGGGGCCAACTATAACGATATGGTGCGGGGAGCAGCCAAACGAGGGTACATTGTCTACGCTCCACAGCACTTATTCCGGGCAGACGGGTATCCTCAGGATATTCGTCGCCGAATAGATGATCGTATGCGGTTGATTGGTACCAGCATTACGGCGGTGGAGATTGCCAAGATTACCTATGCCATTGATGCATTGATAAAACGTACCGAAGTGAATGCGCAACGCATTGCCATGGTTGGCTTGTCCTATGGTGGATTTTATGCCCAGGTAACGCCTGCCATTGACACACGCATTAAGGTCTCTGTTTCCAGTTGTTATTTTGGAGTACAGGAGTACCGCTATCAACGGGATGAGTTATCGGTACCAACAGATTTTCGTTTTCCCAGTCGGTTTACATTGTTTGATGATGCTGACAAAGTCGCATTAATTGCTCCCCGCGCTCATCAAATACAGGCAGGAGCTAAGGACAATGATTCTCACCGTGCAAAAGGTGCTGAGATTGCCTCACATGCCGCGGCATTTTATGAGAAACTAAGAGTGGGTGACCGCTTTGAACATGTCATCTTTGATGGAGGTCATGAATTCGATGATGCTTCTGCTTGGAAGTTTGTAGAGAAACATCTCTAATAACTCCGGGGTAAATCAGGATTTAAGAACATAGGTTTTTCATTTTAGGTTGAAGATGATTAAGAATATTCAGCTAACGATACTTTTGGTGCTGGTTGTGGCTCCTCTCTGGGCTTTTGCCAGAACTCAGGATAAACAGAAGGATATCTTTGCTCAGGAGAATCTTGTTGCATGGTGTATTGTTCCGTTTGATGGCAAGAAACGCGGTCCGGCAGAACGTGCTGCTATGTGTGCCAAACTAGGACTCAAGAAAGTCGCCTATGATTGGCGTCAGGAGCATGTGGCAACTTTCGAGCAGGAGATTCTTGAATACAAAAAACATGGGTTGGAATATTTTGCTTTCTGGGATGTTCACGAAGAAGCATTTAAGTTGTTTGAAAAGTATCAACTGAGCCCTCAGGTTTGGTACATGATTCCTCAGCCCGGCGAGGGGACACAGCAACAACGGGTGAAACAGGCAGCCGAAGCCTGTCTTCCGACGATTGCCCGAGCTAAAAAGATAGGTAGCAAAGTTGGATTATATAACCATGGAGGTTGGGCCGGTGACCCGCCAAATATGGTTGCTGTGTGTCAGTATCTCAAAGAACATCATAAGATCGATAACGTCGGAATTGTCTATAACCAGCATCACTGTCATCCGCGTGTTGACCTCTTTGCAGAAGATTTAAAAGCGATGTTGCCGCATCTGCTTTGTCTTAATCTGAACGGTACCACTCGTGACGGTGACAAAAAGGGGATGAAGATTCTTCCTTTGGGAGAAGGGGAGCTTGATCTGTCATTGCTGAAGATCATTCGAAGCTCAGGTTATTCCGGCCCGATCGGCATTATTGGGCACACGCAGGATGATGTTGAACTTCGGTTAAAAGATAACCTGAATGGCCTGGAATGGTTGCGGCCTCAATTGGACGGGAAACCGGCCGGTCCCAAGCCAATACCGGTTACCTGGTCATTGGAAGATAATGCGTCATCAGGTGTTAAAGCTAACGGTGTACTTGTAGAGAATAATCCACGCAATCGCGTACCGGCAATTACCGTTGAAGCACGCGTGACACTACCTGACAAAGCCAGTTACAACATTATTGTTGCCAGTGATACAAAGCAGTCTCTACGGCATTGGGAATTGTTCTCTATGCCTGATACCGGAAAATTCACACTATATGCTCCGGGACTAAAACCAGATCATGTCCGCGCTGATGTGGATATTGCTGATGGAAAGCCGCATACGATCGGGATGATTTATGAAGAAAAACTGATTCGTCTGTTTGTTGATGCGAAACAGGTGGCATCACAACCTGTTGAGATGATTGCAGGAGATGCTTTGCCGGGAAAGCTCGGTATTGGTCGCCTCGTTTCCGGAGAGCTGGGATGTTCCGGAACTGTTGACTGGCTGCGGATTAAGCGAGGTCCTGGTACGCCCTGGAGTCAGCATTCATTGCCACCGGATGCCGGCCCAACGATTATTCGCTGGCTGGCCACCGATACAAAGAATTCGCAGACCGAACCGGACACGATAGGCAAGACACCCGAGTACAATATTGAACTTGTAACGGAAATTCTTCAGCGGGTTGCCGAGCAGGGAAACGCAGGCCAGGGGATGGTTACCTTTGCCAATAGTAAAACGGCGTGTATTAACTGCCATAGGGTAGGCAGTATTGGTGGTACCGTCGGACCTGAACTTACCAAACTGGCGATCAACCGCAAACCACATGAAATTGTTGAATCGGTTCTTTGGCCCAAACGCAAGATTGAAGACAAATACAAAGCCCATGCGTTTATTACCGCCAACGGGGATACGATCAGTGGTTATGTGCTGACGCGAAATGAAGAGCGAGTTCTGTTCCGCGATCCCACCAAGGGGCCTGATCATCAGATCCAACTGGCGATCGATGATATTGATGCTGAACGAGAAGTGGGAACATTGATGCCGGATAATTTGGTCGCGGCAATGACGTATGACCAAGTATTCAACTTAGTTCGCTTTCTGCTTGATTTGGGTAAGTCAGAGGAGATTCCTCTGGCTGAAGTGGAAACAGTTCTGGAGCATGCCACGGCTCATGTACACGGGGCAGCCGAGTTCGCCTATGAAAAGAAACCGCTTGCTTCTTCTAAGCACATCTATGCAGATCATAAGATCAATCGCGACCGTGAATATGATTTTTACGCCAAAGAATCCGAGTTTTTTCGGCAAATGCTCGTGAAAGGTGAACGAGTTCCGCCGGTCTTGATGTCTTTCAAAGGACTCGACGGTGGTGAGCAGGGACACTGGGGAAATCAGGATGAAGAAACCTGGAAACGCGATGCCTGGAACCATGTTGATTTGGGAAGAATGCTGGCCGGAGTCTTTCGTGGAGGTGGTGTTACGGTTAATCGCGGGATTGCAGTGCGTCTTGGTGAGGACGGTGGTCTGGCGTGTGTTTTTAATCCGGAGACCCTTTCCTATGACATGGTCTGGCAGGGTGGTTTTATTAAATTTAGGGATATCAGACATGGGTTTCTTGATGGTATTCCGATGGACGGTACGCCGGTCGAATTTCCGGAGAAAGGGTTGACCATCGAGGGCAAGAAAATTGCAGGGACCATGCAATACCACGGCTTGTACCGTTCCGGGGAGCGTGTTTACTTCAAATACACTCTTAATGGAAAGACCTATCTGGATTCACCCTGGGTGAAAGACGGCAGGTTTGTGCGAGAGGTGCAGTTGAGCGCCGACTTTTCGCAGGAAACTTTACTGAACGCTGCCGGCCAGTCGGTGCCTCACGTTTTGACGTCGGAAATTATGCATGGTAATGACGGTCCTTATGCCATCGATACTTTTCAATTGCCATTGGAAAACCCCTGGAACGTGCCAGTGATGGGAAGTGGCCTCGCGATGTTGTCAGATGGTTCAGCTCTGTTAGCAACCATGCATGGAGATGTTTGGAAAGTTGAAAATTTAGAGTTTCCTTCGAAGGAAGCTAAATGGACACGGTTTGCCAGTGGCTTACATCAACCACTTGGAGTGCTCGCTGATGCAGATGGTGTTTTTGTCTTGTGCCGCGATCAACTGGTAAGGCTATGGGATGCTAATGATGACGGTGTGGCAGATTTTTATGAGTGCTTCTCCGATAAACATAGTACGTCCTCTGGTGGTCATGATTATATCTGCGGTTTAGAACGTGACGCAGAGGGGAATTTCTATACAGCCTCCGGAGCAGACGGCGTATACAAAATTTCGGCAGACGGTCAGACTGCCACGGTCATTGCAACAGGTTTCCGGAATCCTGATGGAATAGGTTTAACTTCCGATGGTTTCCTAACGATTCCCTGTGCCGAAGGTGAGTGGACTCCTTCCAGCATGATTTGTGGGATGAAGATTAAGGATGACTCGCTACCGCATTTTGGTTTTCGTGGCCCGAAGGGAGATGCGGTTCCCCGTTTACCGCTGGTTTACCTGCCCCGCGGACTGGATAACCAGTCGGGAGGTCAACAGACTGTGAACAGCGAGCGTTGGGGACCGTTAAATGGACACTTGTTACACTTTTCGTTTGGCACCGGTAACCACTTTCTTATTTTGAAAGATGAAGTGGACGGACAATTACAGGGAGCAGTGGTTAGATTACCAGGTGACTTCCTGTCAGGGATTCATCGTGGTCGTTTCTCGCCCAAAGACGGGCAACTCTATGTTGCCGGTATGCAGGGGTGGGGTTGTTATACCCCTCAGGACGGATGCTTTCAGCGTGTACGCTATACCGGTGGCACCGTACAGGTACCAAGATCCTTCCGCTTACACAAAAACGGTATTAAGTTGGAATTTTCTCAGTCGGTTGATAAGACACTGGTTGAACGGGCTTCCAGTCATTTTGTTATGACGTGGAATTATCGTTACGGACCTCAGTACGGATCACCTGAATATTCAACACGGCATATGGGTATGATTGGCCATGATTATCTGCCGATAAAGTCTGCTCATGTGCTTGCAGATGGAAATTCAGTATTTCTGGAGATTCCTGAGATCCAACCTGCTAATCAGATTCATTTGCGTGTACAAACGGCTCCCGGTGTTTTCAGTGAGTTGTTTGTGACAGCACATCAGTTAGATGAAAAGTCCTTTGTCGATGCTCCGGGGTTGATTGCATTAGACAACAAACCAATTCATCCGCATCCGATTATTAACGACATCGCACTGGCAACAAGGGTCGTGCCCAATCCCTATGCACCGGCTATCGCAGATGCTCGACCAATCACAATTCAGGCCGGAAGCAACTTATCTTTTGCGACAAAAGTCATTAAGGCTAAGGCAGGAGAGGTATTGGCGTTAACATTTGATAATCCTGACGTCGTTCCACATAACTGGGCTCTGTTAAAGCCTGGAACTTTACAGCGTGTTGGTGAACTTGCCAATCAACTGATCTCAGATCCTGAGGCGGCTATCAAACAGTACGTTCCGGAATCGTCTGATGTGATTGTGTTTACCGATATTGTCTTACCAAAACAACAATTCACGATCTATTTTAAGGTGCCGGAGTTACCCGGACGTTATCCATATCTTTGCACTTTTCCGGGACACTGGTTGGTCATGAACGGCGTTCTGGTTGTTGAGTAGTTGTTGTTTGTGAGATAAGGCTACAGAGAATTACAATTTACCGAGTAACTAATCGGTTAATCTCTGTTTAATAATCACCGGATTCTGGAAGTTCATCATGAAACATCTTTTAACACGGTGTCTGGTTTTAATGTTGTCCTTAGCCACGTTGACCGCCACTGCGGCGGACAAGCCAAATCTGTTAATTATTCAAACTGATGAGCATCATTTCGGAACGTTGGGTTGTTATGGCGGTACTATTGTTGATACGCAGCACATTGACTGGCTGGCAGAGCAAGGTGTTTTGTGCACCAGTTTCTATGCGGTTACGCCAGTTTGCTCGCCTTCCAGAGCATCGCTGATTTCAGGTCGATATCCGCAGAAAACGCCCGTCGTGACAAACAATATCCCCTTAAACAACAATGTCATAACATTCGCCTCTATTCTTAGCCAGCAGGGATATGCGACAGGTTTTGCAGGTAAATGGCACTTAGACGGAGACGGGAAACCGCAGTGGAGTCCCGAGCGTAAGTTTGGTTTCGAAGATAACCGTTTTATGTTTAATCGCGGACATTGGAAGAAGTTCTCCATGGTTAACAATAAACCAAGGGTTGCTGCCCGCGATGGAAAAGGTCAGCCGACTTATAATCTGGCCGGAGCTAATAAAGATACATTCTCTACAGATTTCCTTTGTGACCGGGCAGTTGACTTTATCAAGGCGAACAGTAGTAACCCTTTTTGCTACTACATTAGTCTGCCGGATCCTCATGGCCCCAATACAGTCCGTGCTCCGTATGACACGATGTACGCCGACGCGAAAATTCCCATTCCCACGACCTTAAAGCGTGACCCGGAACAGGTGCCAAATTGGGGTAAACCTGATGCGAAGGTGACCGCAGCTCAGTTACGTCGTATCATGCCGGCTTACTATGGGATGGTGAAGTGTATTGATGATAATGTTGGAAAGCTTATTCAGACATTGCGGAGCGAAGAGATTCTGGACAATACCATCATCGTATTTACTTCAGACCACGGGGACTTATGTGGCGAGCATGGCAGGCTAAACAAAGGTGTGCCGTATGAAGGTTCAGCTCGAATCCCCTTTATTATTTACTATCCGGAAAGGTTGCCCAAAGGGCATGTGGTGCATGAAGCACTGACCACCGTTGACTTCTTCCCTACGATTCTTTCCATGATGCAAACGCAGGGCAATCATCCATCTGACGGCCGTAACGCGTTGCATTTGCTACAGGATACTCTTCAGACGCAGTGGCAGGATTTGACATTTCTACGAAGCACGCCGGGTACCGAATGGCTGGCAGCCGTATCCAGTCATTATAAATTTGTGATTTCGAGAAGCGACAGACCTTGGTTAATTGATCTGAAGAATGATCCCAACGAAGTCGTTAATTTGTTCGGCGATCCGAAATATGCGAAGATTGCCGCTCAGATGCGGGCAGGACTGGTGCAATATGTGCGGCAGCATAATGATACCCATGCCAGAATTCCTCAAATTCAGGCACAGTTGTTAAGCCGTTAATGACGCTACTTTCGTGACGTGGCAATTTGACAGCGACTTGCCGGAGAATTACGTCGAACGTGGATGACTTTTACACCTGCGAGTTTATTGGCCGATACATCTACACCAAATCTGGCGACGGGGGCTACTTTGTGATTTGGTAGTTGTACATGTAGTACCTTTTTGACACCCTCAGCCGTTTGCACAGTCAGGTACATGCTGGATTCGGAATGTTTAACGGCCTTCCAGAAATCTTTGATTCGATGGATGTTTAACGTATTTACATGTGTGATGACGTCATTGCGTTTGAGGCTGTAAGTATCAGCATGCAGAGAGCTAAGAAATACAAGAAGTAAGCAGGTAGTTGTGAGCAGTTGATAGAAGCGAATCATGAACGTGTTCCTGTGAGAGTATTACTTCTTTCGCGGGTCAAAAATAGGGTCGATCATTTCGGTATTAAGAGTGTTCCACTGTTGTTGTAGGGATTCTAAAATATCCGGCTTTAGTATTGCCAGATCGTTCTTTTCCTCCATGTCTTCTTTGAGATTGTACAGCTGCCAATTGGGAGAACCTAAACGGCCGGTTTCTAATAATGCTTTCCAGTCTCCTGCCCGAATGGCACGTTTCTTTCCCACACGCCAAAATAGAAATTCATGTGGAGCAGTTGTTTTCTGTTCGGTTACGTACGGTAGTAGGTCGACACTGTCGAGTTTTGTCTTTGGCAGTGGAGCACCAGCGGCCTTAATAAAGGTCGCCATCAGATCAGTTGAGATTATCGGTTGAGAGTAGGTCATTTGCGGCGGAATGGTGCCTTTCCACTGCATCATGAATGGTACTCGGAGTCCCCCTTCGTACATCATGCCTTTTTCACCTTTGAGAGGCAGGTTGGATGATGTTAATTCCCGGGTGGGACCACCGTTATCACTGAGAAAAACGATGATGGTATTTTCCTCTAGTCCATTGTCTTCAACGGCCTCGATAATCTGCCCGACACTATTATCGAGATTCGACAGCATCGCTGCAAAAATACGTCGGTGAATATCATCGATGTTTTGGAATTTCTTCATATACCTGTTGGCACCCTGTAACGGGGAATGCACAGCGTTATAGGCAACATAAAGAAAGAAGGGACGGTCACTTGTGCGGTTTATAAAGTCGACAGCTTCACGTGTAAATGCGTCGGTTAAATACTCATGTTCTTCGACTGGTTGGCCGCCGCGGAGAATAGGGTTATCGGCATCATAGTCCGGCTCGTTGTATCCCATATGGTCTGTATATACGAGTTGTTCGTTTTTACTGAACCATCGCCCCGTCCTGCCGTGCGGCAGGGTTTTGCGACGCAGCATGGTCGTAACGTTTTTATAAGGCGCAGGTACGAAATAGTGACCCTCATGCATGAAACCAAAGAATTCATCAAATCCCCGGCGAAACGGGTGATAGGCGGCTGTCCCGCCAAGGTGCCATTTTCCGATCAGCGAAGTCGTGTATCCGGCCAGTTGCAGTTGTTCGGCGATTGTTTTTTGGTCTGCCGGAAGACCAAAGTCAGGGTCTTCGTTACGATGACCGGTCGGATTGAATTCGTAGCCGAAACGGGTTTGATATCGTCCGGTCATCATGCCGGCGCGTGAAGCACTGCAATACGCAGCCGTTACATATCCATCAGTAAACCGAACACCGGCGTTTGCTATAGAATCGAGATGAGGCGTGGGGATGTCTCCCATATTACTCTCCTGAACGCCCAGTTCTGAATATCCAAGGTCGTCGGCCAACAACAGGATAATATTAGGCTGTTGCGTTTCCCCTGCGATTATGTCCGGAGCGGCAAAAAGGAAGACAGCAAGGTATATTCTAATTTTATTAAACATAGTGAAAAGGTTACTCACTTTGGACGCAGTTGATTAATGCCTGGCTGAGAGAATTCACTTGGTGTTCTCGTAATGCGATGGCATTGATTGTCAGGATACCTTGATCTAATAATCCGTGTCCGACAAATACCCGCGGTGAGTGGCTTCTTAGATTTTGGCAAACTTCAAAGGCAGCTCTGGTTGGGATTTGCAGTTTTGGTACGGTTTCCCGATCAGACCAGACCAGTTGGCTTGATATCCCCGCTTCTTCGAGTGTGGTCTGAATGTCGGAGAGTATACCAGCTAATATGGCCATTCGTTGTGAATTGTCTTCATTCAGGAAACAGTTGATTGCGGCCATTAATGCCATGATGGATTCTTTGGAGACTTTGAATCCTCGACCAATACCATGACGGGGCATTCCCTGTAATTCAGATTTGTCCGAAAGTATAGGATTCCAAAGTTGCGGATGGTCGTCCATATCCAGCATTTGTAATAATGCCGATCCGACGAGTTGTTTTTGGCCCAGTAGCAAACCTGTCGCCTGTGGTCCTCCAATGGCTTTGCCACCACTAAAGGCAACAAGATTGGCGCCGCTTTTAATGAGTTTTTTTAAATTGGAAGGTGGCGGCAGTTCACCGGCAGCGTCAATTAAGATAGGGATCCCGTGTTGTTTACCAAGAGCGACGACTTCATCCAGATTGGGTGCTGAATCATCGGTGTACACGTAGAGTATTCCTGCTGTCTTATCACTGATAGCCGATTCATATTCCCATGTTTCGGTACGTCTGACTCCCGCGCCGCTGACAACTTCATTGAGTCCAACTTCATGGAGACTGGCTCCACTTGCTCGTACAGCATGGTCATAGCCGCTGCGTTGATCACGAGAAATAATAAATTCATTTGGCATGCTTTCAGTGTGAGGCAGGCATTCCATTCTGGCAGGATCGTTGCCGGCCAGAATAGCTGCAGCGCCGAGTGTTAGTGCGGCGGCAGCTCCGGAAGTAATAATCCCGGCTTCTGCTCCTGTCCAGTGTGCTAACTGTTTGGAAACGGCGGTTTGAAGTTCTTCCAGCGGGACGGCCAGGAGACTGGCTTGCTGATAAGCATCGAGAGCCTCCGGCCTTAATGGTGATCCACCAAGACGAGTTACCGTTCCGCAAGCATTAATGATTGGCTCAACACTGAGGTCGTTGAATGAAAACACGAGTTTGAATCCCTACTGTGGTTGGCTGGTAAGATGTACGAGTGTATCCCGGACTCGCTGAGTATCCTCTGGTTTAAGAATTAGGAATTTACGAGTCCCATTCTCCTGAGGTATGAATTCCGTATATCCATCGTCATGGACTTTGATTTCCCCGGGTGCGGAAAGGTCGAAGTACCCACGATTGGGACGAACTCCGTGAAGTACACTGGTCAGATCCCAGGTTGGGCGCTCATGCGGAGTTGGATTGTATAACTGGTAGGCGGTCGGGATGGGATGCTTTTCGACATAATTGAAGTCTTCAAGGATTGAACGCGCCGGATAACGAAGCGAAATCCCGATCTCAAATCCGCTGATGACCACGTCTGAAGGCCAAAGTTCCAGAATCCGCTTGGCATTGGGAATATCAATCTTCACGTTATATTCCAGAAATCGCTTGTTGTTACCAATCTTAGTGAAGGAACCAGCCATGACTTCGAGATGATGCACTTTAGATTTGATAAGGTCTATTCCGCTAAGCGGGCTAATGCTGTCCGGTTTGGTGTTCATCAGACGTGACAGGTTTGTTGAAAACCCGACCTGGGCAATCACAATGCTTTTGTCCTTAGCAGCAGCTAATGTCTTGCGAAGGATTTTAAGAGCATCGGGAGCCTGATTTCCATTAGTAAGATCATGAGGGTACCGCTGGCGATCACCTTGTTTGTGATCAGCCAGCACAGTGTATTTACTAGGCTCTTTCGCCATTCCTTCTTTGACGACTCCGATTGGGATATCAGGTCGACCGTAGAAAGTATTGATCAGGTCAACAAAGGCAGCAGCCTGAGGATGATCCTTAGTCACAGTGACTGCCAGTAGCTCACATTCACCTCGTGAGACCAGTGAGTGAATCATCGCCAGTGCCATAGCGTCGTCAATGTCGTTGCCCATGTCAGTGTCAAAAATCAGTTTGACGGGCGCTTTGGCCGTAAGAGACAATGGAATGGATAATACAAACAAGAGAATACAGATATGTTTCATAAATTCGTCAGGCTTTCGATGGATTTGTGTGTGTCGTTCTCTTCAAGTTTATTTACTCATTGCTCGAAATGAAACAGGGCGGTATCGTAATGAACCATCAGCATCGACGAAAATTTATAAAGTCTTCCTTGGCAATTGCCTCGGTTTCAACTGCAAATGCTGCTCAGACTGCCAGCAGTGCGAATCAGGAAATTAGAATTGGCCTGATAGGAAACGGGGGTAGGTCAGCATCGCTGAAAGCAGAATTGCGGAAGCATCCCAACACAGTAATTACTTCGATTGCTGAGGTGAACGCTGAACGTAAACAGGATGAAGGAGTTGAGCATGTCGATGATTTTCGCGAGATATTGGATAATCCTGCGATTGATGCGGTACTTATTGCGACTCCCGATCACTGGCATACGCCGGCAGCCATTCTGGCCTGTCAGGCGGGTAAACATGTATATGTAGAAAAACCTTGTTCGCACACTGTCAAAGAAGGGAGATTGTTAGTTGAGGCAGCTACTCGAAATAAGGTGATTGTTCAACATGGAACGCAGGTCCGCAGTACCGACATGATGATCGAGGCTGTTGGACTTTTGCGAGATGGAATCATTGGTGAGGTTAAGGTTGCAAAATGCTGGAATGTGCAACGTCGCGCTAATATTGGAAAACAGCAGCCGAGTGAACCTCCGCAAACACTTGATTATCAGAATTGGGTCGGACCGGCAGAATGGTTGCCCTATCAGACAAATCGTGTAAATAGCGGCTGGCACTGGTTTTATAATTTCGGCACAGGTGATATGGGCAATGACGGCGTCCATGACATCGATTATGCACGCTGGGGCTTGGGAGTAGATACTCATCCAAATCGAGTCGCGGCAGTTGGTGGTAAGTATTTCTTTGATGATGATCAACAGTTTCCTGATACTCAAAATGTGTTGTTTGAGTATCAGGGCGACGGTAAGCCCGGAAGTCAAAAAACTCTAATTTATGAACAAAGACTTTGGTCGACCAATTATCCTCACCATACCGATAGTGGTGCTGAGTTTTACGGTACTGATGGGCAAATGTATCTAAGTCGCCGAGGCAAGATCGAACTATTGGGGCCGCGAAATATAAAACGTGACGTTAAAGTTGTGGCCGAGTCACAGAATACTGAAAAGCACATCGGTAATTGGATCGATTGTATTGGTTCTGGTAAAAAGCCTAATGCAGATATAGAAACCGGACACTTAACCTCCTCGCTTTGCCATCTGGGAAATATTGCCGTACGCCTGGCAAGAGGATTCGAGTTTGACCCGGATTCTGAATCAGTCGTTAATGACCCGCAGGCCAATCAACTGTTGACCAAGAAGTATCGAGACCACTGGGGAAAACCTACAAGTACCTGAAATTCCCGGTCGGGTCTTTTTTTCTGGTTATTCTTGTTGTCAGCTAAGCTTCTTGAGATCCCAGATATAGACACTCTGTATAGAGCTAACTCTGGTTTGCGGCTGATTATGTCGTGTTTGGTGTTAATCTGGGTTGTCTGTGCCGGAAAATCCTTTTTTTACGGCATAATCATCACGTAGACATAACAATTATTCCGAAAAGAACGATAAGTCATGGCTCTAAAGGCTGCGCTGTGGGGGTGCGTGCTGTGACGAAATCATTTTAGAATGGGAATGATCACTTTGTTAGCTCGACTAAAGAAGTATGTTTTGCTGGCCGGAGCGTTAGTAGTTGGTCTCGTATGCGCCATTGGTGCAAACAAAGAAAAACCAGAGCCGCAGGCCGAAAAAGTTGTTAGTACCCAACGCGTCTACGTAGCTGCGATCAATATGGATGCTGGTGAGCGATTTGATTTAACAAAGCTACGTGTCATGGAAGTGGCAGAGGATCGACTTGTTGATACCGAACCTGTGATGGATCTTCAAGACATAAAAGGCCAGTTTGCGACCAGACGACTTGTGGTTGGAGACCCGATTACGACTCAGGTATTACAGGAAACAGATCAGGTGGCCGTGGAAACACTTTTACCTGGTTACAGTACCGTTACAGTCGACAGTCATCTCGACCCGTTGTTAGTAGGGCTGATGGAATCTGGTTGTTCTGTAGATATATCCGGCATAATTCCTGCTGAGGAAAATGACACGTTGGGCATCACGCGTTTGGCGCGTAATTGTCAGGTGATGGGTGTTGAGGAGTCTTTAGCCCCGGATACTTTAAAGGCCAATCTGACACTGCTTGTTAGATCAGAATTAGTCGAACCTATTTTGGTTGCTATGGAGAATGGTGATTTACATCTTAGTCTGACCGGAGCAGCTAACGAGGGAGATTTTCCATCGGGCATGATTCATACGCTGGACTCCATTAAGGAATCGTTGTTGGTGGAAGTCCGGATTCAACAGGATATCCCTACAGTTCAGAATAGTGTAAGTGAGCAGGAGTTTGCACAAGCAGAGTCCTCCGAAGAAACTTCTCAGTCCATTTCTGAATCAAAGGATAGTACAGAGCAGCTCAAAGCTCTGGCAAATCAGGTAGCTGAGCAGGTTACAGAGCAGGTTACAGAGCAGGTTGCTCAGAGGCTTACCGACCGTATAGACGAAACACAACAGAATAAATCGGAAGTCGCACCGGCTAACGCAGTTACGGAGAGCAAGGTCGACAAGAACTATCGTGAAATGGAAGTGATAACGCCGGATGGAGTTATTCGCTATGTTTGGAAAACTCGAGAAAGCGAACCGGTAATTATTGCTGAGGAGAATCAGGAGACCAAAACGAGTCAGAATCTCAATAGTGAACCGGCGAAGATTGCATTACAGAAATAGCGTATTTATGAATAACTTCTTTATGAAAAATCAGAGTCATAAGTTTTTTTTACCAACATGGTTGGTGGCACTACTGTTAACCGTTACGGTGCATGCCCAGCAATCAGAAGAGCCCGCAGGTTTTGACCTGCCGGAGGCTGGCGTAAAGTCTGTGATGCCTGCTGTACAGGTTGAAATGGAAATGAACGAGTATCGGATGTTGAGTTGGCCGTTTGATGTAAGTCGGGTTTTTCTGGCCGACGATTCATTACTAAAGCTTGAACCTGTAACACCCAGCAAGCTACGTTTACGTGCCCTCAAGTCGGGAAAGACTCGTATGAATGTATGGAGCAAAGATGGTGTTACGCAATCCTATGAAGTATTGATCCATGCTCCGCTCGCTGAACTGGAAAAAGTACTGATTGAAGAATTTTCTGATCAGGATGTTTCAGTTCGACAACTGGCCGGTAGTGTCATGCTTTCAGGTAATGTCAAGGAAGCGGCAGTTCGTGCAAATATTGAGTCGGTAGCGAGTGAGTTTTTCCCTCGTGTAATCAATAATCTTAAGCTCATCCGCAAACCGCAGACAGAGCCTCGGCCAGTAAAATTGCAGGCGTCAATTTTTGAAATTTCACACTACGATTTGGAAAAGCATTCATTGAAGTGGCCGCTGGAAAAAAGTAAAGTCGGACAAATGAATCACCAGGTATTGCGGGCTCAAGGCGAGGTAGCAGGCTTTTTGCAGGCTGCTTATGACAAAAACCTAATTCGCAAAATAGCGGCTCCGGAAATTGAAACAATCGAAGGTCGGCGAGTTTCCTTTGAAACCGGCGGACAAATGCCGTTGGTGGTAGCGGCAGGTAGCTCACAAGGAAGAATACGGTTGCAGCAATGGGGAGTTCGCATGCAGTTGCTGCCAACCCGTCTGACAAATGGCAAGTTAAGACTTGGAGTTCAACCGCGCATTAATCAGATTGATGTGACGAAGTCTGCCAGGCTTGATGCCTTAACGCTGCCGGGAATTCGTACTCACCAACATGATTTGTTGATGGATCTGGCTGAAGGCGAATCATTGATGTTGTACGGAATGCCGATGGAGCGTGTGATTCGTGAGAAAGAGGATCTTCCGATCTTATCGGACTTGCCATTTTTAGGACGATCCTTTTATAAGACAAATCTGATTGATGATAAGGTCGAGCTATTTATTATTATCGCACCGGCGCAGACTCCGGGTGATAAGGTTGCAAGCACGCCGTAATTAATCATAATCCAGAGTAAATACAAAAGAGCCACAGTAGATCAACTGTGGCTCTTTTAATTTAGATAGTGGCTAAGCCTTGAGTCCTCAAGGCGTAAGATCAGCTTCAGCCACTCGTCTCGCAGTCACCCTCGGTACTACAACTCTCTGCCTCCGGGCTGACGGTTTCCAACTCCGCGGAGGTTGCCCCATCCCCCTCGTCGGGGCTGTCTTCGCTGGTGTCTATTGTGTTCTCCTGCTGATCGGCCGAATTATCTCTAAAGGCGATCATGAAAAAGACAAGGACAGCTCCTGCAAATACTGCTGGAATTCCCCACAATGGTTGCCAATCGATCAACGTTAGTTGTTGTAGTCGTTGTGTTTTCTTGATTTCTTTTAGAGAGTCTTTCAGTGAATCGCCAGCCTCGTTGTCGATATTGGACTTTCGGAAAAGAGTTGCGAGTTCATTCAGGGAATTAGTTTTCTCTGTAATCTTCTCATCTTTCTTATCGATGTCGTCGATTAGCGTGGCGAGGTCACTTGAGGGAGATGTAGACTTTTGCTTTTCAAGAGATGTTATTGCCTCTACCTGGTAGCCGTAGTGCAGAGATTCCGCAGGAGTATATAGTTCTTCGATATTTCCGGCGACCTTGGCTCCGATAAACATCCCAACACCGAGAGTGAGCATGACCAGAAGCCCCTGTGCCTGAGCCCGGATTGGTTCGGGAGCTTTTTTGTCAGTATAGATCTGGCCCGTCACAAAGAAGAAGTCATAGCAGATTCCATGCACGGCCACGCCAAGAATAATTAGCATACTCGTTTGATTAGGCGCTCCGAAGGCAAACAATGCATAACGCAATGCCCAGACACCCATACCTACGGCCAGCATTCTCTTGACGCCCAGGCGAGCGAAGAAGAATGGAATACAAAGCATGAAGAACACTTCAGACCATTGACCGTATGACATTGTAAGGCCAATCGGCAAGTCAGCTAGCTCGACCACTCGACTTGCTATTTGATAATAGAATGCGAGAGGAATGCAAATTAAGATTGATGAAACCATGAAAATGAGATACGCCTTATCTTTAAGCAAAGCTATAGCGTCTAAACCCAAAAGTTGTCCAATCGTTGCTTTTGATTCAGTATTCGGAGGAGTATTGGGAAGGGCGAAACTGATAATCCCAAGTAAAGCAGCCGAGGCGGCTGTCATATAGAACATGTTGATGTTCTTTTCATAAGCCAACAAGCTTAACGCTGTTCCGGCAGCGATCCACCCGAGTGTTCCAAATACTCGAATTTTTGGAAATTCTTTCTCTGAATCGTTCATGTTCTTCATTGCGACGGTATTAGATAAAGCCAAGGTGGGATAATACGTCAACATGTAGAAGAAAAAGATTACGTTGATAGTATCTGGGGAACCCTCTCCCATTTGCATGGTCGCATAGTACATGAGAGCGGCTCCCAGTAAATGGAGCAAGCCAAGTACTTTTTGTGCCGCCATAAAACGGTCAGCAATCATACCCACAAAGAGTGGGGCGATGATTCCCGCAATTGGCCCAACGGCATAAGTCCATCCCAGATCGCCAGCCTTAAATCCGATAGTTTCAAGGAAGTTAGGTGCGGTTACATACCATGCTCCCCAGATAAAGAATTGTAAAAACATCATGATGCAGAGCAGGACAAATTTACGCATCGTTGGACTCCGGAGCTTTTGAAAGGTATTTTTTTGAAAGGTATTTTTTCTAAGTCGTGATTGTAGCCTGATTTTGAAGTGCAGCACAATCTAAATTCTGAAGGACCGATGTAAATGAAACCAGCTCAGAGGGAGCCTACGAAAAAAGCCCGAGCAGCTTTTTATGCATAACACGGGCGTTTTTTGACAAAGTGGAGGATAGGGGACTCGAACCCCTGACCTTTTGGCTGCCAGCCAAACGCTCTCCCAACTGAGCTAATCCCCCGTTTGAATAAACTACACATGGGTAGAATGCCGAAACATCCAAACAGGTGTATGAATATTTGAAACTAACTATGGTGGTCTCACCTGTCAACCACCTCTATTTGATCCCATTTGACTTAGAAAATGGTTATGCCTGTGAACAAGAAAACAATGGTAGCAGTAGCCAAATACTCGATTGCTCTGGGGATCGTTGCCTTTCTCATTTACCAGGTTTTGACAGGGAAAGATTCTGAGAGTTTTAAGTCGGTATGGGAGAATCGTGACAGCTGGAATGTCATTTATTTACTACTTGCACTTGTCATCGCGTTGGCTGGCTTATCACTCACCTTTGTTCGCTGGTTTTTCCTCGTGCGTGCCCTCGATATTGAATTCAAATTGAAGGATTCTTTTCGTTTGGGATTTATTGGTTACTTTTCGAATTTTCTGTCACTGGGAGTTGTCGGTGGAGATGCGATTAAAGCGATTTTTATTTCCCGTGAACGCCCTGAAAAAAAGCCCGAGGTTGTTTCGTCGGTTTTGCTTGACCGAGTGATGGGACTGTACGCGTTAACTGTGGTTTGTGCCATCGCTTCGTTCGCCGGAGTTCAGGCTGCAGACGGTACCGATGAGACTGCTGTGGCTCTACAGAATATTGCTGAAGTCTCACTTGCGATTTCCATTGCCGGAGCAATCGCCGGACTGCTACTGATCTTCATTCCAGCTCTTACCGGTAATGCCATTCAAAGCAAGTTGGCGCAGGTTCCAAGAGTTGGCGGCACGCTTAAAAAACTAACGTTTGCCATCTACACATACCGTAGCCAACCGCTGTTATTAATTGCCCTTACCCTAATGACTACTCTGGTGCATTGTTTATTTGCTTTAAGCGTTTTCGTGATCGCGATGGGCCTAAGCGTGGTACATCCAAACTTTGTACAACATCTGGTCATCTCACCGATGTCGAATCTTGCTGCTTCGGTACCTCTGCCAGGCGGCATCGGTGCGTTTGAGGTGATGTTCTCCAGAATGTATGTTGAAGGTGGATATAGTGAAGGGCACGGGCTGGCGGTGGCTTTGGGTTTCCGGTTGGTGACAATTATCATCGCTCTGATTGGGGTGATTTACTATCTCAATAGCAAAAAAGAGATTGCAGAGTTAGAGCCTGAGGAAAACGCAGCCTAGATTTTCAAAGCTGCATAAGCTGTGCTTTGTCAGCTCTTGTGATTGGTCTTCTCTTAGGCCCATGTTTTTCGCACAATTCCGTATTGAAGTTGTTTTTAGCATCTCGGAAATCCGTGGAAATGATAGATAACAGAACAATCCGGTTACACAAAGTGCTTTTTCTCGTTAGTTGTCTTTGCCTGACACTGTTTCTTGCTTCAACTACAGAAGCTAAAGACCTATTCGTCAATAATGTTGGAGGAAGTGATAACCAGGATGGTCAGGCAGCTACTGGTAATGGTGGTAAAAGTGGTCCGGTTCGTACCATCTCACGAGCAATTCGACTTGCGGGCAAAGGTGATACGATCCATGTGGCTAAGACATCTGAGCCTTATCGGGAAAGCATTTCGCTGCAGGGTGGTAGCAATAGCGGGCTTATCGGCAAAAGCTTCAAAATCGTAGGTGATGGAGTTGTCCTTGATGGTCGTACTAATGTACCTGAAGACAATTGGGAACTGCTCTCGGGTAATATCTATAGCACACCTGCGCCTTCTCCCTACAGCATTCTTTATCTGGATAATAAACCTGCTGAACGCGTGTTGCTTGAGGATGGTTCAAGCGACTTACCGGAGTTAGCAGAGAATCAATGGTGTCTGTTTAATCGTCGCATTTACTTTTGCATTAATGAAACGAAGTTGCCTCGTGAATATGATCTTACCTATAACACGCGTCGGGTTGGTATCACCCTGGTTAACTGCCGCAATGTCACGATTCAGGGTTTCATTGTTCAGGGATTCCAACTGGACGGTATCAATGCTCACGACAATGTTTTCGGAGCAACAATGTTAGGGTTAACAGTCCGAGGTAATGGTCGCAGTGGGATTAGTGTAGGCGGAGCGTCACGTGTGATGATCGAGGCCTGTCTTGTCGGCAACAATGGAAAAGCGCAGGTACGAACTGAAGGATTTAGCGAGACGAAGCTTAGAAATAATGACCTCATCGATGATGACCCGCAGGCTCCGGCGATTGTCAGTGAGGGAGGTCGTATTAAACAACTTGAACAATAACAGACCGTGAGGATTATTTTGTTTCCGTCCCTGGTTGACTGTTCAGGTTCTCACCGCCCGGTAGCACCGGTACCTGCAGGTTGTTTAGGTCCAAAGGATTCTCAGTGGCCGGAACCTGACGTGGCAGAGCCATACTACTGTTGAAGTACAACTTGCCTTCAGCGTAATAGCCTAATCGTAGAGTCAGATCGGTCATGAATTCTTCATAGCCTCTTCCAGCTTCGGCAGGACTGATGCCCTGTAGCATTGCGACTTCTTTGACAAAATTATCAATCATATTGGTCGCACTGTTAATCAGTTGCTGGGCGGTGTTGAATTCACCAAGCATCGCCTGAGCGGCGGCCTGAGTCGAAACTAACTGAGCCTTCTGGATTACAGAAACATCCACGGCCTGAATTCCGGCTTCGACAAGCTGAAGTGCCTTTTCCGGATTCTGCAGTTGAGAGTCTGGCGACATGGCATAGATCGTTGCCAGGAAAATCAATGATTCAAGGTTGTCCGGGTGCGAGTTGAGGATGTCCTGTCCCACCGGTGCCCCCATTGTCACACGTACACATTGCTCCAGATGATAAACACAGGCGGGAATATTGCGTTCCTCAAAGGAAACATCAGCTAGTGCTGAGTGTGCCTTCCAGTTGTCGTTATCGATTTCTGTGGTTTGGAACATAAATGCCCGAGCGTCATTCAGATATTTGTCCATCCCGCTTTGATCTTTGATTTCACCAGATTCGACTTTTATTGCGAAGATCCGCTGTAGCATCAATGCTAAGTCGTAATTAGCTTCGGCATAGTTCGGGTTTAATGTGAGAGCGTGCTTGAGATAGGCAACAGCATCATCATACTGTGCATAAGCGAATTTAATCTTTGAGGCGTCGCTATATGCCTTGGCTTCGATATGCGCCAGATTGTGTTGCCGTATTACCTGACATCTGCCCGTTAAGGCGTTAGATAGGTCCGGGATGATCGTTTGAATTGGTGTTAAGTTGTCGCTAATTGTCTGTAAAACCGGCCGGTGGAAGTCGAGTGATTCATTGGTTCGGTACTCCAGACGGGGTTTATCATCATAGAGAATGCTGACGTCACCCGCTGTTGTGGTGACCATATTTCTAAGGTTGGGACCATTGGCCAGAAAACAAGATAAAAATATTTCAGGATTGGCAAGTTGATGTTCAGTTCCTCCCCAATGGCGATACCGCAAATCATCCATAAACAGTGGCCTTGCTTCACCATTAAATTTCTGACTGATTTCCTCACGACTAAAGGTGGCTATTTCGTCACCGTTAATTCCCAGCAATAGCAGCTCGGAAGTGTTATACCAGAGTTGTGAATTGGGAAATGTTTTGAGGAAGGTAGCGACGACTGACTGGAATTCAGGCTTGGCGAGAAATTCCAAAGGAACAAATTGGGAAAGTACACCTCCCTCGTTGAGTCGCTGTCGGGCACCATGATAGAACTCGTGTGTATAGAAACTCGTTACTCCGGGGCGAAAAACCTGTCCAACTTCAATCGAGATGATGTCGTATTTGTTGTCAGTGTGTGTGAGGTAATTGCGTCCGTCTTCGACAATCACTTCGATGTCAGTGTTTTCGCGAGCGATACTGCCTTCGGTTAACCAGTCACCATTAAAGAAACGAATCAGTAAAGGTTCGAGTTCCGCTTCGATTTCCACCAGATCCAGCTTTTCAATATCGTGCATGAGAAATCGCTGAGCTGTCTGGCCTGTTCCCAGACCAACAACACAGACACTTTTGGGATTTCCATGTACCAGTGATGGAATGTGTCCCGCCATGAACTGCTGCGTTCGTTTCGAGTTACCTTGCCATTGCTTGTCAATGTGTAATTCAAACAGATCATTATTTTCAACAACCGTGATAAAAGAATTGACGCCTTCGATCAGAGCCAGATTTGTTCCGTCAAGTGTCGGGATTTGCCGTCCCTGACTTAACATGTCAAAAGGAATGCGAGTGCGCTGAATGAATATACTGTTGCTGGAGACTCGAATTCCTACGAAAGCCAATGCAACAATCAGGATCCAGGCGACACGGTTTTCCAGAATTCGTCCCTGTTCCAGTTTAGACCAAACCAGAAATCCGGCAGCCACACTGCAGGCACTTGTCAGGGCAACGGCGTTTTCCAGCCCCAGACGTGGAAGTATCAGAAAGCCGATTAGCAACGATCCAAAGATACCTCCCAAAGTATTCAGTGCCGATAAACGTCCGACATCAGCTCCGATTCCACTCGTACTTGAGTTGGCCAAGCGGATACCAAGTGGAAATGCCATTCCCACCATGATCGACGGAACAAGCATTATCATCCCGATTAGTAGCAGTTGCTGACTCAGCAAGCCGGTGCCGATTCTTTCCATAAAGTTAATCCAGACAATTTCAGCCGGTGCCATAATGATTGCAAATGTCAGCAGTCCGCTGAGAATCTGTAAGACACCAAATAAAAATGTGTTGCGTTTAAAGTCAGGCTTGATGCTGGTTGCGAATAGACTACCAAGCACGATCCCCAGCAGGATCACGGTAAGCGTCAGCGTATAGGTATAGACATTGTTGTCTATCAGAAGTGTTAGGAATCGTGTCCAGACAACTTCATTTCCCAATGCAGCAAATCCTGCCAGGGCGAAGACCCATCCCATGGCCCTTGATTTTTCATTGGTCTGAGCAATCTCTTTATCTGATTCCCGCTCTTCAGCGGCCACGGTTTCCGGAAGACGAAGCATTTGCACAGCGAATCCAATCGCGATGTTGATACCACCGGCAAGGAATATAGATGTATTGATTCCCACGGCTGGTAGCAGCAGGAACCCACAGAGTGCAGCCCCGAGGGTTGCTCCCAGTGTGTTTAGTGCATATAGCCAACTTACCGAATTAAGAACGCCATTCTGATGGCGGACAAACTGACGACAGAAAAGTGGTAACGTGGCTCCCATTAAAATTGTTGGAGGAAGTAAACAGATACTTACCAGACCGGCTCTTACCAGCAGCGACGTCAGAATAGAACCTTGGATAGAGTCATACAGGGACGTGTAAAATGAATCGATGACGGGAAGCATGAAGACGCTAGTGATACACAAAATGCCTACGCCGATTTCGAGTTTTCCGTACAATTTCATTGGTGTACGTTGTCGTCGGGTGCGTTTGCCAAACAGGTGATTACCAATGGCCAGGCCGGCGAAGAAAACCGCCAGTACCGTACTCACCGCGTAAGTTGTTCCCCCTACAATCACACTTGCTTTACGAATCCAGCTGATTTCATAGACGAGTGCTGCAAATCCGGAAAGGACAAAGCAGATTAGTGCAATGAGTTCCGGGGTTTTAAGAGGATGAGCTTTTGGTGACACGGATGTATCTGACATGGCGAAACCGGATTGGAATTTGATTCGGTAAAAGGGATTTAAGCAGTCTTTGAAAGACGTTCCTGTAATACGGGTAAGGATCGAATTTCGTTCTGTTAGAGGGTGATGGAGCCTGAATAAAAAGGCCTGATTTCGCCATCTATTTCCAGTAATAATGCCCCATCAGCCTGCACTCCGTGACAGTTTCCCTGATAACGCGTCTTACCCTGAACGAAATCTACCTTGCTACCCTTTAACATACAGCGCGGATTCCAATGGGACGGGATATCAGTCGTTTTTGCATTAAGTTGCCTATAAAAGTTGTCTAAATGGTTGAGTAAACCGATCAGCACGTCGGTCAGATTACTGGTTGTACCGATTAGATCGATTAAAGAGATGCTTGCTGCTGCCACGTCCTTGGGGGCGTGCTGTTGAATCTGGTTATTGATGTTCAGGCCAATGCCGATTACGGGCGTTTGAGGGGTCGCCTGATGTGTTTCAATGAGGATCCCTCCCAACTTCTTACCTGCGACAAAAATATCATTGGGCCATTTTAGCTGGATCGGTGAAGATGTCAGTTTCTGCAGGCCATTTGCAACACCGATGCCGGTAACCAGAGCAAGTGTTGCCAGATCATTTCCGCTGAGCTTAGAGAAGTTACGGATGAGTGAGAACGTGAGCGCGCCTTTGCTTGCGTACCACTGATGATTGCCTCGGCCTCGCCCAGCTGTTTGCTCGGCAGTTAGTACCAAAACGTTATCGAGCTCGGGTACTGAATGTAGACGGTCGAGTGCGGCAGTATTGGTTGAGGCGATCTGTTCAAAATACTCGACCGATTCGAGAAATGTATTCCGGCGTAGTTTGAGGATGTTAAATGCCAGACCGGTCATAGTTAGAACGCTTGAATTGAAAGTGCAGGGTGAACAGAGGTTTACCCTGTTTTGCGCAGTGCCACGGTTGGTCCGGCCTGAAGAACCTGAGGATCAACGTGATGGATGTATTGAGAAAAATTGGAGTGAAATCTTTCTGCCAGTGCTTTAGCTGCTGCGTCATATTGATCAGGATTCTTCCATGTCATCCGCGGAATCAAAATCGAGTCTGAGCAAGCAGGTACCGTCACAGGGATCTCCAATCCAAAAAAAGATTCCGGTTTGGTCGGAGTCTTTGCCAAAATACCATTATGGATGGCATTGATGATCTGTCGGGTATTCTGCAGACTGATGCGTTTTCCCTCACCAAAGGCTCCTCCTGACCAGCCGGTATTAATGAGCCAGGCATTGGTTTGATGTCGTTTCATTTTCTCAGCTAACATGCGGCTGTAAGTGTTCGGGTGATGCATCAGGAAAGCTGCTCCGAAGCATGTAGAGAAGGTGGCTTCGGGTTCGCTCACGCCCATTTCAGTGCCGGCAACTTTGGCAGTATAGCCATTAAGGAAGTAGTAGCTGGCTTGTTCCGGTGTTAGTCGTGAAACCGGTGGCAGGACGCCAAAAGCATCACAGGTCAGCAGGATAATGTTGTTGGGATGTCCGCCGACGCATGGATTGGCAGCATTGGCGATGAAGTCAATGGGATAAGCAGCACGAGTGTTTAGTGTTAGATTTGTGTCAGTGTAATCAACTTCCCGAGTTACGGGTTCTACAAATGTGTTTTCCAGCACGGTGCCAAATCGGATCGCATTGAAGATTTCAGGTTCGGAATCGACTGTTAAATCAATCACTTTTGCATAGCATCCACCCTCGATATTGAAGACGCCCTCGTCCGTCCAGCAATGTTCGTCATCTCCGATAAGCGACCGAGTTGCATCGGCCGACAGTGTTGTTTTCCCTGTTCCGGAGAGACCAAAGAAGAGCGCCACATCACCGTTACTTCCTTGATTGGCACTACAATGCATCGATAGGATACCAGCCTTGGGCATTAGCTGATGCATAATCGTGAAGATGCCTTTTTTCATTTCACCAGCGTACTGAGTGCCGAGTATTGTTAACTCTTTCGCTTCCAGGTTTAATGCGACGCTGGTGGGGCTTTCATTTCCGGCAACGGTTGGATCGGCCGGACATTTACCGGCATTGAGAATAGTATAGTCCGGTCGGCCAAAATCAACCAGTTCGTCTGTCGTGGGACGAATAAGCATGTTATGCATGAATAATGCATGGTAGGGTCGTGCACAAATGACGCGAATCTTAAGTTGATGTTTTGGATCCCAGCCAGCAAATCCGTCTACCACGTAGAGATTTTCACAGGCATCCAGAAATTTGATGGCACGTAGGCGGTTGGTTTGATATGACTTCTCACTCAGCGGGATATTTACCGGTCCCCACCATACATCATCTCGTGATTCGGGATTGTCCACGATACGCTTATCGAGCGGACTGCGTCCCGTTTTTTCGTAGGATTGGTTGCATAACGCTCCGGATGAAGTGATCTCCGCATTATCAAACTGCACAGCATGCTCGTATAACGCAGCAGGTGCGAGGTTGTGGTATACGTTTAAGTTACTGATTCCGTGTTGTCTGAGATTCATTTTCTCGACTCCGGAAAATACCTATTAGTAATAATCAAAATGCTGCTTATTCAAGACAGCAGTGAATTTAGTGTCTAAACGTCCTGCGCTTAGAAATTCTTTAGCAGAATTGATAAATTGGAACCCTTGAATTCAAAAAAAATAACCTTTTTAAGGCGACTTCACTAAGATGTAGTGCTGACGACTCTTATCCTGTTTTAGGACAATAGCTATGAAACGCCGAACGGCACTCCAATTATCTATGGCATCGGTCGCCACGGTTGCTTTACCACGCTCGACTAAAGCGGCACCATCTGCAGATATTGAGCCCCCGCAGGTCATTGATGTAAGTGTTGGACACTATAGCGGATGGCCAACCCTGGCTAAACGAAGTAATGGCCAATTGGTTCTGGTTGCGTCGGGTACACGCGAATCACACGTCTGTCCGTTTGGTTCGGTGCAGTTTTATCGTAGTAAGGATCAGGGGAAGTCCTGGCTTCTGCCTCAGACTATTCTGGATACCCCTGTTGATGATCGGGATGCAGGAATTCTTGAGACGGATCAAGGAACACTGTTAGCTACGACATTTACGTCTAATGCCTATGTTGCCATTCTTGAAAAAGCTCAGCAGCAAGGAAACTGGGAAGCGGAACGGATAAAACGGTGGCAAGCGGCTCACCAACGACTCAGTAGTGCCGAGTTACAGGCGACACTGGGAACCTGGATGATTCGTTCGACCGATGGTGGTATCACCTGGTCTAAACCCTATGACTGTATCCTTAATAGCCCACACGGGCCAATTCAGCTTTCCAATGGAAATCAACTGTATGCCGGCAAGCACCTTTGGCGAGAGGATGCTTATATTGGCTCGGCGATTTCCAAAGATGATGGTAAATCATGGAAGCATCAGGCCCGTATTCCGACAAGGCAGGGTGACGATGCCGAACTGTATCACGAGTTACATACAGTGGAAGCCCCGAGTGGGAAACTGATTGCTCATATCAGAAATCACAATACAAGAAATACCGGTGAAACCCTGCAAACTGAATCCACCGATGGCGGAGTAACTTGGAGTGTTCCTCACTCGATTGGTGTCTGGGGTTTTCCCTCGCACTTATTGCGTTTAATGGACGGGCGGCTATTGATGTCCTACGGATACCGTCGCGGTTCGATGGGCAATCAGGCACGGTTAAGTGAAGACGAAGGAAAAACCTGGTCAGAACCGATAACGCTGAGTGACCAAGCCGCTAACTATGATCTTGGCTATGTTACGACCGTCGAATTGGATGCAGGTGACTTCCTCAGTGTCTGGTATGAAAAGATGAAGAGTAGTCCCAAAGCGATTCTGCGTCAAACACGCTGGAGTCTGACATGACCGGCGATTCAGAGTTGCCTGTGATCCAGCGGGAACAGGCATCAAGGATCCATCGTATTCCAGTGTCACTGTGGTTCGCGATGATATATCCGTTGCTGCTAACGATCTTCTACTTCGTATTTATGAATGATCAGGATACGGCTAGTCAGAACACGGTCTTCACTGTTTTGAAGTTGATTCAGTTTTTATTCCCGGTCGTTTTTGCGTTTTTGATCTGTCGTGAATCGATTGAGCTGCCGCTCTGGAAGAAACCTGCAATGAAGCAGGCGGTTGGTTTTGGTCTTCTTATCCTGACAGCTGCTTTGATCATGTACCATGGCTTTTTGAAAGGTTCGGCATCCTACTTTTATCTCCAAGATAAAGTATCGGGGAAAGTAGATGGTTTCGGACTGAATAGCCTCTGGGCTTACGGTGCTTTTGCCACGTTTTATTCACTGATCCACTCCGGAATGGAAGAGTACTATTGGCGCTGGTTTGTCTATAAAAGATTGACACGGACGATTTCCGATTTACAGGCTATTCTGATTTCCAGCCTCGGATTTATGGCTCACCATGTTGTCTTGATGGTGGTCTTTTTTGGACCAACCTCTGTTTTGGCTTATTTATTTTCATTCGCAGTGGCTCTCGGCGGTGGATACTGGGCTTGGTTGTATGGTCGCTCCGGAAATTTCCTGGCCGTCTGGGTTAGTCACGCCATTGTAGATATGGCTTTGTTCCTGATTGGTTATGATTTGATTTTCAGGGGGTAATAACCCTGCAGTCAGTATGACTATGGTTATTTTAATAGTGTGGTTACTGCGATACACTGGAACGAAATTCTAACGTCTCACAAAGGTTGTTAGTGCATTTCCAGTCAAGTCAAAATGGGATTTTAAACATGTCTGATGCTTTTGAAAAACTATGTGCACATACACGTGAAATTGCTTTGTTGAATTCGATTGAGTCGCTGCTGGACTGGGATGCCCGTTGTAAGCTTCCTCAGGAAGGAAGTGCGTATCGAACCGAACAACAGGCATATGTAGCACGTCTGGTCCATGAAAAACAGACAGACCCCCGTATCGGTCAGTGGCTGGCCGAGGTACAGGATACCGATTTAACGGCGGATGCTCAAAGCGATTCTGCCACGGTGATTCGTGAAGCTCAACGTAATTATGATAAGCAAACCAAGTTACCGGCAGCACTCGTTGAAGCATTAACGCGTGCAACCAATGACGGACAACATGCCTGGGTTGAAGCGCGGCGCGAAAATGACTTCAGTAAGTTTCTGCCATACCTTGAAACAGTCTATTCTCTTAAACGCGAACAGGCAGATGCAATCGGGTATGACGAGTGTCGCTATGATGCATTATTGGATGATTATGAACCGGGTGAAAAGACGAGTACCGTGCGGGCAGCACTGGAAGCTCTTCGCCAGGATTTAGTTCCCCTGCTGGAATCCATTCAGGGCAGTGGCAGATCTCCTGACCGAAGTATACTTACCCGTAATTATCCTGTGGATATTCAGGAAAGGTTTGGTTCAAAAGCTGCTAAGGCTATTGGTTTTGAATTTGATCGTGGCCGACTGGACGTGACACATCACCCCTTCTGTACGGAAGCCGGACCGGACGATTGCCGTATTACCACTCGCTATGACAGTAACTTCTTTAATATGGCTTTTTTTGGAATTCTGCATGAAGCTGGCCATGGTATCTATGATCAGGGACTGCGGAAATCGCATTATGGTTTAGGGCCGGGGCATTATCTGTCCTTAGGCATTCACGAATCACAATCGCGGATGTGGGAAAATCAGGTTGGACGCGGCAGGCCATTTTGGGATTACTGGTACGCTCAGGCACAGCAGGAATTTTCAAGTTTGAGCGATGTCGCACTGGATGACTTCTTCTTTGCAATTAATCATGTTGAGCCATCTTTAATTCGTGTTGAAGCCG
Organism: Planctomycetaceae bacterium; assembly: GCA_002709045.1. Taxonomy (GTDB): domain Bacteria; phylum Planctomycetota; class Planctomycetia; order Pirellulales; family Pirellulaceae; genus UBA721. Next base: position 8,879 of record PAPJ01000030.1, on the reverse strand, counting down.
ATGAACTTACTTACAATCTGCATATTATTATTCGGTTTGAATTGGAACAGGCATTGATCAACGAAGAGATTTATCCGGCTGATCTGCCCGAAGCATGGAATACCAAGTATCAACAGTATTTGGGAATCCAGCCGCCGACCGATGCGGACGGTGTAATGCAGGATGTTCACTGGAGTGCAGGACTGGTTGGATATTTCCCAACCTATTCGCTGGGCAACCTCTATGCGGCTCAATTTTATCAACAGGCCGATAAAGAACTTGGCGGTTTGGATAGTCTCTTTCGACGGGGTGAGTTTTTGGAATTGAAACGCTGGGTCGGAGAAAAGATTCATCAACGAGGTCGTAATGTTTCACCTGCCGAACTTGTGGCAGTCGTCACCGGTGAGCCTTTAACCCACACGTATTTGATGGAGCACTTAAAGGCTAAGCTGGAACCTCTTTATGGAATTTAATCTTTCATTGGCCTGTATCTTGTTGATGGCATAGAATTAGGTTCAGTTAATAGAGAAGATGAGATTGATCCTCTAAGGATTAGGGAGACCCTATATGGCAATTGCCAAATGTCCGCAGTGTCAGGAAGAAGTTTCCGTTCCGCCGGCTAGTGAACAAGCCATAGTGCAGTGCCCCTTGTGTGACGCTGAGTATGAACTGTCGGTGATCAAGGAATCATTGCCTCCGGAATTAAAAGTGTTGTCCGATCCGCAGGCTGATGATGAGTCCGAATTTAAAATGGCACCTGCAGTGGAAAACAGCCAAAGTCATGCAGCCTTTGCATTTGATGAGGAAGCTGCCCCTTCCCGGTCAATTGTAGATCGTTCGGCGGGCCAACGTGCGTCAAGTGGCTCTCCGGTTAAGACAATCATTCAGGTGGTTATGGGTGGAGCTTTGGCCTTGCCACTTGCTCAGTTGGTGCTGTGGCATTTGCCAGAGCAACCACGTGATCCGTTAGGTTTTGGTGAGCAGATTTACGAACAGGAAACGCTCAGTTTCTTGCGTTCTGTTGTGCCTGAGTCACTAAATAAAATTCGTTCTGAAGTAGAAAACACAAAGGGTGAATCGGCTGAAGAAGATGAACATCGCCCACTGACTAATCCGTTGCTGGGAGCCAAAGGGTTTAATGTTGGCCCGATGGATCAAGTGCAAATGGGTCGAGGAACCGATTCCGGGAATCCCTTTACCGGCACAGTGGAGTCTGATAATAGTCAGAACCCGACGATTGATGAAATTGCCGCTCAAGCAAAAACGCCAGAACCAGCACCTTTGTCGCCTACTGATTACATTCGCGATTCGTTTGTATTTCAAACAGTAGTGATCGACAATATGTTTGCACAGGCAGAGGATAGTCTGAAACAATGGGACGAACTGGAGCAAGACGTAAGTGCTAATCTGCGTCAGGTTGAGGGTAAGGAACTCTTTCTTTCACTGGGGCAGTTGGCGTCCGGTATTACCTATCAGGACCCAGATATGAGCGAGAGTTTTCAAGGTGTTTCCCGCGCATACTCGTTTTTCGAAGAACTGTCCGGTCGTCAGGAGATTATGAAACTGATAAATCTTGAATTTGAAAAGGGTTTGAATACCCGCCTCAGTGCTCGTGAAGGAGTGTTGTTTACTGCACGTAGTTTGGGCGAGCAAGAAATGATTAGTGGGTACCAGCGATTAACGTTGCAGGTTGATGGTACCCAGCTTGAATTGCCGTTGCTGTACTCACCGGAAATTGCGAAGCCCATTCAGGAAGATGTTTCCAGCCTTGTATTGGGAAGTCTCATTCGACGTCCACGACGGGACGTCAAAAACTATCTTGGAACGGAAGAACTGGTTATTATTTTTGGTGCCATGGTTCCCTTAGATAGTTCTTCTAAGTAACTGAAAAATAGCACTCCGGAAACGGTCTCATTGCATATGATTAATCCCGCATCGCTTGTTGAAAAAAATTTGCGCAGCGCAGTTAAAGCTGCAGAAATGATTCGACATGGTGAGACGACTTCGCTTACGCTGACTCAGCAATGTATCGACCGAATTAAAGAAGTTGATCCTCAAATTAATGCCGTAGTGATTCCTTTGTTCGAGCAGGCGTTGGAAGCTGCCAGACGGCTAGATGAATTAGCAGAACAGGGCAAATATCTTGGGCCTTTGCATGGTGTTCCGGTCACAGTCAAGGAATGTTTTTTTGTTGCCGACACCGATTGTTGCCTGGGGGTTGATGGATTAACGAATCGCCAATCAGAAGAGGACGGAATCATGGTGCAACGGCTTAAAGATGCCGGAGCTGTTGTCCTCGGAAAAACGAATATTCCGCAGATGATGTTGTGGCATGAATGTGTCAATCCGGTTTATGGCCGTACGCTCAATCCGTGGAATCTGGAACGCACGCCCGGAGGTAGTTCGGGAGGCGAGGCTGCGATCCTGGCAGCCGGTGGATCTTATCTTGGTTTAGGAAATGACCTCGGGGGGAGTCTGAGAGTCCCGGCTCATTTCACAGGGATCTTTTCGCTGAAACCGACCAACGGGTTGCTTACCCGTCGCGGTTCCCGAGGAAATTTTCGCGGGATGGAAGCAATGCTCGCCCAACCTGGACCGATGGGGCATTGTGTGGCAGATCTGGAATGTATGCTCAAAGTGATGATCGGAGAGCTTAAGGAGGTTAATTCACTCGAACAATCACCGGTCGCTTTGCAGGAAATACCTGATTCAGTTGCGGGGATGCGGATTGGAATAGTAGAAGATGACGGTTTTTTTAAGCCTTCACCCGGAATTCAGAGATCAATTCGGGAAGCAGCGGATTATTTGGAAACCCAAGGAGCTATCGTTGAGACTTTTGAAATCCCTGCTGCTGAAATGATGTTCCGTCTATACGTGGCAGCAATGTCAGCGGACGGTGGTTTTCAGGCGCGATATGTTTTAAGAGGTAGTCGCCTACATAGTTCATTTAGAAAACTGATACTGGCGACACGAATTCCCGGATGGTTTCGTTCGACGATTGCGGGACTGCTGAAACTCTGCGGACAAAATTATCAGGCAGTGATGGTGGGAGCAGGTCGTGGACTAAGTGCGAAACATTACTGGCTATTGATCGATGCGATCAATCAATATAGACGCAAGTTTATTCGGGCATTTGAAAAACAAAAATTGGACGTGATCCTAAGCCCCTGTTTTGCCTTACCTGCGATGTGCCACGACGACGGCATTGATTTGCTGCCGGCAGGAAGCCATGCCATGTTACAGAATCTTGTTGGCGGTCCGGGAGGTATGATTCCCTGGTCGGTAGTACAGGATGATGAAGAGAGTGATCGTGAAACGAGTCGCGATGGAGTCGTAAAGAAAGCGATTTCAACGGAAACCGATAGTGCCGGATTACCGCTCGGTGTGCAGGTTTCCGGTCTTCCGTGGCAGGAACACAGAGTCTTGGCTGTGATGAGAGAATTGGAACGCGGTATCCCCGGGTAATACTGCCTAAGATGGCAGGGGTGTTTTGATACTTGTCGGGCGCTTATTCCACAGTAGCACTAAGCGGACATTTGAGGATGATTTCACCGTTAAGATTTACTTTGGCCGTAATGGTAGCCTGGATTTTTTGAGGAGATAGTCCCGCGTTGAAGGTAACCGGTACGATGTGAATCTTTTTAGCTTCACTACCTGTTCTGAAAGTAACGCCCGGATAGTCACAAGTGAGTGATTCAATAGTGAAAGGTTCATCCGCTCGCAGAATCAGTCGTTTGTTGATTTCAGTTTCAGGACTTGTAATCCCCAATAGTAATGAGGACGGGCTAAGTGTGACCGGAGCGGAGACTTTACCGGAAACCGGCAACTTAATTTCCTGATTGGCGACGTCGTTGGTCACAATGATCAGATCGTCTTGCAGATAGCCGACCGGAATGTTGCCCTTAAGCTGTACGGCCATTTTGTATCCGACCTGATTGACAAGTTGAGTGCGTTCAATGATTTCAACTTCATAGTAAGCATTTTTGCTACGGACATCTGTGATCATCCAGTCAGTATTGCCGGCGTGAGAAACATTGAATTCCATTCTTGGCTTGTCAGTTAATGAGAATTCACCAAAGGCCAGACTGGCAGGTGAAAAAGCCAAATCGGTTCGGATGAAGCCGTTGACCTGCAATTGCACTTCAGCAAAGTATGGCTTGTCGAAAGTAACGGTCACCGTCGCGCCTCGAGCTCCGGCAAACGCTTTCGTATTATAAGTTGCCAGAATCGTTCCTTTTTCAAAGGTCTTTACAATATCCTGTTCGGCAGTAGGAATCGTACAGCCACAACTGGCTCGAACAGCAGAAATGTGCAGTTCTTCTTTGTAAAGGTTTGTAAATTCAAAGCGGAATTCCTGCATCGAATCTTTGGCAACAGTACCAAAATCATGCTCGAGCGTCGCAAACATTTTTTTTGCCCACTCCTGAGCGTCGAGTGTACCGGTAAATACCTGAAAGAAAAGGAAAACTAGCAGACAGGTAAGTATTGATTTGCAATTAGATTTGGGCGGTGGCGTTTGCATCGATGAAGACAGCGGGTGATTGGGGAAAGGTAAGCTATTACTTATTTTAGATTTGATAATTACTAATTTAGCATGTTTAGCGATTCTGTACTAAAAAAGTCTGTAATTGATGCCTTGTTACCCGGATAGTCTCACCTGTAGAAGTTGGTCTAGATTCACCCAATGGGATATAATCGAACGACTGAACCGGAAGGTAATTTCGGTGTTTGTTGTCGAGCTAAGGATTTATCTCGGCAGAAGTTTAGAGCTGACTTATTTGAAATAGAGGATCAATTTGATGCGTCTGCGTACTCTTAATGCAGTGGGTTGTTGTTTAGTGACCTTGGTTTTTGCCGGATGCGGCGATGATTCATCAACGACAGCCAGACAACAGCCTTCATCGGTGGCTGAGTTGAAAGACCTGGTTGTCAGTGTAGCTGAACAGGTCGAGGTGGATGGCACAGAAGTCGCGTTACAAACGGTAGCATTGCAGGCTAAGAACCCGTTTAGCCGTCGTATTCCTATTCCCGGTGAACCATTTGCTAAGAAATCCGGTAAGGTAGAGTGGCTTAATACTGATCCGCTGACGTTGAAAAAACTACGGGGTAAGTTTGTTGTTCTTGACTTTTGGACTTACTGCTGTATTAACTGCCACCATATTCTCCCGGTTCTCAAAAAGCTTGAAGAGAAATATCCGAATGAGATTGTTGTTATCGGTGTGCATTCAGCCAAATTCGACGAAGAGAAGAATACCGATAATATTCGCGATGCGATTCTTCGTCATGATATTCGTCATCCAGTCGTTAATGATCATGACCACTTTCTCTGGAATTCCTTTGGTGTAAACAGTTGGCCAACGCTGACTGTAATTGACCCGGAAGGATTCTTTGTGGCAATCAATCGTGGTGAAATAGAATTTGAGGCTCTGGATGGATTTTTCAAGAACTGTATTCCTTACTATGACAAAGCCAAATTGCTTGATAAGACTCCAATTGAGTTTGAGTTGGAAATTTATGAAGAAGAGCCTACTGAGTTGAAGTATCCGGGCAAAGTTCTGGCTGATCAGTCTAATGAGTTGCTATATATTACTGACAGCAGTCATAACCGGATTGTTATTTCTGACACGCAAGGCAATGTCAAAGAAGTGATCGGCTCAGGTCAGGTTGGACATACAGACGGTGATTATGCCACCGCCTCGTTTGATCATCCGCAAGGTTTGGCATTGCATGAAAACACACTTTATGTTGCAGATGTTGAGAATCACATGATTCGTAAAGTGGATCTGGCCGCTAAGAGTGTAAGTACGATTGCGGGGATAGGTCGTCAGGCCAGTTTTCAGGAATCATTCCCGGGCATTACCCAGACGAAACAGACAGGTCCATGGTTTGGGCAGCCAAAGAACACGCCGATTAACAGCCCCTGGGCTCTCTGGGTTCATGAAGATAATTTGTATATCGCCATGGCTGGTCCTCATCAGATCTGGATGATGCCCCTCGATGAGTCAAAAATAGGCCCTTATGCAGGAAATGCCCGGGAAGATATTATTGATGGGCCGTTGCTTCCGAAAGAGCCTTTAGGCTTAGGTGCTAGTTCCTTTGCTCAACCTTCAGGATTAACTTCTGATGGCGAGTACATTTATGTTGCTGATAGTGAAGGTAGTTCCATTCGCGGTGTGCCATTGGATAAAACCAAGCCCGTTATGACCGTCGTTGGTACAGCAGATTTACCCGGAAATCGCTTGTTTACTTTTGGTGATGAAGATGGAAAGAAGGACGATGTACTGCTGCAACATGTGCTGGGAGTACATTATGATGCCGGTAAGATTTATATCGCCGATACTTATAATAACAAGATTAAGGTCGTTGATGCCAAAACTGGCGAGACGCGTACGGTGGCTGGTTCAGGTGATTCCGGTACTTCAGATGAAGGACTGGGTGAATTTGACGAACCATCGGGACTCTCAAAAATTGGTAATATACTCTATGTCGCCGATACGAATAATCACCTAATTCGTACGATTCATCTGGAGACAAAACAGGTCGGTACCATGAAGTTTGATGGATTAGAACCGGTTATTGAGCCCCAATAGATCCCCGGATCGTTCTCGGACATTAGTATTTCTGATGCAATCGGATTATTGTTGACGACAAGTCCTGCATCGGAGAAGGTTTTTGTGAGCTGCAATAGTTCTAATTGCTCATTAAAACGAGAAGAGTTAAGCCGGCGAAAGCCGGCTTTTTTCGTAATCTGCTCATTTACAAGGTTTTAGTCTCGATTGTAGAATACGAGTTTCCCCTATAGTCACCTAGCACGGTAGTGATTACATCATCGTGTGGTGTGATTATGGACTTACGCGGTGCGTTTGCAGTTATTTGCAGGCGCCGTCAGTGATTTTGTGATCGCTGTACAGGTGTAATAGGACTAATCCATGTTTGAAAGACTCTCGGAAGGCCTTCAGGACGCCATCAAGTCACTTAGTGGCAAAGGGCGTTTAACTGAAGCCAATATGCGAGAAGGTCTGAAGCAGGTGGAGCAGTCTTTACTTGAAGCGGATGTTAGCTATGACGTGGTTCAGTCCTTTATGGACAATGTCACGGAAAAGGCGTTAGGGGAAAAAGTACTATTGTCACTCGATCCCAGTGAACAAGTCATTGGAATCGTACGTGATGAGCTGATCGAAATCCTTGGGACAGAAGATTCAGCACTTTCCTTAGATCACGATGTTAATATCATCATGCTTTGTGGTCTGCAGGGGTCGGGTAAAACCACGACCACCGGGAAGCTGGCTCGACTGATCCGGGAATCCGGTGGTAACCCGATGCTGGTCGCGGCTGACCTCCAGCGTGCTGCAGCTGTACAACAGTTGCACGTGTTGGGAGAACAGTTGGACATTCCGGTTTATTCGGAAGTGGATTCAACTGATCCGGTAAAGGTTTGTCAGAACGGAGTAAAGCAGGCGAAAGCGAATGACGCCAATGTCGTCATCCTGGATACTGCAGGTCGTCTGGCTATCGACGAAGAGTTGATGGGGCAGTTGATCAATATCGATCGCAAAGTGCAGCCACATCAGGTTTTCCTGGTGGTGGACGGCATGACCGGTCAGGATGCAGTCAATAGTGCCAAGGCATTTAATGAAGCCCTGGAACTTGACGGTGTGATCATGACCAAACTCGATGGTGATGCTCGAGGTGGAGCATTACTGTCAGTGAAATCCGTAACTGGTGTACCTATTAAGTTCATCGGAACGGGTGAGCACCTTGATTCGCTGGAACCTTTCCGACCGGAAGGGATGGCGGGCCGAATTCTGGGGCTGGGAGATATTCTCGGGCTCGTGGATGTGGCACGACAGGTTGTTGATGAAAAACAGCAGGCGGAACTCGAGGAAAAGCTCCAAAAAGGGCAGTTCACCCTGGATGACTTCAAGACGCAGCTTGCCAGTATGGCTCAGCCCGGCTTAGTAAAGCGAATGCTTGGCATGCTGGGTGGCCCGATGGCTCAGATGAACCAGTTGCTCGAGGATGACGAGACCGAAGGAGGAATTCGACGTACTGTTGGCATCATTGATTCAATGACGCTGGAGGAACGACGGGATCCATCGGTGATTTCAGGAAGTCGTCGGAATCGTATTGCAGAGGGAGCTGGAGTACAGGGAAATGAAGTGACTCAGCTCATCAAACAGTACGAGCAGATGAAGCCGATGATGGAGGGAATGGCCGGAAAAGGTATGAAGGAACGTCTTAAAGCGGTGAGAGAACTGCACGATAGTGCAATGACCAATCCAATGGGAGGAGTCCAGAAAACCAAGAAATCCACCGGAACCAGACTGTCCTCAAAAGACAAACGAAATAATCGAAAAGAACGAGAGAAGTTACTTAAACAGGCGCGCCGACGGCGACGATAGTGGACGAGTGATTTACCGGAAATTCAAGCGGATCCCGGATGTTCTTTGAGAATAAATAAATATCAAAACTAATTACTTAATAGAAACAGTCTGTTACTGTTTCATTTAGAGAGAAAATCCAAAGGAGGAATCGTGGCAGTTCGAATTCGACTGAAACGAATGGGCCGTACTCACCGACCTTTCTATCGCGTTTGTGCAATGGATGGTCATAGCCCACGAGATGGCAAAGATATCGAGCGTCTTGGATATTATGATCCAATGGTGTCCGAAAAAGATGCTCGCGTAAAACTTAACAACGAGCGTATTGCTTATTGGCTAAGCGTTGGTGCGCAACCTACGGAAAAGGTGAAAGTGCTTATTGATAAGTACGGTCCGGAAGGAACTCATCTGGAAGCTCAGGCAGAAGCATTTGCCCGAGTGCAAGCTAACAAGCCGACCGCTCCGCCACCAGAAGCTCTGCCTTCATTTGATGAACCGGAACCAGAACCGGAAGTCGTT